>CAXXPB010000021.1:0-18896 GCA_963678825.2 uncultured Microbacter sp. | reverse complement strand
CCTCTCTTTGTAACCGCAGCTCCACCGTTGTCGGTAATATTTCCACCGGTTACCACCGATGTTTTTGAAATGATGGTAGTATAGGTCGTTGTAATAGTTGGAGCAATAGCCGGAGTGGTGAATGCAATCTCCTGACCATAGCCGGTTCCCTGATTATTTACCGTATAAGCACGTACGTAATACGTGGTAGCCGGTTTCAGGCCTGTAAGCTTACTATCGAACGTATTACCTGTACGTGGATCGTAGGTTGTTTTGGTGGCAAGGCTGGTTGTCGGATTATGGCCAATACTCCAGCAGATACCCTGATTGGTAACCCCGGCTCCGCCATCGGCAATAATCTCTCCGCCACCGCTAGCCGAGATACCGTTGGCCGAAGCAGCTATACTGTCGGTTGTTACTGTCGGAACTGTCAATGTAGTGAAGCTTAGTTCGTTTCCGTAAGCCACTCCGACTTTGTTGATAGCAAACGCTCTGATGTAGTAAGTTGTACCCGGCTTCAGGCTGCTCAATGCCGTGGTGAAGTAACCATTGCCTGTTCCTGTTTGCGATACTTTATTCACTACTACAGTATCGGCACGGAACCCGGAAACAGTGCTCCACATCATGCCACGGGTGGTAACAGGTTCACCTCCGTCGTCAGAGATGTAGCCTCCGCTGTATGCTGTTGTTCCTCCGATATACCAGGCATCACGTGTGGTGAGTTTGGCAAGAGTAGCCGGGTCGGTAATAAAGCTTAGCATATTACCGTATGCTGTTCCTGCAACGTTGGTAGCATAAGCCATTATGTAATAGGTTGTGCTACCTTTTAAGCCGGTGATGTTACTGATAAACGAGCCGACACCTCCTCCGTTGTATGTTTTATGGACGGTTACCGTGTCGGGATTGAACGAAGCAATCGTGCTCCATACCACACCGCGAGATGTAACATATGAACCTCCGTCGTTGGCAATGTCACCACCGCTCGAAGCTTTTGTGCTTCCGGTTGCTGTTGCATAAGCCGTGGTCAGGCTCGGAACCGCCGGTGTCGTAAAGCTGACTTCGTCGCCGTAGGCAATGCCTGCGCTGTTGATTACGTAAGCCTTCACATAGTACGTGGTATTGGGCATCAGGCCATCTATTGAGTGAGTGAAGCTTCCTACGAAATAACCGGTTTCAGCCGTCTTGTTATTAATTATCGTATCTGTGTTGAAGTTCGGAACTGTACACCAGAACAATCCGCGGGTAGTTACCACAGCTCCTCCGTTAGTTATTATTGTGCCTCCGCCTGTCGCAGAAGTACCCGATTTCAGGGTAACCTTATCTGTTACAATGGTAGCTAAAGTAGGAGGTTTGGTTGTAAAGCTGATTTCATTTCCATAAGCAAGGCCGACTCCGTTAACTGCATAAGCTCTGACATAATACGTCGTACTTCCCAACAGGTTGGTAATGTTGCTTGTAAAGGCAGCTTCTCCAGGACCGTTGGTCGTATGGTCATTGTCAGTTGTTGGGTTGTGACTTGTGCTCCAGCAAACTCCGCTTGATGTAACCGATGAGCCTCCATTCGATAAAATAGAGCCTCCGCCAATGGCAGAAACATTGGTGACGGTTCCCGGATTGGGAGCAATGGTTTGTACCATGGGTACTTCAAGGGTCGACACACTCATTTCGTTGCCGTAAGAGGTTCCGATGCCATTGGTTACATAAGCTCGGATGTAGTATGTAGTTCCTTTGCTTAATCCAGAAATGACAGAAGTAAAGCTTCCTGTTGTCGAAAGCGAGTTTCTGTTAGCTACCACGGTGTCGGGTTTAAATCCGGGAACAGTGCTCCAGCACATACCACCTGTTGTAATAACAGAGCCGCCGTTGCTCGAAACATTACCACCCGAAGTGATACTTCTTCCGTCGCTGCCGCTGGTACCATTAACTGTAGTCAGCGTTGCCAGTTCGGGAGCTCCGGTCATAAACATTACAGGATCACCGTAAGCAATTCCTGCGCTGTTGATCGCATAGGCACGGACGTAATAAATGGTGTTACCCATCAGACCGGTCATTGTATGAATGAAATCTCCGATACCGATTGTTCCTGTTGTATGAGGATCTGCAATGGTAGGTGAATTGGTGGTACTCCAGCACAAACCGCTTGTTGTTACAGGTGCACCTCCGTCACTTGTAATTGATCCTCCGCCTTTGGCTGTTGCTCCTGTAGTTGCAGTTACGGCTGAGGTAGTGATGGTAGCCGGAGTAACAGTCGTAAACGTGATGTCGGATCCATAAGCTATACCTACACTGTTGATTGCATAAGCACGGGCATAATATTTTGTCTTGGGGGTCAGGCCGGTAAGGACTCCTGAGAAGGTACCAACACCGGCTCCATTTGCAACGTGATTTATATCAATTGTCGGAGAAGCGCTTGTATTCCAGCAGATACCTCTTTCAGTAACATCTGCTCCACCGTTTGCCGTAACATTACCGCGTACTTCGGCAGTGGTTCCTCCAATATTAATTGCATCTACCGTTGTCACCGTAGGAACTAAGGCAGAGGCGGTCACGAAGCTCACTTCATTACCGTAAGCCACGCCGGCAGTGTTCATTGCATAAGCGCGAACATAGTAACGTGTACTTCCATACAGTCCGGTTATGGAGCTGGCGAAAGTTCCGATTCCTGAACCATTGGTGATGTATTCGCTCGTCAGAGTAGGATTAGGTGCAACACTCCAGCATACCCCACGTGTTGTGACAGCATCGCCGCCGTCGCTGGTGATGATACCTCCGGTGGTAACCGACGAGTTGGTCACATTCGTCGGGGCAATGGTTGTAAGTGTCGGAACTACGTTGGTGATAAATGTTTTATCTTCACCGTAGGTTGTACCCGCGCTGTTGGTAGCATACGCTCTCACATGGTAAGTTGTACCTGCGGTCAGGCTGGTAGCTTTGACGTAATAGAGACCTAATCCGGTACCGTTACTTTGGTACGAATCCGACATTGTCGGGTTGGCAGTTGTGCTCCAACAGATACCACGTTCGGTTACTGTTGAACCACCTTCATCTATTACTTGTCCTGAAAGTCGTGCAGACGCTCCGTTGATCGAGTCAATTGCAGATGTAACCACGGCAGGCGCGCCCGGAGCTACAGTTACCAGACTATCCAGATTGCCATACGATACGCCGGCGCCATTCACAGCATAAGCTCTTACATAATATTTCACGGAAGGAATCAATCCTGTGAGTGAACTTGTAAACGATCCGGTACCATCGCTTCCTAACGCTTCTGCGGTTTGGTAGAAAGAGCGGTTGTCGGATTCTTGCCAAGACTCCAGCATATGCCACGTGCTGTAATCACCGAGTTTCCTGTATTGCTGATTACCCCTCCACTTTGAGCTGTTGTATAGCCGACAGTATTCGGAGCAATGGTGGTGATAGGCACGAATGATGCCGTTATAAAGCTGATTTCGTTAGTATATCCTGTACCGCCTGTGTTGGTTGCATATCCTTTAGCATAATAGGTTACGCCCGGAGTGAGGCCTGTAATATTGGTCGTAAATTCTCCCAGATCGTTGAGATTAACTGTTGCCGACGGAATATAGTCATAGTGGAGTCTGTCGGTGGTATTACAAATACCGCGCGAAGTGACAGGTGCTCCTCCATTGTTAAGAATGGTACTGTAACCAGTTCCTGTGGTGCCTGTAATATTCATTACTCTAACCAAAGGAAGATTGAGCGCCGGAGGAATCGCCGGAGGTGTCACAAACTGGATAATATCTCCGTATGATGTTCCATAGCTGTTGACAGCGTAAGCCCGGACGTAATAGATAGTGTCGCCCCACAATCCGGTTACATTGCTTGTAAAGATGCCGTTTCCGTTACCGTCGTTGGTGGTTATTGCCGAAGGATCGTCAATAGGTTCACCTTTCTTGCTTACAATGATGCCCCTTGAAGTGATAGCAGAAGCTCCGTTGTCGGTAATGTTTCCACCTCCGATGGCGGTCATGCTGGTCACATCATGAATCGGTAGGGTGGTCACGCTTGGAACTCCCGGAATTATCATGAATGTTTTGTCCTCGCCATACGCGTATCCCACGCCGTTGTATGCATAGGCCCGAACGTGGTAAGTCACATTGGGTTCCAGTCCTGTCAGTGTACCGGAATACAGTCCCAAACCGGAGCCTGATGCTACAGCTGATGAATAAACGGTTGGGTTTGCTGTTGTACTCCAGCATACTCCACGTGTTGTAACGGGCGCGCCTCCGTCCGAAAGAACATTACCGCCTCCGGTTGCTGTGTTGTTTACAATCGAAGAAACCGAAAGGGTTGTTACTACCGGATAATTCAGTGTTGTCAAACTGTCCAGTTCACCGTAGGCTGTACCTGCAACGTTTACGGCATATGCCCGTACATAATATTTCGTTCCGGGGGTTTAAACCTGTCAGTACGCTGCTGAAGGTTCCCACATCGGCGCCGTTTGTGGTGTGGCTATTGGCTGTTGTTGGAATTCCACTAGTGCTCCAGCATACACCTCTTGCTGTAATGACTGCATTACCCGGATCGGAAATGAATCCTCCGCTTTGTGCCGTTGCTCCTGCGATATTAGACGGGTGTGTGTGGTGGTTATCGTAGCCAGGGATGCCGTAATAAAGCTCACTTCACTGGTATAAGAGGTACCTGCACTGTTTGTGGCATATCCTTTGGCATAGTAAGTAACACCGGAGGTGAGACCTGTTATATTGGCATAGAATGTTCCGACATCAGATCCGGTTAAGGTTGTGGAAGGAACATATTCATAATGAATACGGTCGGTACTCCAGCAGATACCACGCGCGGTTACCGGTGCTCCTCCATTGTTGAGGATGGTCATACTGCCCTTGGCTGAGTCGGATGTAACGTCGCTTATGTGAATAGCCGCAGAATTAAGTGCCGGTGGAACAGGAGGCGGTGTGGTAAACACCAGAAGGTTACCATACGATTTCCCATAACTGTTGACTGCATAGGCCCGAACATAGTAGGTAGGTGTTACCTAACAAACCGTCGAGGGTACTTGGGAAACTGCCCAACACCCGAACCGTCATCGGTAATCACATGCGAAGGATCGGATAACGGATCTCCCTTGGTACTCCATATGATGCCTCGTTTGGTGATAGATGCACCACCATTGCTGGTAATGTTACCACCACTTACTGCCGAAATGCTTGTAATATCTGTAATGTCGAGCGTGATGATAGTCGGTGCTTCGGGGATAATAATAAATGGTTTATCTTCACCATATGCAACGCCGACACTGTTGCGGGCGTAGGCTCTCATGTGATAGGTTACATTGGCTGTCAGTCCGGTTAAGGTACTGTAGAATAATCCCAGTCCGGAGCCATTGATTGTATGGTACGAGTTGACAGTAGGATTTTCTGCCGTATCCCAGCAAACACCTCGTTCTGTCACTTCGGCTCCTCCGTCCGAAAGCACTTCACCTCCGCCTACACCGGTGTCATTACTGAATGCCGCTGCATCAATAGTCAGAACTTTGGGATAGTCCAACGTGGTAAGGCTATCCAGATTTCCATAGGCAGTACCTGCAATGTTTACCGCATAAGCACGCACGTAATATTTCGTTGTTGGGGTCAAACCGGTCAGTATGCTGCTGAAGGTTCCCACATCGGCGCCGTTTGTTGTATGGCTGTCGGCCGTTGTCGGAATTCCACTAGTGCTCCAACATACTCCTCTTGCCGTAATTACCGTATTACCCGGATCGGAAATGAATCCTCCGCTTTGTGCCGTTGCTCCTGCGATATTAGACGGGGGTGTGGTTGTTATCGTAGCCAGTGATGCGGTAATGAAGCTCACTTCACTGGTATAAGAGGTGCCCGCACTATTGGTGGCATATCCTTTGGCGTAGTAAGTAACACCAGAGGAGAGTCCTGTTATATTGGCATAGAATGTACCGATATCAGATCCGGTTAAGGTCGTGGAAGGAACATATTCATAATGAATATGGTCGGTGCTCCAGCAGATACCACGCGCGGTTACCGGCGCTCCTCCATTGTTGAGGATGGACACACTTCCTTTGGCCGAGTTGGATGTAACGTCAGTAATGAAAATAGCAGCAGAGTTAAGTGCCGGTGGAACAGGAGGCGGTGTGGTAAATACCAGAAGGTTACCATACGATTTTCCATAACTGTTGACGGCATATGCCCGAACATAGTAGGTAGTGTTGCCTAACAAACCGTCGAGGGTACTTGGGAACTGTCCAACACCCGAACCGTCATCGGTAATCACATGCGAAGGATCGGATAACGGATCTCCCTTGGTACTCCATATGATGCCTCGTTTGGTGATAGATGCACCACCATTGCTGGTAATGTTACCACCACTTATTGCCGAAATGCTTGTAATATTTGTAATGTCGAGCGTAATAATAGTCGGTGCTTCGGGGATAATAATAAATGGTTTATCTTCACCATATGCAACGCCGACACTGTTGCGGGCGTAGGCTCTCATGTGATAGGTCACATTGGCCGTCAGTCCGGTTAAAGTACTGTAGAATAATCCCAGTCCTGAGCCATTAATTGTATGGTACGAATTGACTGTCGGGTTTTCTGCCGTATCCCAACAAACACCTCTTTCAGTCACTTCGGCTCCTCCGTCCGAAAGCACTTCACCTCCGGCTACACCGGTGTCATTACTGAATGCCGCTGCATCAATAGTCAGAACTTTGGGATAGTCCAGTGTGGTGAGGCTATCCAGGTTTCCATAGGCAGTGCCGGCTCCATTTACCGCATAAGCACGCACGTAATATTTCTTGCCGGGCTTTAATCCGGTCATCGAGCTGTAATAGTTGCCTATTCCGCTGTCGCTGACGGGTTGAACCGTTTTAGTTGTCAAATCGGTTGTCGGATTTGGAATAGTATCCCAACAAACACCTCTCACGGTAATTACAGAATACCCGACGTCAGCAATTGTTCCACCACTTAATGCCGTGGTGCCTGTTACATTGCTTGGCGGAATGGTGGTTATATGCACCAGCGCTGCGGTACAGAAGCTGGTTTCACTGCTGTAACCTGTGCCTGCACTATTTTTCGCATACCCTTTAATATAGTAGGTAGTTCCCTGAGTCAAACCTGTCAGATTGTTGATAAAGGTGCCAATATCAGTAGGAGTAACAGTGGACGACGGTATGTAACTATAGGTTAAATGATCGGTTGTGTAACAGATCCCGCGTTCGGTTACCAATGCGCCACCGTTGTTTTGAATAGTGCTGGTGCATGTTGCTGATGAGCCTGTTACATTGTTAACCGTCACGATAGGATTCAGAACCGGCGGAACCGGTGCCGGTGTAGTAAATTGTATCAGGTTGCCGTAAGCTTTACCTGCACTGTTTACAGCATAGGCACGGACATAGTAAACGGTATTGCCTAACAGCCCGTCGAGTGTACTCGGATATTGTCCTACTCCGGAGCCGTCGTCTGTTATTATCTGAGATGGATCGGAAAGAGGATCTCCCCAAAACACTCCAAATGATACCCCGATGAGTAACGGAAGCACCTCCGTCGGCAGTGATGTCGCCTCCACTTTCGGCCGATATGCTGGTGATGTTCTTGGCATCCAGAGTGATGATTGTCGGTGCTTCTATTGGTGTTGTGAATAAGCGGTCTTCACCATATTCAACACCCTGAGAATTGACAGCATATGCGCGAACGTGATAGGTGGTGTTCGGGAGTAGGCCCTGTAATGTTGCTTACAAAAGGACCGATTCCGGAATCGATTGCCGGTTGCCGTGTTTTTGAGGTAAGCAGCGTGTCCGGGTTGACATTCGGACTCCAGCAGACACCGGTGAGCCAGATATTAAATCCACCATTGGAGAGGGCGTTCCCGCCTCCGGTTGCCGTATAAACCGGTTATATTGGTTGGAATGGCAGTGACAACGATCGGGTGACACATTACGTCTTGCCAACCGGTGCCATTATAAAATCGTATGGTTTTGGATGTCGAATTGACATAGAATGCTCCGGCAGAGAGTCCTGTGGGGGGTAGGGTTGTTGCTGATTACAGGCAGTTTGTAAGTTTATACTGCCGAACCGGAGATAAAGCTGCTATTGTCAGAGATGCTACCCAGTAATAAGTCGGTCATTTTCGACCAGGTAGTGCCGTTATACACCATCACCGATTTGGTAATTGTAGAGTAGTAAACAGATCCTGATTGAGGGTTTAGAGGAGCATCGCTCAATGACGGCAGGAACGGGATTCCGTTTTTGACCACAAAATAATCCTGCGCAGTTGATGCGGTTATGTTATTGGTACATAGGGTTTCCCACCCTGTGCCAGTGTAAATAAGCGGTTGAGAGTCGGTGCTGCTGAAGATGAGCATCCCGTTTTCAGGAGACGAAATAGATGACGGATCAATTACAGGAAGATGCGGAATCCCTCCGATCACCCTGAAATAGCTCTGACCCGTAGGCTGCGCTGAAGCCAGCAAGTAGTAATACAATCCTGAAAACTGATATGTAGATGAGTCTTTTCAACAGATTTTTTCTTTTATTTGTCTAATTTTTTTCAGAATGGCATTGATCTGTTCTTGTTGTTTGTCAAGCCTGTTCTTCAGGTCGTCCAGTTGTACCTGTTGCTCTTTCACCGCCTGAATAAGTACGGCAGTTAATTGCGTGTAGTCCACTTTCAGGAAGCCGTCTGCTCCCTTTGTTACCATCTCCGGAAACACTTTCTGAAGTTCCTGGTGCGATGACACCAATCTTAGCTCCTTTGGCATATTTCGTCTGATCTTTATACTCGAAACGAACGCCCCGCATCCGGTCGATGGATTGTAAAGCCCTGGTCAATGTCTCGATTTTTGTTTTCAAACGTTCGTCAGAAGGCGTGTAGAAGTTCCCTTTTACAGTCACATCCTGCGCAAAAGTGGCATTACCGCTTGTTTCGAAGCTCAGGCCTTTATTGTTTTGCCCGTCGTTGCTGATGGCATAAGTTCCCATCTGTATGTTTTGAGAAGCAGTATGATTACCAAGGTTATCGCCCGCTGGGACCCAATGTGATCCGTCATAGACGTACAGCGTTTTATCTGTTGTATTATAGTAAGTAGCTCCTGGAGTCGTTGTCGGCGGCGGAGTGGTTCCTGTCGTGGTATTACCGGCCTTGTCGTCTACGTATTTCTTATTGGCAGCTTCCAGATCTCCGGTTGGTGTTGCCAGATTGATAATTTTGTAGTTGCTTGAACCATCACCCAATGATACATTGGCTTTTGCATCGCCAAAACCGCTGAGGGTGATAGCGCTTTTAGGTGTGGGAACAGCTTTACCATTCGCATCGCCCACATAGAATTCATCCAGAGGCAGTGCATTGTCCACCGGCACCCATTTACTACCATCATACACATAGAATGTTTTTGCAGTAGTGTCGTAATAAGTATTTCCCGGTTGTGGCGTCGCCGGTTTCGTAGTTGTAATCGTACCCGCTTTGTCATCCACATATTTTTTAGTAGCAGCATCCTGATCGGCGGCAGGCGTAGCCACGTTGATCAGTTTTTGACTACCCATATCCACATCGGTAGCTGCCGGAGCAAAACCACTTACCGGGATTGTGTTTTTAGCTGTAGCAACAGCATTCCCAGAAGCATTTCCGACATACAATTGACCTGTAGGCAACAGGTTATTTACCGGAATCCATTTGGATCCGTCATAGACATAGAGCGTTTTATCTGTTGTGTTATAATAAGTGGCTCCGGTAGTGGTAGTCGACGGTGGCGTGGTTCCCGTGGTGGTTGTACCTGCTTTGTCGTCTACGTATTTTTTATTGGCGGCTTCCAGATCTCCGGTCGGTGTTGCCAGGTTGATAATCTTGTAGTTGCTTGAACCGTCACCCATCGATACATTGGCTTTTGCATCGCCAAAACCGCTGAGGGTGATAGTGCTTTTGGGAGTGGGAGCCGCTTTTCCATTTGCATCGCCCACATAGAGTTGATCCAGAGGCAGTGCATTGTCAACCGGAATCCATTTACTACCATCATACACGTAGAATGTTTTCTCGGTAGTGTCGTAATAAGTATTTCCCGGTTGTGGCGTCGCCGGTTTGGTAGTTGTAATCGTTCCCGACTTGTCATCGACATACTTTTTGGTAGCAGCATCCTGATCGGCGGCAGGCGTAGCCACGTTGATCAGCTTTTGACTACCCATATTCACATCGGTAGCAGCAGGAGCAAAACCGCTTACCGGAATTGTGTTCTTAGCTGTAGCGACAGCTTTTCCTGAAGCATCCCCGACATACAACTGGCCTGTAGGCAACAGGTTATTTACCGGCACCCAAGTGGTTCCATCATAAACGTAAAGTGTTTTATCTGTTGTGTTATAGTATGTTGCTCCGGGTGTTGTGGTAGATGGAGGTGTGGTTCCGGTGGTAGTTCCGGTAGCTTTATCGTCTACATATTTTTTAGTAGCGGCATCGCGATCGCCGGTTGGCGTTGCCAGGTTGATAATTTTATAGTTGTTGGAGCCATCTCCCATCGATACATTGGCTTTTGCATCGCCAAACCCACTGATAGTGATTGTACTTTTCGGTGCAGCCACAGCTTTGTTTGAAGCATCTCCAACATAAAACTGACCGTTTGGCAGTATGTTATTTACTGGCACCCAAGTGGTTCCGTCGTACACATAGAATGTTTTGTCTGTTGTGTTGTAGTAGGTAGTTCCAGCCGAAGGAGATGTTGGAGGCGTAGTTCCTGTGGTGATACTTCCTGTTTTATCGTCTACGTATTTCTTGGTAGCGGCATCCTGATTGTTAGAGGGCTGAGCAAGATTGGTCAGATTGGTTCCTCCCATCGATATACTTGTGGTGGCTGCTCCCCACTCACTTAATGAAATGGACGATTTTGGAGTGCCAACGGGAACATTGATAGCGTCTCCTACAAAGATGTAATTATTGGTTAGTGAAAGGCTTTTAGAATCTACATAATTTTTGGTAGCAGCATCTTGCGCATTTGTCGGGTCAAGCATGTTTTTAATGCTCTTACCTCCCATTAGGATGTCGCTGGTGGGAGCTCCCCAATCGCTAAGTGGAACGGCTGATTTAAGGATGGGTGAGGCGACTCCTACTGCGGTGCCTACTAATATTTGATTTGTGGCTAATGAAATATTTGCAGGACCAAACATTTTAGTATCCACATAATTCTTTGTGGCGGCGTCTTGTGCTGCAGTCGGATTTGCCAAATTTGAAATGTTATAATACGGACCTCCTGATGTTCCCATGTTGAGAGCTGCCGTTGCCTTGCCGAAATCACTTACAGGAATAGCGTTTTTCAATACCATGATGGCCCGGTTGGAAGCGTTTCCGACAAACATATTGTTGTTATTCAGTCCAAGCGTCGAAGGGGTAGTAAAAAGCATATCGACCCAGCCTTTGGTTGCAGCATCATCTATAAGGGTAGGGATTGCCAGATGTTTGATCTGGTAATTGTTGGTTCCATCTCCCATTTCAATATAGTTCTGAGCACGGCCAAAGCCACTCAATGGGATATTTGCTTTGTCGAGTTTTGCATTTGAGATTGCTCCGTTAGCAACAGTTAGTTGCCCCATGTCATTGATGGTAGCATCTCCGGACATCGTCACTGCAGCAGGTACATTAGAGACATTGCCCACAAATATCTTCCCGTCAGGCAGTGTGTTGGTAAGGCTTATCCAGGCAGTTCCATTGTAATAATAAAATTTTTTGTCGGTGGTATTATAAAATACTTCTCCTTCTTTTACAGTTGTCGTTGATGGACTTGGATTCATTGTTCCGGTGGGAGTTGCTCCGTTAATCGATACCACAACCCAGCGGTTCAGTGCATCATAGACATAGAGAATATTGTCTACATTATCGAAAAAGAAATCGCCGGGTTTGGGAGATGTTGGGCGATCGGTAACGGGTCCTGCGGGGATAGAGGCGCTACTGATAGACATCCAACTACCAGCTTCGCCCATCATATATAGTTTATTATCGCTGGTAGTATAAAAGACATCTCCATATTTATACGTTGTTGGGAGTGACGTGATGTTGGACGCAAGATTCCAGGTTGTTCCATCACAGACATAATATTGGTTATCATTGACATTCATAACCACAGAGCCTTTTGTGGTAACCGGCTCATCGGATGCTGGCCATGCAAATGAGGTTTGAATTCCAGAGACAGAGGTCCAACCAGAAGCCGCTAATTGATAAATAGTTAAATTTGTTGTATTATAAACAACATCGCCAATGGAATATCCCGATGCAGCCGGTAATGCGGAGCCTGAATAATAGTTCGGAGTATTGCCGTCAATGGTAAGTAATGCGGCATTTATTGCTGTGGATAATACATTAGAAGGAATATCGGCTCCCGAAAGAAATAGCCCTTTTGTAGTAGGTCGAAATAATACTCCATAACCTATATTTGCATCAATTCCATCTGAACATTTAACGGTACAATAGATGGTTGATGTCGGATTTGGACTAATATAATCGATGGTAAATGAATGGCCTGATGGGTCGATTACAATATCACCTATTGAGACGCTAGAACCTTGAAAAAATTCGTTTTCTACAGGACAATATAAGGTTAACGCATTCGCAACATTTGAGGTTACGGGTGTTGCGTCCATAATTTGTACAGCTCCACTATATTGTCTTTTCGTTTGCGCACTACTATGCAATATGCAAAGGAAAATATAGAATGCTATGGCAATATATTTTTTAGACATTCTTTATGTTATTAACGATGTGAAGAAATCTAATCATATTTTTTTATTAATCATGTAGGGAACCCAAAATAATCAATTAATCAGACGATTTCTAAAAATGGAGGACAATGAAAAAACCATCTCCAGAAGTGTTTGTGTGATTACCTATATTTGCTGTATGGAGGGTTATTGATCCATTTTGAGCAGCAGTTAATGTCCAAATACAATATGTAGTATATGGACTGGTAATATTATAATTATGATTACTTGTGAATGGAATATCAACCATAAATAAGCTAGGCATCATAAGGTCTGATAAGTCTGCATTATTATTAAATTCTTTTCCAACATAATTTATTACAATGTCTAGATTAGCTTGGCTTCCAACATCACTAGATGAAGATTTTATTTTAAGATAATCTAACCAAACCCCAGACGGAACATTCACAGTATAGGTATAACCAGATAAAGTTACAGTGACACCAGTTCCCGAAGCTCTGCAATAAAATTTCGTATTCCCAGATGGATTATAAGCTACCATTGATCCTCCTCCTGAAGCAGAAGCTTTCCATGTAGGAGAGCCGGTTGTTGCATCTACAGTCAGGACTTTATTAGCATCGTCTGGAATAGTTGCTGTCGGTAAAGATGAACTTCCTCCTCCTGATGGGGTTGCCCATACGCCATCACCTCGTAAGAAGGTGGTTGAGCTTGCGGTTCCTGAAGTGGTGTTGATGGCAGCGACCGGCACTGTGCTGTTTCCGAATCTTGCAGCGGGAATAGATCCTGTGGTCAGTTGCGTTGCATCCAAATTAGTAATGCTTCCTGACGCATCTCGTTTGACAAGTGAATTGGGCGTTGACACCGTAGTTGCTCCATTTGCCAGATCAACACCCGTGCGTACGTCGGTTGCTTTTGCTCCTCCCACATAGGCAACTGTTGGGGCCGATGCTGTTCCGCTCAAATCGTTTGCAAGCATCAAAACACCTTTACTCGTGTTTGTTGCATCGGCAGCAGTAGGTATTGCCCACGTCCCGTCTCCGCGTAGGAATGTAGTGGCATCGGCAGTTCCGCTGCCCAGTCGGGCTGTAGCAACAGTACCTGATACAAGGTTCGATGCGTTAAGATTTACGATATTACCAGTGGCGTCTCTTTTGACAAGTGTATTGGCACTAGACGAAGTGGTTGCGTTATTTACCGCAATAGTGGCTGTATTGATAGCGGCAGCCGTTGACCCTCCAACGCTGGCTACAGACGGAGAGGCTGCAGTTCCTCCTAAGTCTCCGGCCAGCATCAGAATCCCTTTAGTGCTGGTCGTTGCATCTGTGCCACTGCCTGCGGCTGCCCATGTTCCGTCTCCTCTTAAGTAAGTGGAAGAGTTGGCGGTTCCTGTTCCCAAACGAGCTGTAGCCACTACACCTGAAGTGATATTGCTTGCATCGATATTACCACTAAAAGAGGATGCGGTTAATTGTCCGGTGGAGGGCACAAACTTTAGTCGTGATGAGGTTACTTTTTGAGGTAAATTACCGCTATTAGATGTTACCCATACTGGATATACCGAGGATGCTGTTGTTCCATCATCCGTAATAGCCGTTGTTGAGGCCGATCCTGCCGATCCGGTCACACTGCCGTTTATTGGAGCAGTTACGGTCAGTCCTGTTAGTGTACCTACTGATGTAATAGCGGGTTGAGCACTCCCTGTTACAGTTACAGCTGTGGTAGCCGTTGCGGCATTTCCCAGTGTATTTTGATTTAAAGTAGGAACGTCGGACACTGCTATAGAGCGGAATGTTGGAGTACCGTTACTTCCTGTAGGTGCGGCAAGGAAAGTTGCAGCAGACTGGCTGTTAAGTGTACCTGTGAGTGTGCCGGAAGCTGTAACCGGAGAATTGGTAACCGTAAATATGGAAGGTAAGGATAGTCCTACCGAAGCTACGGTTCCGGCTCCTCCACTGGGAGTTACCCATGAAGGGTTTCCGGAAACAATGGTCAATACCTGCCCGTTTCCTCCCGAAGTAGGAACTTTTGCATCCACATACGTTTTTACTGCTTTAGCCGATGGGTATTGCGTATCGGTAGCCGAAGCAAGCGTTCCGTCGGTAGTTTTATTCGATTTATCTTCTTTGCCTGTAACTGTGGCATTGGCAGCAACCAATGCATCGGAGTAGTATTTTTTTGTTCCTTCGGTTACCTGATCGGTAGTATAGTCTCCGCTTGTTGCAACAATTGCGCCGGTTTTTCCGAATACGGAACTTACGGATCCTCCGTTTGCAACTTTATCCCACGAGGTGCCGTTTGAAATCACCCAATCACCTACGTTTAATGCCATCGGAATAGATCCGGCTGTATTGACCACAAAATAATAGCCCTGGCTGCCACTGGCCAGTGGAAGGGACGGTAATCCTGACGAAGCATTGTAAGTCCCCTTGTATGTAACAGCTCCGGTAACAGAATTTGGGAGGTAAGCCGGATCAATTTTCACGGATGCATTCAATGGAACAACGCCATTGGCTTGTCCTTTGGTGCTTACATCGATTTTTGTTGCAAAATCGGAAATATCTGCTCCCGACAGAGTACGGAATGTTGGAGCTCCATCACTGCCACTGGGAGCGGCCAAAACCGTATTGGCAGTTTGGTTGTTCAGAGTTACAGTCAAATTGCCCGAAGATGTAACGGGTGAATTGGCAACGCCAAAGATGGAGGGCATGGCTAGTCCTACGGAGATTACAGTTCCCGGATTGGTTGACGGTGTAGCCCATGTGCCATCTCCTCTCAGAAATCCCGAAGAATTGATTGTTCCGGCATTAAGCGCTGTCAATGGAATAGTATTTGTTCCGTAGTTAGCAGCAGGAATGGTGCCGGTGAGGTTAGTAGCTGCTAATGCTCCGCTGAACGTGGTAGCTGTAAGTGTTCCTGTCGAAGGAGCATATTTTAGTTTGGAGGTGCTGATGTTCAGGGGAACATTTCCAGCTCCTGTAACCCAGGTTGGATATACGGTGGCTCCTGCCGAAACATCTGTTACCGTTACTTTGGTGGATGTGGCCGCTGTCGTGGCTGTTGTTGCGGTGCCCGCATTGCCGGTAATGTCTCCCTGAATCGGATTTACTACTGAGAGATTTGTCAATGTTCCAACAGAGGTAATATTGGGCTGCGAAGCTCCTGTAACTGTAACTGCGGTGGTGGCAGATGTTGCGGTGGCTGCGCTACCGGTGATGTCGCCTGGTATTTTTCCGGAGCTATCTCTGATTACAAGTGTATTAGGATCGGTTGATGTGCTGGGTAAGATGCCTCCTATACTGGCTACAGTTGGGGCATCGGCTGTTCCTGCCAAATCTCCTGCCAATTGAATAATACCCTTGCTGCTGGTGGTTGCGTCCGGTATAGTGGTCGTTCCGGGGGATTGCCATGTGGCTGCATTCCCTAATGCATTTATCGTTAGAACTTTGTTTGCATCAATTGCGCCATAAGTCGGGAGACTGCTTGATCCGCCCGACGGAACAGACCAGTTGCCGGATCCGTCAAGATATGTGCCTGCAGCCCGTCCCGAAGCCTGAATAGCTGAAACCGGTATACTGTTGGCTAAATAGCGTGCTGTTGCAATCGTTCCTGTCAGGTTCGAGGCATTCAGACTCCCCGAAAGGGTTGATCCGGTAATGGCTCCCGTTGCTGTGACCGATGTCGGAGTGATGGCTCCGAGCGATAGAGAGATGAACGGTGTGGTTGTCTGACTGGTTACTGAGCTGATAATGCCGTTGCTGGAGCTGACCGAGACATTTGTTACTCCGGAAGCAGACCATGCAGGAGCGCCGCTGACCATGGTAAGAACTTGTCCTGCCGTTCCTCCGGAAGGCACTTTGCCATCAACATAATTCTTTACCGCGTCAACGGTAGGATATTTTGTATAAGTAGCGTCAGATGTAATTGAATTTACTTTGTTAGTAACATCTTCTTTGCCTATCAAAGTGGGATTTGCATTTGCTAAAGCATCCGTATAATATTTATTGGTCGATCCTTCAGTTACCTGATCGGTATTGTAGTCTCCGGCATTGGCAGTGATTGTTCCTGTTCTTCCGAATACGCTGGAGACCGCTGCACTATTGTTCACTCTTTCCCAACTACTGCCGTTTGAAATTATCCAGTCACCTACATTCACGTTGATGGGATTTGATCCTGTTGTTGTTACAACATAATAGTGTCCTTTATTGGTTGGGGATGCTGTGGCAAGAGATGGCATGCCGGAGCTTGCATCGTATGTTCCTTTGTAGGTTACTGATCCTAAAATAGCGTCGGGCAGGTATGTCGACGGTATTTTCAGGCTGGCATCCAGGGGTGCTACTCCCGATGCTGCTCCAATGGCGCTAACATTGACTTTATTGGCAAGACCGGGGACGTCAGAGTCCTGTAAAGAACGGAATGTGGGTGTGCCGGCAGCTCCGGAAGGTGCTGCAAAGACAGTTCCTGCCGGCTGGCTGGCTAATGCACCGGTCAGCGTTCCGGTGGTGGTGACGGGAGAGTTGGTTACCGTCATGAAGGAAGGTAAAGCCAATCCTACCGAAGTAACGGTTCCTGTCTGTACCCAGCTTGTGCCATCAGATACCCAGTAGGTATGAAATTGAGAGTTGTAAAATGTGGTTCCGGCTGGTCCTACGGCGGGTAGCACCGTGCCACTTGGAGTCGAGCCGGCTTCTTCCCATTTGAATTGATTATTACCGGCCGATACCAATACCTGGCCGGCGGTTCCTGCAGTTAATGCACTGCCACCGGTTCCCTGAAGTTTAACATCAGTAATGCTGCCATTTAACATACCTCCTACCGAAATCCAGTTTGTTCCATCAAATATTTTTAATACGTTTTGGGCTGGATCTGCATTTGTAAGATAGAACACATCTCCGGTTTTTGCACTTGAAGTTGCCGGTAGTATTGTTCCACTTGGAGTAGTGGACACAGGAACCCATTCAGTATCCTTGTAATAATAAAAATTCTTGGTCGCTGTGTTATAAAAAACGTCTCCGGGCGATGGTGTTGACGGAAAAGCACTTCCGCTTGGCGTTGTTTTCATGTCATTCTGGTCTGCAATGCGAACCCATTGACCATTAGCAACATCAGATGTGGAAGATGTGTTTGCAGCTGCATTGGGATTACTGAAATAATAATACCCTGGAGTGACATTTGTTGTTTTAAGTCCTTGTCCCGATGGAGTAGTTCCTGTGGCAACATTATAAACGATCATACCATCATAAGCGGATGGGAATGTGGCACCATCAAGTATTCCTGTATTAAAGTTAAAGGTTGTAAGATTCGTTCGGGGAAATAATAGTCCTTTTCCGGCATTGCTGGGATCTATGCTTAAGTCGAAATTGCTTGAAGCGTCGAAGAATGGATTCTCTGCAGTAATATTTGCAGTAACTGTCCCATTTGAGAATACCTGTGCATAGGTATGACTGCAAAATGAGATTGTTAAAAGAAGGGACAATCCTATTTTTGAAATATTTGATAGCTTTATCATATTCTTCCTCTATATTATTATTAAAAACCAGCGACTACATACCAGCTTGTTCCGTCAGATATTATCATTTCTCCTCGGGATGCTGCTATCGAGGTGTTGTTAACTGGTACGTAAGTAATGTATGTATAGGAACCTGAGGTTCCTGCTTGTACACTATTGTTTCTTATCATCAAAACGCGTCCAGAGCAGGTAGTTGGGTTTGGCAACGTAATATTTCCGGCTCCCGCAATCTGAATGTTGATGATGTAATCATCATCATTTACTGTAAAGCCGGCAAAGGTGCCTATATAAGTTCTTATTTTTGCATATACCGCACCATTCATTTGAACAGTTCCGTTAAAGATTGTCCTTCCAGCCGATCCTGTAAGTCCTGTATTTGAGAATGTTAGCGTGTTTGCTCCCTGGTCTACAGTCGTGTTTTTTGTTAAAGTGCCGCCTAACGCAACATCGCTACTGGTTACGGTCAAGCCATTGCTGGCTGTCGATATGCCGGAGCCTCCTCCGCTTGCAGTTTGCCAGGTGGCCGATCCCGATGCGTTTGCGGTAAGCACTTTGCCTGCGTCTGCGGCGGCAGGAGTTGGTGCAACGGTGTTCAATGTTGTTCCCGAATAACTCAGTCCACTGCCGAGTGTGATTTCGGAAACTGCCGTTCCTGACAGCCCGGATCCTAACAGTTTGTTTGCTGTCATGGTTTGCATCTTGGCATAAGTAACTGCATTTGATGCTATTTT
>CAXXPB010000020.1:0-12816 GCA_963678825.2 uncultured Microbacter sp. | reverse complement strand
AGCCGCAGTCGTGTACCGGATTGGCTTTGTAGATCCATGCTGTGAGTCCGTCATAAAGAGCATAAAGAGCAAAGCCACCCACGAAGTCTCTTTCATGCGGATACCGGCAATCAGGTTCAATCCGATGACCATTTCCAGGGCAGAGAGCAGAACGGAAAGCACCAGTGCGAATCCACTGAGGCTCTCGAGACCCATGGCGGCAAAGTAATCCTGAAATTTGTAGGAACCTCCCAGCGGGTCGATGGCTTTGACAAAGCCCGAAAAGACAAACACCGCACCGAAGAGCCAGCGTAAGATTCGAAGTGTATTTTTTGGTAGAGAATTCACAATCGTAATTTGAAAACCTTGAAAATTTGAGGATGTGGAGATTAAATCGGAGATATCAGAGAATGTAGTTTAATTCTCAAATCTTCACATCATCCTATTCTCAAATCGGGTTATCTATTTTAATCAGTGCAAAAATAGCATAGTTGACCATGTCGGAATAGTTGGCGTCAATCCCTTCGGAGATCAGCGTTTCGCCGTTGTTCGATTCGATCTGCTTGGTGCGGTTAATCTTTTGCAGGATGATGTCGGTGTACGAGCTAACACGCATCAGCCGCCAAGCCTCACCGTAGTCGTGGTTTTTGGCCATCATCAGGGTCTTGGTTTGTTGCATGAATTTATCATACAAATCCAACGTTTCTTTTGCGGTCAGGTCGGGTTGCTCTGCGTAGCCGAGCGACAACTGAATCAATCCCTATGATGCCATAGTTGACGATGGCGATCCATTCGCCGCGCGTGCCTTCATCCACCATCGCCTCCTTCTTGGTTTCGAGGCTGCGGATGCGGTTGGCTTTAATGAATATCTGGTCGGTAACCGAAGAGGGGCGCATGATGCGCCAGGAGCTACCATAATCGGTCATTTTTTTTGCAAAAATGTCACGACAGGTTTTGATAACGGAGTCAAATTGCTGCTCGGTTGTTTGTCATACAAGGCGGGATTTATTTCCGATACCACAGGTAAAGAGACGCTCTTTTATGCCTGTGGGTTGCGTAAACGATTGAAATATAATTGTTTCTAAAAACAACGATTCGACATCAAAGGTAGGTATTTTTTTTGAAATTCGGGAGGAATAGAAAAAGTGCTCTTCCGTGTCTATGGCACTCGATAATCAATCAGACCGGGTGGCTATAAATCTATCGTGACGTTGGTACTGAACTGCTGCATGCGAATACTGCCAATTGAATATGATTTATGAAGCTGTTATTTACGACCTTTTGCTATAAATAGGAGATTCAATTTTCCTAAATAGTGAGGAATTGTAACGCAAAAAGAGAAAATTGCATTCATTTCACAATGCTAAAGATCCTTACTGAGAGGGCGAAAAAGGAAAAGTTAAGATGATTTCAATATCAATGCGTAATAATACTGAAATATTAAATAAAAAATGGCAGATAAATAAACAATGTATAAAAAACGGCGTAAATAAATGTATATCAGAAGTGTATATTGTTTAAAAGCGGGCCTTTAGGTATGGCTGCTTCTGAATTTATGACTCGCAAAGCAGCTAATAAGCATCAAAAAGATATGTATTTTTTATATATGTAATCAAATAGATGTAATTAGTAAAAAATAAATGTTACTTTTGTCACGACTTGTTTTATAATAACAGATTAAATAATGTCAACAATTAACTAAAGAGGAGTGTATGAGAAAACTAATGATGATGTTATGCTTAGCAATAAGCATAGGGTGGGCTATGGCTCAGACGAAAATTACAGGTGTAGTCATCTCTTCGGATGATGGGCAACCTGTTATTGGAGCTACAGTCTTAGCCAAAGGAACAAAGTTAGGGACTGTGACAGATGCTGAAGGTCGATTTTCGCTGACGGTGCCGCAATCAGGAAAATTTTTGCAGGTTTCCTATGTTGGAATGCAGTCTATGGAAGTGGCAGTAAAACCGAATCTCCGAATCGAGATGAAGGTTGATGCCCGTCAAATGGAAGAAGTTGTCGTGACGGGTATGCATCGCATGGATAAACGATTGTTTACCGGTGCCACAACTAAACTTCGTGCAGACGACGTCAAACTGGATGGTATTCCGGACATAAGCCGGGCTTTGGAAGGCCGTGCAGCCGGTGTTTCCGTTCAAAATGTGTCGGGTACTTTTGGTACAGCGCCTAAAATACGCGTTCGTGGTGCAACCTCCATTTATGGTAGTTCGAAACCACTGTGGGTTGTAGATGGCGTTATATTGGAGGATGTTGCCGAAGTAAGCGCCGATGACCTCTCCTCCGGAGATGCTGTTACTTTGATTAGTTCTGCCGTATCAGGCCTGAACGCAGATGATATTGAAAGTTTCCAAATATTAAAAGACGGTTCTGCTACCTCTATCTATGGAGCCCGGGCAATGGCCGGTGTGATTGTCGTGACTACCAAAAAAGGGAAAGCCGGGACAAAATAAGATCACCTATACGGGCGAATATACAATGAGGTTAAAACCCAGCTACAGAGACTTCAATATAATGAACTCTCAGGAGCAGATGGGCGTCTACAAAGAAATGGAAAGCAACGGTTATTTGAATCTTGCGGAAACATATAGAGCTTCAGACAGTGGTATCTATGGGAAAATGTATCACTTGATTAACACGTACGATCCATCCACCGGAGGTTATATGTTGGCTAACACACCAGAAGCCCGCAATGCATATTTAAGAGAAGCTGAATACAGAAATACCGACTGGTTTGACATGCTGTTCAATAACAGTATTGCACAAAATCATGCAATTAGTTTATCCAGTGGCACGGAAAAAGCATCTTATTATACCTCGTTGAGTGTTATGAACGATCCGGGATGGACAAAGCAAAGTTCTGTCAACAGATATACGGCAAACATAAATGCGCTGTACAACATCTCAAAATCTGTTTCTTTAAATCTTATTAGCAACGGATCATACAGAAAGCAGAAAGCACCCGGCACGCTCAGCCAGAATGTCGATGCCGTTAGTGGAGAGGTGAAGAGAGATTTCGACATCAATCCCTATTCATATGCCTTGAATACTTCCAGAGCCTTAGATCCCAACGCCTTCTACGTTAGAAATTACGCTCCCTTCAATATTCTGCACGAGTTGGAGAACAACTACATTGACATAAATGTAGCGGATCTCAAATTTCAGGGCGAATTAAAAGTCAAACTGATGAAAAAACTGGAAGCTTCATTCTTAGGAGCCTACAAATATTCTTCCAGTGTTCAATCTCACAACATAAAAGATACTTCAAACCAGGCTTGGGCATACAGAGCCATGGATGATGCCACGATGAGAGACGCCAACCCATGGTTGTATACCGATCCTGACAATGCCAACTCTTTGCCAATCTCAGTTCTCCCTGTCGGAGGCTTTTTTAAGGAGACAAAATATTCCATGAATAGTTACGATTTCAGGGGTACATTAAGTTACAACGATGTATTTTCCGAAGATCATATTGTTAACCTTTTCGGAGGAGCGGAACTCAATGCCGTTGACAGACAGAAAACATGGTTCAATGGTGTTGGTATGCAATACGATATGGGTATGCTGCCCGCTTACAATTACATGTATTTCAAGCAGGGAAGTGAAGAAAATGCTCAGTACTATTCAGTTGATGTAACAAGAGGACGCCAGTTGGCATTCTTTGGAACCGGAACATACTCATACAAAGGAAAATATACATTGAACGGAACGTTACGCTACGAAGGGTCGAATAAACTTGGAAAAAGCAGATCAGCCAGATGGCTTCCTACATGGAATATTTCGGGCGCATGGAATGCGCATGAAGAGGCTTTCTTCAAGAAGTTAAAACCAACGATTTCGAACTTGACATTAAAAGCTTCTTATTCATTAACGGCAGATCGTGGTCCTGCTGATGTTACCAATTCTAAAGTGTTTATTGAAAGCTATAACGCTTGGAGACCTTTTACCAATGTAAAAGAATCGGGATTGAGAATTAAAGATTTGGAAAACAGTGAACTGACCTACGAGAAGAAACACGAGCTGAATCTGGGTCTTGATCTTGGGTTCCTGAATAACCGGATTAATTTATCTGCCGACTGGTATAAAAGGAACAATTATGATCTTATCGGCCAGATAAGTACAATGGGGATAGGTGGACAAATCACCAAATATGCTAACGTTGCTTCCATGAAGTCGCACGGTATTGAATTTACTCTGTCTACCAAGAATATTGTCAACAAGAACTTCAAATGGAACACCGACTTTATTTTCGCCAAGAGCAATACGGAAGTGACCGATCTGGAAGCCAACTCCCGAATTATTGATTTGATATCAGGTACCGGGTTTACAATGACAGGTTATCCTGTTCGTTCACTCTTCTCTTTAAATTTCAAGGGATTAAATGAAAACGGATTGCCTACCTTTATTAATGAATCAGGAAAATTGACGGTTAGTGATATTGATTTCCAAGACAGGACGCAAAAAAGCAGCTTAATTTATGAAGGGCCAACCGATCCGACTATTACCGGTAGTCTTGGAAATATATTTTCTTACAACAACATAAAACTCAATGTTTTTGTAACCTATTCATTTGGCAATGTAATCCGCCTGGATCCGGTATTCAGCAATAAATATTCCGATTTGGATGCTATGCCCAAAGAATTCAAAAACAGATGGACGGTGGCCGGTGACGAAAAAACGACAAACATTCCTGTTATTGCCGACGTAAGACAAAACCAACAGGATAGCTATCTGAAATATGCATACAACGCATATAACTATTCGACTGCCCGTATTGCTAAAGGTGATTTTGTGCGAATGAAAGAAATTTCGGTCAGCTATGACATTCCAAAATCAATCATTCAGGCTTTTAGAATCAGCGATTTGTCTTTGAAGATACAAGCTACAAACTTATTCCTGATATACGCCGATAAAAAACTGAACGGACAAGATCCTGAGTTCTTCAATACCGGTGGTGTAGCCGCTCCTGTTCCAAAACAGTTTACTCTAACACTCAAATTGGGAATTTAAAAACATGAAGTTTATGAAAAAGATAAATAATATAATAACGTCGGTTTGCGTCGCCCTTTTGCTGGTATCCTGTAATGATTTTCTCGATACAATGCCCGACAACCGTGCAGAGGTAAATTCTGCCGCTAAAATCACATCCCTGCTTACATCTGCGTATGCCGATAACTCCTTTATATTGATGACCGAAATGTCGTCGGACAATACAAAGGATAACGGCGCCTTGTATACAGCATACAATCCAGAACAGGAAAATTCCTACTTGTGGAAGGCTATCACTACCACCGGCAATGATTCTCCTAAATCGGTGTGGGATTCTAACTATGGGGCTATTGCGTCAGCCAATCAGGCACTGCAGGCCATTGCCGACATGGGTAATCCGGCCAGCCTGAATGCACAAAAGGGAGAAGCCCTGATTTGTCGGGCGTATGCTCACTTTACGCTGGCGAATGTATTCTGTTTGCCCTATAATCCGACGACTGCCGGTAGCGACCTGGGACTCCCATACTCGGAAAAACCGGAAACAAAAGTGATGGTAGATTACCAGCGGGGAACAATGGCAGATCTGTACAAAAAAATCAGTGACGATATTGATGCCGGATTGCCGTTGATCGACGATGAACTCTATTCGGTGCCCAAATATCACTTTAACAAAAAGGCCGCTTATGCTTTTGCAGCCCGCTTCAACCTGTTCTATCTCAAGTTCGACAAAACCATTAAGTATGCAAATGTTGTGCTGGGCGATAATCCGCAAAAAACACTTAGAAACTGGACCTCCATGTCTACTTTGGCAAGCGATTGGGATGTGAGAACCAATGCCTATATTTCGGCTTCAGAACCGGCTAATTTGTTAATTCAAACCGCTATCTCTTCCTGGCCTTATATCTCCGCCGGAGTGTATTCTCTTGGTAAAAGATACGGAAATGCCAACGTAATTTTTTCAAAAGAATCGGTCAGAGCCCCGGGTCTTTGGGGAACTTATTCTAACTTGTATCTGGCGGCTCCTGCTTGGGGAAACGACCAGAAGGTGAGTGTTCCAAAATTTGGAGGTTATTTTGAATACACCGATAAAGTGGCCGGTATTGGGTACATACACTCAGTTGCTACTCCGTTTACTACAGACGAAGCATTGCTTTGCCGTGCAGAGGCGTATGTGTTGCAGTCTACCCCCGACTATGACAAGGCTACTGCCGACATCAATGCCTGGCTAACTACTCATTGTAAATCCATTGATACTCAAACAAAGAGCAGTATTGTGAATTTTTACAATGCCCTGACTTATATGCCGTTGTCAATTAGCAGCGATACTCAGAGAGGAATAAAGAAGGTGCTCAATCCCCGCGGATTTACAGTTGCAGCCGGAGATCAGGAAAACATGATTCAATGTATCTTGCATTTGCGCAGGATAGAAACCATGCACGAAGGACTTCGCTGGTGCGATATCAAACGTTACGGGATTGAAATTGCTCACAACCGCGACGGTTTATCTGACGACTTGCTGAAGGTGGATGATCCGCGACGTGCAATACAGTTGCCGCAGGATGTTATCAGTGCGGGACTTACCCCCAATCCCAGATAATATAAATTGCATACTTCTTAAATGAAAAAACATTATAGTATGAAAAAAATACATTTTCTTATTTTTAGCGTTCTGATTCTGATGCTGTCATCGTGCAGCAAAGAGACGCTTGATTCTCAAAGCATTTTCGATACTGCGTCGCCTGAAAGGAACGCTTTTGATACCTGGATATTAAAGAACTATACTACTCCCTACAATATAGACTTTAAGTACAGATATGACGACAAACAATCTGACAGAACCTATAATCTGGTTCCTGCAGATTATTCCAAGTCGGTAGCGTTGGCCAAATTGGTGAAATACTTGTGGATCGACTCTTATGAAGAACTTACGGGGAAAGATTTTATTCGCAAGTATTGTCCCAAAATGATCCAACTGATCGGATCGCCTGCATACAACACGCAGGGATCGATAATATTGGGTACTGCAGAAGGTGGTCTGAAAATCACCTTGTATAATGTGAACATGATCGATCTCGCTCATTTGAGTGTCGATGATTTGAATTATTGGTACTTCAAAACGATGCACCATGAGTTTGCTCACATATTGCACCAGACCAAAAACTACTCTACGGATTTTAATCTCATATCTAAAGATTATCAGTCATCCAGTTGGGTAAATTTGGAAGAAGCGGATGCTTTGAAGATGGGCTTTATATCCAGTTATGCCAGTTCTGAACCTCAGGAGGATTTTGCCGAACTGGTATCGATCTATGTTACACACGACAGTAGTTACTGGAATTCGTTGTTGACTCAGGCCGGAACTGACGGTAGCGCCATCATCAAGCAGAAATTCTCTATCGTGAAAGATTATTTATCCACATCGTGGGGGATTGATATTGATAAATTGCGCGATATCGTACAACGTCGTTCCGGAGAAATAGGGACACTTGATCTAACAACTCTTAATTGACAAACGACATGAAACATATAGCAAAATTCTTAGTTTTATTGCTGGCTGTTATCTTCTATACGGGATGTACACCTGAAGAAAAAGACCTTTTTGGTGATTCATCGGCCAATAGATTAACAACCACCCTGCAAGCCGAAAAAACGCTTCTTTGCGCTCCCAAAAACGGCTGGATCATGGAGTATTATCCATCATCTACTCAACAATACGGAGGATACAATATGTGGGCTTCCTTCTCTGCCGACGGCAGTGTGAAAGTGATGAGTGAAATCTATGGAACGGGTGCGGTAAAAACAAGTTTGTACTCGCTCAAACAGAGTGCCGGTGCCGTACTGTCTTTTGATACCTTCAATGATGTAATGCACTATTTTTCCGATCCTGCCAATCCGGATGGAATTGGTGCTGCCGGCAAAGGAATGGAAGGCGATTTTGAGTTTACTGTCCTGAAAGCGAAAGCAGACTCTGTGGTCCTCAAGGGGAAAAAGACCGGGGCTGTTATTTTGATGAAAGCTCTGGCTGATAGTCAATCGGGTTCTGACTATATTGCCAGCGTGATTGCAGCGGACAAGCAAATGACATGTTTAACTTATTCGTATGAGGTGAACGGAAAATCTATCCCTGTTACTGTAAATTATCGGAATTTATCGTTCACGTATCTTGAAGGCGGTAGTCAGGTTACAAAGTCAGTGCCATATATTGTAACGCCAACAGGATACAAGCTTTATTCTCCACTTACCATTGAAGGAATAACCGTTCAAGAACTAACATATAAGCAGTCTGGCGCCTCTGAATTTTTTGAGCCTACCAATGGCGCTGCTGCAAAGTTGGTGACTGTTATTCACCCGTTAAGCGATCAGCTGGTGTCTAATAACTGGTACTTTACTTACAGCGGATTAGGTGCATATGGGAAAGCATACTGGGATTATACAAAGACGAATGGATTAGACGTGATTGGGGAAGAACTTTATTACGCCTATTTGGGCAAAAGCAGTACAGGTGCTTATGGGTTTAATTTTTCATCGTATGATGGAGCTACCTTCTGGAAAGGTGTGTTGACTTATGGTTATACGATGCTTGCTGATAATCAGGTGAAATTTACCCTGAAAGGATATGATAGCAATGGTCAATATTATTATTCGAATGTGAAATTCAATTACTTGATAAATCCTGTAGGGACAACAGCAGGTAAAACATTTACCATAACTACAGACAATATTAAAAACCCAAAATGGATGAAATTGACGGATAATGCAAATCCAACCAATACTATAACTCTGTATAAACGAGGTCTGGCATGGCCGTATAACAATTAACACAGGAGAGTATTCAGACAATTCTGGCAAATTAAACGCCCCGAAAATCTATAATGATTTTCGGGGCGTTTTGTATTCGGACGATGCCTGTAGGAGTAAATGGGATAAGCAAAAAATAAGGCCGTCATGCAAACGACGGCCTTACAAAACAAACACAGGCTGGTGGAGCAAGAACGTAACCTGTGCCTATGCCACACTTTTCTTTTCCGGTAAGTCGTAAGCTGATTCATAAATTTGTTGTGCATATTCTACGGTATGGTATGGGTACGCTTTACGACTAATGGTCAGAGACGCTAATTAATAATCATGACAGCAGGGGAAAAAACGCCAGCCTCACATCGCGCTATTCGGCGGGGGGGGCTGAAGCCTTCAATTTCTATTAATTGAAAATACACATTCTATTGCTATTTCACAACCGATATTTGACCCTTATACCGATGCCGACTCCCACAAAACTATAGTTGAGTACCGGTTTGACATAAAACTCTGGTTCAAGACTCCAATTTTTCCCTAACTGAAAATTACGGCTTGCTTTAATGATGGCGGCACAGACGGTCGTTGTTGGGTTGACTTGTTGAGAAGACATCGGTTTTGCCGAGTATTCTTTTCCGATATAGAAACTCACGTCTGGCCCGGCAGAAATGGTAAAATAGGGATTATACCATTTTACTAAACCCGACAGAGAAAGAAAGTTCATTGATTCCTGATAATCGGAAATATCTTCTCCTTCCCAATGTATACCGGCCTCGTAACCCCAGGTGCGGTTAAGGCGGTTCTCGTAACTTATTCCTATAATCTGGGAATTGTCATTATATTTTGAAGATTCAAACCGGCCATCCACACTTATCCACGATTGTTTTTGCGCAAAAATTGATGTGCTCACGAACAGCGAAGCACATAGCAGTAAATAGTTGATTCTTTTTGTCATTCTTATTTCTGTTTATGATAGATGAGTATGATACCGTATAGAGCTCTTCCTTATCCGAAAACCGCCACAAACCAGATTTCTATCATTGGCATATTGTCCTGATACAAGTGTATCCCCGGTGTTCATGTCGACCTTTAAACACAAGCCCTCTTTTTGTTTCGTCTTTTTATTAATTGTGACGGCAGTAGTAATATTTTGATGCACCCTTTTGTGCAAGATTTTGAAAAAGGGGGATTGGATTCTAAAGTAAGAGGAGCTCTCAATCTCAATCAGATTTAAATGAGGTGTCAATAATGCAGAGACGTGGTATGTCGCATCTCTGCATTTCGTTAGTACAAAGTTGCAACTTACATCCGACACCTATCAACTAATCTGTAACTTTAGAAACTTATACCCAATCCGACAGAAAACGAATGCGCAATTTGTTTTGCATAATAGGAGCTCAACGATGGAAATGCGATTACATCCATATTCGGATATTGCTTATAATTATACCCCACGGCAATATTTATAGCACAACTCTTTATGATATGTATTTTATACCCTATTCCTATTTCGAACAACGCACTCTGGTAAAAAACTCCCGTGTGGAAAGAATATCCCCCCGTCAGGTAAGCATAGGGAGAAGTCTGCGAATCTTTCAAATATCCTCTCACATCCACCAGTAAAGGGAATGATGCTGACTCTCCCGCAACCTTATAGTTATCGATGCTGATACCAGCGCCTACCGATAATCTTGGATCTACATAATAGCCAGTTATCAGCCGCAGGCTTTTAGCGCTGTATATATCCGTATTGCTTAGCCGGTAGCCCGGAATATAAATTCGGCTATCGAAAGAATATATCTGATGGTAATCTACCATTCCAAACCAACGTTTTTCTGTTTGTGCTGAACGTTGTGAATATACGAAGATTCCACAAAACAAACTGATAACTAAAATAATAATCTTCTTTTTCATATTTGTGAGTTAAATACTTATGTGCAAAAGTAATTTTACCTCTTCTTTCAAATTTCAACATTGTTTGAAAGCTATAGATGATAGTGTAATTAAAGATTAGAGCTGTTAAGCTGGGGAGGATTGCATCTGCATCCAGTTACACACTGATTCGATTTCCCATCCAAGTTGTACTATTGTTAAACTTGAAAGAACTATCAGCTATGTTTCCAATAGGAGGATATTCTCTCCATTCAAGCAGAATGCCTCTGCGAACAATCTAAAGTATTGGTTAGTTTTAAAAATTACGTGCTGCGCAGAAAGCATGTCACGTCCTGCTCTATCCGTCAAAAGCAGGTGATGGAATAAATCCGCAGGAGATTTTGGTTGGAGAAAGATAGGTATCCAATTGTTTCTGTTGTCCAGCTACTGGATCAGAACCTATATTTGATTGTTTTTGCAAATACAAAGAAAAGTAAATTTTTTATTTTGCAAAATATTCTGTCAATTTATATTTTGATAAATGTGGCTATATTTGACTCTAACCTTTCGGAAAAAAATAAGGCCGTCATGCAAATGACGGCCTTACAAAACTAACACCTAAGATACTTATACAAGCTTTGACAACGCATCCTGGATGCGAGCCATCGCCTTTTCTATATTTTCGTCGGAAGTTGCATACGACATGCGGATGCAGTTGGGAGCGCCAAAGGCGTTACCACCCACGCAGGCTACTTTTGCCTCGTCGAGAAGGTACATTGCCAAATCGGCAGCTGTTTCTATTTTGTTTCCGTTGAATGATTTGCCTAAATAATAACTGCAATCAGGGAAGATATAAAATGCTCCCGTGGGATTGTTTACTTTGAAACCCGGAACTTCTTTTGCCAGCTTCACAATCAGGTCACGACGGCGTTGGAAAGCCTCACGCATTTCGGCAACACAGCTTTGGTCGCCTTTGTAAGCAGCCACGGCAGCTTTCTGTGCGATTGAGCAAGGGCCCGAAGTGTACTGACCCTGCAATTTGTTGATGGCGCTAACCACCCATTTCGGACCGGCAATCCAGCCGAGACGCCAGCCTGTCATGGCATAGCCTTTCGAAACCCCATTTACGATCACCACGCGTTCGCGAACGTTTTCGAATTGTGCGATGCTTTCATGCTGACCCAGGTAGTTGATGTGTTCGTATATTTCATCGGAAATGATGACAATCTGAGGATATTTTGCCAATACATCAGCCAAACCTTTTAATTCTTCTTGGGTATAAACGCTACCGGTTGGATTTGATGGAGAGCATAGGATGATGGCTTTTGTTTTCGGAGTGATGGCAGCTTCGAGTTGGGCAGGAGTGATTTTGAAGTCCTGATCGATGCTGGCTTCCACCACAACATTGACACCTTCGGCCAGTTTCACCATTTCTACGTAACTAACCCAGTAAGGAGCCGGAATGATTACCTCGTCGCCGGGGCCTACCACACTGAGAACAACGTTGCAAACAGATTGCTTTGCACCATTGGAGCAAAGAATCTGATCCGGTTTATATGTCAAACCATTCTCTTTTTCAAGTTTTTCACTGATAGCCTGACGCAGGTCAAGGTATCCGGGTACGGGTGAATAGAATGAAAAATTATCATCAACCGCTTTTTTGGCTGCCGCTTTTATGTGGTCGGGAGTGTTGAAATCGGGTTCCCCGACACTCAGGTTAATCACATCGAAGCCTTGAGCTTTCAGTTCGGCGCTTTTTTGAGACATCGCCAATGTCTCAGATGGTGATAATGCGTTAATACGCGCAGATAATTGGTTCATAAATTATATATAAATGGAATTCTCGGGTGAAATATCCGAACCGTTGAATGACCCGGATTTACATGTGTGTGGAAATTGGTTGACCAAAAACCATGCAAAGGTACTCATTTTTGCCAAGCCAGTCAAACAAAACGCTGTTTCCCGTGTCTTTTTAACAACAAAAATGCACGAAAACAAACTACAAATAGCCATTTTGCCACCTATGCATGGCAAAATTGTGATTTTCTGCCGATTGAAGAATAATATCTTTTTCGGGCAAAATTTGCAAATCGATCTTCAGTCGTCTATCTTTGACGTAATTAGCACTATTTGCTACGCTACATTTAAGTTTATCTAATAATTTATAGA
>CAXXPB010000019.1:0-20670 GCA_963678825.2 uncultured Microbacter sp. | reverse complement strand
TTGTCGATCAGTTCAAGGAGCGCCTGATAGAGCTTATCCTGCCCACCAAAGACGATATTTTTTTCTCTAAGATCAGTTGAAAAACTGCTGCGATGGAGTTCGGGACCGGACGAAAGGGCGCCGCGGATGTCCCAGGTGTAAGAGGCACAGCCAATAGGACCGTGCACCAGATGCAATGCGTCGGCAATAGGGTAAAGCACCACGCGTGAGCCGCAAAAAACGCAGGCTCTTTGGCTGACAGACCCGGCCACACTGGGCTTTCCGCCCACCAGTTCGTGCGAGTCGACCCCTTTGGTCACGATCTGATTTTCCCTGCCTTGTAAATATTCAGCCATAATTCTTCGTTTTGGAGAACTTTTTTCCTTCTTGTTACACCTACATCCCCTGAAGGGGACTTAAATCTGTAATCTGAGAAAAAAAGCCTTTGTTCTTACTCTTTGTTCTTACTCACAAAGTGCGAAACCGGACAATCTTAAGCGCTTCTGCATGGCTTCAATTCTGCTTTAAAACCAACATTCATACGTCCGTAACACACATCTGTTTTGCCAACGGTTGTTCTGCAAACCGCTTATTTTCTTTGGATTTTCAAGATGTTGCAGTTGTGCAAAATGCAAACCGCAACATCCTTACCACAATCCATTATTACATTACAAGTTCCACTTTTTCTTCGGGGCAGGTACGATCTTTGTGATCGAGGAAAGCATCCAGAATCTTGATCAGAAGATTGGTTGCCCCCGTGTAACCTACATAAGGGAAGAAATTGTTACCCGGACGATCCGTCACGGGGAAGCCAAGGCGCACAAACGGAATATTTTCATCACGTGCAATATATTTACCGTAGCTGTTGCCGATCAACATATCCACGCCTTCTTGTTTGATCCACTGATGAAGGCGGAACATATCGGCACGCTCGCCGCTCATGAATTTTGCTTCCGGCACTTTCTCTTTCAGCATTGTTGTCATTGCTTCATCGAAATGTTTTCCCGGAGTTCCGGTAACGATATAAACCGGCTTCATATCCAATGTCAGCAAGAACTCGACCAAAGGAATCAATGTGTCCGGATCGCCATAGAGAGCCACCCGTTTGTCGTAAAAGTTCTTATTATTGTCGGCTATCATATCGATCAGGCGACCGCGTTCTTCGGTCAACGAATCGGACACCGGAACATTGGCATGACGACTGAGCGACATAATAAACTTATCGGTAGCCTTCAAGCCGATAGGAATTTCAACGGTTTCGAACTTCACCTTACACTTATTTTCGAGTTTAATGCAAGCATCTTCGGTAGTATACGGACCGATGCCAATCGAAAATTTGCTGTCGCCGGTTGCAATCATATCGGCCTGATGTAGTTCCCCCTTTAGGATACATGTCGTAATGCCCCGTCAGCGGAGTATCCAGCACATCCGACATATCGGGAAACATAATCGTGCGGGTTTCCATTTCTTTGGCAATACGTTTAATCTCGCGCATATCGGAAGGTTCCATCCATCCGACCACCAGATTCACCACATTTCCTCTTCTTGGGTGTCGCTGTCGAAAAGAATTTAACGAAAGAGGATACCTGATTGGCATACCCCGTAACAGTGAGTACCAACGTAGCTCGGTGTGTTGCAATAAATAACCTTTTTCCCGGCAGGCACTTTTCCATCTTCATTGGCTTTGGAGACAATTTGGGTAAGGTCATCACCAATCGTTTCGGAAAGACAGGTAGTGTGTACCGCAATCACTTCCGGATCGTAAACACTGAAAATAGTTTCGATAGCGCTTACCAGATTAGCAGAACCTCCGAACACCGAAGAACCTTCGGAAAACGAACTGGTAGAGGCCATCACCGGCTCTTTGAAATGGCGGGTAAGAGCACTACGGTGGTAAGAGCAACACCCTTGCGACCCATGACTATGGGGCAAGCATCCGTGCAATCCCAATGCCGCATACATAGCTCCCACAGGTTGACAGGTTTTGGCCGGATTGATCGTCAGCGCCTTTCTGTCTATTTCTTTTGCTGTTGTATGTCGTAATAGCATAATTGTTTGAGTTACTCTTTAGTTCCCCGAAAGAGACTAAAGAAAATTAATATTCCAAAAGTCAGATAGCACACGGATTACACTGAAGCTACAGAAACACAAGGATATTTATCCTTCAAATCATATCTTTACGGGTGATTATCCGTTTATTCCGTGTTATCTGTGTCCTAAAAAACTTTTTATTGAGATGCTTAATAAGCGTATTGAGCTTCCACGTAGGTTTCGCTTTCCCAGGGAGCTTTCAGCTCTTTCCAAATGGTGGTACATGCAATCATCTCGATGTCTTCGTAGAAATTGATGGCACCTTTGAAACCGGCATACGGTCCTCCGTAATCGTAGCTATGCAGCTGTTTGAGAGGCACACCCATTTTCTGAACGCAGAATTTTTCTTTAATACCGGCACAGAACACATCGGGTTTGTAGAGTTCAATCAGTTTTTCCATTTCGTAATGGCTGAGGTCGTCGATCACCAGAGATCCTTTTGCCATCTGCGGCATCAAACCTTCATAACCATTAAATTCCATTCCTTCCGCTTCAAGTGCTTTCAACTCTTCTTCCGTCTTACGGGGATTGTAACGGGTTGCATCCTTCGTTACAGAAATTTCTTCAATATTTCGGCTATCAGCATCAATCTGGATAGTAGGAATAACTACACGGCCTTCGTAGTCGTCGCGGTGACCGAACTCGTAACCGGCAGAAAGGGTTGTCATGCCTAATTCTTCGAACAAATTCTGGTAGTGGTGAGCACGCGATCCTCCCACAAACAACATTGCTGTCTTGCCGTTTGTTTTCTTCAACGCTTTTTCACGGGCGGCAATTACAGGCACCATTTCTTCGGCAATCACCTCTTCAATTTTGTCGATCAACTCCTGCTCTCCGAAATACTGACCGATTTTGCGAAGCATTTTTGCGGTTGAGTCTGCTCCGATCGGTTGAACCTTAATCCATGGAATACCAAATGCGGTCTCCATCATTTCGGCCACGTAGTTGATCGACCGGTGGCACATTACCATGTTAAGATCCGCTGTATGAGCATTTTCAAATTTCTGAATCGTGGAATTGCCGCTGAAAGAGGCAATCAGGTGGATGCCGCATTTTTCAAAAACGCGTTCCAACTCAAAAGCATCACCTCCGATATTATACTCTCCCAAAAGATTGACGCGGTATTTCTTGCTGCCGCGAACTTCATCATCACGTCCGATCAGGTTCTTGAACAACCCGTTATTGGCAATGTGGTGACCGGCCGACTGAGACACGCCACGGTATCCTTCGCAGGAAAACCCGAAGATATTGATGCCGTTGCCGATTTCTTCTTTCATGTGGCGAGCCACACGGTGAACGTCATCACCGATAAGACCTACCGGACAGGTTGAGAAGATCGCAATTGCTTTCGGATGAAACAGTTCGTATGCTTCGCGGATAGCCTGTTTTAATTTATCTTCTCCCCCAAATACAATATTTTTGTCTTGCATATCGGTAGAGAAACAGTAGGTAATAAAGTTCTCTTCCGTTTCGGTTTCGGGTTTTGTCTGGTTACGACGGGTAAGCCATGAATAGAAACCGCAACCGATAGGACCGTGCGTAATGTTGATGATGTCGCGGGTAGGACCGAGCACCACACCTTTACAACCGGCGTAGGTACAACCTCTCTGGGTAATAATACCAGGGACGGTACGCACGTTAGCCTGCATCTTGGGTATTTCGTCAGGATCATTCAACAAAATGGATTTTTCCCGTTTCTTGGCGATCTTTTTGGGATATTTACCCAATACCTCTTCTTTGAAGTTTTTCAAATCCTCCATCGAAACGTTTTTATTTACTTCTTTTATCATAGTTGTATCTCCTTTTTCATTAGTCCAAAGTACTGTCGCCCGATTCGGCCGTACGCACACGTACCGAATCCACAGCATTCAGAACAATTATTTTACCGTCACCGCTTTTACCCGTCTGGTTTGCCTTGATAATAGTCTGAATAGCCAGATCTTTTTTCTCATCAGTTACCACCAGCGTAATCATCCGTTTGGATTTCAATCGCGGCATTTTTTCAATCAACTCGGCATATTCGGGATCGGTCTCGTCGGCTTTTTCGTAATCGCCGTGACCTTTTCCCCGACCGAGCACCGGCATTGCCGTAAACGAAGGGAGACCGGCCTCGGAAAGAGCAACCTTGGTATCGCCCATTTTGGCAATTCGTATGATAGCGAGAATTAATTTCATGTGTGAAAATTTTATTCGTTAATAGCTTGTATGTTAGAAACCGGCAGAAAGATTAAACTTCCATTTTACCACTGGAAATGGTATATGTTTCCACAACCGGAGTAACGAATATTTTCCCGTCACCAAACTGCCCTTTTTCGCCCGAGCGGGCTGCTTCTATAATCGTTTCTATCACGAACTCTTTGTCTTTTTCATTGATCACGATCATGAGCAAATCTTTGGGCAATTCATCGTAGGTAACATTTCCCACTTTGATACCGCGTTGCTTACCGCGACCGAATACAGATAATTTTGTAACTGCAGGAAAACCTGCATTGAGCAGGGCTCTCATGACTACCGGCGATTTTTCCGGACGAACGATGGCTCTTAATAAATACATACCGTTTTGGTTTAAGTTGTTTCTATTTTTATTACAAATCTTCTACTGTGCACGATAAGGGCTTACAAAACTGCTTTCCTTTGGATTGAGACCGGAAGAAAGGTGCAGAGTTCATTCCTCCCGGTCTTCTCCAAAACAAAGGTTTTAGTTCATAATCCCGAAGCCCACCAGCAAATCTTCCAATTCCTGCATTGTCAATGGAGTCGGAATTACCTGCATCGTATTATCATTGATTTTTTTTGCCAACGCGCGGTATTCGTCGGCCTGAGGATGTTCGGGGGCATGGTCGATCACCGTCTTACGGTTGATCTCTGCATGTTGAACCATGTTATCGCGGGGAACGAAGTGAATCATCTGTGTTCCGAGTTTCTTGGCAAACTCCTGAATCATATTCGCCTCATTGTCCACTTTACGGGAGTTGCAAATAAGCCCGCCGAGACGAACATCACCCACCTTACCAAATTTAGAGATAGATTTACAGATGTTGTTGGCAGCATACATTGCCATCATTTCGCCGGAGCAGACGATATAAACTTCCTGCGCTTTACCATCGCGGATAGGCATGGCGAACCCACCGCAAACAACGTCACCCAGTACGTCGTAGAACACGTAATCAAGGGCTTTGTCATCATCATAAGCGCCAAGCTGTTCGAGAAGGTTGATAGAAGTGATGATACCACGGCCGGCACAACCCACACCCGGTTCGGGGCCACCCGATTCCACACAGTGTGTTCCTTTGAAACCATCCTTCATCACGTCATCCAGTTCCACATCTTCGCCTTCTTCGCGAAGTGTATCCAAAACGGTTTTTTGAGCCAAACCGTGTAAGAGCAAACGGGTAGAGTCTGCTTTAGGGTCGCAGCCCACTACCATCACATTTTTTCCCATTTCGGCCAGACCGGCCACTGTGTTTTGGGTCGTGGTAGATTTACCAATGCCCCCTTTTCCGTAGATAGCAATTTTTCTCATAACCTTAATATTTTGCCTTAATGAATGAATTGTTACAATACTACTTTCAAAGCGCGTGCCAGAAAACATTATTTAACAAACACAACCAAGACAAAATCGAGTAAACTACTGATTTACAGAATAAATATTTTTCAAGAAAAACAGAATAGCGTTATCTTTCAAAACTAAATCGCTCCGAGGAAGTAGGAAAACAATCCTAATTCTACAAATTTGTAGGATTCTCAAATGCCGTGATCTTTTCCTTTCCGATCCACAGCACTTTAGTGGCCAAACGGTGAATTTCATCTCTATCGTGGCTCACCATGACGGTAGTGGAACGAAACAACTCATGCGATTTAAGTATTTCATTCTGAAGCGACTGTCTCAGTTCAAAATCCACCGAAGAGAGTGGCTCATCAAGCAACATCACCTCCGGTTTTCGCGCAAAAGCCCGTGCCAGCGCCACCCTTTGCTTCTGCCCGCCCGACAACCGTGTCGTTTTCTGATGTCTGAGTTTCTCCAACTGAAATGTATGCAGCAGACTCTCTACTTCATCCAAATTTTTCACATCCTGCGCAAACCGGATATTTTCCTCCACGTTCATATTCGGGAACAGGGCATAATCCTGAAACATATAACCGACCTTACGTTTTTGTGGAGGAACATTTATCTTTTTCGAGGAATCAAAAACGGTTTTATCACCGATGCGGATCACTCCTTTATCGGGAACAAACAGGCCGCACAACATTCGTAGCAGAGTAGTTTTACCGGCACCCGATTTCCCGAAAAGGCACACCAACTCGCGCTTCTCTATTTCGACACAAACCTCCAGCTTTCGTGGCCCGTCGGTTGTCAGCATCTTTCGTTCAACATCTATATAGATCATATTCTGAAATGTCTGTTTACACTATAAATAATCACAAGTAACACAAAAGAGACCGCAAAAAGAATCAGCGAATACTGGTTTGCGGTGGTATAGTTCAACGATTGCACTTCGTCGTAAATAGCAATAGAAGCCACCCTCGTTTCGCCGGGCATATTTCCACCCACCATCAGTACAATGCCGAACTCTCCGATACTGTGGGCAAATGTCATGGCAATACCGGTCACAATAGAAGGTTTAATATTGGGCACCAACACCCTGAAAAATGTCTCCATTTTCGATTTTCCTAATGTATAAGCTGCCTCCCTGTAACTTTTAGGCAAAGCCACAAAACCGTTTTGCAGGGGCTGCACCATAAACGGAAGGCTGAAAATAACACTGGCGATAAGGACTCCCTGAAAAGTGAAAGCCAACCGAAGATCGAACCAACGCTCGAGAAAGCCGCCGAAAGTATGTTGCGGACTGAATGCCACCAGCAGGTAATAGCCTATCACTGTAGGCGGAAGCACCATCGGCATATTTATAAGGGCTTCAAAAATCACCTTGAGCCGAAAGCGGGTAAAAGCCAGCAGGGCTGCAATGGGCAAGCCAATTACAAACAAAATAAGCGTAGTGGACAGAGCCAGTTTTGCCGTCAAAAGCAGGGTTTGGATAAATTCGGGAGACATACGTAATTTTTTAGAACAAAGAATAAAGAGAAAAGAACAAAGACGTTTATCTTTCCTACCAATCAAACAAACCTGTTCTTTAAAAGAGAGATGCCGCACACTTCGCGGCATCTCCAACGATCAGATTTGTAAAATACTAATAATAACCATCACGGTCAGCGTTTCACCAAGCCATAGCCGTAGCTTTTCCAAATAGCATCGCATTTGGAACTCAGTACATATTTCATAAAGCGGGCAGCTTCTCCATTACGCTCCCACCCTTTTACCAATACACAACCCTGCGCAATCGGCGGACACACATCGGCCGGCAATTCATAACAATACCCTTTACCTTTCATATCGGGAGCCAAGGCCAACGAAAGAGCGATAAAGCCAATCTCTGCATTGCCGGTAAATGCAAATTGTGCTGCCTGCGAAATGTTTTCTCCCACCACAATTTTCCCGGCTATTTTATCGTACAATCCGTGCTTTTTAAGGGTATTCACTGCATTCTCGCCATAAGGAGCCGTGGCCGGATTGGCAATAGCCACCTTTTTTACTTCCGGAAGGAGTACCGAGTTTAATCCTTTGGCAAGATTTACCTCTTTGCTCCACATGGCTACTTTTCCAAATATATAGGTAACCACCGGCCCTACGGTCGCTCCTTTTGCTTTCAGCGCATTAGGAAAATCCATATCGGCAGCCATAAAAAAGTCGAAAGCTGCACCATTCAGAATTTGTTGCGTGAGCGTTCCCGAAGCACCAAAGGAGATATCCACTTTTGTTTTCGGGTGCTCCTTTTCATATTGTTTCTTAATGTCTTCGAGCACATAACGCAGATTGGCAGCAGCCGCTACACGTACTTTCTGAGCATTGGCACCTGCAAATACAATAAACAGCGCCAGTATAATAAGAGTTATCTTTTTCATATGATGATAATAATTTGAATTTTTATCTAAGTTGTATCTTCTTTCCTATTTTACCGACAAAAATGTAGGTTTAATGGTAATCATAATAAATGCCCATTGCGGAAATTTCTGATCGACTTTTGTTTTCAGCTTTTTCACCGACGAAACCAACGCATTTGAAAAATAACCACTCCAACCACCCTGTAAACTCATAATTGAGGAGACCGGGTAAGTAAACGTCAGATCGAGCTCCGATCCGAGACCTTTGTGATTGAATGTTTTTACCTGCTGTTGTGCCTGACTGAAGGCATGGTACGAAGCTTCGGCTTTCAGTTTGGGGCCGATAGATACTTCCGGCCCGAAATAGAAATCGACCAAACCGCCCGATGGGAGCGATTTCCAATACTCCATAGCACCATTGAACGAATGGTTTGATCCGAAGAGTTTGTTAAAGGTGTGATCTTCTGTTGTTGCCAGATCATATTTAGAACCCGAAAAATAGTCGGCACCCACATTCACTGCCACCGTTTTTGAAGCTTTTGTCTGGGTCTTGAATGCCAGCAAACAGGCATCCAGTTTCTTACCTGTAGTCCCATGACCGAACTGATAATAGCCGGTTCCGTAAAATGTAACAGGAAAAGATTCGGCAGAATATCCCAGATTACCGCCAAGGGTATTGCGATACCAACGCTTATTATCGTTCACATTAGCCTGATTATTAGTTCGCTGATACCCTTCGTTTACCCAAAGCGAAGTGAGATTGAAGTTACCCAGTGGCTTGGAAGCCCAGAGATAGGTCATCGATTTGTAGGTTGTTGAGTAAGCGGTTTCCTGATACACATCGCTGGCATTGTTCCAGGCAGCACCCAGATGCAGGGTAAAATCCGTCGCGGTATATTTCATCAGCAACAGGTCGTGGGCATTACCCGTATTGCTCCAGTTGCTTGCCGAAAAGAGACGCTTATCGTCATATTCAATTGCCTGACGCCCCATGGCAACCGAAATACCGGGTGCCAGCAGGTACTCACCCCAAGCCTCATACACGCCGAATGTACTCGTACTTAAAGCTGTGGGAGCTGTCTGTCCGAACACATGCGTATCCTGCAATACCAGTTTGGCTTTCATTACATTCGAGGTGTAAGCCAGATTTAATCTCGACCGCATCACCGTGACAAGTGCAGTTCCCAACGAATCGTACAGGGGAGTGACAGCTCCGCTACGAACTTCCGTTCTTGTACGCATTTCCCCTCCGATGGTGATTGCCTGTGCGGTAGCTTTCTCTACCGCAACAGAAGCAATAACCACAACTAACAACCCAACAAACAATCTTTTACCCATAACAACAACTATTTTAGGATTAATAATAAATCACTTTCAATCATCGATATACACTCCAAAGAATAACGTTTTTCAAAAAAAAGCCCGAAGGCTTACAGAAAACAAAACAGCATGGCTTCACCTGTTTTTTGAATATATTCGTTGTGAAGATCTTGCAATTTTTCGTACCGCTCAATCAGATTGACTCCGAAAGGTGTCAGATCGGCGCCACCACCGTTTGTTCCACCCCGTTTGCGGGTTACTACCGGCAATGGCGACAGTCGGTTCATCTGCTCCACAAACGACCAGGCCTGCTGGTACGACATCCGTATCTCCTTCGAGGCTGCCAGAATAGAACCAGTCGATTTGATTTTTCGCAGCAAGTCAACCCTGCGGGGAGTCAAAAAACACTCTCCGTTTTTCTGAATTTCCAGTTCTGCTCTGATACTAAAAGGATGCCTCATACCGTTTATTTCTTGTTATTCACAAAAACAAATAACGTGCCATAAACTCATTCACATTATATATCAACACATTACGATTAAGCACAAATACAAACGCCTACTTTCACGTACGAAAAAGCAGCTTCATTCTACAAAAATGTAGCCCGGTAAAGCATCAAAAACAACCCTCAAAATCGGTCTTGCGCAGGGATGAAAAAAGTGTACCTTTGCCGGTGAATTTACCAGACAAAAATGACTAAAATCGGTTTTTTATCGGATACGCACGGATACCTCGACCCCCGTGTTTTCGAGCACTTCGAATCGTGCGACGAGATATGGCATGGCGGCGATATCGGAACCGTTGATATCGTGGACCGACTTAAGGAGTTCAAACCCCTGAAAGCAGTTCACGGCAACATCGACGGCTACGACATTCGGCTCTGTTGTCCCACCGTTTTGCGCTTCAACTGCGAAAAAATCAATGTTTTACTGACGCATATCGGCGGTTATCCCAACCATTTCAGTCTGGAAGCAAAAGCGCTGCTCAAACAGGAAGTTCCCGATCTGTTTGCCTGCGGTCATTCGCATATCCTGAAGGTACAATACGACCATCACTTGCGGATGCTGTGCGTCAATCCCGGAGCTGCAGGGCGTTACGGGTTTCATACGGTACAAACGCTGTTGCGGTTTTCTATTGATGAACGTAACATCAACGACATGGAGGTAATAGAGTTAGCCAGACCCACGTTAAGAAAAAGTTAAATCGCAAGAAATCCGGGCTCTTTTTTGACAATCGACCATTTTCAACTACCTTTGCACTATCAAATCGAAAGACAATCACCAGATCAGATGCCACTCAACTATCTGATCTGATAACATTAATAAATACCGCTATTTATGACTCAATCGAATATTTCTTTACACAAAAGGTTAACCATCGCACTGGTGGCACACGACCGTCGCAAAGTTGACATGGTGGAATGGGCAAACTTCAATGCCGAAATGCTGTCCAAACATAAAATCATTTGTACCGGCACCACCGGCGGACTTATCAAGGATGCTTTCGACAAGAAAGGAATTGAGGCCGACATCACATGTGTAAACTCCGGCCCAATGGGCGGCGACGCCGAAATTGCAGCTTTGGTAGCTCAAAAGAAAATTAATCTGGCTGTCTTCCTGATCGACGACCTTAACGCACAACCGCACGAAGCCGACATCCAGATGTTGCTTCGTCAGTGCCGCATACACAACGTGCCTATTGCGTGCAACCGCTATAGCGCCGATTTAATGATTACCAGTTCTTTGTGGGACAACGAAGAGTATCAACCCAAAGAGCCGAAGTATGTCTACTTCCACCGTGAAGAGCAACAATAACGAATCAATTTTATTTTTCTAACACTAATAAATTTCCGTTCTCCTTATCGTAGAAACGGAACCTGTAGAACTATGCAACTAAATCTCGCAATTCTCCCCGGTGATGGAATCGGACCCGAAATCGTAGAAGTAGCGTTGAATGTTACTAAAGCCATAGCTGAAAAATTCGGTCATACTCTCTCTTACGAATATGCTTTGGTAGGCGCATGCGCTATCGACAAAACAGGCAACCCTTATCCCGAAGAGACTCATGCCCTGTGTATGAAATCGGATGCCGTCCTCTTCGGAGCTATCGGCGACCCGAAATATGACAACAATCCATCGGCAAAGGTGCGTCCCGAACAGGGCTTACTAAAAATGCGCAAGGATCTGGGTCTTTTCGCCAACATTCGTCCGGTATCAACTTTTGCTTCGCTGCTTCACAAATCGCCGCTACGCGCCGATTTGGTGGATGGTGCCGATTTTATGTGTATCCGTGAACTTACCGGCGGCATGTACTTCGGTCGTCCGCAGGGCAGAAGCGAAGATGGCAACACAGCTTACGACACCTGCGTTTATACCCGCGCAAGAGGTGGAACGCATTCTCCATCTGGCTTACAAATTTGCAGGTCAACGCCGCAAAAAAGTGACGGTTGTAGACAAAGCTAACGTCATCGCAACATCGCGTTTATGGAGACAGATTGCTCAGGAAATTGCTCCGCAGTATCCCGACATCGAAACCGAATATATGTTCGTGGTACAACGCTGCCATGCGTATCATCCAGTGGCCAAAGAGCTTTGACGTATTGGTAACCGAAAACCTTTTCGGCGATATCCTTACCGACGAAGCTTCCCGTTATCACAGGTTCGTTGGGCATGTTACCTTCGGCTTCTATCGGCATTCACACCTCGGTGTTCGAGCCGATCCACGGATCATATCCGCAGGCAGCCCGGCAAAAAACATCGCAAACCCGCTGGCGACAGTACTCTCGGCGGCTTTGATGCTCGAATACGCTTTCAACCTGATGGAAGAAGGCTCTCTGATTCGTCAGGCAGTCAATGCTTCACTCGAAGCTTGGTTTCGTCACCGAAGATATTTGTAGCAATGGTCAACCCCACACAACGACAGAAGTGGGAGAATGGTTAGTGAAGTACATTCAAGGCTAAGCTATTGCATTACAATATACGCAGTTTATTAAAGAGCGGTTTGAATGGACATTCTTCCTTTCAGACCGTTCCTTTTCATCTTCTGATTGCCGGAACCTGTTTTTGGATATGTAACGGAATGGAAGCTAATGCGCAAAATGTTATTGACACGGTCAAACCTTTGCACATCAGTTCAGACCTAAAGAAGATGATCCGTTTTTCGGGGTATGTGCCGCCCCGTCGCTCCGGTCTGATTATCAGCGACAGCATCAAATTCAATGGAATTCACACGGTGAAGCAACTCACCATCAACCAATTCATGAAAATAACGCAAGCTGAAGAGGACAAATACAAAAAGTTAATGGAAGCCATTTACAAGCCCCTGCTTGAAGAGCAGCGACGCATCATTGAAAGCGGAGTAGGCAAAGGCACATTTCACTATAATGCAAAAGTTGGATATCAGGATCCCATGAAAATGCCAACCGAGCTACTGAACGAAAATACGCACACAGAAGATAAATACCTGTCGTGGCAAGCAAAAGAGGCTGAAGTCATGAAAAAATACGAACGGCCAAAAGAGAAAAGCAACGACAAAAAATAATGCCGCATTAGTTGCACGCAACAATTAATCTAAAGCAAATCTGATTACCATAACCAACACACTGTCATTACAATCACATTTGTAATGTTTTTGACATGATTGAAAAATTTCTTACCAAAACCGAATTCGAATCACTTGATGATTTCAGGCAGAACTTTCAGGTAGTGGTCCCTGAGAATTTTAATTTTGCCCTACGATGTTGTTGACGAATGGGCGCGCATTGCTCCCGACAAAAGGGCACTTTGCTGGACGAACGACCACGGCAAGCATATCGATTTTTCGTTTGCTGAGATGAAACAGTATAGCGATGCTACTGCCGCCTACTTTCAACAGTTGGGCATCGGCAAAGGCGATATGGTGATGTTGATTCTGAAACGCCGGTACGAATTCTGGTTTTCGATACTTGCCCTGCACAAACTGGGCGCTGTCTGCATTCCGGCAACTCACCTGCTTACCCCTAAAGATATTATTTACCGTTGTAATGCGGCAAGTATCAAAATGATTGTTGCCGTAGGTGAAGCAGAAGTCGTAAAACACGTCAACGGAGCGCTGAAAGATTCTCCGACTATCACGCAATTAGTTTCCGTTGGTCCCGACCAGCCAGAAGGATGGAGCGACTTTCACGAAGGTATCCGTAACGCTGCTCCATTTGCACAACCTGCCCAAAAGAACGAAAACGAGGACATATCACTGCTATACTTTACATCGGGCACAACGGGGAATCCCAAAATGGTGATCCACGACTTCACCTATCCATTAGGACATATCGTAACTGCCTCATACTGGCATAACATCCATCAGGACAGCCTGCATTTAACCGTTGCCGACACAGGATGGGGCAAAGCCGTTTGGGGAAAACTCTACGGGCAATGGATCGCCGGAGCTGCGATTTTTGTGTACGATCATGAAAAATTTACCCCTTCCGACGTGCTGCACATGATCGAAAAATACAAGGTAACCTCGTTCTGCGCGCCTCCTACGGTATTCCGTTTCCTGATTCGCGAAGATTTGAAAAGCTACGATCTGTCGGCGCTGAAATATTGCACCATTGCAGGCGAGCCGCTCAATCCGGCCGTCTATGAAGCATTCTACAAAATAACGGGCATCAAACTGATGGAAGGTTTCGGTCAAACTGAAACCACATTGACCATTGCTACCTTCCCCTGGATGGAACCCAAACCGGGATCGATGGGAGTGCCCAATCCGGCCTACGATATGGACCTGATTACTGCCGACGGACGCTCAGCCGAAGATGGTGAACAGGGCGAAATTATCCTGCGCACCGATCGCTTCAAACCCGTTGGGCTATTTATGGGTTATTATCGCGACGAAGCATTGACCAAAAGTGTTTACGACAATCATATTTACCACACCGGCGACGTAGCCTGGCGTGATGAGGATGGTTACTACTGGTTTGTGGGCCGTACCGACGACGTGATCAAAAGTTCGGGCTACCGTATCGGACCGTTCGAGGTAGAAAGCGCCCTGATAACTCACCCTGCCGTAGTGGAATGTGCCATCACCGGCGTGCCCGACGAAGTGCGCGGACAGGTGGTGAAAGCTACCATCGTATTGTCCAAAGAATACAAGGATAAAGCAGGAGAAGCCCTGATCCACGAAATTCAGGATCATGTAAAACGTGTAACCGCTCCTTACAAATATCCACGTGTAATCGAGTTTGTGGACGAATTGCCAAAAACCATCAGCGGAAAAATTCGTCGGGTGGAAATTCGAGGGAAAGACACAAGCGGAGAATAAGACCGTTAAGGTGCAAAATCCTCACATACAGATCAAAAAAAAAGAATAAAGCCAGGTTTGACCTGGCTTTATTCTTTTTCCCATATTGATAAAGTCACTTTGACTTCTTCTTGCGAGTTTTGTTTATATCACGTACAAAGTCGGATAGATTTGATCAGAAGATCCTCTAACTGTACAAATCAAAGACTCTTTTTTACCACCTTGGTTTCAATAGCCAATTTCAGTTCGATAGGCATATTCATTTCTTCACCCGATTGAGGGTTTTTCATTTTCATGATCATTTTGATGCTCTGGTCAATATTTTGGGTACGCAACCAGCCATCGGTAGCATCAACCGTCATAGTCCCATTTTGAGTACCATCAATTTGCATATCCGCTTTCACTCCCATCTGTTCAATTTGCTTGGCGGCATTAAATGTTGATGTCACATTCATGTTCAATGTATTGCCCTCAATAGATGCCAGCTCGTAATTAACAGTCAAATCCAAATTCATTGGCGTAGTCAATTGCGATGTACACGACCATTTTGAACCTTTGTCCAATGCATTTTCGGGAATATAGCCGAACGTTTGATTCATAAATGACTTAACACCTTCATCGGACGAAAACATAGGTACCAATTGCGCCATCGTTTTGTCATCACCAATTTTCTGAATAAAAGCATCCAGTCCTTCCACTTTCTCGACCTTTCCCAATGGAGTCACTTCCATTTTAATTACAGAACCTATTATCGATTTGAGTTTGTCAAAAATCGGATTTCCTCCTGTCTGAGAATCAAAACTCATCTGTTGCCCATTAGTTGAGATGTCCATTTTTATTTGCCCTACGGAATATTCTATAACATAATTTTTAGACGGAAGAATATCGGCAACTTTATAAACCAATTGCATATTCATCTTTTGGTCCATCTTTATTTGTTGCCCCATCATTTCCTGATCCATCTTCATGCTCATGTTCATGTTCATTTCATAAACTGAACCTTTTTGAAGATTAAGACGCAAGGTAGTTTTTGCAGAAACCTGCAAGGAGAAGCAAACTAAAGCCATTGCAAGGAGAAGCCGAATGTTGTTTTTGTGTTTCATGATAAAATTAGAATAATTAACAGGTATTGAATTAAATATTTTTTACAAAGAAACAAATTATATCTCACACTCACACAAAAAATCACACAAAAAACGCCAATAATATAAACTTAGAAGTAACGCACAATGCCAAGAACCAAGTCACTGCTTCTCCGTCAGATATCTCCAGTAACGCTTCGGCAACAACTGCCGGTGCAGTTTCGGATTGATGCGCTCTTTGATAGTCATCGATTTAAAATACGTCTTCCACAACTGCTGAAACAGTTTTTCATCTTCCGCCATCAAAGCTTCATCGAGTTTTCCTTCCGGAAAAAGAGCAGAGGTTTCGAGGGTCATTTCGGTAACCGTTTTCAGATCGTAATAAAAACCATAATCACGTTTGGTGTCGTAAAGTATCCACTTCTGATCGGCAAAGCGATCCTGAAAATGATCGATCACCAGAGGCAGGCAATTGTGATCGGGCGAAACGGGAGCAAAAAACACATCGTCGGCAGCTTTTTGGAACCGCACAAACTGAATCATTCGGAGTCGCTCCTTACTCACCTTCATGGCCAACTTGTGTACTTTCAGCACTTCCTCGTCGGCAAAATTCGTTTCGATAGTCCGTTTACTGTCTACCGTTTTACGGATATACTGAAACAATAGTTCATCGCTACCCTCCTCTTCCGACAACCACACGTAAGTTAGCATATTACAGGCATTGGCAGACAGCTTTTTCTCCAGGGACTTCCACACCCGCGCAGCTTTATCCGATTGCGTAATAACGGTAAAACTATCTTCGGCAAACATCGGTTCGATATCGTCCGTACCCAGCAGTTTATCCGGAAAAATTTTCCGAAAATAGGCATCGAAAACTGCAGTTAGTAATCCTTCGTAAGTTTTGTCGTAACGAAAAACAATCATTTTGATTCTGGGTCAATTAATATCCAATGATAGTTCTCTACACTGTTGGGTAGAAATTATTCACGAGGTCTTATTCGAAAATCAACGACAATTGTTGTTGATCTGTCTGTTTTGACTTGGGGAGTTTCTTTTCGGTCAACACCTTTCGTACATATTCGGGCGAAGCTTCATGAACAGTGTGTACCGGCAATTCGTTGCAGGTAATAAAATATTGCGCCTTCTTCATTACCACACCCATCTTCTTCAATGCCGAACCGGTAATTTTACCATACCGCCGCGACATCACGATCAGCTTGGCCGACTTCACTCCGATGCCCGGTATGCGCAAGATCAACGAATAATCGGCCGTATTTATGTCTAGTGGAAACACTTCGGGGTGACGCAAAGCCCAAGAAAGCTTCGGATCAATTTCCAAATCGAGATCCGGGTAACGATCGTCCACAATCTCGTCCACCTTAAACTCATAAAAACGCATCAGCCAGTCGGCCTGATAGAGGCGGTTTTCGCGCACCAAAGGAGGCTGCTTCAACGCCGGCAAGCGGTTATCGTAACTATTAACAGGAATAAATCCTGAATAGTAAACCCGCTTCATACTCGGACGCTGGTAGAGCGCCGCCGAAGTTTGCAAAATCTGCTTATCATTCTCGCTGGTAGCACCCACAATCATCTGCGTACTCTGCCCTGCCGGTGCAAAACGGGGTGCCGAGCGAAATTTCCGGCGCTCCTCCTTGCTCTCCAACATTCCCTGCTGAATAAATGACATCGGTTTGTAAACACTTGCGTGATCTTTTTCAGGCGCAAGCAATTTCAGATTTTGCTCCGTCGGGATCTCAATATTGACACTGAGACGATCAGCGTACAATCCGGCCTCGTGCACCAACTGTTCACTTGCACCCGGAATGCTTTTCATGTGAATATAGCCATTAAAACGGTGCACCGTCCGCAGATCTTTAATGGCTCGCACCAAACGCTCCATGGTGTAGTCGGGATTGCGCACAACCCCCGAACTAAGGAACAATCCTTCTATATAGTTACGGCGATAAAACTCAATAGTCAACTCCACCAGTTCCGACACACTGAAAGTAGCCCGGGGCAGGTCATTGCTTCGCCTGTTGATACAATAAGCGCAATCGTAAATACAGTGGTTGGTGAGCATAATCTTAAGCAACGACACACATCGACCATCTTCTGTGAACGAATGACAAATACCCCAGCCCTGCGCGTTTCCTATTCCCCCGGGAATATTCTTACGCGTAATACCGCTGGAGGCACACGACACGTCGTACTTTGCCGATTCTGCCAGCACTTTCAGTTTTTCGAGAATTGCTTCGTTCATTGCATACAAAGTAAGCCATTTTGAAGAAAATCTCCACCACCAAATTTCTTAAAAAAACAAGGTTGTTGAAAAGTCGCTAACGAACAATCTTATCATAAATCACCTCCAAAAAAACGTATAATGGCAAGGATATTAAAAGTTCACCCCAAAAGCTTTTATCAAACTTTTGGGGTGAATTATACTAAATACGCAGATCTTTATCTACTCGTATTGATTGAATTACATCTTAATTCGTTCTATTTTCAGTGAATCCAGATTGCGGGTACCAAGGTGTAATGCTTCAGCTTTCGCGATGTGTCCAACAGCATTGATGTCCATTTTCTCCACCTGATTAAAAAACTTAATAGAGGCTGTATCGGCAGCAACAATATTGGGAGAGACAATCAATGTTTTAAGAATCGCAGTGTCAGACTCATTCCTTCCCTGCGGACCGTTTTTGTATAGAATCCGGTAAGCATCCACAATGTTCAGTGCCGGACGTTTGGGGTAGGTACATATGTCGGCAATACATTGTTGCAGATCCGAACTATGAAAGAATCCTCTGTCCCAAACAATACCCATATAGTTTTTCATTGATATGGACATCTTGGCACCACCATGATTTTTAAGAATTGGCATGTTAAACCAGACATCACACTCAAGCAATGCCTTGTGAATCATTGCTTCTTTAAGCCGAACACCATGAGGAAGAGCTACTTTCTGGTAGTGGCTCCCGTCATTTGCAGGCAACATTTCACCACCTGCACTTTCAACTGCGGCTTTTATTCCACTATTCCGGTAGCAATTATCCCATTGTTGACAGGTATGATCGAAAACCTGTACTTTTTTTGCTCCGGCAGCAAGGCATTTTTTTACCAATGCTTTTACGAGTTCGGGATTAGTATTAGCTGCCAGATTGGGCGATTTATCCCAACCAATATTCGGCTTAATAACAACAGTTTGACCTTTCTTTACAAACGCCTGAATACCTCCGAATTTAGCAAGAGCTTTATCGAGCATAGCTGCAGGCTCACCTCCCATCACTGCAACAAGATCGGGTGTGGAAGTCACTCGCACTTTATTATTTTGAAGGGCAGCTTCCAGCTTATCGAACCGCAAAGTCGATGCCACACCGGTAATGGCTGCCGACAAAAGAAAATCACGACGTTTCATAGGCATATAGAATTAATGGGTTGTTACATTTTTATTAGACGTTATCAATAGCCTAAAGGTTTAATCGAAAACTACCGTCCGGTTTTGATAAGTCAAAATCTTTCGATCAATATGCTTTTCAACAGCACGGGAAAGTACGATCTTTTCCAAATCCCTTCCTTTTCGAACCATGCTTTCAATTGTATCCTTATGGGTCACTCTCACCACATCCTGTCCAATAATGGGACCTGCATCCAAATCGCTGGTAACGTAATGGCTTGTAGCACCAATAATTTTCACCCCACGTTCATGTGCTGCATGATATGGTTTCGCTCCCGCAAAGGCAGGAAGGAATGAGTGGTGGATATTGATGATACGGTTCGGATAGCTGTCAATCAATTGTGGAGATAAAACCTGCATATAGCGAGCCAAAACCACGAAATTAATGTTGTATTGTTTAAGCAACTCCAGTTCCTTGGCTTCCTGTTCTGCTTTGTTTTCTTTATTGATAGGGAAAACAAAATAGTCTATTCCAAATTGATCGGCTACAGGTTTCAGATCGGGATGGTTACTTATTATCAAAGGAAGCTCTACGTTCCACTCCCCGGCATGGTAGCGTCCCAAAAGGTCGAACAGACAGTGCGACATTTTCGATACAAAGATAGCCATACGGGGCTTTGAATCCGAAAAATAAAGACGAAAATTCATACTATAGCGTTTGGCTAATAACGTGTCGATATAATCTTCTATTTCGTCGCGAGGGATAATGAAATTATCGAGAGCCCATTCCACCCGCATAAAAAATACGTGATCTTCTCTGTTTACGTACTGGTCCAGATATAGAATATTCCCTTTTTGCTGATTTATAAAATCGGTAACAGCAGCAAGAATTCCCGGCTGGTCGGGACAGTGAATAAGCAATACTGCCGTGTTGTCGTTTGCCATAATATGAGCCTGTTTATATTTTTAATTGTAATTTTTGATCGTGCGTTATGAGTAAGATGCTAAAGAATCCACGGAAACCGAAAACAGCTTTCATTGTAGAGCGAGTAATCTGCATTCCCATTCACTGCCAGAGTTTTCACAATGGCGGCTCCGTTTTCAAGCAAGAGACGTTTTGCAAATTCTACCGTTTTCCCGGTTTTTATCCGGTCTTCCACTAACAGAACACGCTTGCTTTTTACATCAAAGTCTATAGGGTGGAGTAAAACAGGGTCTGAATGTACCGGAACATGGTTTGAGTCGCGTAGATTGATCTTCAGGAGAAACAACTCCAAGCCCAGTTTTTGTCTGATCAATTCGGCAGGAATAGTTGCTCCATTAGCGATGGCAATCACCAAATCGAATTGCTCATTGAATTCAATTGTACTGACCCGGTCTTGTATTTCTTTGAAATCTTTTTCCATAAAACCTAAAAGCGGGAACAAAAGTAACTATTTTTTTTGAGTAAGTGAACAAATGAAAGGAAAACAGCGTCTTTGATTCTATTTTATAACAAAACATATCAAATTTACATCCTGATTTTGACTAGAATCAGAATTGAAGATATATAAACAAAAAACGCCCCAATACGATAAGTATCGGGGCGTT
>CAXXPB010000018.1:0-170566 GCA_963678825.2 uncultured Microbacter sp. | reverse complement strand
CCTATTGCAAACGTTTGTGTCAATCCAGTCAATCCATTTAAAGAGGTAATACCACCATCAGCATAATTAGGGATATTCAACACACCAGTTGCACTATTGTAACTGGCAACACCACTTGTGCCGGTTGTTGTAAGAGAGATTGCAGCTCGTGCTCTGGCATCAGTATAATACAAGTTTGTGTTCTCTGGAACTACTGATGTATTAAGCGTTTGCCAGGTTTTATCACCTCTCCAATATTGTGCTGTTGTACCTGCTGTTATAGCAGGTTCTTTGCTATTAAATGTATCCCAATTCGCAGCACTTAACAATCCCTGCTGAGTACCTGATGCTGTAGCAATATCAATAGTACCCGCACTTAACACATTGTTTGTTCCGGTTATGGTAACCCCCGTCGTACTCGATGTGATGCTTGCTTTTGTTAAAGCAGAATTTGGAGAAACCCAATTTGGAGCCCCAGATCCAGTCGACTGTAATATTTGCCCACTCGCTCCTGCGTTACCACCGAGTCTTAATGCTCCAGTAAAATTTACATCTCCTGCAACATCCAATTTATATGCTGGATTTGCAATACCTATGCCCACATTCCCTGCATTACTGATACGCATTCTTTCTTTAATGGTTGCAGATCCAGCAGGAGTAGTACTGAAGGTGAGTGCTGTAGGTAAATCCGACGAACCGGTAGAAGTAGCATCTCTTACTGCTTGTATTTGAGCTTGGGGAGCATTTGTATAGTTATCACCAAAATTGATATTGGCTAAAACATTGCCAAGAGATCCTAGTGAACTATTATGTCTAAACATTAACGTAGTTGGGTTACTATTACCTGTCGTATTTTTAATCAACAAATCAACTCCGGCAATATTATCATTGCTGATGTTGATATTATCCGGTGAAATAATAACCCTCCCCTGTAAAAAAGCCGCCCATGTATTTGAATTAAATGCATAGGCTGTATTTAATCCTGTAATGCCATAAAGTCCAAAGCTGAATCCTGACGAATTCCTATATGCTGTATATCCAGAAACAATATTGTTGTTGCTAAGAACAGCTCCTGTTCCCCAGAGATTTGCATTAGTACCTGACGTATTTATAAAAGAAAGCCCATTAACATAAGAGTTATCTGAACTTATATTAATTGCATTTGCATTTGCTGTTGCACCTTTTAGGTTCAGACTAATACCGTTTCTAAAATTATTTGTAGTTGGATTGATCGTGAGTAAGGTGTTTGCTGCTGTAGAAGCTGTTCCAATTCCAATACTACCATCAGACTTAAATCTTAATCTTTCAATATTTTGTGTTCCTACGACAAAATCATTTGCATCTGTCGTCCCTATCCAGTTCTCTGTGGATCCTAACAGTGTTGTCCCATAGGTTGCAGGAACTGCAGGAGTAGAAATTCCGCTATTCCCTGTCAAGAGCCAGTCATTTGTGGCGGTGGCAGCAGTCATCGGACTCCATTTCGAACCATCCCAACGGAAAAGGGTTGAACTTCCCGGTGCAAGAGTAACACCTCCCACCGTAATCGATGCAGAAGTGTTGCTATTGGATACCTGAAAGATTCGCCCGGGGGTTTTATCGGTTGGCTCATCGAAAGGTAGTGTTCCTGTTGTATTATTTTTTACAACAACACCAGAATAAGTATTAACAGTAGCCACGTCTATACTACCGCTTGTAAGTTCTTTTGATCCCAAAATGGTAGATCCGGCATTGTGAAGGGTGGCTGCTGGCGCAGTAGCTCCTGTTCCTATGCCTACATTGCCGGTGTTTGTATTGTGTATGTCTCCTGTGCTGCCTATCTTAGTCCAATATTGGTATATATCATTTATAGTACCTTTGTTGTCGATAACACGCACGGTTTGGGCGGATACCTGTGTAAGCGCCAGTAAAAAAAGAAATAATATCAGGACTTTAGAAAAAAAGCGCATATTGACCAATACCTTAGATTTTGATTGTGTAGAAATTAATACGGAAAGAGTAACTAAGAGGCAAGGAAATCTCCTTGCCTCTTAGAATTTATAGGAGAAATATTATTTAACCCACTGAATTTCGATAATATCTCCAGCATAGAATGTCCATTCTCCATATGTTGTAACTGGCTGAATAGTAATAGTTCCGCTTGATAAAGTATAATCTCCTCCGGAAGTACCTCCAACTAGTTTTGCTCCATTTCTATAGACAGATACTTTTTGATTTACAGAAGGAATGTTTGTTGTAATCGCATATGTTACTTTGCCAGCTGTAACATCGCTCGCTGTAACTGTATAAACATATTGTCCCGCTTGTACTTGCAACAAATCGCTTGCAAGCATTTTTTTAACTTCACCTGTTACTTCATCGTGAACTAGCATAGTCCAACCTGTAGGATTTGCTGTTGCATGAACCGCAGTTACAGTAGTTGCAGGAGCTTCTGTAGCCGCAACTACCTTTAAATTATCAAATGCAAAAACTTTACCCGCCGCATCAATATATGTATCATTGGTCAATAAGCCACCCAATTGCCATGTAGTTGTAACACCTGTTCCGTCAGATGCTTTGTTAGTAATAGCCGTCAAACCGTTTTGAACCTGTAAATACTTAATTGTTCCCTTGTTGTCAATTAATCTTACAGCACCAGAAACTAAAGGAGCTGTTGTTGTTGAATAGGTAGGTGCAGCTGAATTAGTTATAACCGTTTGGTTTGAAGCTCCTGCAGTTGTGTTTTGAGCATTTGCCGAAAAGGCAAGAGTACCGATGGCAAGCGAAAGGCCGGCCATTTTCATCCAATTTTTAGTAGAATTTGTTTTCATCTCTTCGAATTTTTAAATGTGAATAAATTAGATAATTAAATATTGATTCTTCATACTTCTATTTCCATTGATAAATTTTGATCTCATCTCCGGCAAAACATCCGCTATCAAACATCGCATCGGGTTTTAAGGTAATGGTGGATGTTCCGGCTGTAGCACTAAAGTCTATTTCAGTACCATTGCGGTACACCTGTATTTTGTCAGCGGAGGTTATGATGTAAGGGGTTGGAAAAGAGACATCTCCCTGGTTTGCTTTATGTACCACTACTTTGCGGCCACTTGCAATGCTGGAGGAGGATACCGATTTGACAACACCGGTAGCTGGGTCGGCCACTAAGAAATTATCAGTATCGCTGCCCGTTTGCAGCCCGGTAACAGACAGGGTATTGGTTGCATCGGTTTTGAGAGTGGTAGGCTGAGTAAGTTTGCCGCCAAACGAGATGGTGTGCGTAGCCGGGTCGTAAGTAAGCCCGTTCGTCACATTCAGGTTTTGAATAAGTTCGTTGAAAGAGATTTTGCGGAGCGCTCCCGAAGTGTCGGAAACTATCAGACTGTCGGATTTTGATCCCGTTTGCAGACCCGATATTGTGAGGGTGTTAGCCGATGAAGCGGTAATTGTTGTGGGCTGAATAAGAGAACCGCCGAGTTGTACGGTGTTAGCACCGCTAACTGAAAGCCCATTATTAGCCTTTGTAAGTAGAGATGATACTGAAGATACATCAATTATTTTAATCCATTGCGTTCCATCGTTATAATAAACACCTTCGGAAACATAGGGCAAATTATTTCCATTTGTGGTTTTATTATAGACCAGCATTCCCTTTACATGAGATGTTAAAGGAGCTGGCGATGTCGTTAGATTTAAATTGACGCGGGGCAGCAACATACCCTTTTTCCCGTTGGCAGCATCTCCGAGTTCCAAATAGGCATTAGCGTCCGAAGGACCTGTTATGCCGCCTATTTTAGTCTGAGCCTGAACATGGGAAAATAGAATGCAGATAAATATGGCTGCAATTAACTTTCTCACAGATTATTATATTTTTCTCTTTAGATATTATTAATAATCCTACCATTAACTTTATTGAATTGAGCAATAGTTAATTAAGTAGTTTTATTAATTGCCAAAGTCAACACATTCGCACTGCATCAAGCAACAGTATTACGAGTCTGACCTATTTTAGCTCTGCAAATGTATGGAATTTATTTATTTTGCTATTCATCAAACAAGTATAATTATGTTAACAATAAACAAACAAACTAATACAATATAGATGTTTATCATAATATATAATAATTTTATAAAATAAGATATCTAAACCCCAATCATTCATATTTCGGACTAATTCCAATAGTCATACAACGGCGTTCGGATCGTAATCGGTACAACAGATCGCTTCCGACTCTTAGTTAGCCGTATAACGGTGTTCTATTTGTAACAAATTGTCAACTTCACACTCTAAAGCCGCGTAGCGGTGATCTAACCTTGTCATGTAAATATTTGTCTTGATGAGTTATTGGCCGTCGTTACGCGACTAAGACCATGGAATAATTCTGAATTATCATACGTCACTGCGCATGGTTTGCCCACGCGATGCAATCGCCCGAGAACCAGGGTTAACCGTTCAATTTTCAAAAACCTGATATAAAACATCCTTGTTTAGGGGGATTTATTGCAATAAAAGGATATATTTGCCTTTAGAATTGTCTAAACCCATTTATAATTATTGAACCATGAAAAAGCTTATACTTATCCGTCATGCAAAAGCGGAAATTCTGCAACCCGGTATCCCGGACGTTGATCGTATTCTTTGCGAAAGAGGAAAAAGCGACGCAGTTAAGATGGCCAACCAGCTGTATAGCACTGAAATAACGCCAAACGATGTAATTTGCAGCCCGGCAAAACGAGCAGTAGAAACAGCAACCGTTTTTGCTGAACAATACGGCATAGAAAGACTTATTAAAGAAGAATTCCTTTATGGAGATTACAATTTTGCCGACATAAAACAGTTGCTAACTGAAGAAGTTCCTTTGGCCGACACCGTTTTAATGGTAAGTCATAATCCGAATCTTTCTTATATTATCGCTAAACTAACCGGCAATTTTAACCAGCATCTTCCTACCGCTGCTGTGGCAGTTCTTGACTTCGACATTGAAACATGGGACGATTTACAACCTTCTACGGGTGTTCTGGAAATGTTTTTCTATCCCGATAAAGATTAGATATTCGTAGTGTATTTGGAATAAATACCATAAGAGCCTGTATGTCAAATTACTCATGTTTTAAACTAATTCCAATAGCCGTATAACGGCGTTCTATTTGTAAGAAAGTACCGGTTCAACCATCAAAAGCCGCGTAGCCGCGACCTAATCTTGCCATGGTAAATATTTGACAGGATGATATATAGGTCACCGCTACGCGGCTAATTCTAGCCCACTGTCAGCTTGTTACAGATAGATCGTCGCTACGCGACTAAATCATTGAAGTAATTTAAACTATCACATGTCTATTAATAAATAGTCATTCAGGATTACTCCTTAACAGACACCGTTTTAATAGTAGGTCATAATCCGAATCTTTCTTATATTATCGCCAGACTTACCGGCAATTTTAACCAGCATCTTCCTACCGCTGCTGTGGCAGTTCTTGACTTCGACATTGAAACATGGGACGATTTACAACCTTCGACGGGAGTTTTAGATATGTTTTTCTATCCAGATAATTCTATGGATAAGGAATTTGTCGCAAAAACGATTGACGAATACATTGCACGTTTCCCGGAGGAAATAGCTATCAGGCTTCAAAAAGTACGGGAAACGATTCGCAGTGTTGCGCCGGATGCGGAGGAAGGTATCAGTTACCAGATTCCGGTGTTCAAACTTCACGGATCGATGGTTTATTTTGCAGGATACAGAACCCATATCGGATTCTACCCCACCTCGTCAGGCATCGAACAATTCAAGGAAGAGTTATCCGGATACAAAATCGGGCGTGGAACTGTCAGGTTTCCCCTGAACAAGGAGATTCCTTATGAGTTGATTGCCCGCATAACAGCGTTCAGGTATGCCGAAAATATTGCAAAGAAGAAGCAGTGAGGAGACAACCGCATCAGTCTTTTTTGAAAAAGACGATATAAGCAATGCCTACCAGATTTGTAAAAATACCCACAGGTATCAACATTTTCACTCCGCCCATATTACTGATACCATGACTGCTCAATGCACTTATTTGCAACAACATGGCAGCATACGTCACCACCAGTCCAATAGAAAAGAAAATAACTCCAATTGCCAGTTTCAGCATAAACGGTAGTTGTGTATTCCTCGTAAATTTTGGATATAAAAACCAGAGGCTTGTAACGGGCATCAAAATAAGTACTAGACACAAAAACATTGTTATCATAAACTGCGTGGAATTATTCTATTGATGATTGCGCAAAGATAACAATTTTGGGTTGGTAATCTTCCAAAAGATAAAAGCGGCGACAAGTACACTTACTTACGTCTCCATGGGCCTAGCTGATCAAGAATCTGATTTTCGAATATTACCTTCAGCTCCCGATTTTCTTTTGGAGTTAATTTTTTGGTATTGATTTCACGCCAGCGGCCAAAATCCACACCTTTTGATACTGCTTCCAGTCCAATTTGAGTAATCTTGGCAGTATCACTTATATTTACGACACAATGTAACGTTTCGTTTCTGTCCTTCAAATAAAAGTAGACATGGCAAAAATGAACTGTATAGGTGTTTTTGAGTTCTACTTTTTGTCCGCTTTGTAAGGTGACTACTAACTGATAATCAGGATTTCTTTCTTTGAAGGTGTTAATCTTGTTCAGCAGAGCTTGTCTTGAAAGCTGAAATGTATAATACTCAGCCAAAGGATAGTCGTCTGTGTTGAGATTAATACAAGAATACAAAAAAGAAAATCCCACAACCAATCCAAAGAGGGCTGCAAATAGCTTATCTTTGAAAGCCGGAATGCTTTTACGGTTATGCGATTTTCTTATGGTCGTTTCCATAGACGTAGAATATACCTCAAATATAATGCATTTTGTTACGCTTTGAATCAAAATATTAAGCCGGCATATTCATTTGTAATCAACATCATAGACAGTTATCCACACACAAAACAACACCTATTATGAACACACTGATTTCTTGCTGTGGCCTTGATTGTGCCGATTGCGGCGCACGTAAAGCTACATTACTAAACGATGATGATTTGCGGAAACAGACTGCCGAAGAGTGGTCGAAACAATTTGGGGTTGATATTCCATACCAGATTATCAACTGCACCGGCTGTCGTGAAGAGGGAGTAAAATTTACCCATTGCAATGAATGTCAGGTGCGTAATTGCGCGAAAGGCAAAGGATATGATACTTGTGCTGACTGTGTGGAACTGGAAAGCTGCTCTATTGTCGGCGGTATTCACCAACATGCACCATTTGCGCTGGAAAATCTGAGGTCGCTACAAAGATAGAAGTAAATACGGCACACGGAATACACGGGATAAGATAGATAATCTTTTAGTGTCATTCCGTTTTTTTCTGTGTATTCTGTGTGCTGAATTATTTTTTATTTTTCAACAACTCTTCCAGCTTGATGAGTTCGTCGCGGTATTGCGCGGCTTCAATGAATTCGAGTTTCTTGGCGGCATCATGCATTGCTTTGCGGGTCTTTTCGATAGCTTTTTCGAGGGCAGGACGACTCATGTACTGAACTACTGGATCAGCAGCAATATTCACAGTATCCGGTTCTACATAAGCCTTCATTGCTGCTTTTTCGGCGGCCTGTTTTCCCAACACAGATGTATGTCCCTTGCGGATTGATTTTGGAGTAATACTGTTGGCTTCGTTATATGCCAATTGTTTCTCACGACGACGAGCCGTTTCGTCAATCGTTAGCCTCATACTGTCGGTTATTTTATCGGCATACATAATCACTCGTCCATTCAGATTACGGGCAGCACGGCCGCGCTGTCTGCGTGAGTGAACGGTGCGAGCGGAGGAAGCCCTCTTTGTCGGCATCCAGGATCGCCACCAGAGAAACTTCGGGTAAATCGAGCCCTTCACGAAGCAGATTTACCCCAACAAGAACATCAAACAGACCGTTACGGAGATCTTCCAGAATCTTCACCCGTTCCAGCGTATCAACATCGGAGTGGATATAGTTGCAACGGATACCCATTTTCATGAAATAGTCGGTCAGCTCTTCCGCCATTCGCTTGGTGAGCGTAGTGACAAGCACCCGTTCGTCTTTTTCGGTACGCTGGGCAATCTCTTCCATCAGGTCGTCTATCTGGTTGAGACTAGGCCGTACGTCGATAATAGGATCGAGTAAACCGGTGGGACGTACCACCTGCTCTACCACTACCCCATCCGACTGCTTCAACTCATAATCGGCCGGCGTGGCACTTACAAAAATAACCTGCGGGGTCAGAGTTTCGAATTCCTCAAATTTCAACGGTCGATTATCCATAGCCGCCGGTAAACGAAATCCGTATTCCACCAGATTCTGTTTACGCGAAGCATCTCCCCCGTACATCGCGCGGATTTGTGATACGGTAACGTGACTTTCGTCGATTACTATCAAAAAATCTTTTGGAAAATAGTCCAGCAAACAGAAAGGGCGACTACCCGGTTCACGCCCGTCGAAATAGCGCGAATAGTTCTCCATACCCGAGCAATAACCCAATTCGCGGATCATTTCAAGGTCGTAAGTCACTCTTTCCTTGATTCTTTTGGCCTCGTAGGGTTTCCCTTCTGATTCGAAGAAAGCGACCTGCTTCATCATGTCGTCCTGAATCTCGTTAATGGCGCGATTGATGCGTTCTTTCGTTGTAACGAAGATATTGGCCGGGTAGATCTGGTATTGATCGAAAACTTCAATAGTATTGCCGTTGAAAGGATCAATGGTCTCAATTTCATCAATTTCATCTCCCCAGAATACAACTCTTAGAGCAACATCCGTATAAGCCAGAAAAATATCAATTGTTTCACCTTTAACCCGGAAATTTCCACGATTGAAATCAATTTCATTTCGGGAATACAAACTATCCACTAAGGAGCGTAGAAAAGCATTTCGGGCAATAGTCTGACCTTTGTGAATAGCGATAATATTGCTGTAAAAATCTTCAGGATTTCCGATTCCGTAAAGACATGATACGGAAGAAACAACCAGCACATCCCTTCTGCCGGACAATAACGCAGAAGTGGCCGAAAGTCTCAGCTTTTCTATCTCTTGGTTAATCGAAAGGTCTTTTTCTATGTAGGTATCGCTGGTTGGAAGATAGGCTTCGGGCTGGTAGTAATCGTAGTAAGATACAAAATATTCCACGGCATTGTTCGGAAAAAAACTTTTGAACTCGCCGTAAAGCTGAGCTGCCAGTGTTTTATTGTGGCTCAAAACCAGAGTTGGACGGTTCACCTCCTCCACCATATTGGCAATGGTAAAGGTTTTTCCTGAACCGGTCACACCAAGCAGTGTCTGAAACTTAGTTCCATTGTTGAGCCCTTCGGACAACTGACGGATTGCTTCAGGCTGGTCGCCGGTAGGTTTATATTCCGATATAATCTTGAAATCCACTGTATCTAATTTACATTTAATGATTTATAATGATAAATATTTGCTTTAGTAAAACATTTCGTTACAAAAGCACTTATGTTGTAGTAAATCAAATTAATAGATAGAAAAAACGATTTATCGTTTTTTCTGCGACTTATATTCTCGCGCAAAGACGCAGAGACGCAAAGTACTCATAAATGATTGATATACATATATTATGACTTAAGACGCTATAAAGAAAAACCGAAAGTTTTTCTTTATGACTTTTCGGCTTTGCGAGAGAAACATATTTTATAACGAACCATTGTTAGTATATATCCCGAGATACAGTCTGAAATTACTAATCAAAATAAGTTATCCCATTGATTGTAAAGTTCTTCCATTCCTGGAAGTACGATATTCGCACCGGCGTCAATCAGTACATCGTCTTCCAGAATACCTGTATTGATGGCAATAGTGAAGATTCCGGCTCCTTTGGCAGATTCAACTCCGAGGGGAGCATTCTCCACAACTACAGCTTCCCATGGTTTTACACCTGCTTTTTGCAAGCCCATCAGGTAAGGTTCCGGATTGGGTTTCCCATATTTTACATCGAAAGCCGTAACCATTTTGTCCTGATGAAAAATCCCAGGATAGTAAACTTCCAGATTATCGAGCAGACTCGCCTGTCCCGAACCGGTTACTAAAACAATATCCAGTCCTTTTGCTTTGATTTTGTTCAGTAAATTCTCGGCAAAGGGCATGGGTATGGTTTCGCTAATATCTCTGAATTCTTCGCTTTTATGTTGATAAATGGCATCCATCTCTTCCTTGGTGGCATTGCGTCCCAGTTCTCGTTGAAAAATGCCATTAATGGTTCCCGATCCGGTCCTTCCTTCATGCATGTAAGCCTCGTAATGCGTAAAAGGCATTCCAATATTACGGATAGCTCTTACCCAGGCTTCGGCATGTGCCGGCATCGAATCGAAAAGAACGCCGTCCATATCGAAAAAGACGGCTTTTAGTGAAAACTCGGGATATGAATGTTGTTGTGTAAAATCGTTGACGGGTTGAAGTGTCATGCCTTAAAACTATTTATTTGATTCTTAAAATTCTGCTTCCAGCGCGGTTTTCAGGTATGAAAATAAGGTCTGTGAGTCAATTAGACGGCATTGCGCCATTTACGTCTATCAGTCTTTTAATATTGAAATAAAACCCTCTAACGCCCAATCTGTTTTTTGCCACAGTAATAAAATCACAATCGCTATAAACAAAGCGCTGATCGACCGGAAACAATCCCAGCAGATAAATCAGTTCATATTCATCCGAAACTGAAATCACATGCCATGCTGTCATTTGCGTTCGCCCATCTCCTGTCGAAAATATGGCTGCGGCTATTTGTTTCGCTTTCAGTGTATAAAGATGAGCTAAATCATTTCTTCCGGTCATATGATACGCATAGGCCAGTTGATTGAGCTTATACAAATCAAACGGGAATACAGCTAACGATTGTTTGGTGAGCCGAATAATGGTATCGCAGTCTGCTATTGTCTTATTGATCTTTCGGGCATACGAAAACAACAACGAATCTTTTGTGTTATGATAGTAAGGCTTGTATTCTTTTTGCAGCGTATAACCATAATACAGCGAACGTACCTGCTCCATTGTCATGGTAGTATCATTGGCCAGAAAACGTTGCATCAGTTTCGGGTAATAGCAGTCAGACTTTTCATCGACAATGATTCTTCTTAGCGAATTATAGTTTGGAGGCGTGGTAAGTTGTTTTTGTGCAACACATAAAGTAGTTGCTGATATAACAAGACCCAATAATATATTTCTTAGCATGTTATGTGCATTTTATCAATTAAAATAACTCTATCAAAGAATACTTCACCAAAGGAGATAATTACAATTTTACCGACGGAATCATTCTTCGTATTGCATGAATGCCCCAAACGACCAGAAAAGCCAGTCCAATGCGGGGAATCACGATCCAGAACATCGATACACCTATAGAAACAAACAGTAACGTATCTTCCAGCAAAGAGTGATTCACGGCAATATGATAGTTGAGCATATTGGCATCCCGCTTGTTTACGATACCTTTTTCCACCTGTTCGATCACTACAGCCGATCCGTAAGCCAGGCCGAGCGTCTGTGCAACAAACCACAGGAATGAAACCTCCCTTGAGAGCCCGAAAAACCTCATAAGTGGTGCGAAGAAGTTTGATATCTTATCGAGCCACTTAAATTCGTTGAGTAAGTTCTGTAGAATAAATAGGCCGTAAAGAATTAGTGAAACCTTAATAATCAGCATTATGGAACTTTTTGCCCATAGAAGCAGAACATCCGTCACTGATAAAAGGTGAGTTACCTGTTCGGTGGAATGCGATACGACAAATCCTGTGTTTGGCAATAGCCAGTTAAGCAAAAACGCAGCCGTAAAACTCATTCCAACGCGTACTACCAGCATGTTCAATACAGAGGAACCAGTTCGTTTTTGTACCGCAGTTTCTATGATCAAACTATGCGAAATAAGACACATAATCGCCAAAATAGTAATCTCGCGCATTCCCAGTGTCATGGTTGCTATCACAGCCAAAACCGAATAAAGAGGCAAAAACAGGCTGGTAATAAAAACGATAGCAGAAGCACCCGGCAAGCCGATATGGATAAATACCGGAGACAGGTATTGTGCCAACCAGTCCATTACGCCCCAATATTGCAGAAAACTGACGAACAAAGCCACCGGTAGCATCAGCTTCAACAGCCAAACGATAGTGTGTGTGGCTTTCGGCAAGGCCAGACGAATACAGGAAACGACTCTTTGCATTATTACTCCTTATTCAATGACTTCATTACCAACATAAAATCATGTTCAAAATTAGGTGTAAAAATTCCTTTACCCAATGAAGTTTTGATTTCATCAATGCCCCAAAAACGACCTTCGTCCAGCTCAATATAGTCGAGTTTGAACTCTCCATCATAGACGGTTCGGAATGCATTTACCAATTCTTTTTCTACTGCCGACTGCCAAACATAGCATGCAACAAAACTTGAAGTAAACCCCGTAACTCCCAACTCTTCAAAAGCTTCACGTTGTAACGCAGTTTCAATGTCCTCTCCGTAATCCACATGACCACCGACTGCCGTATCCCATTTGCCGGGTTGGGTATCCTTGGTCATGGCTCGTTTTTGAAGAAAGAGTTCGCCTTTACTGTTGAAAATGTGGAGATGTATCACAGGGTGCAACCAAAACGTTCCCCCGTGACACTCTTTACGGGTAGCTTTTCCGATTACGTTTCCCTGTTCATCCACCAAAGGAAATATTTCGTCCATAATTGTTTGATCTGAATTAAATTGCCTTCTGAGAATCTTTCATAGAAAAACAGTGCAAAGGTACTATATTTTCAGGTATGAGAAGGTAAAAAAAACGAAACGGCTTATAGCAATTCATTATCAAACTATAAGCCGTTGTCTGTTATTTTGTATCTGGTCGGAGATCTTTTCAGGATTTGTCGGACAGCTCTTTCTCCTGCATTGCTTTAATGGTTTCATCTATCAGGTAATCAAGCTCCCATCCGAGCATTTCAGCTCCACGCTGAATGACATCCCGCGAACACCCGGCCGCAAATTTCTTGTCCTTGAATTTCTTTTTGAGCGAAGAAACTGTCAGATCCAGAGTACTTTTACTCGGTCGCATAAGTATAGCAGCTCCAATGAGACCGGTCAACTCGTCGACAGCGTAGAGCACCTTCTCCATCTTATGTTCGGGTTTCACCTCCACCCTGTGACCATATCCGTGCGATACTACCGCCCGCTCGATTTCGGGGTCGATATTCTCGGTTTCCATTATTTCCTGAACCTTGATGCAATGTTCATCGGGAAACTGTTCGAAATCCAGATCATGCAATAAGCCGACCAACCCCCAAAACTCCTGCTCTTGCGTGTAACCTAAGATTCGGGCGAAATAACGCATGGTAGCTTCAACCGTTTCAGCATGTTGAATATGAAATTCTTCTCTGTTATATTGTTCCAATAGCTCAAACGCCCTGTTTTTGGATACTGACGGGCTGATTCGCGCCGTATTATCCTCCGGTAAATGTTCTATTCTCATTGCATAAAATTACTTGAAAATTGTTTCAGCCCTGGAAATAGCATATGCCGCAAAATAACCTCTGGGATTATTTATCGCGTTTTTCGGAGAAGTCTGTATAATATTCGTTCTGATATTGGCTGGCTGGCCTCCAAACAGCGGATTATGGCCTCGGAATTCGTTTTTTACTTCACCGATAAAATTATAATAATCCTGTGTTATACTGCATGTTTCCAACATTACCCGATCACCGGAATGAATCTTTTCTGCTTTGCTTGCTGAACGAATATATAACATGGTTCTACCACACACCTCTGCCCCATCAAATAAATCATCTTTGACTAATCCCCATTCAGTAATTGTATCCGAAATACATGCTTTATTTTTATAGGCTTTCGTCAGGTAATAGTTTGAAACTCCTGAAGGATCTTTCATCCACACATTTATAGCCCACACATTCTCATAAAAGAGTTCTTGCTTTTCAACCTTTATCTTTTTGAGAGGCGGAACTGGATTAAGCGTACTTGAAGCCGTATATGTCTCTCTTATTCCATCTTCATTTACATCTATATCTGTTATAGTCAAAGTATAAGTGCGCCCAGTCACACCAAAGTAATTCGATGGCGTTTTGTATGCTCCCTTTTCCTGTACATCTTCAAGCAAGGCTATGGATTTTATACCATCGCTAAGAGAAACAGATGCTCTGGAAACCACATTGGCCGGTTGATCACAAAAATAATTACCTGTCTTTTTAAGACGCACCACATGTTCCGTGGTATCGGTACTGATAGCACCGTCTACAACCAGTTCTGCCGGAATAGAATCAAGTTTTACATCGAAATCTGTTGTACAGGACATAAATGCTATTGCCAGAAATAGTGCAAAGAAGGATAATTTAGGTTTCATGTGTAAAATAATTAGTTATTTAATTGTCACATGCAGTTCCATGTTGCTGTAGATTATGTTCATATTTGTGGTTTTGCAGAGCAGCATATTCTGTTTCTTCTGTTTAGAATTTAAAATTATAAGTTATCGACGGAATAGCAGTAAACAGGTAGGTCATTTTAGCTTTAGTTATGTACGGATCGTTTTTTTCCTGTACAAAATTGATTGCCCATGCATTTTTATGTCCATAAACATTGTACAAAGAAAAATTCCATTCACTCTTCCATTTTCGTTTTTTGATACTCCGGGGTACCCACATAAGAGAGACATCCAGCCTGTGATAGTCAGGCATACGGTATGCATTGCGTTTAGAATAAACAGGCAAAATCACCCCGTCTATTTCCATCCTTCCAACCGGATACGTAATGGGCAGCCCGGTTGCATATACAAACGTAGTACCGAAATAAAAACTTCTATTCAACTCATAATTTCCAGCCACATAAATCGTATTAGGACGATCAAATGGTGAACTGTATGGTTGATTGTCGTTTATTCCGTTAATAATGCATCGGGCATGAGAATAAGTATAACTTACCCAACCTGTAAGTTTTCCTTTCGTCTTTTGTAACTGAAATTCAGCTCCATAAGCATATGAATTACCAAAACGCAATTCCCCATCGAGTTCACGATTCATAATTAATCGTGCGTGATCCTTGAAATCGATGGTATTATGCATCCGTTTATAAAACAATTCAACTGATGTCTCAATAGTATTGGTGAATAAACTACGAAAATAACCGATTGCAAATTGATGACATCCTTGCGGTTGAATATTTTTTCCGGAGGTAAACCACAAATCAAGCGGTGTTCCGGCAGTAGAATTGGACGCCATTTGTAAATATTGATTAGTGCGGGCATAACTGGCTTTGAAAGAGGAATTTTCGTCAATAAGATAATTGATTCCTAAACGAGGAGAAAAGCGGAGAAAAGCCTTGATGATTTGTCCCGACTTATAAACAGTCGAGTCTATCACATTATAATTTGATCCATAATTGTAGACAGTTCCCTTTCCAATATCTGCAAAACAGGTGGAACGTAAACCTACTTTCACGAATACACGATCCGACACTTTATACTCATCGGTTATGTACAGCGAATTTTCGATTGCATACACACTGGGTAAGATAAAGTCACTCGACTCCGGAGCTTTATTTTCTGTGGTAATTTTCCCCGGATTAAGAATATGATAAATACCTGTATAACCAAATTTTAGTGTATGGCGAGGATTGCTAACATACGTAAAATCACTTCTGAGATTAAAATCCCGCATAGCATATTGCCAGTCAAAATTATTATCTGTACTATATTTCGATTGAAGGCTATATTTGAAGCGGCTATAATTCAAAGAGATATTACTGAATAGCTTTTGTGAAAACAGGTGATTCCATCGTACCGTAATGGCGGCATTTCCAAAACTGAATCCAACATTACTATTGTTGAAAAGGTCATTACCCAGATACGTAGAAATAAAAACACGGTTATTTTTATCAAACTTATGATTTATCTTGGCATTTAAATCATAGAAATACAATTCATTATCTTTTATATCGGCATTATGAGACAGCTTTAGAAACATATCGGCATAAGTACGCCTTCCTGACACAATAAAAGTGGTTTTATTAGAATCCAGAGGCCCTTCCAGCGTTAGTCTACTGGATATTAAGCCAATGCCACCGCTACCGGATATTTTCTTCGAATTGCCATCTTTTGTTTGCACCTCCAGCAGAGAAGACAAGCGCCCACCATACGAGGCCGGAATATCTCCTTTGTAAAGAGTCATGTTCCGGATAGCATCGTTATTGAAAACCGAAAAGAAACCCATCATGTGAGAAGCATGGAAAATAGGCGCATCGTCTAGCAGAATTAAATTCTGATCAATACCTCCTCCACGAACACTGAAACTTGAAGATCCCTCTCCTGCCGATACCACTCCGGGCAATAACTGAACTACCTTTAGTAAATCTACTTCACCCATGAGAGCCGGCATTTTACGCATTGTATTAATGGATACCTGCTGTTTACTCATGATATTGGAAGCTATCAGATCCGTCTTTTTGGAAGAAACAACCACTTCTTTCATTTCTTTAGTGGCTATCTGCATTTCCAGATCCAATTGTTTCGATTTTGTCAGATCTACATGTAAAATCTGCGTTTGATAGCCCAGATATGATATCTCAATGGTATATTGACCTTTGGGGATGGTGATTGAATAGAAGCCTGACTGATTAGTCGTAGTGCCAGTTCTTAGCTCCCGAACACCGACAGTTACACCCATCAAAGCTTCTCCATTTGCATGGTCTTTAATGGTTCCACTCAGGCTAATTTTATCTGGCGTCGGAATAATGGCAGATAAAACGGAAACATGAATCAAGAAGGTTATTATAAGAAAAAGTCGAAATATCATACTAAACAAAATCTGCTTAAGAGTTACAAACTATCACATGTACTTAAACATGTTGTGAAATCGAGTATTTAACCCTTTAGATTTAGTTAGTACGGTATTAAATTGAAGACGTACAAACACAACTTCTAACGTTCAGAAGCAAATAAGATTCAAAGATAATTCAAATTCTAATATTTACTTGCTTTTGAGGATATTTTTAACACTATTATCTATTCTGGTAAAATCCGGACTAAACAAACAAACCAGAAAAGCCGCAATAAATTTGCTGCCTCTCTGGTTATTGTAAAAGGAATACGCATTATCATTCGCAATGCAGTCCTTCAAAAACGGACAGTTTTAGGTTTAACTAAATCCTCAAAATCTTTGTATGACAGTCTGATGAGTTCGGTAAGCGTGCCCGCATTAAATGCAATCTCCTTATCTTCCGTCAGAGCAGTCGAGACATAAACATCCATTCCGTAGAGGTTTCCGAAAGGCGGCATGGCGCCCAGTTCGCAGCCAGGAAACTTGTCTAAGAATTCGCGTTCGTTACAAACAGATACCGTTTCTGCTCCGATGGCTTCTTTCAGCATATCGGGATGAACCCGCCCGGATGCCGGAAGCACAGCCAATGCCATTTTCCCGTTTACCCGTATCACAACCGTTTTTGCCAGTTCCTGTCCATGGATATGTGCAGAATGGGCAATTTCGTTGGCTGTGTAAGCCTTCGAATGGCGAATGGAGACAAATTTGATGTTATTGGCGTTGAGAAACTCAACTAATTTGGCAACTGGCATAATAATCTGATTTAGAATATAGAAAATATACCAATGTAAGGCCGGAGAGGCCCGGTGAGAGATGTCAGCAGGTGACATGGAACAAGCCGATGGCAGCTTCTTCAATAGAGTTCCAGATTTCAATGGCCTGGGGTGTAGGCATTAGCAGCACGTGACATCCATGCTGTTTGAAATATTCATTTGCCTGTTCTGATAGTTCAACGTATCCGGTCTGTCCGGTACCGACAATCAGCAATGCAGCTCCGGCAGCATATACATCGCGTGCTTCGTCCAGCGAAATGATATGCGACGTGCCGTATTGCGCACTCGACAAGCGTTTGTTGCGGCTTCTTACCGTTCCGTCCAAACCAATCACCACGTCGTGCGAATAAGTTTTCCCTTCAATGTTAATCTCTCCGAAACGGGTGCTGTCGATAGTGGGTTGCATAGGCTGAATATCTAATTAAATACCTTGTAAAGGTAGGCTTTTCGGAAGGAAGTTGTACTGCGGGGCAACATAAAATGAAGGTGTGTGCACGCTACTCCAAACCTACTAACGATCTACGATGTCACTACAACAAGCCTGCAGGGCTTTAATATGCTTGTCGTTTAATTCTCTCTATCATGGCTGAAGCCAAGTACGTTTTGTCTTGATTTTGTCTCCGCCATGAAGGACGGAGTTATAATCATCTGCTTATGCTCTCGTTGGGCATAATTTACGAGGAAGATCAATGCTGTACTTTTGTTTCCAAGCGCTTCCGTCAGTTATCATAACCCCATCCTTCAGGATGGGGCTTCAGAAGTCCTCTACAAAAATGGGCTTTAGCCCTGAAGGCTATATCCGTAGCTTTCCAAAAACTTATTATACTCTTCGGTAAACGTCAGCTTCCGGTGATGTTCATCCTGATTGAGTATGTATGTCCGCACTTTATCTTTCTGTGATTCGCTTACCGATGCTGCAAAGTATTCATCAGCCCATTCAAACTTTCCGTTCAACAGTTTCTGCTTATTGATCCAAAAGGAGGATTCGCCTTTTATCAGGTTAATGACTTTGGCAACAGACATATCGGCATTGAGGTAAAACAAGCAGTGAATATGATCCGGTTGCGAATTAAGTGTATCGATAAATATCTCTTTGGTGCCGGCGTTTTCTTTGATGTGCAACAAAATCTCAGACCGGAGATGTGGTGCAATAATTCGTTCTCTGTCTTTGGTGCCCCAAACAGCGTGAATCAATACTTTTACGTAGGCCATATTATTTCTTGTTTTTCAGGGCTAAAGCCCCGTTGGGTTATTCATGGTCCTGTCTCCGTCCTGAAGGACGGAGTTATAATTCTCTGCTTATACAAGCTTTTTCTGGTTTTGTTGCAAAGATAAGTGTCGTCATACCAGAACCCGCCATATCTCCGACGGTTATCATAACCCCATCCTTCAGGATGGGGATGCCAATGGAGCTTTACAGGTTGGCTTTAGCCGTGATTCTAATCCTTGTATCAGGGCTAAAGCCCGGTAAGTGGGTGCTTCCTGTTGTCTCCGCCCTGAAGTGCGGAGTTATTATCTTCTGCTTATAAAAACCTTGTCTTGTTTTGGTGCAAAGATAAGTGTCATCATACCAGAACCTACCCTCTCTCCTGCGGTTATCATAACCCCATCCTTCAGGATAGGGATGCCAATGTTGCTTTGCAGGTTGGCTTTAGCCGTGATTGGGAAGAAATAAAAGTGTGTTGGCACAAGTTTACTTTTACTGTTTTACCTTTTAGCCACACGATACGCTTCGCTAGGCGTGCGGTAGCGGGAGTAATTTACAATTAATCATTTACAAACTATTCTTAATATGATTTTTATAAGTGTGATCCATTGGGATTTTTTTCTATTAGATTAATAACCTCTTCAATACCATAACCAATAATAATACCTGAGTTTATGGAATATTGCAAATTAATCTCTTGATTATTATTCTTTATATTGTTAATTTCAGGTCGATACCCTGAAATTATTCCACAGATATTGAATTTATTTGTTTTGAAATCCATATATACGATAGGACCACCTGAAAATCCTGGATTATTCATGCCATCTAGAAATAATATTTTAACATTACCTTGCTTCAAAAAACTTGATAATATTCCTTTCTTAATGAATGCTATTGGAAATGCAGAGTTAACATTGGGTAATGTTGTTGATAAGCCATAAGGAAAACCTAAAAAAAAGATTTCTTGACTCAATACAATATTATTTGAGTTCGCTATTAAATTATCTGATTTATCATAAAAATCTGGCACTGAAAAAACAGAAATATCCGCATTAATGGAATGTCCAGTCAAGATTGATTTAAATTTATTCCATGCATTGTGATGGTATATATTGATAGAATCATTTTCTCTTATATTAGAAATAAGATGCCTTGCTGTAATAAAATATTGCTTGTTATTATGATCTAGAATGAAAGCTGTACCAATTGAACCTTTAAATTCTATCAATATAGTTCTAGAAATTATATGCAGTGGAATTAATCCTGGATTTTCTTGAGCATAGCCTACTTTAAAAATAAATAATAGGCCTATAATGTATATAATTCTCATGTGTTGTATTTTAATAGGTAATATTTGAGCTTTGGGGGCATCATTCTTCTTTATGTTATATTCTCTTTCTCCGCTCCAAATCTACAACTTTCTTCTTACAAAACATGTTTTTTGTTAATTTATTTGTATTTATGACGTTTTGGCGGGTATTTGAATTGACGAATATCGTATTGGAATTGCTAAATATTTCGTTGCAGTTTTCCAATATTTCATTGCAAATTATTTTGCACACACTTTAGTTTTCTAATATTTCATTTTAGTTCTCGAATATTTGATTCGTGTTTTCAGAGATTGCATTGCAGATGATGTTGTTTCACAGTACTCGGAGAATTGGAACCTTGAAATTTGAGTGTCTTTGCTCTTTGCTCTTTGTTCTTTACTCTAAACAAAACGAGAAACGGAGTAATACGGCCTTGTTCGGGCTATATTACTCCGTCGATATGTTTGGATGCGTTGTTTACAGGCGTTGCGATACCTGACGTACCATTTGGGGCTTCCAGCTGCTGAAATCGCCGGCAATGATGTGTTTGCGCGCTTCGCCTGCCAACCACAAATAGAAGGCCAGATTGTGTATCGAGGCTATCTGCATGGCCAGAAACTCCTGGCTGTGAAACAGATGGCGCAGGTATGCCTTGGAATAGAATGAATCCACATACGAAGTGCCCGCCGAATCGATGGGCGAAAAGTCGTCTTTCCATTTTTCGTTCTTCATATTCATGATGCCCTGATTAGTAAACAACATTCCGTTGCGGCCATTGCGGGTAGGCATCACGCAATCGAACATATCCACTCCCCGCTCGATTCCCTCCAGAATATTGGCGGGTGTACCCACTCCCATCAGGTAGCGCGGACGGTCTTTGGGCAGAATCTCGTTCACCACCTCTATCATCTCGTACATTTTGTCGGTCGGTTCGCCCACGGCAAGGCCTCCGATGGCATTTCCTTCCCTATTTTGCGACGCGATAAACTCTGCCGACTGCTTCCGCAGGTCGGGATAAACACATCCCTGAACGATAGGGAAATATGTTTGCGAATATCCGTACTTCGGTTCCGTTTCGTCGAAATGCGCAAGGCCGCGCGCCAGCCAGCGATGGGTGAGCTCCATCGATTGTTTGGCATAATCGTAATCGGCCGTTCCTGGCGTACATTCGTCGAAAGCCATAATGATGTCGGCTCCGATGATACGCTGAATGTCCACCACGTTCTCGGGTGTGAAGAGGTGTTTCGACCCATCGATATGCGAACGGAAGTGCGCGCCATCCTCTTTCAGCTTGCGGTTATCGCTAAGCGAAAAGACCTGATAACCGCCGCTGTCGGTGAGTATGGGACGATCCCATCCGTTGAACTTATGCAGTCCGCCGGCCCTCTCTATAATGTCCAAACCCGGACGCAGATAGAGATGGTAGGTGTTTCCCAGAATAATCTGCGCCTTGATATCCTCCTTCAGTTCGCGCTGATGCACCGCTTTCACCGAGCCTGCCGTGCCCACCGGCATAAAAATAGGCGTTTCAATCGTTCCGTGGTCGGTAGTTATCACTCCCGCACGTGCATTCGACTTCGGATCGGTATGTTGTAATTGAAAATTCAAAGTGTAAAGTTTAACGTTAAGTGTTTAATGTATAATGCAATATCGCCGCTATGCGGCTTAAATCAAAATCTGTTCTCATTTATCTACCATAATATCGGTGCTACGCACCTTGTCTATCTATCAAATCTTACGTTTATAGTATCAATAAAATTTTGCAAAACATTTGAAAGAACCACACCAATTATTAGCCGCAGAGTGGCGATATTTTGGTAGAAAATTCAAAGCTCACGAAACCCAAGCCGCATAGCGGTGGCATTTTGGCTAAAATATCCTTGTGAACCATCCATAATATTGTTTCTACGCGCCTTGCCCAACCATCTTCTATTGCATACATATTAGCAAGAGGCTTTTGAAAGGTATTTGAAAGAACCTGCACCAATTATTAGCCGCAGAGCGGCGATATTTTGGTAGCAATTTCCAAATTCAGAGAGCCTAAGCCGCATAGCGGCGACATTTCCAGCCATTGAATATATCATTCGTAAAATTCAAATAAATAGGTATTTTCAAATTCAATGCCAAAATCATTCAACATCTTCAAATACTCCTCTTTAAAAGACAATTTATCCTTATGATGTTCCTGTTGTGTCCATCACATATTGAATGACTGTATTTCGCTAACTTTTGGAATAACTGAATCCTCCATATCCGCGTTGCCATTCAAAATGACCCGCAAATTTTCTATTTTCATTTATCCATTTGGAAGAACTGGCTTTAATCTTTTCAATCAGATCCGATACCGAAGAGGTTGGATGTAATTCAAAAAAGAGATGCACATGATCTTTATATCCTCCTATAGCCAAAGGAAATTGTTTCGTATTGAGCAAGATGCCATGTATGTACTTACAAAGTTCATCCATCAATTGAGAGCTGATTATCCGTTCTCGCCCCTTTACAGCAAAAACAATATGAATATTGAATTGTGTATAGGTGTTTGCCATGGGTTAATTGTATTAGGTATATGTTCAAATATCGCCGCTATGCGGCTTAAATCAAAGACGTGTTTGTATCTTTCTACCAAAATATCGGTGCTACGCACCTTGCCCGACCATCTTCTTTAGCATTCATATTATCAATAGATTTATGCAAGGCATTTTGGTAGAAATTTCAGATATCCAGACTCATCATGCCGTGATCTTCTTCGGTATGGAACCCTCTCAAAACGACCTCTTCGATGGTGTTGATCTTCGATTTGTCGTAGGGAGCCGATACCCGCACGTAATTCTCGGTAAAACCGTGCATCCAGTCTCCTTTTTTGGCTGATTCCCAGAGTACCTTCGCGCTACGCCCGATCTGACTTTCGTAGAATGCCTTTGTCTTTCGTTCCGACAGCTCGTGCAGTCGTTCGCTGCGCTGTTTCCGCACGTTTATCGGCACGGTGTACTCAATTTCCAATGCTTTGGTGCCGGGACGTTCCGAATAGGTAAAGACATGCAGTTGCGAGATGGGCAGACTTTCGATAAAGCGATAGGCATCCTCAAAATGTTCGTCCGTTTCGCCCCGTACGCCCACAATGACATCCACGCCGATAAAAGCATCGGGCATTACCCGTTTGATTTCAGCAATACGTTCGGCAAATAGTTCGCGTTTGTAGCGGCGGCGCATCAATCCGAGTATCTCGTTGTTGCCCGACTGCAACGGAATATGATAGTGGGGCACAAAGTGTGCTGATTTTGCTGCGAAGTTGATAATCTCGTTTGTAATCAGATTCGGTTCGATGCTGCTAATCCGATAGCGTTCAACACCTTTTACGTTATCGAGCGCTTTTACCAGTTCGAAGAAGGTTTCACCGGTCGATTTACCGAAATCACCTATATTAATGCCCGACAAAACGATCTCTTTTGCTCCTTCGACCACCGCCTGTTCGGCAATCTTCACCGTGTCGGCAATGGTTCCGTTGCGGCTCTTACCCCGTGCAAACGGAATGGTGCAATAGCTGCAACGGTAGTCACATCCGTCCTGTACTTTCAGGAAAAAAGCGGGTGCGGTCGTCATGCGAAACAGAAGGATGAAACGCTTTCACGTCGTCGATGGCAGTAGAATGTACCTCTCCCCGACCCTTTTTATGCAAATACCTCGATAAAGTTGAGCACATCGAACTTTTCGTTGGCTCCGAGCACCAGATCCACGCCTTCTATCCCGGCAATCTCTTCGGGTTTCAACTGCGCATAGCAGCCCGTCACCACCACAAAAGGCATCTGGATGGTTGCGAACCATCTTGTGAATGGCCTGACGGCATTTTTTTGTCGGCAATGGTCGGTCACCGAGCAGGTATTAATCACGCAGATGTCGGCCTGTTCTCCGACGCGCACCTTGCGAAACCCCGCATCGGACAATGTTTTGCCGATGGCGGAGGTTTCTGAGAAATTGAGGCGGCATCCCAGCGTGAGGTACGCCGCTTTTTTTATCTGTAAATTGTGAAGTATCGATCATAAATTAATTTGAATTGAAAATCAGCTAAGCTAAAATGAGATAATGTGCCGATGTGCCAATGAATCGGCATGTTGCATAATTTGTTTTTAATTAAATGATTAGCGGCAAGGTGCCCTAATTGATTAAATGATTTATCAAACCCCTCTCCCTTTCCGGGCACTCCCCTTCATCTGAAGGGGAGATCAATCTGCATTCGCAATTGTCTTTCAAGCAATTGAACTTAACTCTCGCATACAGCAGTGTCCCCTTTTGTTAAAGGGAGAGTTTATCACACCTTAGCGGGAGGCGAAGGGGTTAGAATATTATTTAGGTTTTTTCGTGCTAATCTGTATTATTCTTTGTTCCTTGTTCTTTGCTCTAGTCAATATATATTCTGCAAATTCCTTTCGTTCAATATAGTCTTTTCCTTCGGCGGTATAAAGGAAATCGATGGTTTCGGCATAGACCTCTTCCACTTTGCCGCGTACTACCTTCATAGTGCTGTTTACCATGTGGTTTTGTTCGGTAAACGGTTCGGACAGTACGGCAAACGTGGTGGGCAACCATCGCTCGGGAAACATCCCGGCATGCACGCCTCCAGGCTCCTCTGAACTTGTTTATTTCGTTCATCAACAGCTGCACAGCCTCTTTGCGACCTTCTGAAGAGTCAGGTGCATGTTTGATATGGCGTTTCAAAGCGTCTTTATTGGGCACGATCAACGCTGTGGTGTAAGCATCCTGGTTATTGTGCAGCACTACCTGATCGATATGATGCGTCATCGAGACCAAGGCCTCTTCGATGCCTTCCGGACTGTATTTTTCGCCGTCACTGCCTATCAACAGGCTCTTAAAACGGCCCAAAACATAAAGATAACCGTCTTTGCCCATATATCCCATGTCGCCGGTGTAGAGCCAACCCTCTTTTACAGTGTCGGCTGTCGATGTAGAATTCTTCCAATAGCCAGCCATCACGTTTTCGCCCCGGATAACGATCTCGCCCTTTCTCTCCAGCAGGTAACTTCTTACCTTCGTTGTCCAGTATTTTAATGTCGAGCGGCTGCACTAACACTCCAGAAGAGCCGAATTTATGGCTCTTTGGAACATTGGAAGAGATAATCGGGGTAGCTTCCGATAGTCCGTAGCCCTGAAACATCGGGATGCCGATAGCATAGTAGAATTGCTGCAAATCCTTATCCAGCAAAGCTCCGCCACCAACAAAAAACTGAAGATTGCCGCCAAAACTCTCACGTAACTTTGAGAAAAGAATGTTATCGAACCAGGTAACCAAAGGTTTGAGCATGCATCTCCACCCTGCCCCTTTGTTCCATCCGTCCTGATTGTAGATGTAAGCCACTTTCAGTGCCAGGTGAAACAGTCGGTTCAAAGCTTTACCCTGCGCACGGACACCGTTCTCAATATTCTTGCGGAAGTTCTGTAGCCAAATGCCGGTACACTCAGGATCATGTGCGGCTTTATCTCCTTAATGTTAACCGGAATGTTCCGCAAGGTTTTCCAGCGGCGATTTACCCACCTGCACCGTTGCCACTCCGGCTCCACACTTCATGAAAATATAAAATCCAACTACATGTGCCAAAGCAATGATCGAGCGGCAAAATCACCAATGTTCGCCATGTTTTGGGAATCGTCAGCAATGTTAATGCCTGTTCGACATTGGCAGTGTAATTGCGGTGAGTCAGCATTTACGCCCTTAGGTTCGGCAGTTGTACCGGAGGTATAAGTAATGGTTGCCAAGTCGTCATTTTTCAACGATTTGGCTATTGACAGAAATTCTTCTTCCGAATGATCTTTCAGGTATTGATCGCCAACCTGTAATACATCGCCAATAAACACCTCTTTTGCTGCATACTCTTCCTGACGATCAAACACGATCACTTTTTTGCACAGTCGGCAAACTGATCAATAATGGTTCGGATCTTGTGTAAATTGATTGCCTGAAACCATAATATACTTTTACATCGGCATGTTGCAGGCGAAACAACAGGTCGTTACTCTCTTCCAGTTTGACCGAGAGCGGAACGTTTGATCGCTCCGGCGTAAAACATCGCCAGTTCGACCCATAATCCACCAGTTGCGGCCTTCGGACAACAATGCCATCGCGTCGCTTTTGTGCACGCCGATGGCCTGTAAACCGGCTCCCAGGCAATAAACCTGCTCGCGGGTTTGTTTGTATGTCGTTTCCTGAAATCTATCGGTGATTTTTTCGAATAAAAAGGGACGTTCGGCATAACGATCGACCGCTTCTTCAAAAAGATTGATTAACGTTTTCTCCATGTATGGTTGATTCGGATAATTTTAATTTTGCGGCTGCGAACTGACTGATGTTTCCGCAGGTACAGGCTGTTTCTTATCGGCATACTTTAAAATTTCGGGATGCTCCTTCTATATATTTCTTCACGGCAATGTATCCGGTCATGTAAGATATCCTTGTACCGTCCGTAACTGAAAGAACTGATTTTTTTGTTATGCTGAATATTTATCAAAAAAGTCACACATATCAGCACCCTGTTTTTGAATTGTGGGCAAGCATCACCTTCACCGTTTTGTTTAAACACGCTTATAGGACCTGTGAGCTTCATCCCATGGTCATATGTATCTACATTTATACCGATTACCACATCGCAAAGCGGACGAATAGGTTGCGTGGGAATGTTATTGAGAGCACCACCATCTACATAACTAGTCGAATCAATCATAATCGCATCGAACACGCCCGGGATGGAAGCCGAGGCTACCACATATTCACTCAACCTTTTTCCGTGTCCGAAATAGGCTGCCTGACCATTTGTGAGGTCAGTTGCGCAACAGAAAAACCGTTTGGGCAGACTATCGAAATCATCGCTCGGAATATATTTCTTCAATACGGTTCGCAAGGCATTGTGAGTCGACAGGCCCGGTAGCATCACTGTGTGGCAATACTTTAATAAGTTTACTCTTTTTGTACATCTTCTCATTCTGAGTCATGACAAGAATTTGCTGGGGAGAGTACTCCTGCGGCATAAAAAAGAGCCAACAACAGCTCCCATGCTGGTTCCGGATACAAATTGCGGATGAAATCCGGCTTCCTCAAGTGCCTGCAGCGCCCCAATATGAGCAAAACCAAGCGCACCACCACCGCTCAGCGTTACTCCAAGACGCAATTGTTGAGCAAACGAAGCAACAACAAAGCTCAATAATAAAATAAAGAGATAAATTTTCTTCATCTTCAGACGTTTAATTTGTGATATGCATTACAAAACAACGTGCGTTTCGTGGTTTTTAGGGTCGGTTCAAATAGCTGAGCACATATTTCAATTCTCCGTACGATAACGCCCCCTGAAGCGCTTCATAAGCCGGTGTGAGCCCTGTCGTTTCTGCCGATTTGAAATAATCGAGCGCTTTCTGAAGTTTATCGTCCGGCAGCAGAACCGAAATATCAATCTTTTCTTCTTTCACAAAGCGTGCCAAATGGCCTTCGATGGTGGTAAGCGTCAATCCGCGCTCTTTTGCAATGGCATTGGCGTTTAATCCACTAATAAACAGATTGTAAGTCGTATCGAATGTGTTTACTTTCGTTTCCGACTCTTCTTCTTCGGTTTCTATCGCAATGGCAAGTCCCTTTTCCTGCATGTACTCAGTAATAATTTCAATCAGTTCATCGCCATAGTCCCGGATACGTTTTGCACCAAGTCCTTTGATCGACTTAAGCAGCTTTTTATTTGTCGGAAGTTTGGCTATAAGTTCATCCAGAGATTTCTGCCGCAATACATCATAAGGTTGCACGTTGTGTTCGTCAGCAGTGGCATTACGCCAGGCGCGCAATTTCAGCAAACAGGCCGGGATGAGCTGAAGATTTCAACGAAACCGGTTTATACCTTTCGGTTTCAGGCTTATCCCCTTTCAGTATCGCCTTTGCTCTTGCAGAAAGATATTCGCTCAGACGAAATCCATCCGCACAACTCCTCAATGCCAGTTTTTTGCCAACAATTTGCTCTTTCAGTTTATCCAATGCATCTGAAATGCTCTTTCGAATTGCTTTGTTGTCCGTCTCAAACTCCAACGCATCCACGTCGGTCATACACCGGTCTATTTTTTCACCGAAAAAGGAAGTTGCCTTCCTGATTCGCTCCTGTAGCAGGGGATTATTTTCCACATCGCCGTTCTGAGCAATAAGTTCGTTGATCTGAGAATGAAATTTGATTCCTATCTCAACAAGATCCTGATTTATAAACTCTTTTACATCACGAACAGACTTGTGTATATTTCCGCTCACAACTTGTTCGTTCTCACGCAAACGATATATCAGGTTAATGATCTCTTTTTGCAAAGAAGTAAAGTCGAACAGATCAATCAACAGCTCCTGCATGTAATATTGCTGCGCCGTCCGCAATGATTCCTGCGAGGGTGCATTCTCTTTTTGCTGACGGGTAAACTGTTCGATTTCCGAATCGCTTACCAGACTATTCTGATGCACCGGCGTGCTAAGCACCAATCCATCCAGCGAGCGGCAACGGCTCAAAGCCACATACACTTGTCCATGGGCAAAAGCAGCCCGTGCATCAATCACCACTTTATCAAAGGTCAGCCCCTGACTTTTGTGAATGGTAATGGCCCAAGCCAGCTTGAGCGGATATTGCTCAAAAGTGCCGATCACTGTTTCAACGATCTCCTGCGTCGTATCGTCGATAGTATACTGCATGTTGTTCCACTCCATCGGATGCACGGCAATAATGCGCTCCTCTCCTTCACTCTGCACATAAATAGTTTCGTCGTCGATAGAGGTAATCACGCCGATTTTCCCATTGAAATAGGCTTTCTCCGGCGACGAATCGTTTTTGAGGAACATCACGCGTGCTCCCGGTTTCAGTTCCAGTTCAAAATCGGTTGGATATGAACCTTCGGGGAAGTCGCCGGTGACCTTTGCTTTGAAGAACCAAGAGGCATTTTTTAGCTCCTTCAGGCGTTGATCGTTGATGCGTTGTGCCTGATGATTGTGCGTGGTCAGCATGATATAGTCGTCGGCCTGAAAACCCGGAATTGTACGCTGACGCAACAAGTCGATCATTTCAGGCGACAGTTGGTTGTCGCGTACCGCATTGAGCAGTCCGATAAACTTCGCTTCGCTTTGTCGGTAGATATGTTGCAGTTCTACAGTCACAAAACGAGTCTTACCTAAAGCTCTGCTTCCGTAAAAGAAATTGGTGTCGTAGTAGCGATTCAGCACTTCCGAATCGGCATCAGTCACCACGGGAGGCAGCTGTTGCAGGTCGCCGATCATCAGCAGCTGAACACCGCCGAAGGGTTTGTTTCGGTTCTTATAGCGGCGCAACACTTCGTCAATTGAGTCTAAAATGTCAGCTCGCACCATACTTATCTCGTCAATTACCAGCAAGTCGAGACTACGGATAATATCTATTTTGATGCGGGAAAAACGGTACTGACGTTCGTTTTCGTTCTCTACCCTCGCTTCTTTAGGAATAAAGGGCGTAAAAGGCAACGAAAAAAAGGAATGAATGGTAACACCTTCAGCATTAATAGCGGCAACTCCTGTCGGGGCAACCACAATCATTCGTTTGGGAGAAATTTCTCTGAGACGTTTCAGAAATGTAGTCTTGCCCGTTCCTGCCTTACCGGTCAGAAACAGGTGTTGATCCGTGCATTGTATATATTGCAAGGCCAGATCTGCTTGTTCGTTATTCGAAAATGAAACTGAAGCCACTATACAAATGCCTGATATTATTTATAAACCGTTAATTACCTTATTTTTGGAAATCGTAGCTACAAATTCTTTGAGATAAAAAGGCTCAAAGTATGCCACATCCTCAAATTTACTTTCGGCAAAAGCTTTTTCTGCCAAAGAAATCATATTTACAGCTTTAGGTTGGATGTCGTCTATAAATTGAGCATTGGCATGAGTTATGCTGCTACGGCATTTATCGGCTCCGTTTCCAAAGAAGAGGACTTTATGATCGGCTAAAATGTCGAGGTACGAATTTTCGTCGACAATATCTGCTGCGATTTTGCGGAATAGATTGAGATCTTTGTCATAAAAGGCCGAGTAAACCTCCATACGACGGGCATCGATCATCGGACAGAAAAGCGTATTTTCTTCTGCCGGGGTTTCTGTTGCAACCGTCGAAGCAAGCAACTGAAGCGTATTTACAGCAATAAGAGGAACATTCCAGCCATAACAAAGGCCTTTGGCGGTAGAAACGCCGATACGCAGTCCCGTGTATGAACCCGGTCCGCAACTGACAGCAACGGCATCGGGATGCGCCTGAGTTTCCTGAAGGATTTCCTGCACAAAAACGCTGAGCAAGGAAGCATGTGACGGGCCTATAAGAGAAATTCGTTCCGAAACAACCTTCCCGTTCTCCGATAAAACCACGGAACAAACGGTGGTGGATGTTTCGATATGAAGTATTGATGGCATAATTAAGTATTTAGATACAAAAGCGCCATAATACTACAGCGCTAATTTGTGGCACAAAAGTACGATTTTTAACTCAAAAAAGCGTACATTTGCGCTCTAATTTTAGAATCAACATTATGCTCCAATCCATGACCGGTTATGGCAAAGCCACCGGCACCTACAACGATAAACAAATCAGAGTTGAAGTTAAATCTCTGAACAGTAAACAAATGGATATTTCATCTCGGATGCCCGGGCAATATCGTGAAAAGGAGCTTGATTTACGTCGTATGGTAACCCAGCAACTCGAACGTGGTAAAGTGGATCTAAACATCAATGTTTCTACCACCAATGTGGTTGCCTCCACTCAAATTAATGGAGCTATTCTGAAAGATTACTACAATCAGATCAAACAACTTTCCGACATAGAAAATATTCCATTGCCATCCGACTGGTTTTCCACACTGCTTCGTTTACCGGAAGTGCTGAAAAACGAAGAACAACAGCTCGAAGAAAATGAATGGCTGGAAGTATCGAAAATCACACAGGAAGCCATTGAGCAACTGGTAAAATTTCGCATTCAGGAAGGCAATTCTCTTGCCAATGTTTTTACTGCCAAAGTTGATAATATAGAACGTTTACTGGGCACTGTCAGCCAATATGAAACCGAACGCATCGAACGCATCAAAACCCGTTTGCGTGACGGTCTGCAAAACGTGAGTGAAAACTACAATGCCGATCGTTTTGAACAGGAATTGATTTTCTATATCGAAAAATTGGATGTAAACGAGGAAAAATCACGGTTGCAAAATCACCTGAATTACTTCCGCGAAACAATGAAGAAAGAGCATAACCCCGGCAAAAAGCTCGGTTTTATTGCTCAGGAAATGGGTCGCGAAATCAATACGCTCGGATCGAAAGCTAATCATGCCGAATTACAAAAAATCGTCGTTCTGATGAAAGACGAACTGGAACAGATCAAAGAGCAGGTGCTGAATGTACTCTAATTTCTCGCAAAGGCGCTAAGACGCAGTAAGAATTCACATCTCAAGACTATCCTCTCATTAAAAATGATTGTATATGATTGAAAACGAATTAGCAAGAATAATTGTCAATGTAGCTTTCAATATACATTCAAAGCTTGGCCCTGGTCTATTAGAATCAGTATATGAAGAAATAATGTACCATGAACTTACCAAACTGGGATTACTGGTAGAGAGACAAAAAAGTCTTCCCGTCGTTTGGGATACATTGAAATTAGACATCGGCTTCAGAGCTGACCTTATTGTAGAACAAAAAGTAATAGTTGAACTTAAATCCGTCGAAAAAGTAATAGCTGTTCATCCCAAACAACTATTGACGTATCTAAAGATCACAAATTGCAAACTCGGCTTGTTAATCAACTTCAACGAAGCATTCATAAAAAACGGCATTACAAGAATAGTAAACAATTTATAACTAAGCCTGCAAAGGTAATCAAGCAGACCGATACAGATTTATTTGCGTCTTAGCGCCTTTGCGAGAAACAATAGCTAACAATATTTATGTCCGGTAAAGTAATTATATTTTCAGCTCCTTCCGGTTCGGGCAAGAGCACACTGATACAACATCTTCTTACTAAAAACTTCAATCTCGGTTTTTCCATTTCGGCAACCAGCCGCGCTCCTCGTGGAGAGGAAAAAGATGGCCTGGAGTATTTTTTCTTAACGCCCGAAACTTTCCGTCAGAAGATTGCCAACGATGAATTCATTGAATTCGAGGAGGTTTATCCCGATAAATTCTACGGAACACTCAAAAGCGAAGTGGAACGTTGTCTGGCAGAAGGCAAAAACCTGATTTTCGATGTGGACGTAGTAGGTGGTGTGAACATCAAGAAATACTTCGGCAACAGAGCATTAGCTGTGTTTTTACAGCCTCCATCAGTAGAGGAGCTTCGCAAACGACTACATGGGCGAGGAACCGATGCACCCGAGGTGATCGAACAGCGCATCAACAAAGCAGAATGGGAATTACAGTTTGCCCCTCAATTTGATGTCGTGATTATAAATGATCAATTGGAAGAGGCGATCAACAAAACTGAAGAAACTATCGGAAAATTCCTGTCAGCATAAGATCATTCAAAATTGAATGTCAGCACGAACGCTTTTGAAGTAAGACGAGAAATAACATCCGTATATCGCTTCTGGTCAGACGTGAATGTACCGGTATCTCTCGAAGACAGTGGAGTCAGCACATCACTCATTCCGAGACAAAATTTAAACTCCGGCGACAAGCGGAAGAAATCAAAATAGATGTCGCAGCCCATTCCAAAAGCTATAAAAGGACTGTATGTTTTCAGGAAAACATTCACATCTTTTCCGCGCTGCAAATCGCAGTCAATCCCTCCTCCTGCAATTACATACGGACGAGATCGTTTATACCAAACAGAACGATACTTGATGTACAGTGGCAAGGTTACAAACGTCGACTGAACATATTGACCCTCCCACGTTTTTGTTGCCGAAGTAAAATCGTGATACAATAAAGTCCGTTGAGTAAAATTGAGGGAAGGTGTAAACCGCAGATTGAAAAAATTATTCAATCTCAAATCACCAATAATACCGACCGTAAACCCGGGAGTAAAAGAAGAGACCTGAACGCCCACCAATTTCGGATCCCTGGGCGTTACCGCAAAACCATACGAATTCATTCCCAACGTAAAGCCATAATGCCAGGTTCGTTGATCAGCCTCATGAAAATCTTCTTCGGCAAACAGACTTCCGAACAGCAGCCAACAGCTTAATATTAATAGAATTCGCTTCATTGGTAAATCTCTTTCACATAATAACGCAATTATACGCTAAAAATTGCAATAAAAAACTCCCTTCCCTGAAATAATCAAAGAAGGGAGCAATATATCGGATCAGATTAATGAATCAGATTTTTTCCTGTCATCTCTGTCGGTTGAGCAATACCCAACAAACCACAAAGTGAAGGAGCAACGTCAGCAAGGATTCCGTTTTCAACTTTTGCTTCTTTCTTTTCTGTTACATACACAAAAGGAACCGGATTCAGCGAGTGAGCTGTATTAGGTGAACCATCAGCATTAACAGCATAATCGGCATTCCCGTGATCAGCTATAAGTATCACTTCATAACCGTTAGCTTTTGCAGCTTCCACCACCTGATTCAAACATTTGTCTACAGCTTTTATGGCAGCTTCAATAGCTTCGTAAATTCCTGTGTGACCTACCATGTCGCCATTGGCAAAGTTTACGGCGATAAAGTCAAATTTCTGAGTATTGATAGCTTCTGTCAACGCATCAGCCACTTTGAATGCACTCATTTCAGGTTGCAAGTCGTAAGTTGCCACCTTTGGAGAAGGAATCAGGATACGTTCTTCACCGTCAAATTCAGCTTCGCGACCGCCTGAGAAGAAGAATGTTACATGAGCATATTTTTCTGTTTCTGCAATACGCAATTGTTTCAAACCCTCTTTTGCTACGATTTCACCCAATGTATTCTGAACATTGTCTTTGTCGAACAAAATGTGCAGTCCCTGGAATTTTGCATCGTAAGGAGTCATCGTGTAATAATGCAAAGGAATGGTGTGCATTCCTGCTTCAGGCATATCCTGTTGAGTCAACACAATGGTCAACTCTTTGGCACGGTCGTTACGGAAGTTGAAGAAAATCACCACGTCACCGCTTTCTATTTTTGCCAATGGAGCACCGGCAGCATCGGTCATCACGATCGGTTTGATAAATTCATCAGTCACACCGTTGTCATATGAAGCCTGTACGGCAGCAACCGCATCAGTTGCAGCAACCCCTGTTCCGTTTACCATCAGGTCGTACGATTCTTTCACACGTTCCCAACGTTTGTCACGATCCATTGCATAGTAACGACCAACGATCGAAGCAATTTTGCCGGTAGAGGCTTTCAGATGATTATCCAGAGCTTCGATAAAACCTTTTCCGCTGCGTGGGTCGGTATCGCGACCGTCCATAAAGCAGTGAACATAAGTTTTATCTACACCATAATGTTTCGAAATATCTGTCAGTTTAAAAAGGTGATCCAACGAACTGTGAACCCCACCATTAGAAACCAAACCCAGTAAGTGAATTTTTTTGTCGTTAGCTTTAGCATATTCGTATGCTTCCACAATGCCCGGATTCTTCAAAATTGAATTGTCACGACAGGCAATATTGATTTTCACCAAATCCTGATAAACCACACGTCCGGCACCTATATTAAGGTGACCTACTTCTGAGTTACCCATCTGGCCATCAGGCAAACCCACGTTTTCGCCGGAAGCCTGTAGTTGAGAATTAGGATAGGTTGATACTAAATAATCCCAGTATGGAGTCGGCGTTTCAGAGATAACGTCGGCTTTTGATTTATTGCCGATTCCCCAACCATCGAGGATCATCAGCATAGCTTTCTTACTCATAATTTATTACTATTTAAGCCCCCTAAATTCCCCTCAGGGGAACTTTAGAAGCAACTTGATTATTTATCATTATTCTATTGCTATCTTTTAATAGCAAATGTGCATTCCGGATTTTCAAAGAGTCCCCTTATGGGGGATTTAGGGGGCTTTTATTCTCCGCCAAATTCCATCAGGTAGGCTTTGATGAATGCATCAATATCACCGTCCATCACGGCACCTACGTTTGATGTCTGATAGTTTGTCCGGTGATCTTTTACGCGACGGTCGTCGAATACATAGCTTCGAATCTGCGATCCCCACTCTATCTTCTTCTTCCCAGCTTCCACCTTGGCCGTTTCGGCACGGCGTTTTTCAAGCTCCAGTTCGTACAACTGCGATTTCAACAAACGCATTGCATTGTCTTTATTACCAAACTGTGAACGGCTTTCGGTATTTTCGATCACAATTTCGTCCATTTCTCCGGTTACCGGATTCTTGAACTTGTAATGCAAACGCACACCGGTTTCCACTTTGTTTACGTTCTGTCCACCGGCACCACTCGAACGGAAAGTATCCCAGCTAAGGTTCGCCGGATTAACGTCGATTTCAATAGTATCGTCAACCAGAGGAACCACAAATACTGAAGTAAACGAAGTCATACGTTTTCCCTGGGCATTGAATGGAGAAACACGCACCAGACGATGCACTCCGTTTTCGCACTTCAGGTAGCCATACGCCATTTCTCCGTCCACCTGCATAGTAACGGTTTTTATTCCGGCTTCATCACCTTCCTGGATGTTCGTGATTTCGCATTTATAGTTCTGGCGTTCGCACCAGCGTTGGTACATGCGAAACAACATATCGGCCCAGTCCTGCGCTTCGGTACCACCGGCACCTGCTACAATTTTAATTACAGCACCAAATTTGTCTTCCTCGCGACGCAACATATTGCGCATTTCCAGATCTTCAATAAGTTGCAAAGATTTTTCGTAGGCTGCATCCACTTCCGCTTCGTCAGCTACGCCTTCTTTAAAAAAGTCAAAGGCAAGTTCAAGTTCACCGATTGCGTTGTGCACTTCGTTATAACCTTCAACCCAGACTTTTATTTCGCGAATTTTTTTCATTTGCGCTTCAGCAGACTTCTGATCTTCCCAAAAGTTTTCTGCGTGTGTGCGCATTTCTTCTTCTTCGAGCTGTATTATCTTATTGTCGACGTCAAAGGTACCTCCTCAACGCGTCCTCGCGTTCTGACACTGCTTTCAGTTGTTCAGTCGTAATCATTTGTTAGTTAATATTTTAAATGTTATTTTTATTGCTTCAAATCAAAGTGCAAAGTTAAGCAAAAATTAAGGCAAAAGCAAGGCGATAAGCCATATTCAGGAAGTTAGAGCGACTTAATTCTCAGTTTCTTATTGCCTTAGTTTTTCTTTTCCAATTCCCTGAGATTTTCCATTTTTTTCTTTTCTAAGAAACCTTTGATATCCTCCAAGTGTTCAATCACTTTTTTATTTCCAAATTCATATACCTTTTGAACCAAACCATCCAGAAAATCACGGTCATGCGACACCAGAATCAATGTACCATCGTAGTCCTGCAAAGCACTCTTAAGAATATCTTTTGTCTTCATATCCAAGTGATTGGTAGGCTCATCGAGAATCAAAAGGTTAACCGGCTCCAGCAATAGTTTTATCATTGCCAAACGGGTACGTTCCCCACCCGACAATACTTTCACTTTCTTGTTGATGTCATCGCCACCAAACATGAACGCTCCGAGGAAATCCTTGATCTTGGTACGTATATCCCCTTTGGCAATATCGTCGATAGTCTGAAAAACAGTGATATTTTCGTCCAGCATTGAGGCTTCATTCTGAGCAAAATAGCCGATCATCGTATTATGCCCGAGTGTCAGCTTTCCATCGTGCTTAATCTCATTCATGATACACTTTACCATGGTAGATTTACCCTCTCCATTTTTGCCAACAAAAGCAATTTTCTCACCTCTTTCAATAGTAAGATTGGCATTTGAGAAGACGATATGTTCATCATAACTTTTCCCTACACTCTCACAAATGACAGGATAGCTTCCCGAACGGGGTGATGGCGGGAAACGCAGGCGCAAAGCCGATGTATCTTCCTCGTCGACTTCAATAAGCTCCAGTTTTTCAAGCATTTTCACCCGCGACTGAACCTGAAGTGTTTTAGAATAGGTACCCTTGAAACGCTCAATAAATTCCTGAGTATCGGCAATCATTTTTTGTTGTTCTTCCCACTGCTTTTGCTGTTGTTCGCGACGTTCCCTTCTGAGCACCAAATATTTTGAATAGTTTACATTGTAATCGTAAATACGTCCCATTGTCACTTCAATGGTGCGGGTAGTAATATTATCAACAAAAGCACGGTCGTGCGAAATGACGATCACTGCTTTGGCATTATTTACAAGAAAATCTTCCAGCCATTGAATCGACTCAATATCAAGGTGATTGGTAGGTTCATCGAGCAAAATTAAATCCGGCTTTTGCAATAAAATCTTGGCCAATTCAATACGCATCCGCCAGCCACCGCTAAATTCGCGTGTAGGACGGACAAAATCTTCACGCATGAAGCCTAAACCCAACAAGGTCTTTTCCACTTCCGCATCATAATTAATCTCCTCGATAGAATAAAACCGTTCACTAAGAGTCGAAACCTCTTCGATCAATTGATAATAGCTTTCCGATTCATAATCGGTACGGGTAGCCAGTTGCTCATTGATTTCATTGATACGACTCTCCATTTCAAAGATAGATGCGAATGCCCGGGCGGCTTCCTCGAAAACCGTTCGGTCATTGTCCGTCATCAAATGTTGTGGTAAGTAGGCAATTATAGTATCTTTTGGAGCCGAGACTTTACCACGGGTTGGTTTTTGAGCTCCGGCAAGAATTTTCAGAAGAGTAGATTTGCCTGCACCGTTTTTGCCCATCAGGGCTATTCGGTCTTTTTCGTTGATAGAGAAAGAGATGTCTTTAAACAGCGTTGCTCCGCTGAATTCTACGGTTAGTCCGTCAACAGTAATCATAAAGTAAAGGTCTTTTTTTTAAGGCGCAAAGATATGGTTTTAAGCCCATATTTTCATATAAGAAGCACTAATCAGTTTTGTAAAATCTTAATTAAACCGGATAGTTTTTCAAAATAATCTTTATCTTTGTGTTATCACAAATACCTAAAACTAACAATTATGGGACTCCAAGATTTTCTTAAAATTTATTCGGCAGCTCTAAGGATGTTGCTGAAAACGTAAGCGAAACTGCCGAAACCATAGGGGAGAAAGACAAAGAAAAGGCACCAGAATTAAAAGACAAGGTTCATGAGGCAAAAGAATGGGCTGAAGAAAAAATCGAAGAAATTAAAGCGAATCCCAGTGTAAATAAGGCAGTTGACTCCGCTAAAGAAGTCATTGAAACAGCGAAAGAAAAGATTTCACATTTGCCCGAAAATCCTACTGTTGTGAAGGCGGTTGACTCTGCAAAAGAAATGATAGAAACGGCAAAAGAAAAGATAGCTGAGATACCGGAAAATCCCACGGTAATCAAGGCTGTTGATACTGCCAAAGAATATGTAGAAAGTGCAAAAGGCAAAGTTGAAGAGTTCAAAGCAAAACATCCGGAAGTGGACAAAGCGATAGACACGGCAAAAGAAGTCATCGAAACTACGAAAGAAAAAATCTCTCATCTTCCCGAAAATCCTACTGTTGTGAAGGCGGTTGACTCTGCAAAAGAAATGATAGAAACGGCAAAGGAAAAGATAGCTGAGATACCGGAAAATCCCACGGTAATCAAGGCTGTTGATACTGCCAAAGAATATGTAGAAAGTGCAAAAGGCAAAGTTGAAGAGTTCAAAGCAAAACATCCGGAGGTAGACAAAGCGATAGATTCAGCAAAAGAAGTCATCGAAACTACAAAAGAAAAAATCTCACATCTTCCCGAAAATCCTACTGTTGTGAAGGCGGTTGACTCTGCTAAAGAAATAATAGAAACAGCGAAAGTTAAAGTGGCTGAAATACAGGAAAATCCCAAAGTTGCAAAAGCTGTTGAAACGGCGAAAGAATATGTAGAAAGCGCTAAAGGGAAAGTCGAAGAGTTCAAAGCAAAACATCCGGAAGTGGATAAAGCGATGGATTCTACCAAAGAAGCAGTTGCTACAGCAAAAGAGAAAGTGGAAGAAGTAGTTGAAACAATAAAGACAAAGACAGCGAAAAAAGAGGAACATACCCCCGAAGAAAATCCTTCCAAACCTACAGAACCAACAGTAGAAGGTGAACAACCAAGAGAAGCATAATACTGAACCCGATAATTAAAAATGGCTTCCCGAATATTTTCAGGAAGCCATTTTTAATTGGTTTTAATCAAAAAGCGTTGGATGATCTTCGTCAAGGCGTTTAAGAATTGTCCGGATCACAGCTTCTCTCATGAACTTAGATGTATTGCTGATCTGATATTTGTCAATAAATCTATTTACGGCCTTAAATTCCTCTTCATTAAGCATGAATGCAACCCGGTGCATCCTTTTCATCGTAGGATGATAAGGTTGTGAAGGGGGAGCAGAGGTTTTCTTTTTTGCCATAAATAACGGACAAATGATTTGATTCTATTACATGTTAAAGCTTTGGCGGCGTACCGATATTTTGATTGTATCATCCAGCGGCTGATCGGTAACTAAGATCATATAACCTCCCCCACCGGCTCCGGCCAGTTTACGGGCAAGCGAACAATCCTTATATTGCTCCATCACCTCTTTTACGTCAGTTGGCATCATTGCCGGAAACATACGGATCTGCGCTTCAAATGATTTGTTGACAAAATGAGCAAATTTCTCCAGATCCTTCTGTTGAATTGCATTCCAGCATTCTTCGGCAGCTTCACTCAATGCTTTTACATTTTCAGCATTGATATACGTTTCTTTCAAAAGATCAAGACCAGCAGGACGAGGCCATAACAAGCGTAACGATATATGTTGCTCCAGCCAGTCAAGTATTGAATCGTCTAAACAGGATTCCAGCTTTTGTGGCCAATAGCAGTTATCATAATAATGACGCACCAAGCCCGGCATACAAATGCCAATAGAATCCTGGGCACCGGAAATTTCAGAACGACCCGGTTCATTTTCATTGCGGAAAGCCAGTTGAGCAAGCTTTTCCGGATGCATAGCCGGTAATTCATACGGCCATATTTTCCGCAACGCGTTACGGGTTGATGTGCTCATACCACAACGCTCGTTGAATTCTATCGTTGGTTCAAGCGAAAGTGTGATTGCCCATCCCGGATTGAATTTCGACACGTAAGGCTGATCTATCCAGGTTCCCGCAAGATCTATTCTGTAAGGCAAATGGCTTTGAACTCCGGTACGAATTGAAGTTGTGCTGCGTGTAGGCAGTCCGGCATCTGGAATTCGTTTCAGAATTTGATATTCAATGCCAAGTTCTTTACAAAGAACCTCTTTGGTCGGAGAGTGTCCATCTTCATTCACCACAAACACATCCGGCAAATTCTCGCGAATATCTTTTTCAAAATCCATGATTCCGCTACCGGAATTAATCCAGGCATCTTTTACATAACGGATGGACTTGACCATGTAGAGACGTTCCTGATCGCTGTTTACCGTGTCTCTACCCTTCAGTTCCCGAATGGTTCTGTCAGAGCCTAAACCGACATACAGATCTCCAAACTCTGCTGCTTCCTTAAAAAAAGCCACATGCCCGCTGTGCAGCAAGTCATAGCAACCGGTAACAAATACTTTCTTGGCCATTTTATTTACTCTTCGTGTCCGTGACAGTTTTTATATTTTTTGCCGCTACCACAAGGACAAGGGTCATTACGACCTACCTTTTTCTCAACACGAATCGGCTGTTGTTTGGGTTGTGGTTCACGGGTATCATGATGAGACGGATCACCTTCCTGACGGCTTGTTTCCGGTTTTGATGTCTGATAACGACTGTAGTCGGAACGACGTTCTTCGTCTGCCTTATGTACCTGTTCCGGTTCACGAACCGGAATTTGCCCACGCATCAGCACGCTGGTAGCACGTCTATTCATCACTTCCACCATTTTCTTAAACATGGTAAACGATTCCAGTTTATAGATCAAAAGCGGATCTTTCTGTTCATAGCTGGCATTCTGCACCGAGTCGCGAAGGTCGTCCATTTCACGAAGATGCTCTTTCCATTCGTCATCTATAACTAACAAAAGGACAGCCTTTTCAAATGCCTTGATTACTTCTTTGCCTTCTGTTTCATTAGCTTTCTTCAGATTGACAGGAATATTGTACATCCGTTTGCCATCCGTCAAAGGAATCAGGATATTTTCGTATGTATCGCCGTGATTTTCCAATACCTGCTTGATAACCGGATACGCTACCGAAGCCAGTTTATCCATTTTGCGTTTGAAAGAAGCCAGAGCGCTTTCAAAAATTGTATCAACCGCATCGTCCAATTTCATCGAACGGAATTCAGTTTCATTAAATGGAAGTTCGATCGCAAATACGCTCATTGCTTCAATTGACAAGCCTTCGTAATCAAGCATAGAGTAGTACTGTTCTGTTATTGCCTGAGCGGTATCGTACAGCACATTCACAATATCCATTCCTATACGTTCACCCATGAGCGCATGGTGACGACGGGTATAGATTACCGTACGTTGCGAGTTCATCACATCGTCGTATTCCAGCAAACGTTTACGGATACCGAAGTTGTTTTCTTCTACTTTTTTCTGTGCACGTTCTATTGATTTTGAAATCATGGAATGTTCAATCATTTCTCCATCTTCGAAACCAAGTCGGTCCATGATGCCGGAAATACGCTCCGAACCAAACAAACGCATCAATTCGTCTTCCAATGACACGTAAAATACGGAAGATCCCGGGTCACCCTGACGTCCGGCACGACCACGCAACTGACGGTCGACACGACGGCTTTCGTGGCGTTCTGTACCCACAATTGCTAAACCGCCTGCATCTTTTACAGCCTTGGAAAGCTTGATGTCGGTACCACGACCCGCCATGTTGGTAGCAATGGTTACCGTGCCGCTTTGACCGGCTTGTGCCACAATTTCGGCTTCACGCTGATGCAATTTGGCATTCAATACATTGTGTGGAATTTTTCTCAGAGTAAGCATACGGCTCAATAATTCTGAGATTTCCACCGAAGTTGTACCTACCAACACAGGACGTCCTGCGTTGACAAGGCTAACGACCTCTTCAATAACGGCATTATATTTTTCGCGTTTCGTTTTATAAACGCGGTCGTTCATGTCATCACGAACTATCGAACGGTTGGTCGGAATAACCATCACATCCAGCTTGTAGATGTCCCACAACTCGCCAGCTTCCGTTTCGGCGGTACCAGTCATACCGGCAAGTTTGTGATACATACGGAAGTAGTTCTGCAGGGTAATGGTAGCAAAGGTTTGTGTAGCAGCTTCAATTGTCACGCGTTCTTTCGCTTCGAGAGCCTGATGCAAACCGTCGGAATAACGACGGCCTTCCATGATACGACCCGTTTGCTCATCCACAATTTTCACCTGACCGTTCATAACCACATATTCGTCATCTTTTTCAAACAACGTATAGGCTTTCACTAACTGGTGGATAGTGTGAACGCGTTCCTGTTTTACTGAGTAGTTCTGTATGATTTCGTCCTTTTCTGACTGTTTTTCTTCAGGAGAAAAATTTTTGCGTTCAAGGTCGGAAAGTTGTTCTGCAATATTAGGCAATACGAAGAATTTAGGGTCGTCCGAATCACCGGTTATCAAGTCAAGCCCTTTATCAGTCAGCTCAACGCTATTGTTCTTTTCATCAATGACAAAATAAAGAGGATCGGTCACCACGTGCATTTCGCGGTTATTGTCCTGCATGTAGAATGCTTCTGTTTTCAGCATTTCAGCCTTAATTCCCTGTTCGCTCAGAAATTTAATCAAGGCCTTGTTTTTTGGCAACCCTTTCTGAACACGGAATAGCTGTAAAGCACCCTCTTTGCGCTGCTTATCATCGCTTGATTTCATCAGGCTACGAGCTTCGGACAGAAGTTTTGTTGTCAATGCTTTCTGAACATTGTATAAACGCTCTACTTTCGGCAATAGCTCTTCAAACATTTGATCTTCTCCTTTTGGAACAGGACCGGATATAATAAGAGGTGTACGGGCATCATCAATCAATACGGAGTCAACTTCATCGACAATAGCATAGTGGTGCACGCGTTGCACAAGGTCTAGCGGGCTATTAGCCATATTATCACGCAGATAATCGAAGCCAAATTCATTATTTGTACCAAAAGTAATATCAGCCAGGTATGCGCTGCGACGGTCATCGGAATTTGGTTCGTGTTTATCAATACAGTCAACACTAAGACCATGGAACATATAAAGCGGGCCCATCCATTCCGAGTCACGTTTGGCAAGGTAATCATTCACGGTTACCACGTGAACGCCACGCCCGGCCAGTGCATTCAAAAATACCGGAAGCGTAGCCACAAGGGTTTTACCTTCACCGGTAGCCATTTCGGCAATTTTACCTTTATGAAGAGCGACACCACCAATGAGCTGTACATCGTAGTGTACCATGTCCCATTTCATCTTGTTACCGCCGGCCATCCATTCGCTGGAGTAAAACGCTTTATCGCCTTCAATACGCACAAAATCGGTTTTGGTAGCCAACTGTCGGTCAAAATCATTAGCGGTAACCTCCACTTCTGAATTTTCGCTTAAGCGACGGGCTGTATCTTTCATGATAGCAAATGCTTCAGGAAGTACCTCCATCAAAACTTCTTCCAGCTTTTCAAGTGCTTTCTTTTCGAGCTTATCTACTTCTTCATAGATTTTTTCACGATTTTCAAGCGGCTCGTTTTCGATATTATCTTTTAATTCAGCAATGCGGTTGGTCTCATTAGCTATGTATTCAGCAATTTTTTGTTTGATAGCCTCTGTATGTTGACGTACCTGATCGTTGCTTAATTTGGATATTTCTTCGTAAGCTGATTTGATTTTCTCTACGTACGGCATTATTTCGCGCAAATCGCGTTGCGACTTATTGCCGAACATTTTACTTAAGATTTCATTAAATCCCATGATTTATTGGAGGTTTATGTGTTTTTATATGTTCATGTTAATAACAAATGGCGTGCCAAGCACTATCTGTACGCAATAGTTCTCTTGCAATGAGGCCATTTTGAAATTTTAGCCACAAAGATACTCTTTTTTCAGGAAGCGGGAGACATTTTAGTTAAAAAACAACCCTCTTCAGAACAATGAAAAGCCATTCAAATCATTTAAGTTCTATCATAAATTCAGTCAGGTTTTTCTCGGCACTAATATTCAGTTTTTTACGCAATCGGTAACGTCCGGCTTCCACGCCTTTGAGTGAGATATTCATCAGGTTGGCAATATCCTTGGACGATAAATTCAGGCGCAGGTAGGCGCATAAGCGTAAATCGTTGGAGGTAAGCTCAGAATATCGTGTATGCAGATTACGGAAGAAATTCTCATGAATACGGTCAAAATTGGATTGAAAAACGGCCCAATCGTCTTCCGACGATAGATTCTCATCAATAATATGAACGATCTTATCGTAATACTTTTTCGGATACTGGCTTCCAAGATGTTCTTTCTGAAGAGTCAGTTCTTCTTTGATACGAACCAGAATATCGTTTTTCTTGATAATGGACATAGTGGATCCAGCCAGCTCTTTGCTCTTAAGCATCACTTCAGTTTCCAACTTCTCCTTTTCAAGTTTCATGATTTGTTGCTCGCTTTTTTCTTTTTCCTGACGGCGGAGTTCTATGTGCTTTTGTTCGATTTTATCTCTCTTTTTTGTCTGTTCTGCCTTGATTAACAAATAAGCAGCTCTGACAGCTATAATAATGAGTAGCAGATAAATGATTTTGGCCCACACGCTCAGATAAAACGGAGGTAATATTTCCAAATCGTATGCCAATCTGTCTATCACTTCTCCGGTAGAAGCAATAACTTCGGTTCTGAAACAATACTTTCCGTATGGCAGGCGAACGTATTCCTGTACAACCGAATTTTTAAGATCGGTCCATTTTTTGTTCCAACCATCTAATTTGTAACGAAATCGAACATTTTCGATTTTGCCGTAATTGGGATACGCTATGGTAAACTGAAGACTATTGAAGGCAAACGGCAAAGCATCCGGTTCATTTAATGCTACTGATTGTACTGCCGAATTGTCAGCACGATAAGCCGTAACGCTTTTCAAACACAATTTGAACGGGATTCCGCATTTGGATTGGTGTTCGTTAAGGTTGTAGAATGCAAGTCCGTTTTCAAGGCAAATCATACACTGTGAATCCGAAAACGGAACAATGCACTGGTTTTTATCCACATTTTCATTAGGAAAAGAACTGTAATTTACTACGTCCAATATTTTCACTTTTTCATTTTCCACCTGTACCAAAGCCGCCATATCATCACGGATAAACCAATAGGTATTATCACGGAAAGGCTCAATACGATAGGAAGAGGCAAAACTACGCAAGCCAGCATTCAACGCCCGAAACGGGATGATTTCTTTAGTCAGATCATTGAAGGTATAGAATCTTTCCCAATTTGTAAATACCACTCTATTAGCCACTTTAAACACATTAATTGAAGTATGGGTTCTACCTCCGAGTGAGGTGTAATTCTTCATCTCCCGGATATGCCGTAAGTCACGATCGAGCACAATGCGATACAAACCTTCGTGGAAATGGGCTGCCCAAATGGTTCCCTGATAATCGATTTCCAAATAACGGATCGGATTGATGAAATTGTCCACTACATTGCTAAACATCCATTGCCCTTTGGAATCTTTCCTGTAAATGCAAAGTTGCGTGTAAGTGCCCTGCACCAACACTTCCTGCCCGTTGATAACGCCCTGCTTAATACAAACTCCTCCATGCACCGGAGCTGCAATACTGATGTTATTGCCTGTCAAGCAATAGGTCTCTTCATTATTGCAACAAAATAGCTGATTGCCAAAACGTTTCAGATCCCACACCTGACCCTTGATGCGAGGAACGAGCAAAACATTCACATTCTTATCGTCTTCACGCAAGCTGCCGATTTTCCCTGCATAAAGCCCCTGATTAGTGCCGATGTAAATATCCGGGCCATACTTATCAAGTCCGTAAATGGCTCCGATAGAAGGTTGAAAAGATGTGACGTATTTCACCCTGCTGCCGGTGCGTACAAAAGCGATTCCCTTATCCAATGCCAACCATACGTTATTGGCTCTGTCGCAATACATTCCCAGAATAGTATTATTTTGTAAGAAGTTGGCACTATTGAGCTTCCACAATATTTTGCCGGCTTTGTTGACTGCCACTACCCCATCCAGAATCGTACCGATAACGAACACCGAATCTTTGGTAACAATCGCTCTATTGGCATTGGCTTTCATCAGGAATTCATTAGCCTGGCTTTCAAACTTTTTACATCTACTCCCCTCCAGAATAAAAAGTCCGTCATGAGTCGTAACCAACAGTGTTTTTGTGGCATCGTAAGGCAGTACCGCCGTAATTGACGATTTCGGCCGTTTTCCTTCTATTACGGGATGAAATTTGTTTTTCGCCGGATCATATCGACAAAGGCTACTCCCATCGACATGCGAATATATATGATTACGATACTGATTGAAAAACAGGAAGGTGCCCGACATCCGATGGCCGATTATCTGCTTGCCATCAAACACGAAAAAGGAAGCAAATGATTGGAAATAAATTTTACCCTGACACGAGATAATTGTCCATATTTCATCATTTTGCATTTTATAATTGCGAAGTTGTTGCGATAAAGAATGGTAACGCAATTCGCCGGTAGAAAGCGGCTGAAAATAACCGAATTCCTCAAATGAGCCTACATAAATGCGTCCGTCGGCAACGGGCAATACGGAGCGAACAACACGGTTGCCGGGCATCGGGAAAAGCTCCCAGGCAGTACCGTCGTAACGTAGTAACCCATTATTGTTGCCGAAATAGAGAAACCCGTGAATATCCTGTGCCACAGCCCAGTTCTGATTGGCAGCTTTATACTCCTTTTTAGTGAGATTGGTGACTACAGGGGCAAATTCGGCACCTTCTGCAGAGAGCGGAAGATAAACAAGAAATAGAAAACAGAGTGCGGTGATTTGTTTGCACAATGGAATATAATGCATGGTGATTAAGGTTGAAGTATCGCCTGATATTTTTCTTTAGATATAGCTATTTATCAGGACTAAATAATGATACAAATATAAATCATTTTGGTAATTTGGAGCCATCCGGTTCTAAATTAAAAAAACGCTAATTATATTCTTGTTCAATAACACTCTGTTCATAAGACTTGTAACTTTGCAAACTCAAATTAAGAAGCAAAAAAGATGTATAAAACATTATGGAACAGGGACTTCATTTTGTTGACCCTGTCGAATTTTCTGTTGTGTATTACTTATTATTCGCTCATTTCCACCCTTCCGGTTTATTTAGCCGATAGCCTTCATGCCGATAAGAGCGCCATTGGGCTTGTGCTGGCTGCCTATACCATCGCTTCGGTGACCGTTCGTCCCGTATCTGGCTTTGCCCTTGATAAATTCGGGAGAAAAATGATACTCATCTGTGCATTAACACTCTATTCAGCACTGTTTATCGGCTACATGTTTGCTCTTTCCATTGCGCTGATCACGGTGCTCCGTTTCATGCAGGGACTCGGCTGGGGCATTTCCACCATCTCCGGCTCAACTGTCGCTGTTGATATTATTCCTAACGAAAAAAGAGGCGAAGGTATCGGCTTTTACACACTGTCCACCACCCTCGGCATGTCCGTGGGACCGGTAATCGGATTGTTGCTGGTACATCATGGAAGCTACCTGCTCATGTTTGCCGGAATGCTTGTCATTTCCATTATCGCCATTGTTTGTGCCGGCATCGTCAATGTGCCCCGAAACATTCCTCATGCGGCCAATATGGGCTTCAATCTGCATAATCTCTTCGAGCCGAAGGCTGTGTTGCCTTCACTCAACTTACTGATTATCATGACAGCTTACGGAGGTTTGTTATCGTTTGTCGCTCTTTACGGAAAAGAAACCGGAGTACATGATACCTCCCTGTTCTTTCTGGTCTTTGCTGCCGGAATAGCCATTTCACGAATTACCGTAGGAAAAACATTTGACAAAAGCGGGCCTGCCGTCATCCTGACATTTTGCCTTGTACTCGACATAATCGGATTTGCAGTACTTGCCTTACTAAAAAATCCATTCGGATATTTTATATCGGCCATTCTGATTGGCTTTGGCAACGGAGTGGTTTTTCCGGTTTTTCAAACGATGGTGAACAATGTGGCAGAACCTGCTCACCGTGGAGCCGCCAACTCTACACTTTACACGGCGCTCGACCTCGGAATGGGTGCCGGCATGATCCTGATCGGATTCATATCCGAACTCACTTCCTTATCGCTCGCTTTTCTTTGTTGCGCAGCAATTTGCCTTGCAGGGCTTGTTCTTTTCCGTTTCAGGGTATTGAGCGATTATCTGTCCAAAACACTACAAACCAAACATTAATACGTAAAGCCCAGTTTGGTCAACCCTTGTTGAATGTCGCTATTCTGCATAAAGAGGTGCCAAAGCAACTGCGTACGGTAGTTTTCTATCATTACGACAATTGGCCCTTGGTCGATAGCAAGATAAGAGGGAGCAAACCAACATTGACTCAAATTAAGCGCGTCTTTGAAGCCATAATCACCCCATAATTTATCGCCCAGCTGGTAATAAAAGAAACGAAGCGCTTTCATACTTTCCGCAGGAGTATAAGGCAATGATGAAAGGGCTGCCGTTGGGGCAATAGTACCAACGTCGTTGGTGGGCGAACTTGCATTATAACCGGTCGGAATATCGCTTGCCGTCAATCCCCAACAGTCTGCACTATAGCCGTAATATCCCGTCGGATTACTAATGCAGTAAAGATTATTGATTTTAGTATGAGCTGTATTTTGTTGCCAGTAAGAAGCATACTGATCTCTCAGATTGCGCGGATCGAGCCCTAAAAAAGAGTAATGGGTAAAGAACAAAGGCCCTCCGTAGTCACTTCCCAAGGGTAAAGCTGTCCCTTCAAACGTCTTTCCATTCATTATTCCACCATTTTTAGCCCAGCCATTAGTATAAACCTCTTTGGGTATTGAATGAGTAGGAGACGAAGCTGCCAGAACATATACTATCAAAGCCTCATTATAGCCTGCAATCGGCATATTCATGCCCCAACCGTAATTGGGCGACCAGTGCCAGTAAAGGACGTTTTGCCCGCTTTGGCGATACCAATCCCATTCCACATTTTGCCACAATTTTTGAATAATATCGCACATGTTTTGTTCACCCGGACTTCCGTTTTTGAAATACTCACGAACTGCCAACAATCCCTGCATCATAAAGGCTGTTTCGACCAGATCTCCCCCATCGTCTTTCGTACTGAAAGGAATGACTTTACCTGTAGTTCCGTTCATCCAATGCGGAAACGCACCATGGAATTTCTCGGCCTGTGTATTGAGGAAATTAACCACTTTATTGATGCGCGAAAAACCATCGGAACGGGTAAGAAAACCTCTCTCGATACCGACCAGCATTGCCATTAGCCCGAAGCCGGAACCACCGGTGGTCACCGTTTCACCCGAACCGAGCCGCTCACGCGCCATACCCGACACCGGATGAGCGTAGTCGGTAAAATATTTCAATGTTTGTTGCTGCACTTTATCCAATAACTGATCGTCGGTAATAGTTGGAAATTTGGCAGTACTATCAATTCCGGTTGTGTATTGAGCTGAAAAACCGGTCACGATCTTTCCTCCAAGATTAACGCCTGTATTTATGGTGAATGAAAACGAAGTCAAAGGCGCAGCCGAAGTAGTCGATGTTAATACAATAGTCTGTTTATTATCACCTTGTGTAGCCTTATAATTTGAACCGATTGTACCTCCGAACGACAAACCAGAGGTAACGATAGAACCGGGATCGACTGTATTATTGAAGATGATCTTTGCGACCTGATCACCACCTGCAACACCATGAAAATTACCATTATTAGTTAGTGATGTGCCGTTGATCTGTACACTAACAACAGACAAAGAGGTAACATCCGGCACAACCGGTTCATTATTTTTGCCACATGATGCAACAACAATGATAATGGCTAATAAAAGCTCAATTTCCTCATATTCATTGGCATTTAACCGGTTTCGACAACGAAGATACCCCACTCTCGCCTAATGCTTCAATAGCGAACCAATAGGTTGTATTTTTATCCAGGCCTCTCATGTCGTAAGACGTTGCATCATACACTGTAATGCAATTGTAAAGCTTGTCGGGCGCTGTTCCGAAACGAATATCGTAACCGTAAGCTTCGGCTACAGCTTGCCACGTTATCGCTGCATTGCGGGTATCTTTCTTGTCTCTTACAATTGCAAATTTACTAACTCCGTCGGGTGTTTGTCCTTCCGATTTGCCGAATACCCGGAAATCCATCAACGCAAAATTGCCACTTGCCGAATGGACATTTTCAATTTTCAGGTAACGTGTTGTCAGGGGTCGCTTCAGTTCTACATAGTCGTGAGGAACGTCAAGATCGTTATTGCTTTTATCCACCGCCAATTGCCAATTTTTACCATCGGGCGATGCATAGATTTTGTACTGATGATACACATCCATTGCTTTACCACATTGGTTTGCCTTGTGTTCATAATAATTGACCTGAATGGCATCCACCTGTTTTTCAGCGCCTAAATCCATAGCAAACCACTCTCCGGGATTGCCAGTGGCAGCAGCCCAATACGTCCGCATGTTCTCATCCGAAGCATTTTCAGGCTTGTAAATACTGTCCGATGATGAAGCCCACACCTTTTTGTGCAACGATAGCAGCATCCAGCCAGTGAAATTTTCTTTGGCATGATCTTCGGAAGCAATTGGAATCGTGGTCGGATAATCGCCGAACGCCGTATTGGCAAACAAAGTACCTTCCTTATCGAAACCTGCCGGATAGAGACCAATGCGACGCTCAAATGTTTCTCTGAGTGACAGCATACAGGTTACTATATGCCAGTAGTTCCCGTAATTATCTTTGAATGTTCCACCGTGCCCGGCTCCTAACACAAAACCTCCGGGTTTGTATGAAAACGGATTGTGTTGCTGGTACACGAATGGTCCTAATGGTTTATCAGACACGTAAACACCATCGGCATACACTTTGAATTCGGTACCAGGAGCTCCATACTGAAGATAATATTTCCCGTCGTGTTTCGTCATGAATGAACCTTCCACAAAGGGTTTAAGTGTTACCGAATCATCATTGTTCATTCCGAAACGCTCCCATCCGTGAAGTTCGGGATGCAACAGTATCAAATCGTAAATGGCGCTTTTGGGACGGAATGATGCACGATCGTATTCAACGCCTTTAGTTGGGAATTCGTTGCTCGAACCGTAATAGAGATACAGACGACCATCATCGTCGAGAAAAAGATCGGGATCCCAGTGTGGCAACAGAGCCGTTTCTGTCAAATGCTTCCACCGGCCGTCATCAGGATGAGTTGTATACCAAACCGGCAAATCTTTGTACGTCGAACCGAGCATAATCAAAGTATCGCCAAAAATCTCCACTGCTGGAGCGCACTGATCATCGTCGTTCGGTTTATGCTGAAAACCGGCGAAAACGTATTTCCATTTTGTCAAATCGTCCGAAACGTAATAACCGGATTGATTGGTCGAAAAAAGATAATATTTTCCTTTGTACGGTACAATCATCGGATCGGCGGTAGATCGGCACGAAATACCTTTTATTGTTGCTGTGATTGAAATATTCAAAGTTATAGTCGATATTTACCGGGTTGCAATACGTTTTCGGACGGTCGTTATTCGGGTCGAACCAGAGAGTTGCCTGTGATTGCTGACACTTGATAGAATGATTTTCATTATCGGGCAACATGCGAATGGTAATCGTTTTGGTAGTCGGTGAAATGGGAGCCTCATTAAATTTCATTCCCGGAAACATAGCAAACCAGCGCCTTGTCGTCCGGACTGACCGTCATTGTGAAACTGCCTTGGGCATCACTTGAAGCGGAAACCACGCCGTGTTTCACCATAAGTTGTGCTCCGGACAATAGCGCACCTGTGCTATCCGTCACTACACCCTTTATTTGGTATGTCTTGACAACGGGTATGTTATACTCGGTTATCTGCCCTTTTATGGTTTTGGTTTGAGAATTTGATTGTACTCCCAAAACTGCAACAATACCAATGAATATGCAAGATTTAAAAACACTTCATTTTTTAGTTTTTTAATGCCGGATAGCAATTTAATTGCTACTGGGTATTACGAAAATTGTCAAAATCCTTTTGAAGAAACAAGAAGTGGGTACAAAAGTTTATGCACCCACTTCTCATATTAAAATTATTTTGATCAGAATTATAAGCCATATTTCTCCAAACCGGCAAGAGCCTGAAGCTCTAAAACGCTTAATGCTTTATTGTATATTCTTACCTGATCTAATTTACCAGTTATGTAACTTGCCCAATCCTGAGGGCCGCCTGCAGTACCCAAACTTGGCGTACACTGAAATTGTTCAGTTCCGAAAATGATGTTTGTCGCTGTTGCCGGGAATACTAAATTACCCAAACCGGAAGCAATAGTAGATGCGACAAGTGTACCATTTTGATACAACGTAAATATCGAAGTTGCGGCATCGTAGGTTAATTCAATAGGTACCCAGATATCCCATGGATTCGTAATCCATCCATTGGTAAACCAGGCCTCGCTTTGAGCATTAACGTGTACTTTTAAGTTGGCAGTTGTGGCTGTTCTTCCTCCATTTTCATAGAACATTTCGAATGCTCCCCAAAACTGATCTGTCCGTGAAAAAACATATCGGGGTAATCAATCCATTGTTCGTGTTGCTGGTATATAGCCAGAATGAGATCGTGAAGCTCTGCAGATTTTTTACAGCTGTAGTCATATTTGAAATCATATATCCATTAGCACCACCTTGCATCGCTTTGCCTTTCACTCCGGGCACAAAGGTTGTGTTTACTCCCGTACCAACAGTATTGGAAATGCTATCAATATAACTATTTTCAAATGCCCAATAGCCAACAAGATTTGAGGGTGCTACCTGAGAAGATTTTGTGAAACCATTGATTGCTATGGGAACATAAATCGACATTTCAGTCCCGTAAGTTGTGCCGATTGCATTTGTTGCATAAGCTCTATAATAATACGTTTTACCAATTTTTGCTTTATCCAGAACAGCAGAAAAAGGGCCTCCAAATGTATGAGCAACAACAGTTTTATTTTTAGCTATTGTAACGTTCGATATAGTATCGTAGCAAATGCCGGCTTCAGTAATAATGGAGCCTCCATCCGTTGGGATATTTCCACCGGCACTCACCTGTCCGGCAGTTATTGTTGCAGCTACGGTAGTTATAGATGGCATATTAAGTTCTCTATTGTCCGTTTTAGTACAACTTGTTGCCAATATAAAACCAGCCGCAATGAAACATATAAATAATAGATTTTTCATGTTGTTACATTATAAAATTAAGATTTGCTTCATTGCCGTCAATTCCTCGTATAATAAGGATTGACGGCAATGAAAACAGCGTTTATTTAAGATTCTGGTCAAGATCGATCTGCGTCTGTGGAATTGGAATATAATCACTTGTTCCTGAAGTAAATCCAAATGCAGAGAGTGCCGTAGCTGCTTGGCCGGTGCGAAGCAAATCATTATAACGTTCGCCCCACCATTCGCAAGCAAATTCAGCACGACGTTCGTCAAGTACGTTTGGCAAAGTGGCATTCGTAATTGAAGCTAACTTTGCACGATTTCTTACCAGATTCAATGGTATGTCACCATTCTGACCCTTGCGGATTTTAACTTCGGCATTCAACAACAGAGCATCGGCATAACGGAACACCCTTACATTGTTATTTGAACCATAATCGGTTCTACCAGCGTTCATCTGTGAACTTGGCAGATAGGCTTTGCCATTAAAGTATTTCAGTCCGTCCGAATTGCCGTAAATCTTATCCCCGCTTGGAGTTACGGCATAAGAGTTGGCATCAGCTCCACAGTACATTATGGTGGTTTTCCTCCGGATGCTGTCTTGTCGGGTGTTGAAGAAATCAACAATGGTCTGCGATGGGGTCATAAAGCCCCAACCCGAGATCGGACTTCCTTTCTGATCTCCACGAGGACCCTGGAATGCCCAGAAAGCTCCGGGTTCTACATTACTTCCCGACCCTGTTCCGAAATCACTGTACTGCAGTTCAAATAACGACTCGTTACACAATTTGCCCGGTTTCTTGAAGAGCTGGTAAAAATCAGAATACAATGAGAATTTTCCGCTGTTAATGATCTGGTTGGTACAATCCAACACAATATCCCAGTTTGCATTGGCGTTATCGCTTCCTGCAAGATCAGCCGCTGCTTTGGCTTTCAGCAACAATGCCGAATATTTGGTAACTGCACCGACATGAGTTGATTGATTAGGACGGGCATCTTCCAGATTGGCAATGCAAAAGTCCATTTCACTCATGATAAACTTACGAACGTCTGCAATCGAACTTTTCCCGATACCCGACAAGGTTGAATTATCCGTCAAAATGGGTACATTACCAAAAATACGTGAGATAGTGAGGTGTGCAAATGCACGGATAAATCTCACTTCGGCTTGGTATTGATTGTACAATTTAAGGTTCGTTGCATCGCTTGCTGAGATATTTGCGGCAAATTTAGCCAGTTCTGCCAATGCATTGTTGGTATAGATAACAAGTCCATAATAGTCATTCCAACAATTGTTTGTACCCCAGAATGTTTGTACTGAAGCGTAAGCATTGTGGAAATATTTAATATCGGTTAGTGTAGACTGATCACTGGCTGACGATCCTTTATCCAAATCATCGCCTCTCACACCACGTATGCCAAAATCCATCCAGTGGACAAGCCCGGGATTTTCGCCACAAGCTGTTCTGTAAACTCCGGATACAGGTTCATACATATTAGACAAATTTGTGTAGTCTATGTTGTTATTGTTGTACTTGTTTTCCGGTAATTTGTCCAAATAGTTGGAACAACTGCTGGCAATTACCCCCAGAATAAGTAAGGAAAGATATATTATTCGTTTCATAATAGTTTAGACTTTAATGGTTTAAAAAATGAGTCTCCATCCAATGCTATAAGTAGCCGATGCCGGATACACCTGATTATCATATCCTAAATTTTTCAGGTCGTTAATTGCACCGGTAATTTCGGGTGTAAATCCACTATATTTAGTGAATATGAGGGGTCTGTCTGCCGTGAGTGATAAACGCAGTTGCGGAGCTCCCTGCTGTTTAGCAAGCTTGAATGTATATGCCAACTGAACATTCTGTATACGCAGGTATGAACCATTTTCAACAAAGAATGAACTTGCTGCATTATTCCATGCCTTGGTAGTTCCGTATGCCGAAGGATAACTGTTGGTAGAACCATCGCCCGACCATAAATTAGTCACCAATTTGGCATCTCCATTCATGTCGCTGTACCAAAGACGACGAGCACGGTTCATATTCAGAATTTTATTGCCGGCCTGTCCCTGTAGCATCACATTCAACTCAAAATTCTTGTAGTTGCATCCTAAATTGGCACCATAAGTAACCTTAGGTAGATAATTACCAAGATTTACACGGTCACTCGCATCCAGCACTCCGTCGCCATTCTGGTCTTTGTACTTGAAATCGCCCGGCGTCAAACCATTTGCTTTGGCAATAGGATCGGCATCAATTTGAGCCTGATTTTGATAAACGCCTTCTACTTGATAACCATAGAAGAAATTGATAGGTTTACCAACTTCCATGCGGGTAGGAAACTCAGCGACTCCGGTCATCATGTAAGCTAGACCACCCAAATCCTGGACACTGTTTTTTACGGTCGTCATATTCATTCCTACATGGTAGCCGAAATCACCAATTTTATCAGCCCAATTCAAAGTCACTTCAACACCTTGATTCAATACCTTACCCCAGTTTCCATAGACTTGCGTATTCGTCATAGGCAACTGTTTGTTAAAAGCAAGATTGTTCGTAATACGGTGATAGTAATCAAGCGTGCCGCTCAGGTGTTGCCCAAAAGTAGAGAAATCAATACCGGCATCCCATTCATTTACCACTTCCCATTTCATAAACTTTGTAAAGATGCTGTTAACTGTATAACCGGGAACATAAGCTCCGTCAGCAGTTGCCGTACTTCCGTACACCCCGTTATTGGTTGTTGCCGTTGAAAAATTTACGTTATTGGGAACACCGTCGTTACCAAGCATCCCCCAACTTACACGAGCTTTCAGATAATCAAAGATATGCTGAGACTTCATAAAGTTTTCTTCCGAAATAATCCAGCCTGCTCCTACCGAAGGAAAGTAACCCCAATGTTGTTGGAACTTGGAACTTCCGTCGGCACGGAATGTTGCCGAAAGCAAATACTTGGAAGCATAATCGTAAGTGGCTCTTCCAAACCATGAAAAGCCATGAAAATCAGAACCATCGTCCTTCACAGTGTAGCTCGTTGAAGCTGCATTGCTTAATGCAAGATACAAATACTCTTCCTGCGGACCGGGAACGTCTGGTGCTGTTCCTTTCAGTTGTCTCCAGCGTTCATCTCTGATTGACTGACCTAGCATCGCCGTAAAATGATGTTTTTGGAACGCATCTTTGTAAGTCAACAGGTTATCCACAATGTAATTATTCCAGTTATCCTTTGTTTCTTCCAATTGAGAAAGGCTGTTAGGAGACAACTGGTAAGCATCAACATAATACGCTGGTGTATATTTCAATTCAAGATTCGAGGCGTATTTCTCACTTAGTTGCGTTTTGAATGTCAGCTTGTTTTTTATCAACGAAATTTCTGCATACACCGTAGGCATTACCTGCCAGCTGGCTGTTTTGTCATAATAATAGTTTGCTGTAGCAACTGCGTTCGAAAATGCACCATTGGCATATCCTAAACTTGTGGCAGACGCATAGTCGGTTGGAGTCGCTGTTGTATTTGCCGGATCATACACCGGATACAGTGGTGATGCATAATACGCATTAGCAAAAGCAGCATTATTTGGTGAGAATAAAGTAGAATTTGACAAAATTACTTTATATCCAATCTTCAACCAATTATAAGCCTGAAAATCAGTTTGAGCCAAAATATTGAACCGTTTGTAGTTATTCTTAGAGATCATAACGCCATCTTGGTACAAATAGCTTATTCCTAAATTATAAGTAGCTTTATCACTTCCACCGGCAATACTTAAGTTATGACTATGGGTCATAGCTGATTTTTTCAGTATCTCGTTGTACCAGTCAGTATTGGTGGTCGGGTTGGTTCCACTTCCGCCAAACTTTTGTGCCGATAAAGTAACATGAGCCAAATCGGATGAATTTTGTTTGGCTATTTCCATGGCTGCATATTGGCTTCCGTTTGCCATTTTCAGCATATGTACAGGAGTTTGTAGTCCCATATAACCATCATACGTAATTTTGGTAGGTGTGTTCAATTTTCCTTTTTTAGTTGTGATTAAAACCACACCGTTTGCTGCCTTTACACCATAAATAGCTGCGGCAGAGGCATCTTTCAGAATGGACATGTCTTCAATATCATTGCTACTCAAAAAGTCGATATTATCAAAAAACATCCCGTCAACTACATACAACGGACCTTCATTGTTCAAAGAACCCACACCACGAATACGTACGGTTGGTGAAGAGCCCGGAGATCCGACAGTTACAACCTGAACACCGGCAGCACTTCCCTGCAAGGCGTTCATAGGCGATGAAGTGGTTCGTTTCACCAAATCTTCTGCTTTGACAATGGCGATAGGTGCCGTCAAATCTTTAGCTTTGCTGGTACCGTAACCTATTACTACTACTTCGTTCAGTTTTTGGGATGCTGATTGCAAATTAATAGTATAACTTCCACCTTTTACAATAACTTCCTGAGATTCATATCCAATATATGAGAGAACTAATGTTTTTCCTTGTGCAACCGACAAGGAAAATTTTCCATCAATATCGGTAATGGTGCCCGAAGTAGTGCCTTTAACAACAACACTAACTCCAATTAGTGCTTCCTTTGTATCGGCATCTTTCACAATTCCAGACACATTGGTCTGTGCCATCAGATACGTGGTAAACGATCCGAATAGCATCAAAAAGAGATAAATCTTCTTTTTCATAGGTTTGATTTTGTGTTAATTAATACATAAATATCTATCTTCTTAACTTATGACATCTCAGTATCAAACCTTCATTTGTACTGAAATCCCAATTTTTTTAATCCGTTACCAATCTCTTCATTTTGCATAAAGAGAGTCCAGAGTAAGCCGCTTCTGTAGTTCTCTATCATCACAGCAATAGGTCCCTGATCGATTGCCAAATACGAACGAACTATCTGTTGGCCTGGTACCATATTCAGGTTAAAAGCATCATAAAATCCATATTTGCCTAATAATTGTTTACCTAAATCGTAATAGAAATGGCGGAATACCGGTAGCACTTCCTGCGGTGCATAAGGCAAGGACGAAAGCGCTGCTGTTGGCGAAACAGTTCCGTTTTCATCAGGCGTACAGGGATGATGCGAGGTATACCCAACCAACGGATCGTCAGAAGAAGTAAATCCCCAGCTATCGGCTCCGTAGCCCTTGTATTTCTTAGGGTTTGCTAATGCATAAGCCCGGTGAATCAAGACATGATTTCTGTTTCGTTCCCAGATATTGGCATCCTGATTGTACAGCCCTTTGGGATTGAGCCCCAGAAAAGAGTAATGGGTAAAAAACAACGGGCCTCCGTATTCCATGCCCAACGACAGCGGTATTCCAAAATAGCTTTTGCCATTTTTATAATAGGGCGAAGTTCTCCAGCAATTGAACACTTCAGGTCGAATCGGATGTGTAGGCGAAGATGCCGCCAATACGTATGTAATAAGGGTTTCATCAAAGCCCTTGATCCGATGACGCATTTTGAAGCCATAGTTTTTTGACCAGTGCCAGTAAAGTGAGTCTGTACCGTCAGTATACCAGTTCCAGTCAATTTCTTCCCACAGTTTCGTGATACGCGACGACAAAGCTTTTTCCTTATCACTTCCATTTTTAAAATATTGACGTGCAGTAAGCAAGCCTTGTGTTAGAAAAGCGGTTTCTACGAGATCTCCCCCATCGTCATACTGACTGAAATTGAACGCCTTACCTGTGTTACCATTGTACCAGTGTGCCCATGCTCCATGAAAACGATCTACTCTTTCGAGGAAAGAAACAATCTGATCGATTTTATTCATGGCTTGTTCGCGTGGAAAATAATTGCGTTGTGCGCCTGCCACTAACGCCATAATGCCAAAACCCGTACCACCTGTCGTCACTATATCCCCATGATTATCATTGCTTCGCTCGCGCGCCAGTCCACAATCCGGATGAGCCAGATCATAGAAATAAAGGGTAGTATAGCGCTGAATCATGTCAATCAACTGGTCATCAGTAAATTTATGTGTCGTTGCCTTGCATTGGAATTTGACAGCAGCTTTGTCCATCACGTTCATTCCTTTCGGAACAACTCGGTACACCAAATTTCTTTCTCCGACAGATTTACCCAGAAAATCGAGGTAAAATCCGGAGTTAGTTTCTGCCCGTTTCTGAAAATGAGAACCATTATCCGTTGAAAGATAAATTTCGTAGGTAAAGCCGGGCAAATTGGCATACATTATTTCAACATGCGCATCATAACCGTTTGCCTGAAGTGCTTCCGGTACCACGAACTTCTGTGCTGTCAGCAAAGGCATACAGGCAGTTGCTACTAAAAGAATTAAAAACCGAATCATAGCAATAAGCTTTTACTGTTCAAGTGTAAACATCGTTTTCTTTACATCTCTGGAGTTTCCGCCTACATACACTTCAAATTCTCCGGGCTCCGTGCCAAAAGTCATATCTGCACGATAGAAGGCCAGCATTTGCGGTTTTATGGTAAAACTGACGGTCTTGGTTTCTCCTGCCTTTAGGAAGATCTTTTCAAAACCTTTCAGCTCTTTTACCGGCCGTGTAACGCTGCCTGCTAAATCGTGCAAATACATTTGAACTACCTCTGCTCCTTCTTTTTTGCCTGTATTTGTGACCTGACAGCTAACGGTGATGCTGCCATTTGCGTGTAATTTTGAGGATGAAAGCACCGGAGTGGAATAGTCGAACGTAGTGTAGCTAAGTCCATATCCAAACGGATAGAGTGGCGAATTGGGAACATCTAAGTACACAGAACGGAATTTCTCAAAATGATCTTCTTCATGTTCCGGCCTGCCGGTAGATTTATGAGCGTAATAAATAGGTATTTGACCCACATTGCGTGGAAATGTGGCAGTCAGTTTCCCGCTCGGATTAACATCTCCGAACAAAACATCCGAAATGGCATCGGCGGCCATTGTTCCTCCAAACCATACATTCAGTATGGCCGGAATATTTTCATTTTCCCAACCCAATGTAAGCGGGCGTCCGGTAAACAGCACCAATACAATCGGCTTGCCTGTTTGAGCCAAAACTTTGAGAAGCTCTTTCTGCGTATCCGGAATAGAAATATCAGACCGGCTTGCACACTCGCCACTCATTTCGGACGATTCACCTACAGCTGCCACAATAACATCGGCCTGTGCAGCTACTTTCAACGCTTCATCCAAAATTTCTTTAGTCGGGCGGTTGTCTCGATTCGTGGTTTTGCCAAACACACTGACTCTTTTTTCCATTTCTTCGTCAGCAAAAATATTGGATCCTTGTGCATACACGATTTTAGCTTTATCGCCTACTGCCGCTTTCATTGTTTCATAAAGGGTTGCAGGCTTGGAAAAATCGGCTGCGACAGACCATGTACCGCACATATTTTCTCTGTTATTGGCCAACGGACCAATTAAAGCAATTGTTCCGTTTTTCTTTAAGGGCAATAAATTGTTCTGATTCTTTAGCAAGACGAAGCTTTCTGCGGCGGTTTTGCGGGCAAAATCCAAATTAGCAGGCGTGAAAATCTCCGTTTTAGCACGGTTTTCATTACAATATTTATAGGGATCTTCAAATAATCCCAGCTTCAACTTTGCAATCAATACCGATTTACAGGCATCGTCAATCTCTTTTTGTGTAATTTTTCCTTCACGAAGCGATTGTTTCAATGTTTTCAGGAATCCTTCACTTACCATATCCATGTCAACGCCTGCCTTCAACGCCAAAGCAGATACAGCCTGCAAATCGCCCATGCCATGAGCTGTCATTTCGGAAATACCTGTATAATCGGTAACTACAAACCCTTTAAAGCCCCATTGTTTGCGCAACACGTCTGTCAGTAACCATTTGTTGCCTGTAGCGGGAATCCCGTCAATTTCGTTGAATGAAACCATTACCGATCCGCAATCGGCATCAATAGCGGCTTTGTAAGGAGGTAAATAATCTTCGAACATTCTACGTTTGCTCATATCCACCGTGTTGTAATCGCGTCCGGCTTCGGCTGCACCATACAACGCGTAATGTTTTACGCAGGCCATTATGTTATTGTTATGAGAAAGGTCTCCCTGATACCCCTTTACCATTGCTTTTGCGATCAAAGAGCCGAGATACGGATCTTCTCCGGAACCTTCAGCAATACGTCCCCAGCGAGGATCGCGCGCAATGTCCACCATTGGCGAAAAAGTCCAGCATATACCATCTGCACTGGCTTCAATAGCTGCAATACGTGCCGTTTTTTCAATCATCGGCAGGTTCCATGTGCAGGATAATGCGAGAGGAATAGGAAAGGTGGTTTCGTAACCGTGGATAACATCCATTCCGAAAATAAGAGGAATATGCAAACGGCTTTGTTCTACGGCTACTTTTTGCATGGCTTTAATCTTCGCAACCGATTTGATATTGAACAATCCGCCAACCAATCCTTGTTTAACTTTGCCTCCGATATCGGAATTTTGTGCCTGACCTGTTACAAAATCCCCGGCTCCCGGCAAATTGAGTTGTCCTATCTTTTCGTCCAGCGTCATTAGTTTCATAATTGAATCCGCACGGTGTTCAATTCTTGAAACAGGTTTGGCCGGTGTATTTTTAAAAGAGGAAAATAAGACAAACAAGAAGAGTAAAAGAAGAGAAGTTACTTTTTTCATATAGATGATTTTAGGGTAATTTTTACAAATACAATGCAAAGTTATTGCGCCAAAATTGAGTTGTCAAGAATCTGAACCCGAGAATAATACTACAAGAAATAATACAAAATAAAGGCACCCCTATTTTAACCCCACAAAAGCGACATAAAAATCTATATATATCTTTTATTCAACATTTTATATCATTATAGAATTTAATATTATATTAGTTTGAAATCCCCTTTATCATGTGTAATAAATGATAAATAAATACAAAAAGCCCCTGATAATATCAATTATCAGGGGCTGAGGTACAAATTCTTAAAAATTAAACTACTGTAAGCTTTAGTAATTTTCTTTTTTTACTTCAAAATAGGCTTGAGGATGAAGACATGCAGGGCAAATTTCAGGAGGTGTTTTGCCCGTATGAATATAACCGCAATTACGACACTGCCAGGTTACTTCATCAATTTTGTCAAACACTTCGTTTGTTTCCACATTGTGCAACAGAGCCAGATAACGCTCTTCATGGCCTTTTTCGGCAACACTAATCATTCGATACAGGGCTGCAATCTGAGGAAAATCTTCCTCATCAGCCACCTGAGCAAAGAATGGATAAAGATCACTCCATTCTTCGTGTTCTCCTCCGGCTGCTTCTTTCAGGTTTTCGGCAGTAGTACCGATTACTCCGGCCGGGTAAGTAGTCGTAATTTCTACAAAACCACCTTCTAGGAATTTAAACATACGTTTTGCATGTTCTTTTTCCTGATTTGCTGTTTCTTCAAAAATGGCAGCAATTTGCTCGTATCCCTCTTTTTTTGCCACGCTTGCAAAGTAGGTGTAACGATTACGGGCTTGCGATTCACCTGCAAATGATTTCAGCAGGTTTTGTTCTGTACGTGTTCCTTTAATACTTTTCATAGCCAATCATTATTAATTGAAAATTAAACAATTGAACATTATATTAACCGACATGTTTTCATGTCCACTTCATCAATATATATTATACGAAACAATATCTGTTATGGATTTTCGTATTTTTTCCCGATGAGCCGCCTTTGGATATCCTAGCAATATCAACAAGGCAACTCTTTTGGATGCGGGAATTTTCAATAGTCTCCTTATTTTCTTTTCATTAAGCCAGCCTATGACACATGATCCCAAACCTTCATCCGTAGCTGCTAAAGTAATGTGGCTTGCCAGAATACCCAAATCCGTATCCGGATAATGCCTGCCCTTTATCAGTCCTCCTATCTTGGATGAAAAGTTGGTGCTTTCTTCTACAATGACCAAATGGATCGGTGCCTGTTTTGTGAAATGATTAAATCCTAACGCTTTACTGGATGTAGCATCCGCAATTTGGTTTTTTAATTCGGGATCATCAACAACGATTATTTTCCACGGTTGTCCGTTACATGCAGACGGAGATAGCCTTGCCGCCTCTAATATGCGTTCAAGTTTTTCCTTTTCAACAGGCTGATCATTATACATTCTGTCGCTCTGTCTCTTTTCTGCCAACTCCAGAAAACTTTGCACAACTTAATCTACTTTAATTTTAAAAACAATTTTTCGTACCGGAGCTTTATCTCCCACTTGTAAGTTTGTAAGATGTACCTGTTGCGGGAAAAAGACAAAGAAATAGCCTGGATTTGCTAAGTAGTACGGTAAAATTGGCAAATTGTAACCACCCCAATCTTTCTTCTCGTTAAAAGGCGACACTTCTTTGGCTTCAGACAATTTACCACATCCCATAAATTCACATCCGGTTATGACATACTGAAAATCAATATATTTTCGATGTACCTCTAAAACCTGATCACCAAATTCATGCGTGGTATATTCCTGAACTTTCACAATTATATTGTCATCCAGATTGCTATTCCCCAATGGCAACTTCATCAGATCGTTATTTTTAAGGTAATCGAATACCTTTTGCCAACGTTCGGGATGCTTTTTGTAATGATCATAAAGCAACGCTTTGTCTACCGATGGTGCCGGCTGTGCCTTGAATCCGGCTTTCCAGTCCCCTTTGTTGAACCATTCAGTAATTACTTTATCCGATGTCAATGCTTTTATTGTCTTTGCTTTTTGAGCATAAACGACTGAGCTTAAAGCAATAATACTTATCAAAAACAATATTTTTTTCATACCTTCTTTGTGTCTCTTAGTAATTCAACCTGTAAAATGGTAATGTAAGTGTTGGTTCAAATCCAAGCCTGCAAGCCAACCGATACGAACCAATATTATCCTTTTTGCAAGACCAAACCGGTTCATAATTATTTCCAATACAATAGTTTATAAGAGCAGAACAAGCTGCAAAGGCATAACCCTTTCCTTTGTACGGCAGGGCAGTTTCAATTCCAATTTCAAGCGTGTCGTCAAAAATAAAAGAAGAGAAGGCCGTTGATGCAACCTCATTGTCGGATAATGATGTAAACCCTACTCCATTCTCAAAAAAATCGGCCTGAGTATTCCAGAAATTTTCCGGTATTACGGCTCCCTGAATGGCATCATAATGCACTGTATCCGTTCTAACCACGTGTTTATCAACCGGAGTCATTGCGCTAATGACATCAAATTTCGCTTTATTGAATTTGAAATTTACCCTGGTGGTTATTTCAATTTTATCATTAACAGCTCCACGGTTCTCTTCTACCGTAACAAAGCGGTCTCCTAATGCTTCCGAAATGAATGCTTGCCATTTCTTCTCAGGAGCCTGAAGCCATTCGAACTTTTGCCGGCGTTTATCCGTGTTCAGCAGGTATGCGATAAGGTCTCTGTTGAACTCTTTATTATCCACATTACCAAACAATAATGACATGGAATACGGATGCAGAATATAGAACGATGTAGGATTTTTCGGATTATCCACAAAAACCTTTCCATCCACGTTTTGTTCTATAACAAAACGTGCAAAAAGATGATTAACAGATATTTGCTGAAGATGCTCTGCAACTTTGTGATAATCTTGTTTATCTAATACTATCATGTTGAAAGGATGAAATTAAACCCCTACTCCCATATACGTAAATCCCAATTCCGACATCTCTTTTTTGTCGTAGATATTACGACCATCAAGCACTATATGGTTCTTCATTAGTTTTTTTACGATATCCCAATTGGGCATTCTGAATTCTTTCCATTCGGTCACCAGCATAAGAGCATCTGCATCATTGACCGTATCGTAAATATCATCGGCAAAATAGATTCTTTCTTTCAAAGCCGGATCAATATTGCTCCTTTCAATAGCCTTTTGCGCTTCTTCTAAAGCGACCGGGTCAAACGCACGAATATTGCATCCTGCATTCAATAGTTTGCGTATCAACACCAGCGATGGAGCTTCGCGCATATCATCGGTATTAGGTTTGAAGGACAAACCCCATAAAGCAACGGTTTTCCCACTCAAAGATCCATTTGGAATAAGCGTATGAAGTTTGGTGTATAATACCTCTTTCTGCAGCTCATTTACGTCGTCAACAGACTGCAACACACGCATCGTATATCCCTCTTTTTCAGCTATTTTTATCAAGGCTCGCACATCTTTAGGAAAACACGAACCACCATATCCGATACCCGAATAAAGAAACTTCGTACCGATACGATTGTCAGAACTGATTCCTTTTCGAACCATATTCACGTCCGCGCCTACCCTTTCACAGAGATTTGCTATATCGTTCATAAAACTGATACGTGTCGCCAACATTGCATTTGCAGCGTACTTTGTCATCTCAGCAGAAGGAATATCCATGAAAATAACCCGGAAATTATTCAGCAAGAACGGACGATACAACTGGGTCATGAGTTTCTGCGTACGGTCTGATTCAATGCCTACCACTACCCTGTCAGGGCTCATAAAGTCATTTATTGCGTCGCCTTCCTTCAAAAATTCAGGATTGGAGGCTACATCAAACGGAAGATCAACTCCCCGCTTGTCCAGCTCTTCCTGAATAATTGCTTTCACCTGATATGCCGTTCCAACAGGGACCGTGCTTTTGGTAACGACGCATACGTATTTGTTCATATTGCGCCCAATTGTCCGCGCTACCTCATAAACATATTGTAAATCAGCGCTTCCATCTTTATCCGGAGGAGTTCCCACGGCACTAAAAACTACATCAACATCACCTAATACCTCAGGCAGCGAGGTGGAAAATTGTAATCGTCCCGCTTTAGTGTTCCGGATAACCATTTCATCCAGCCCCGGCTCATATATCGGAATAATTCCTTTTTTAAGATTCTCAATTTTCTGTACATCAATATCCACACAGGTTACCTCTACGCCCATTTCGGCAAAACAGGCTCCTGAAACCAACCCAACATATCCGGTTCCTACAATTGCTATTTGCATGTTCTGTTCTTGTATTGTTACAAATTGCGTATATTACAAACGAGCATCCACTAAGCTCCTGTCCACAAATCCTTTGACGTCGTAAATAACAGCTCCTGAGTCTTTGTATTTTTTATAATCAATATCCTTGAATTCGCGGTGCTCTACTGCAACTACAATTGCCTCGTAAGGAATTGACGGATCTAATTGAGGCAACAAATCCAGATCATATTCCCGTTTAACTTCTTCCGCGTTCGCCCAGGGATCATAAACATCTACTATTAACCCAAATTCCTTCAGCTCTTTGTAAATATCAATGACTTTGGTATTTCGCACGTCAGGACAATTTTCTTTAAACGTAAAACCAAGAATTAATGCTCTGGAATGCTTAATCTTATGATCTTTTTGAATCATCAGTTTGAGCACCTTATTGGCAATAAACGTAGCAATGCTATTGTTCACCCGGCGGCCTGATAAAATGACCTGAGGATCGTATCCGAGCGCTTTTGATTTATGAGCAAGGTAATACGGATCTACGCCGATACAATGTCCACCTACCAATCCCGGTTTATACTTCAGAAAATTCCACTTTGTGCCTGCTGCTTCAATCACGTCGGCAGTATCAATGCCAACACGATCAAAAATCAACGCTAATTCATTTACAAAAGAGATATTGACATCCCGTTGTGCATTTTCAATTGCTTTGGCTGCTTCCGCCACTTTCAGGTTTGGAGCTTTATGAGTCCCTGCTTCAATAATGGAAGAGTAAAGCGCATCAACAAAGTCGGCCACTTCGGGAGTTGAGCCCGATGTTATCTTTTTTATCTTGGTCAGCGTATTAACTTTATCTCCCGGATTAATTCTTTCCGGAGAATAGCCGCAAAAGAAATCAACATTAAATTTCAGCCCCGATTGTTTTTCTAATACAGGCACACAGTCTTCTTCTGTGCAACCGGGATATACGGTTGATTCATAAATAACCACATCGCCTTTTTTCAGGACACTTCCCACCGTGCCGCTGGCTTTGATCAATGGCGTTAAGTCTGGGTTATTAAACGTATCGATAGGTGTCGGAACTGTAACAACGAATACATTAGCACCACTTAGATCTTTAATATTCGAACTGAAAGATAGTCCGATGGCGCTTCCTGTCCTTTTCAATTCCGATGCTTGCTTAAGATCTTCAATATTGGCTTCCCGGGTATGATCTTCACATCTGCTAAGCTCATCAACCCGGCTCGTATTGATGTCAAATCCAATAACATCATATTTTTTGCCAAATTCTATTGCCAATGGCAAGCCCACATATCCCAGGCCAATAATAGCAATATGCGTTTTCTCTAAGTTTAATTTCATACGATAATAATTTTCTTGTTTAAGGACATATGGAATTGAGCTTGCGAAATCAGCGAAGCTAACTCCATGTTACGGTTGATCATTCGCTTTGACTTTAGCCAAAACATGGTCGTTTCATTGTAATTCCTTATTATTCTTCTTCGTAATAGTCTTTAATATAATCTTTTGTAACCGGATTATTGCCATAAGTACCATAACCGTAACGTTGGTAGCTATAGTTATATCCATATCCTCCGGTGCTTGCATCAATGTCGTTTAACACCACTCCGACATGTTGCATCCTGTCCGTTTTTAACTGATTAATAACCGACTTAAAGAATTTCTTGTTTGTCTTTTTACTTCTGGTTATATAAATCACACAATCTGAGATGGGCGCAAGCGGATATGCATCCGAAACGATCCCGACAGGGCTGGTGTCAATAATCACGTAATGGTAACGACTTTTCAACTCTTTAATCAATTCAAGCATTTTAGGCGAACGTATCATTTCTCCCGGATTTGGAGGTATTGTGCCAGCCAGCAACAAATCAAAATTGACTTCCGGTGTTTTCTTTATAATCGCCTCGTCCAATGTCACCTGTCCTAGCATACAATTCGTAATACCTGTCTCATTTTCAAGAGACAACCGTTTTGATACTGAAGGTTTACGTAAGTCCATATCAACCAAAATGGTAGATTCTCCCGTCATGGCACACATACTGGCGTAATTAAGACAAAAATGAGTTTTACCATCGCCTGATTCGGTTGAAGTAACAATTACACATGAAGCATCCATTTGCCTTGAAACGAACTTTATTCTGGTTCTGACCATTCTATATGCTTCTGCAATGGCCGATTTGGGCCTTTTAAGCACAGTGATAGTAGAATCATCATGAGTAGCATGTGGCAAACTACCAATATACGGGAACGGAGACAGCTTTTCAATGTCCCGCTTATCCATCACCTTCGTCTTCAAATATTCCTTCAGAATGATAATCAATAACGGAATGATCAGACCCAAAGCTAAAGCCATCATCATGCTTTTCTTTTTGTCCCCGCCATTGGTGATCGATATCATTCTGGCACGTTCCAGTATGGTATTATCAGGAACATTCGAAGCACGTTGAATCTGAGCTTCGGCACGCTTTTGAAGTAAATACGTGTAATATGTATCGTTCATCTTGAACTGACGCTCAAAACTATTCATCTGCGTTTCGATGTCAGGCAAAGTCGCAAGCTGACCTGATGCTTTACGCGATTGTGTATCAATATCTTTCTTCTCTATTGAAAAAGCTGCACGAACATTACGCAAGGCATCCGTAAGAGAACCTTTCAATTTATTCAGCTCATCCTGGTATTTTGTGTAATAAGGGTTTTGAGGTGTGGTTTGCAGCAACTTCCGAATCGTTTCATTATACTGAGTCAGCAAACCTGTAAGCACCGGATCCACAATACCAAGACTTGACGGCGTTAATAACTCCTGATTATTTACGTTCTTCTTTATGTAGTCTGCCAGATAGTTTAAGTACGACTCTTTCAGGTTGTATTGCAATCTCTTTTCATCATACGATGTGAGATGGCCTAAAATAGTGGAACCGTATGCATTCAGATCAAGAATCTGATTCGCTTTCCTGAAATGTTGCAGATGGCTCTCCGAAGTTTTCAACGAATCTGAAATATCGCTTAATTGCTTATCAATAAACGAAATAGTTCTGTTTGCTTCTTCATTTTTGCGATTCAGGTTATCCAGCAAAAATTCGTCACACAAAGCATCCAAAAAATCTATATCCCGCTGATAAACAGTGCCCACAAGAGATACAGCCAGAACCGTAGAATTCTGGGTAACAAAACTTAAAGAAATACGTGGAGTAAAATAATCAATGAGATAAGCATTTGAAAGAAACGCAAAATTGATTTTCTTCCGCGGTTCAAAATTATCCGTCTTATTGACAACAACAGAAAAATAAGGAGTATTCAAAAGCGAGCCGTATCGTCCGGTATAGCGCAGCTCTCCAAATTGTTTATCTTTTTGATGAGCTATCTCGTAAGTTACACCATCAATATCCCTAAAATCAAATTCAAGCCCTGATACAGCGTCCGAGATATTGTCTCCCTTTATTTCAATCGGAGCATATCCGTACAGATTGCTTACCTTGAAGTGACCGATTGTATAGTAATCAACGTTCGCGTTTATTTTATTAATAGCCCGTTCAACCAAATCATTAGACGTAAACATAATCATCTGGTTATCATTATTTTTATAGGCCATATTAAGGTTAACACCCTGCATCACCATTTGTTGCGACGCCGATGCCTGACCGCCTCCTAAAATCACACGAGCACTCACCTGATAAGATGGTTTCCATGTACGGTTTGCAATAAAAGAAATACTCAAGCTTATGGCTAACGCAATGACAAACAAATACCAATGACGCAGAATCTTAAACAACCACTCAATGATGTCGAACCCGGAATCATCTTCTTCCATATCACTGTTAGAAAGTGGATAGTTGTTATATTGATTGTTGTTATTCGTTTCCATAAATGAAAAAATATAAATATCTGATATTTTGCCTAATGGCTTGAAAAGCCCTATTTTCATAACCGCAGGTCTGTGACCTGCGCGTGAGCATAGCTTGTATTCACATGACCTGAAAGGTCGGACTATACTAAAAGTAATGCCTTTCAGGCATAGAAGAACGGGGCATTGACAACCCGTAAGCCATTGGCATACGGTTATGAAAATGACGTCTTTCAGACGATATAGAACTCAATTAGATGGTATAAATATAATCATAAAAAAATTAAACGTACACACTTATTTAATGGTATTCAGTACCAAAACCAGAAAAGTAACAGAGGTTGTAACCAATGACATAAGAGAACTAAACGATTCTATGCGGAAGAAACTCCCGGGCGCTGTACTTACATAGATGATGTCATTCGGATAAACATAGTAATACTCCGAATCAAGCAACGATTTTGAACGTATATCAAATTGCTTTACAACGGGGCCTTTCGATGTTTCACGAATAATCTTAATCTTTCCTCGGTCACCGTTTGTACGTATATCTCCGGCCGAAGCAAGTGCCTGAAATATCGTCAGCTTATCTTTATAAATCGGGAACTGTCCCTTGCCAGCTTCTCCTATTATATAAAATACATCGTTATTAAGGGCGATGACCACAGAAGCATTCTTGTCAAATTCCTGTATTTTCTTTTCTATCACCTGATTTGCCGCTTCCAACGTCAATCCTCCGATTTTCAAATGAGAAATGAAGGGTAAATCTACCGTACTGTCAGCATAAATTTTGTACGACATTCCGTTTCCCGACTGTCCTGACGATGCCGACGAAGAAGGAAACAAGCGAGTTATATCTTCATTGACAGAAAGTACTCGAACTGCGATCTGGTCATTTGGTCGAAGTTTATACCATTGGTATTCTTTTTTGCTGTATTGAGGCAGGTTCTTTCGGGTTTGAAGATATTGGGTTGTATAGTTTGTCACACACGAAGCAAGGCTAAACAAAAGCAAAGCTGCAATTGACCAAATAGCAATTTGTTTTATTCTTTCCATGCTTAAAAATATTTAGAAATACTTATCCCCAATAATAACAAAGAGATTGTCGTCGATACGGTTCCAAGCAATGACGACCAGGATGTTACACCAAAAAAGTGAGAAGGAAGCTTTTGTACATAAATCACATCATTGGGCTGAATATAGTAAAAATCTGTGTGCATAATATCCTTGCTTCTTATGTCAAAAGTCTTTACTACAGTACCTGATTGTGTTTGGCGGAGTATTTTAATCTGCTTCCTGTTGGCCAATGAACTTAGATCACCGGATATTGCCAGAGCTTCAAAAATATTCAGTTTTTCTTTTATGAGAGGATAACGCCCGTTGCCACCTTCACCAATAACGCTAAAGAAAGCATTGGCAAGGGTAACCCTCACGTAACAGTTGCCGAATTGGTTCTTTGTCCGGCTTTCTAATTCGTCTTTAACGTCCCGCAAGGTTTTGTCCATGGCTTTCACCTTCCCCACGTAAGGAAATAAAAGGTCGCCGCCTTCATCGACTCTATAGGTAAATAAATCACTGGCTGATCCGCTGCCAGAGGAGCCATCCATATTTTCGCTACCCTGAAAGAGCTTATTAGTTTCTTCGTTGAGAGAATGGACGACAATACTAAGACGGTCGCCCGGCTGCAACTTATAATCTTCAAAACGCACAGAATCTTTATACCTTGCTACATCCGGATTCGGTTGCTGTAAATAATTCATGTCTTTGTAAGTAATACAAGACATCAAAAGCCAACTGCCGGTGACAACAGCAATCAATGCCAACAAAATCCGTTTGAATATAGGTTTTGACAAGTACATCAGCAATTTGGAAATGATAAATATTTGCGGTATTAATGGACAAATTTAAGAAATAAAACGTAAAAATAATACGATTCAGGCCCAAAGCAAGAACTTTGCAACAGAAAAAACAGAGATTAGCCGATGGTCAGGCTTTTCAATGTAGAAAATGACTTCGGAGATTACCAATTAATGGGTTCTAACCCATTCTCTGCCAGATATGAATTTGCTTTGCTGAAATGACCGTTACCGAAAAAACCCCGATAAGCGGACAAGGGAGATGGATGCGGAGACTGAAGCACCAGGTGACGTTTACGGTCTATAAATTCACCTTTGCGTTGCGCGTAAGAGCCCCAGAGCAAGAATACCAGATGTTCTTTTTCTTCATTCAAAACACGTATGGCTGCATCAGTAAACTGTTCCCAACCTTTATTCTGATGAGATCCGGCCTGATGTGCTTTTACGGTCAATGTTGCGTTAAGCAGCAAAACACCTTGTTTGGCCCAACGTTCCAGATTACCGCTCAAAGGTATTTCTACGTGCAAATCGTCGTTGATTTCTTTAAATATGTTTACCAGAGACGGAGGAAAGGCGATGCCTTCGGGAACCGAAAAACAAAGACCATGTGCCTGTCCGGGACCATGGTACGGATCCTGCCCTATTATAACCACTTTCACGTTATCGAAAGGACATAAATAAAACGCATTGAAAATAAGTTTTGCCGGAGGATAAACACGTCCGCTGGTGTATTCGTTCTTCACAAAATGAGTCAATTCTTCGAAATAAGGTTTATCAAATTCCGGTGCAAGTTTTTGCTTCCAACTATCTTCAATACGCACTTCCATTATTTTACTGCTTTTTAGGTCCAACCGCGGGATTCTGCCGATTATATTGCAAAGTTCGCAAAGTTTTCCAAAAGCCCAAACTAAGAACCGATAGCTACGATCCAGAGGAAAATTAAAATGCCATAGTGGAGTTGCTAACTTAGCGCGGACACAGAGTTAAGCATAAAAGTTTAATTTTGTGATTATGAAAAAAGAAAGAACGTATTACGACAAGGCATTCAAAGAGAATGCTGTCAAGTTGAGTTTTGAGCGCAAGAACGTATCCGAACTTGCGCATGAATTAGGTGTTGATCCACTTTTATTATATAGATGGCGCAAGGAGTACCAAGAGAAGTACCCCCTCATGGCGCAAGAATGCCAGATTTTTAGTTCAAGTTTTCGGCGATAGCCGTAACTTGGACTGGAAAAATAACCAAGTTGTACTTGGTTGAAAGTTGGAAACTTTCTTTTATATTTGCGCTTAATCAGCAGATTAGCAATGAGCCGTAAGTACAAGTTTCACAAACCGGATGGGGTTTACTTTGTGAGTTTTGCCACTGTAAACTGAATAGATGTGTTCACTCGCCGTGTATACAAAGACATTGTCGTAGAGAGTCTCAATTACTGCATCCAGTAAAGCCGGGGCATTAGAAGATGTTATGAGAGATTTGAAGAGACACACATCGAAGGCCACCTTAAAAGAGATAGAAGAAAATCCGTATAGCAGTGCCGTCGATTTTGCAGGAGGCAAAGGTCGGGTGAATATTGAGTCAGCATAATCTGTGGTTAAAAACCACTCTGGTTTCCAGCACAAGTTACGCTGCCGCTAAACTTGCGCTAGACATCAGGTAAACTTGGAACAAGAGGGGTTAGTCCGTATGCCTATTGCAAAAATAATTCCATTAATGCGATAGATCCAAACGGGATGGCGTGTTATATGCCTAGCAATGACAATGAAAGCGATGATAATCTTTTTAAACGTACTAATTTTGATTTCCACCCGCCGTTTGGTTCTACTTCTCAGTCGTGGAATGATGATAAATCTATTCCAAAAGATATTCAAGAATTGATGAATACAATGAATGGACAGAATAGATTCGGCGAGTTTCCTCATTATATGGCGGGTAATGCAAATAAAGATGGCAAGACTAATTCATCAAAAGGGAAATCAAATAAAGAAATTCATGTAAATATTGAAGCGGGTTTTAGGGCATTTATAAAGTTGCCAATTGGAACAGTAATCAAAGGAGATGAATTAAATAAATATTATCCAGGTGGAGCAACTTATTTCAATAGCATAACAAGAGTTGATGGAGGAATGCAATTTGATGTGAAAGGTTACGTAAGTCTCATCATGAAAGGACTTAAAAAGAATATCTACATGAAAGATAAATCTATAGCTTATATTACGGAGACAACAATTCAAGTATTAGGCAAAGAATATCATGCAGTTCGTATGTATAGCCCAGGAAAGAGATTAGCAAGTGAGGATCTTAATTTTTACTTTGTAGGTTATCAATTTGTATCACCTAAAGACCCCAATTCATGGAAAATACTTACAAAATAAACTCTCTAACATGACGAATACTTCTAAAATAATTAAAAACGAATGGTTTGTTTTTGCGACATTCCATGTTGTACTATTATTAAATTCACGTTGTGCCGTAAGTTTTTTATCTGTGTTTTATGAAAACATTGACAATAGTGTCAAGTTGGTCTTTTACGTAGCGATATTATATCTAATTATTACTACCATATTTACTATTATAGCTTTTCTTGTATATCGTAAGCACAAAACTAAATCTTCATTTTTTGTTTTATTTTACATGATACTATGGTTTATTTTTACGGTATATGGGATCATAAGTATGATTTGCTGATGAATTAATAACTATTTGGAAATCTCTCCGTTTCCGCCCCTCATGGCGCAAGAATGCCAGATTTTTAGTTCAAATTTTCCGCGATAGCCGTAACTTGGACTGGAAAATTAACCAAGTTGTACTTGGTTGAAAGTTGGAAACTTTCCGTTATATTTGCACAGTAAGAGCCAGTTGCTTCAATAGAGAAGAAGAATATCCACATAGCAGTGCCGTCGATTTTGCAGGAGGCAAAGGTCGGGTGAATATTGAACCGGCGTAATAAGTGGTTACAAACCACTCTGGTTTCCAGCACAAGATACCGCTGCACTCAATCTTGCGCTGGACATCAGGTAAACTTGGAACAAGAGGTGATCGTGTATGACCCCCGCTGCCGCACGATTAGCACAGCGTATCGTGTGGCCAAACTATACAGTGAAGCAAAAACGAAACAGTAACAGCTGGTGGTCGAAATGAGGCAGCCGGAGCAAGGCGAGGCAAAGTTCTCTAAAAAAACCAAGGCCGACAGAAAGAACAAAAGAAAAACGGTGCAAAGTTCGTATGAATTTTGCACCGTTTGGTATTTATTTCAATCGTGACGATTATTTATATCCTGCCCAATCACGAATATCAATATCGTCTGCCGTGATTTTGCAAAATGCCTTGATAAAGGCGCTTGCCAAACGGGCATTGGTAATCAATGGAATGTTGAAGTCGATTGCTCCACGGCGGATTTTATAACCATTTGATAGTTCACGCTTTGTCAAATTCTTCGGAATGTTAATGACAAGATCGAATTTTTTATCGGCAATCATTTGCATCACGTTATGTTCACCGTCTTCATCCGGCCAGTTCACATCAATCGCATCCACTCCATTTTGTTGCAGGAATTGCTGCGTTCCATGGGTTGCATAAATGTTGTAACCATGCTTCGATAACAAAAGGCATGCATCCAACATAGCCACTTTCGATTTCGATTCACCGGAAGATACCATAACAGTTTTCTCCGGAATACGATAGCCGACAGAAAGCATCGCTGTGAGTAATGCATCGTCAAACTGGTGACCGATACACCCTACTTCACCGGTTGAAGCCATGTCAACGCCAAGTACCGGGTCTGCCTTTTGCAGACGGGTGAACGAGAACTGAGAAGCTTTGATACCCACGTAGTCAAGATCAAATGCCGATTTTTCGGGTTTCGCAGGATTCATTCCCAACATCACCTGAGTAGCTAAATCAATAAAATTGATTTTCAATACTTTAGAAACAAACGGAAAACTTCTCGATGCGCGAAGATTGCACTCAATAACCTTAATATCATTATCCTTCGCAAGGAATTGGATATTGAACGGGCCTGAAATATTAAGCGATTTTGCAATCTGACGGGCAATATTCTTGATGCGGCGAACCGTTTCAACGTAGATCTTTTGCGGAGGGAACTGAATGGTAGCATCACCGGAGTGAACACCGGCAAATTCCACGTGTTCCGAAATTGCATAGATCACAATATCGCCTTTATTGGCTACAGCGTCAATTTCGATTTCCTTGGCATTTTCGATGAATTCAGAAACCACCACAGGGTGTTCCTGTGACACTTCGGTTGCCAGTTCAAGGAATTCTTCCAGTTCTTCCTGATTTGAGCAGACATTCATTGCTGCACCCGAAAGAACATAAGAAGGACGAACCAATACCGGGAAGCCAACGTTCTTAACAAACTCTGTAATGTCGCTCAATGAACGAAGTTCCTGCCAGCGCGGCTGATCAATCTTCAGATCATCCAGCATGCTGGAGAACTTATGACGGTCTTCTGCATTATCAATTGATGGCGCTTTGGTACCAAGAATATTTACACCGGAATCCGACATACGAACAGCCAGGTTGTTAGGAATCTGACCACCCACAGAAACAATGGTTCCCATTGGGTTTTCCAGTTCCAGAATATCCATCACGCGTTCGTAGGTCAACTCGTCGAAGTAAAGACGGTCGCACATATCGTAGTCGGTCGAAACCGTTTCCGGATTGTAATTGATCATTACCGAACGCAGGCCCTGTTTACGGATCGTATTCAGCGCATTTACGCTACACCAGTCGAACTCAACAGAACTACCGATACGGTAAGCACCCGAACCCAAAACCACAACCGAACGGTGGTCGCCAAGATATTTCACATCGTTAGCCGATCCGTTGTAGGTGATATACAGGTAATTGGTTTGTGCAGGATATTCGGCGGCAAGAGTATCGATCTGTTTTACAACCGGTAAAATACCACGACGTTTACGTTCTGCTCGCACTTCATCACCGATATGCGATTTGTTTTCGTGAATATCGAACATCAGGCGCTCAATCTGGAAATCAGAGAAACCCATCTGTTTTGAGCGTAATAATAATTCGTCCGACAAATCGTTGAACGATTCCGTCTGCTTCAGTTCTTTCGCAATGTCTACAATATTTTGTAGTTTTTGGAGGAACCAGTTATCAATTTTTGTCAGACTGTGAATCTGTTCGATGGTATATCCGCTCTGAAGCGCTTGTGACAGGTAGAAAATACGACGGTCGGTAGGTTCTGATAGCGCTTTGTTCATATCAGAGATCGACAACGTTTTGTTCGCAACAAAACCGTGCATCCCCTGTTGAATCATACGTAAACCTTTCTGAAGGGCTTCTTCGAAGGTACGACCAATAGCCATCACCTCCCCCACACTCTTCATGCTACTGCCGATTTCACGCGAAACACCGTGAAACTTTGCCAAGTCCCAGCGGGGAATCTTACAAACCACGTAGTCCAAAGCAGGCTCAAAGAAAGCTGTGGTAGTTTTTGTAACCGAGTTTTTCAGTTCAAATAAGCCATAACCCAACGCCAGTTTTGCAGCAACAAATGCAAGAGGATAACCGGTTGCTTTGGATGCAAGTGCAGAAGAACGACTCAAACGGGCATTTACTTCGATTACGCGATAGTCTTCCGAATCCGGGTCAAATGCGTATTGAACGTTACATTCTCCTACGATTCCGATATGACGAACAATGCGGATAGCAATTTCACGCAGTTTATGGTATTCGCTGTTGGTAAGTGTTTGTGATGGTGCCACCACGATACTCTCACCGGTGTGAATCCCCAGTGGATCGAAGTTTTCCATGTTACAAACCGTGATACAGTTGTCGTAACGGTCGCGAACCACTTCGTATTCGATTTCCTTCCAGCCTTTCAGCGATTTTTCAACCAACAGCTGAGAAGAATAGTTGAATGCCTTTTCAGCGAGCGCTTCAAGTTCCTGTTCGTTGTTACAGAAACCGCTACCCAAACCACCCAAAGCGTAAGCTGCACGGACAATAATAGGATAACCCAGATCTTTTGCGGCAGTTTTGGCATCTGCCATATTTTCTACTGCAAAACTTCTGATGGTTTTCACATCAATCTGATCGAGCTTTTTCACGAACAGTTCGCGGTCTTCTGTATCGATAATTGCCTGAACCGGAGTTCCCAGCACACGCAGATTATATTTTTCAAGAATGCCCGATTCGAAAAGCTTTACACCGCAGTTCAAAGCAGTCTGGCCACCGAAAGCGAGTAAAAGCCCATCCGGTTGTTCTTTTTTGATTACCTTTTCAACGAAGAACGGGGTAATTGGCAAAAAATAAATTTTATCGGCCACACCTTCAGAAGTCTGTACGGTAGCAATATTCGGATTGATGAGCACTGTTTCAATTCCTTCTTCTTTCAGCGCTTTCAACGCCTGAGAGCCGGAATAATCGAATTCGCCGGCCTCTCCGATCTTCAAAGCTCCGGATCCGAGAATTAAAACCTTTTTAATTGACAATCGGGTATTGTCTGTGGACAAGAAGTCGTCTTTTATATTCATTGTTACTTTATTCGTTTTGACTTTTTGCTATAAAACACACATTTTCAATAGTCTGCAATTAACTGCACTTAGTCAATTAATTTGAGGAACTCATCAAATAAAAATTCAGTATCGGTTGGCCCACTGGAAGCTTCCGGGTGAAACTGAGCTGAAAAATAAGGTTTCGTTTTATGGCGAATACCTTCATTGGTGCCATCATTCAAATTGATGAATAATGGTTCCCAATCGCTACCCAGCGTATTATTGTCAACGGCATAACCATGGTTTTGCGATGTTACAAAGCAACGATTAGTACCTGCCATGCGAACCGGTTGGTTGTGGCTGCGGTGGCCGTATTTCAGCTTGTACGTTTTTGCACCACCTGCAATTGAAAGTAGTTGGTTACCCATACAAATACCAAAGATAGGTTTGCCGGTTGTCATCGCCTTGCGGATATTTTCAACTGTCACATTGCAATATGCAGGATTGCCAGGTCCATTAGAGATAAACAATCCATCATATTCCAGAGTATTGAAATCATAATCCCATGGAACACGAATCAGAGTGACGTCACGTTTCAGGAAACAGCGCAGAATATTGTGTTTTACACCACAGTCAACCAACACAACTTTTTTCTTGCCGTTGCCGTATGTAATTACCTCTTTACAGCTTACTTTTGCAACATGGTTTTCGCTGTCAGTGTCAACAAATTCCACATCTTCCTTGTCGGGAAAAATAAGTTTTCCTTTCATGGCACCATACTCGCGAATGATTTTAGTTAACTCACGGGTGTCAACACCATAGATTGCGGGGATTTTGTTCTCTTTCAGCCAGTCGCTAAGACTTTTTTGTGCGTTCCAGTGACTGTATTGAAACGAATAATCGGAAATAATCAAGCCACTGACATGAATTATTTCCGATTCGTAAAATGTTGATAAGCCGTTTTCTGTAATGCCCTGCGGGACTCCGTAATTACCAACTAGCGGATAAGTGACAGTAAGAATCTGTCCCGAATACGAAGGGTCGGTTAAGCTTTCAGGATAGCCAACCATTGCCGTACTAAAGACGACTTCGCCGGCTCTTGGCTCTTCGTACCCGAAAGACTTACCGTAAAAAGTGGTGCCATTTTCGAGCACCAAATGCATCGGTTTGTTATGTTCCATTATTAAAGCGTAGAGATAGAATAAATATGGTATCTTTTCGACCTGCAAAGGTACAAAAAAACTACCTAACGATAAAGAAATACGAGGTAATAATAATAAAAAATAAGGTTTTTGATATTTTGCAATGTCAATTTGATATTTTTGATACAAAATTGCAATGTGGACTTTGCAACCCGAAAGATTAATTGTACTTTTGTATCAATATATTTTAGCAACATTTATACATATAAATATCTAATATTAAAACAAATAGTCATGAAATTGTTGGAAGAAATCATGAAACGGGCTCAGGAAAATGTTCAGCACATTGTGTTGCCCGAAGGAACCGAGGAACGTACTTTACAAGCTGCTGATGTAATCCTGGAGAAAAAAGCAGCCAATATCACCCTGATCGGTAATCCGGATGAAATCCACAGTTTAGTTGCAAAATTTCAATTGAAAAACATTGATAAGGCAACCATACTCGATCCTGAAAACTATTCAAAATACGAAACCTATACCAATCTTCTGTTTGAATTAAGAAAAGCAAAGGGTCTTACTATGGAACAAGCACAGAAGCTGGCAAAAGATCCCTTATATATAGGAACCCTGATGATTAAAAATGGCGATGCTGACGGTGAAGTTGCAGGTGCAAGAAACACCACCGGAAATGTGTTGCGTCCGGCTCTGCAAATTGTCAAAACAAAACCCGGCACATCAGTTGTTTCCGGTGCTTTATTGTTGTTTTCCAATAGTCCTTACGGAGAAAACGGCTTAGTATTAATGGCCGATCTGGCTGTTACCCCAAACCCAACCGCACAAGAACTTGCTGAAATTGCTGTGAACTCAGGACAGACAGCACGGACTATCGGAGGCTTTGAACCAAAGATTGCAATGCTCAGCTTCTCTACAAAAGGAAGTGCCAAACACGAATTAGTAGACAAAGTGGTAGAAGCAACACGCATTGCTCAGGAAATGGCTCCCGATTTACAAATCGACGGCGAACTTCAGGCCGATGCGGCTTTGGTACCTTCCGTAGGCGAAAGTAAAGCTCCGGGAAGCGAAGTTGCCGGCCATGCCAACGTTCTTGTATTCCCCGATCTGCAAGCTGGTAATATCGGCTACAAACTCGTTCAACGTTTGGGTAATGCAGAAGCTATCGGGCCGATCCTCCAGGGAATGGGAGCTCCTATCAACGATTTGTCACGCGGTTGCTGTGTGAATGACATCGTACAAATGATTGCCATTACCGCAAATCAGGCCATCGGAGCAAAACAGGCAAAATAAAGATTGATGCAACATTGAGAAACAGTTTCAAAATTCCATTATTCTATAAATGAAGCTAATGGAATTCAGAACAATGTTTTCTTTGCACTTCGTAAATGAATAAATTGTAAATATATATTATGTCACAATTACCTAACGAACCTATCGAAAATTACGGACTAAGCCACAAAGACCGCAAACGCACTCTGTTTTCCAGAATTGGCGTAGTTGGCTGTGGAAAAGATGGCAGTATTATAGCTACCATAGCTGCCAGCCGTGGTATGGAAGTTGTTTTTCTGGAACCAACAGAAGAAGGCATCAGCAATGCATATTCCAGAATTGAAAAGAAATTGGATGCCCGGGTAATGAATTGGGGGCTTACAAACTCCGAAAAGAAGGCCATTATTTCTCGCATAAGGGGAACCGTTAATTACTCAGACTTCGTTGGTTGCGATTTTGTGATTGAAACAATTCGCTACGATGACAACACCGGAGTAAGAAGTATTGACCGACGTAAAGAAGTGTTCAAAAAAATAGAAGGAGTCCTCAATCCTGAAGCGATTATTGCTTCCAACGTTTCTACTATTGTAGTGACCGAATTGTCTAACGAACTGGAACATCCGGAACGCTGCATAGGAGTACATTTCCTCACCAACGTTCCCGACTCACATATTCTGGAAATCGTGAGAGGTTTATATACTTCTGAAAACACTTTTGAAAAAGTATGTCGCTTTGCAGAACTGATAAACTATGACTTTATTTCAGTTTCTGAATCGGTGGGTCTTGTTAGTCTTCGTATGTTCCTGATAATGCTGAACGAAGCATGCTCTATTGTTATGGAAGGAATCTCTACCGTTGCCGATGTTGACAAAGTACTTACTGTCGGCTTTGGTCACCGTCAGGGTGTTTTCCGCACTGCCGATCAATTGGGAATTGAAAAAATTGTGCCGCTGATGGAAAATCTCTTCAACGAATACGGGAACATGAAATATAAGGCCTCACCCCTATTGCTGCGTCTTTACCGTGCAAAACATTACGGAATAAGAAATGCAAAAGGTTTCTATCAGTATGACGAAAACGGAAAAGTCATCCAATAATCATTTAAAATCAAGAACATGAAGATTTTAGTATTGAATTGCGGAAGTTCTTCCGTTAAATATAAACTGTTCGACATGGCATCTAAAACCATTCTCGGACAAGGTGGCGTTGAAAAATTGGGTATGCAGGGATCTTTCCTTAAACACACCCGTCCTGATGGACAAAAAGTTACACTTGAAGGTGAAATTCTTACTCACTCAATAGCTGTTGAATATATTCTGGGCGTATTGTTGAGCGAAAAACACGGAGCCATCAAATCCCTTGATGAAATTGATGCCGTTGGACACCGCTTAGTACATGGTGGTGAAAAGTTCAACAAAAGCGTACTCATCAACGACGAAGTAATTTCAAAAATCGAAGAATGCATAGAGATTGCCCCACTCCACAACCCACCCAACCTGGCCGGCATTAACGCTATTCGCGAATTATTGCCTAATATACCCCAGGTAGGCGTTTTCGACACGGCATTCCACCAGACTATGCCTTCGCATGCATACATGTATGGTATTCCCTACTCGCTCTACAAAAAATATGGAATCCGTCGTTACGGCTTTCATGGAACAAGCCACCGCTATGTTTCACAGCGTGCCTGCGAACTTCTTGGTCTTGACGTAAAAAATTCAAAGCTAATTACTTGCCATATTGGTAATGGCGGTTCAATTACGGCCATCAAAAATGGTGAATCAGTAGATACGTCAATGGGCTTTACTCCAGTAGAAGGCCTGCTTATGGGAACCCGCTGCGGAGATATAGATCTTGGAGTGGTTACATTCCTTATGGACAAAGAAATGTTGGGCACTGATTCGGCATCTACCCTGTTCAATAAACACAGCGGCTTACTGGGTATCTCCGGAGTTTCTTCGGATATGCGCGATGTGAATAAAGCTGTTCAGGAAGGTAATGACCATGCCAAACTGGCACTGGATATGTACCACTATCGCATCAAAAAATATATCGGAGCTTACATGGCTGCTTTAGGCGGAGCCGACGCTATAGTATTTACAGGTGGTGTGGGCGAAAATGGAGATAGCTCCAGACTCCAGTCATGTGCCGGCCTCGAATTTTTGGGAATCAAAATTGATCCGGCAGTGAACGCTACCGTTCATGGCGAAGAACACATTATCAGTACACCTGATTCTGCTGTAAAAGTAATTGTGGTTCCAACTGATGAAGAATTTATGATCGCTTCAGACACGATGGAAATTGCGGGGAAATAAGATCTATAGTCATTTCTGATTAACAGAAAAAACGGTACAAATTGAACTAATTCAGTTTGTACCGTTTTTTATTTCTACCACACCAGACTCTGCTTTTTTATTGTATTTTTGTGCATATACAAACAAATCACTCCTATTAATGGAAACACAACCCTCACCTACCCGCTACGAAAATAAAGTTCCTTATGTACAATGCGGAAAAAGCGGTCTCGTTCTACCCCGTATATCATTAGGTTTATGGCATAACTTCGGAGATGTCGACGATTTTAGCGAAGCAACCAAAATGATCCAGTTTGCATTCGACAATGGTATAACTCACTTTGATCTGGCTAATAATTACGGACCTCCGGAAGGAAGCGCTGAAGAAAATTTCGGGAAGATTCTTCATCATTATTTACCCGGATACCGCGACGAAATGATAATATCTACAAAAGCAGGACACAGAATGTGGCCCGGTCCGTACGGAGACGGAGGATCTCGAAAATATCTTATCGCCAGCTTAAATCAAAGTCTAAAAAGAATGAAGCTGGATTATGTTGATATTTTCTATTCTCACCGGTACGATCCGAAGACTCCTTTGGAAGAGACAATGAATGCGTTATCTGACATAGTCAAACAGGGAAAAGCATTGTATGTCGGAATATCGAAATATCCTGTAGATAAAACAATTGAGGCCTACTCGATACTGAAAGCAAATGGAACTCCATGCCTGATCCATCAGGACCGGTACAGCATGCTATCTCGAGACATAGAAGAAGGCATTCTACAAGCAGCAGATGATCATGGCGTAGGCTTTATCGGTTTTTCTCCTCTATATCAAGGAGTATTATCCGACAAATATCTTCACGGCATACCCGAAAATTCACGAGCTGCAAAATCAACAGGTTTTTTACAACGAAGTCAGATATCGCCCGAAATTTTAGATAAAGTTACTGCTCTTAATTCTATTGCAATCCAGAGAGGCCAGACACTGGCACAAATGGCTTTAATTTGGTGCTTACGGCACCCGACAGTTACCTCTGTTATTGTCGGAACCAGCTCATTAAAGCAATTACAGGATAACATTGACGCATTGCACTACCCGCGCCTGTCTGAAGAAGAAATAGCTCAGATAGACATGATACTTCAACAGAAATAGAACCCTCGTTCTCTTGGTTTGAAGATTCAAACATAAAGCAATCGGAGCTTAATGGCTAACTTGAAAGCCATTAAACATTACAAGAACGTAAATTCACATAAAAGTAGCATTAAAGCTTCAACATAAGAAAAAATGCTATCTTTACAGCGTGCATTTACGTTTTTGTTGTATTCAGGATAGTATTTTGTTCAAATTAGTCCTGATACAACTACTCTAATTTCTTCTAATTTTTACAACTATGGCAATCAAGAAATTTATCCTCGACACCAATGTCATTCTACATGACTATAAATGCATCTACAATTTTCAGGAAAATGATATTTACATTCCGATAACAGTCCTCGAAGAGTTGGACAAGTTTAAAAAAGGGAATGATGACATTAATTTTAATGCCAGAGAGTTCTCCCGGGATCTTGATCTGCTGGCTGATAATTCAATTTTCACCAAAGGAGTAAGTCTGGGCGACAGTTTAGGCAAATTGTTTATAGTAACTTCATATGATTATCCGGAAGCGTTGCAACAAACTTTCGCTGAAAAAACTCCCGATCATCGTATTCTGGCAGTAGCCTATCAGCTACAGAAAAAGTATAAAAACACCATCTTCATTTCGAAGGATATCAACCTTCGACTAAAAGCTAAATCTTTGGGAATTGTTGCTGAAGATTACATCTCTGACAAGGTTACCAGTGCTGATATTTTCGATAAAAAACATGCCACATTCTCTCATGTGGAGGCTCATCTGGTGGATGATCTCTATAAATCAAAAGAGGGTATTTCGGTGGAGAAGTTCAGTTTTTGTTCTGACATTGAACCGAACGAGTGCTTCATCATCAAAAGCAGTAAATCCGGTGTTCTGGCTCGTTATAACTCTTTCACACAGAAAGTTGAACGGGTTGAAAAGAACAAGGTATTTGGTATTGAACCCCGTAATGCTGAGCAAGCCTTTGCATTTGACGTGATGATGGACAATAATATTAAACTGGTTGCGCTTACCGGAAAATCGGGAACCGGAAAAACACTGCTGGCTCTGGCAGCGGCATTGGAACAACAGGAAAATTTCCAGCAGATTTTACTTGCACGTCCTATTGTTGCTCTGGGAAATAAAGATTTAGGCTACCTGCCCGGCGATGATAAGCGCAAAGTATCTCCTTACATGCAACCTTTATTCGACAACCTGAATGTTATTAAGCATCAGTTTAATTACCAGGGAAAAGAAGTATACAAAATCGAGGAAATGCAGCGCGAACAGAAGTTGGTTATAGAAGCACTGGCTTATATTCGCGGACGAAGTCTGAGCAATACCTTTTTTATCGTGGATGAGGCTCAGAACCTTACCCCGCATGAGATTAAGACCATCATTACACGGGCCGGAGAAGAAACCAAGATTATTTTTACGGGAGATATCCAACAAATAGACCAACCATACCTCGACATGCACTCGAACGGACTAGTTTACATGATTGACCGTATGCGCGGCCAAGAGCTCTTTGCTCATATAAACCTTACCAAAGGCGAACGAAGCGCTCTCTCGGAATTAGCCAGCAACTTATTATAATATCACCAAAAAAACTTGGAATTGATTATATCAATAGCTATATTTGCCGCTTAATTTATCTAAATTAAAAACAATTTCACAAACATAACTCTCCTTTATTTGGTGTAGTCGCCTAACAATCAATTTTATTTGCGCATGGAAACACTCGATTTATCTATCATTGACTGGTCTCGTGCCCAGTTTGCAATGACCGCAATGGATCATTGGATTTTCGTACCGTTGACATTGAGCCTTGGTTTTATTATGGCTGTAATGGAAACCGTATATTACAAAACCGGCAAAGCCGAATGGCAAACAATGACAAAGTTCTGGATGCGTCTTTTTGGCATCAACTTTGCCGTGGGAGTAGCCGGAGGTTTGATACTAGAGTTTCAATTTGGCACTAACTGGTCCAATTATAGTTGGCTTGTTGGCGATATTTTTGGAGCCCCGCTTGCCATTGAAGGTATAATGGCCTTTTTTCTGGAATCGACTTTCTTTGTTATCATGTTTTTTGGCTGGAACAAAGTCAGCAAAGGCTTTCACCTTACAGCAACCTGGCTCACATGGTTCGGCGCCACTTTGTCTTCATTGTGGATTTTGGTTGCAAATGCCTGGATGCAATACCCGACAGGTACTTCCTTCAATATTGATACAGTTCGCAGCGAAATGACTGATTTTTGGGCTGTACTCTTCTCTCCGATGGCAATGAATAAATTTTTCCACACCGTTACATCATCCTGGATTGTTGGAGCTGCATTTGTAATCGGTGTCAGTTGTTGGTATCTGATGAAAAAACGCAATATTGAGTTTGCTCATAAAAGCATACGAATAGCTGCTGCATTTGGATTATTGGGTATAGTCCTGGCTATGTACAGTGGTGACGGTTCGGCCTATCAGGTAGCTCAAAAGCAGCCTATGAAACTCGCAGCTATGGAAGGTCTTTATCAGGGACATAACGGAGAAGGGTTAGTTGCAATGGGAATTCTGAATCCGGCAAAAAAAGAGTATAACGATGATACAAATCCGTTTCTTGTTAAGATAACGGCTCCTAAACTGTTGTCTTTTTTAGCTTTCAGAGATTTTGACGCTCGCGTTCCCGGCATTAAAGACTTATTGGATGGTGGCTATCTGGAAAAAAGACCTGACGGTCAAGCAGTCAAGCCTGTCACAACAGACGAAAAAATAGTTTTCGGCAAAATGGCTCAAAATGCTCTCAAAGGCTATAAACTTGCACAAAAAGAACACAATGATTCTCTGGCTTCTGTAAATAAGGCTGTTTTTGCAGCTACATCCCCCTACTATGGTTACGGCTATGTTACAGACAAAAAACAGTTGATTCCGAATGTACCGCTTACTTTCTATTCATTCCGTTTTATGGTAATTTTCGGAGGCTTTTTCCTCTTATATTTCCTCTTTATTTTATACATCCGTCGCAGAATTGAAAACATGAAATGGCTTCAGCAGCTTGCATTATTGGCTATTCCATTGGCTTACCTGACTTCTTTCTCTGGCTGGGTTGTTGCTGAAGTTGGACGCCAGCCCTGGGCAATTCAGGATCTTCTGCCAACATTTGCAGCTGTATCCAGCATACCGGTAAGCTCGATCCAGACAACATTCGCATTTTTTGCCATACTGTTTATCGTGCTTTTCATTGCAATTGTAAGCATTATGGTGAACGAAATTCGAAAAGGGCCCGAACACATACAATAAGGTCTATTGGAACTGATAAACACTATCGATTAAACAATTTTAATTCAACAATTATGGATTACGCTTTTTATCAAGAATATTGGTGGTTTTTAGTATCGTTGCTCGGTGCCATACTGGTCTTCCTGTTTTTTGTTCAGGGAGGACAATCCCTACTGTATACCATTGGAAAAACCGACGAAGAAAGAACGCTTATGGTAAATTCTATTGGAAGAAAATGGGAATTTACATTCACTACGCTGGTCACTTTTGGAGGCGGATTCTTCGCTTCTTTTCCGCTATTTTATTCAACCAGCTTTGGAGGTGCCTATTGGCCCTGGATGCTTATTTTGATTTGCTTTGTGCTACAAGCTGTCAGCTATGAATTCAGAAAAAAAGAAGGTAATATTTTGGGGCATAAAACATATGAAGCTTTTCTGCTTCTCAATGGATTTGTCGGGTTGCTACTTTTTGGCACAGCTGTAGGAACTTTCTTTACCGGTAGCGAGTTCCTTGTGAACAAAGAAAACATCTACCAACCGATGATGCCAGTAATTTCGACATGGCAAAATCCGTTACATGGACTTGAAGCTGTAGCTAACCCTCGTAATATACTACTCGGTCTTGCAGTTTTCTTCCTTGCCAGAGTGTTAGGCAGCCTTTATTTCATAAACAATATACACAACGATACGATTAATGCACGCTCCCGTAAACAGGTATTAATCAATGCCATTCTTTTCCTGATCACATTCTTATCCTTCTTTATATGGACATTATGTGCAAAAGGATTTGCAGTACATCCCGAAACCGGGGAAGTATACATGCAAAACGCTAAATATTTTCACAACTTAATAGAAATGCCATTGATAGGAATCATGTTGCTCGTCGGTGTTGTAGCCCTGTTATATGGCATTGGTATTGGCGTGTTCTGCTCTCGAAGCACTAAAGGAATCTGGTTTGCCGGTTTAGGTACCGTATTAGCTGTATTATCTCTGCTGTTAATTCTTGGCTATAACAATACCGCCTTCTACCCTTCTGTTTCGGACTTACAAAGTTCGCTCACGATTCGCAACAGCTCTTCAAGTCTCTTTACATTAAAGGTAATGAGCGTTGTTTCTCTGTTTATTCCGGTAGTTTTGGCCTATATTTTTTATGCATGGCGAATGATGGATAAAAAACAAATTGATGTCAACGAACTCAATAACAATCATAATCCTCAGTACTAAACACTGACGCAAATCTCAGAAAGCGTAAGTACGGCAAAACAAGCCTGCTTACGCTTTTTTTATTTCATCCTTTTAGCATAAAAACCTAACTTTGCTATAGATTATAACCCCCCCCCCCCCCCCCCACACATTTAAAATTATGACAGAAGAATCTACGTTATCTTCATTTAATAACACTACCAATAATCCTTTTTTACAACCGGGCGATACACCACATTCAGCCATTCCTTTCGACAAAATCAAGCTCGAACACTATTTGCCTGCATTTCAAGAAGCTATTCGCATACATGAATCCGAAATTAATGCAATTGTTGAGAACAAAGATGTACCTACGTTTCAGAATACTATTGAAGCCCTCGAAAATTCGGGACGCTTACTTACTCTTGTAACTAATACATTCTTCAATCTAAATAGCGCAGAAACAAATGACGACATGCAACAATTGGCCGAAGAGATTTCTCCAATGCTGACCGATCATTCTAATAATATTTCACTAAACGCACGACTTTTTGAAAGAGTAAAACACGTATTTAGTCAAAAAGACACTTTGGAATTAGTTGCTGAACAGCAAACCTTACTGCAAAAAACATACGATAGTTTTGCTGACAACGGAGCAAATTTGAGTGATACGGATAAAATTACATATCGAGACCTTACGGAAAAACTTGACACTGCGTCTTTAACCTTCGATAGAAATATTCTGAAAGAAGTCAACGACTATGCCCTGATTATTACAGATAAACATCTGTTGGCTGGACTGTCTGATGATTATCTTGAAGCTGCAGCAGCAAAAGCTTCTGCAAAGGGACAAAATGGATGGTTGCTTGATTTGACAGCTCCGAGTTATGTACCTGCCATGAAATTTTTAAATAATCAGGCATTGAGGCAACAGCTTTACATGGCATTTTGCACCAAAGGAATTCATAACGATGCCAATGACAATCAGGAGATCATGCGTTCCATTGTCAATAACAGACTGCAACTTGCTCAGTTATTAGGCTATAAAACATATGCAGAATATGTACTGAAAGACAGAATGGCTGAAACGAGTGACAATGTATACAAACTGCTGAATGAACTATTGACTGCCTATAAACCTGTAGCATATAAAGAAATAGAAGCTGTGCAGGAATATGCTACAAGTCTCGGATTTACAGAACAATTACAGCCTTGGGATTGGGCATTCTATGCAGAAAAGCTCAAAGATCAAGCATTCACGTTCAATGAAGATTCATTGCGGCCATATTTTGAACTCACGAATGTAATTTCGGGAGTCTTTAGATTAGCAACCAAATTATACGGAATAACCTTCAACGAAAAACTCTAAAGTTCCCGTGTATCATCCGGAGGTGAAAACGTTTGAAGTATTTGACCAAAATGGACAATACCTTGCCCTACTCTATACGGACTTCTTTCCCAGACAAGGAAAACGACCGGGCGCATGGATGACAGAATTCAAAGGGCAATGGAAAGACGGAGAGAACAATCATCGTCCCCATGTCAGTCTGGTAATGAATTTTACCCGTCCTACGAAAACAAAACCGGCTCTCCTCTCCTTCGATGAAGTGAAGACATTCCTCCATGAATTTGGACATGCCCTCCATGGCATTTTTTCCAACACAATGTATCTATCGCTCTCGGGAACGTCTGTATGTCGTGATTTTGTAGAATGTCCCTCTCAGTTTATGGAAAATTATGCCGTTGAAAAAGAATTTCTTGATGATTTTGCATTCCATTATCAAACGAAAGAACTAATTCCTGCGGAGATGATCCGTAAAATCAAAGATGCTGAAAATTACAATGTTGGGTATCAGTGTGTACGCCAATTGAATTTTGGATTCATTGATATGGCATGGCATATGTTAGAAAAAGGACTCACGGTTAATGTAATTGAATTTGAAAAACAAGCTGAAAAGCAAACTCAATTATTACCATCTCTTGAGAATACATGTATCAGTTCAGCATTCGGGCATATCTTTTCCGGGGGATATGCAGCCGGATACTACAGCTATAAATGGGCTGAAGTACTGGCTGCCGACTCTTTTGCAGCCTTTCAAAACGCCGGCATTTTTAATCAGGACGTAGCTAATTCTTTCCGCAATAACGTTCTTTCCAATGGAGGATCCGAAAAACCCATGATCTTATACAAACGATTCCGCGGACAAGAACCATCAATCAATGCCTTGTTGGCGGCCAATGGAATTGCTGTTCATAACCAAAAACAAATAGCAAAATAGAATAAACCAAATTCATTCTTAACACTTCTGGAGGTATTTAATCAATAAACGTTCACTTTTTCGTGCTAATATTTAAAGTCATAATACTTAATATAAGTAAAAATAGAATTATTCTGATCCGTATTTTGGTTCTTATCATCGCATAATTATTTGTAATAATGGGCATTTGAAGAATTTTTTATACCTATATCTTATTGATTGTTTGTATTTTCACAAATTATTGTCCAAACCTTTTTATATTTGATTTTTTTTAACTATATTCAGAAAGTCAGATATAAAATTAGCGCTATCTTTGCCTTAAATTTATTTGAAGAAATGTACGAAAACCCACTGTTTTTCTACATTTCATACTTGTTTGTTTGAAATAAAAATTATTTTCTTCAAATCAACCATAAAAAAAATCCTGACTATAAGAATTCTAATTTTAAGAAAATATTCTTAGACTTACTATAGAATATAAAGTGAAAAAAATCAAGCTGTTGTTTAATTAAAATTTTTTGAAAAATGAAAAAAATTATCACATGTGGATTGTTACTCTTTGCTTTCATTGCAGTAGCAAATGCTCAAGCTGACAAAAAAGCTGATGCAAAAGATGCAAAAGCTACTTTTCAGCCAGGTTGGTATATGAGTCTCTATACCGGTTACAATTTATTTTTAGGTGAAGGAAGTAACATTTTACAAAGCGGAAACTCCATCAACTTCAAAAAAGATGGTGGTGTGCTTTCAACTTTCGGCTTAGGCTACGATTTTAGCCCCGTTATTGGCGTACGTGGCGAATTAGGCTGGGCTCGTCATGGCTGGAAAGGCGTTTCTTCGACTGGGGTAACTAATCCTGATTGGTGGAGTGCTAACCTGACCGGTGATCTTACCGTAAACTTGAGTAACTGGTGGGGTGGTTACAATCCTGACAGAATCTTTGATGTTACCGCATTCGGCGGCCTTGGCTTAGGCGTTCGTTCTGCTCATGAAGTTGCCGCAAAAAAACAAGTAACGCCTATTGTACGTGCAGGTTTACTCGGAAGCTTCCACCTTTCAAAACAATTTGACTTGAACGCTGAAGTAGCAACTAATGCAGTTCGCGATGGATTCAATGGTCTTCACGCTGGATTCTTCTTAGATGATTTCACAGCTTTCCAGGTTGGTTTTACTTACCACTTCAAAGCTACATCTAAAGCAGCTCCTGCTCCTGCTCCAGAACCTCAAATTATCACCAAAGAAGTTATTAAGCACGACACTGTAGTAGTTAAGGTTGCTGCTCCTAAAGTAACCAAAACTGTTACTAAAGAATTTGCAAAAGAAATCTTTTTTGGTATTGATAACTCAAGCGTAAAAGACCTCAATCAGAAAGCCTCAATTGAAGAAACTGTTGCATTCCTGAAAGCTAATCCTGATGCAAAATTAACCATCGATGGTTATGCTGATAAAAATTCAGGTAGCAAAGCATACAACTTGAAATTAAGCAAAAAACGCGCTCATGCTGTTGCTAAAGTTATTACCAAAGCCGGAGTAGACAAGAGTCGCTTAACAGTTGTTGGACACGGTGTAATTCCGCAGATCTACAAAGAAAAAGCTAAAAACCGTCTTACTACATTGAAATCTTCTTACCAAGTAGTAGAAGTTCAATAATAAACAGAAGGTAAAGTTTTAAGAGGATGTTCAATAGAACATCCTCTTTTTTTTGCATCAACTCTTCCTTTCCATACAAGTGTCATTCCAAACAAGAATTCATATGATCAACTCTATCCTGGAAATTCTGTCTGAACAAAACACTAACACGTGTACATAGACATATTGTGGTCTTACTTTAGAGTTAAGTTGCTTGCAAAAGTGTTGACATTCGGATCGGCAAATGACGGAACTGGCAATACTATTTATTCTTTTATCCTTGAGTTAAATAACGAAAGCCCCACCATTACCCGACCAGCATCCAACTAATCGTTGCATTTAAAAGAACGAATGGATGTAAAACAATAAAAGCAGAGCCATTGGCTCTGCTTTTATCAATATAAGGCACTTGTATTTATTTATTCAACACCTGGCAATGTAATATTAATATTGAGTTCTTTAAGCTGAGATTCTTCTATTTGAGAAGGTGCTCCACTCATCACATCCCTACCCGAGTTATTCTTTGGGAATGCAATACAATCCCGAATACTATCCAATCCAGCAAAAAGAGACACACAGCGATCCAAACCAAAAGCCAAACCTCCATGAGGTGGTGCTCCATACTTGAATGCGTCCATAAGAAATCCGAACTTGTATTGTGCTTCCTCTTCCGAAAAGCCCATTAAACGGAAAATCTTATGCTGAAGTTCACTACTATGAATACGAATAGAGCCTCCACCAAGTTCTACTCCATTTATAACCATGTCGTAAGCGTTTGCTCTGACTCTCCCTGGGTCTGACTCCAGGAATGGAGTATCTTCCAAATTTGGAGAAGTAAAGGCGTGATGCATTGCGTAAAAACGCTGTGTTTCTTCATCCCATTCAAACAAAGGAAAATCAATCACCCACAATGGAGCAAATTTATTCTTATCCCGCAAGCCTAAGCGATTCCCCATTTCCAAACGTAATTCACACAACGCTTTTTGTGTTTTCACTTTTGCTCCGGCTAACATCAAAATTAAATCTCCAGGCTTAGCACTCATTGCTTCTGCTATCTTCTTAAGATCATCAGCGGTATAAAATTTATCTATTGATGATTTAATTGTTCCGTCTGCTTCATATTTAATATAAACCAGCCCTTTTGCACCAATTTGAGGACGTTTTACAAAATCAGTCAGTTCATCTAACTGTTTTCTGGTATAAGTAGCACAAGCTTCGGCACAAATACCTCCTACATATTCAGCACTATCAAACACTACAAAATCATGTCCTCCGACCAACTCTTTCAATTCGACAAACTTCATTCCAAAGCGAATATCCGGCTTATCTGAGCCATATAACCTCATTGCGTCGGCATATGTAATTCGAGGCAAAGAATCAATTGTAATATCTTTTACGTACTTGAATAGGTGAATCATCATTCCCTCAAACAAATTGAGAACATCTTCTTGCTCTACATATGACATCTCACAGTCTATCTGAGTAAATTCTGGCTGACGATCTGCACGTAAATCCTCGTCTCTGAAACATTTAGCAATCTGAAAATAACGATCAAAGCCAGAAACCATCAATAATTGCTTATACAATTGAGGCGATTGAGGCAATGCGTAAAATTCACCTGCATTCATTCTGGATGGCACCACAAAGTCACGAGCTCCTTCAGGTGTCGATTTGATTAAAATCGGAGTTTCTACTTCCAGAAAGTTTTGCTGATCGAGATAACGACGTACCTCAAAAGCAATACGATGCCTTAACTCCAGATTTTTACGAACGGAAGAACGGCGCAAATCAAGATAACGATATTCCATTCGCAGGTCATCACCGCCATCTGTATCATCCTCTATAGTAAATGGCGGTGTCTTAGATTCATTGATTATATTTAATTCATTGACAATTAATTCAATGTCACCTGTAGATAAGTTCGGATTTTTATTACTCCGCTCCGCTACTTCACCTTTTACCTGAATAACCCATTCTCGCCCCATGCGATTTGCCTTTTCGCACAGCTCAGCATTAACATCCTGATTAAAAACTAATTGGGTAATTCCATAACGATCGCGCAAATCCACAAAGGTCATGCCTCCCATTTTACGCGTTTTTTGTACCCAACCGGCTAAGGTGACGGTCTCATTAACATGAGTCTGGCGAAGTTCGCCGCAAGTATGCGTTCTAAACATGTGATTCTTTTTTTGTGCAAAAATAGTAAAATATACAGATAAAAATAAGCGAACCCCGCTCAATCTTCATTGAAAATTAAACGGGGCACTTATTTGTTAGGAATCTTTAATTATTGTTTGGCAATATGCTCAGCAGCAACAATAAGCTGATCATACCATTGCTTACCAAACTTCCTTATTAAAGGCTCTTTGAGATATTGATACAATAATAAGTGCTTCTTTCCGCCATCAATAACCGCATCTTTACAAATTTGCCATTTATGATAGTTTACGGCCTGAAAAGTAGGGAATTGTTTTGTGCGTATCGGGTACAAATGACATGATATTGGTTTTCTGAAAGCTGTTTTACCCTCGTTGTACAGTTGTTCTATAAGACAACTCCAGATACCATCTTCCCCTTTTGAGGCAAAGACACATTCTGCACCATGAACAATTGAAATTGCCATATCTCCTTCACGATCAATATAAGCCACTCCTTGCTCATTTATTACCTCTTGTGCATGTTGTGTCAGCTGGTCCCATAATAATGGCAAAATCTCTTCTATTTGAGCTATTTCATCCACTTCTACGGGTGCACCCTCTTCGCCTTCCACACAACAAATACCTTTACATGCTTTCAAGTCGCAACAAAAGCACTGATCAAAAAGATCTAAACTTATAATTGTATCATCAATCTGCAACATCCTTATACTAAATCTCCAACTTTGTTATTTCGTTTTTGTTCTTCAACTATAGCATCAAGAACAGAAACAATCGTCATATTAAAAATATCTCTGACTGAGCTTTCAACATCCAAAATATGTATCGGCTTGTTCAATCCCATTTGAATCGGCCCAATAGTATCTGCTAAGCCCATCTCCAACAACAACTTTCCTGCTATATTCGCAGAGCTTAAATTCGGAAATATCAATGTATTAACATCCTTTCCTGCAAGTTTATTGAATGGATATTTTTCATCACGCAATTTACTGTTCAACGCAATGTTTACCTGCATTTCACCATCAATAACAATTTCCGGATACTGTTCATGCAATTTTTTTACTACCGAATGTACGCTTGCAGGACTACCCATCTTATCCATACCAAAATTAGAATACGAGATCATAGCCATAACAGGTTGGTAATTAAAGAATTTAACTGCATCATGCGCCAAGCGGGCAACATCTAACAACACATCTGGATCCGGGTGTCTGTTGAACAAAGTATCGGCCAGGAAGAAGGTTCCTTTTTTGGTATTCAGAATATGCATAGCTGCTATATTCTTCACTCCTTCTCTAATACCAATTACCTGTTTTGCAGCATTAATATTTTCAATAAAATTGGTATACGACCCTGTGATCATGGCATCAGCATCTCCAGTTTCCACCATCATCATTCCAAAATAATTCCGCTCAAACAGTTTTTCGAGAGCATCTGTCAATGTCATACCATCACGTCCACATTTTTCTGTCAAAAGAGTTGCGTAGCGTGTGCGTCGTTCTTCTTCTCTGTCATGGCGTAAGTTAACAATCTCAATACCTGTTAAATCGATATTGTTGTCAGCAGCCATTTTCTCAATACGCTCCTCATTGCCCAATAAAATAGGAATACAAACACCTTCCGCTTTAGCCATTTCAGCAGCTTTGAGCATGTTAAGGTGGTTAGCCTCTGAGAAAACAACACGTTTTGGATTCTGACGAGCAGTTTCAACAAAGTGACGAAGCATTTTATTGTCAGATCCCATCAATTCACGTAACTTATCTTTATATGCTTCCCAATCTGTTATTTTTATACGTGCAACACCAGATTCGATAGCCGCTTTGGCCACTGCAGGTGCTACTGTAGTCAGCAATCGGGGGTCAAGAGGTTTTGGAATAATGTAAGAGCGACCAAAGCTGATCGTGCTCAAATTGTAAGCTGCATTCACCACATCAGGAACCGGTTTTTTTGCCAACTCTGCAATTGCCCGAACTGCAGCAACCTTCATTTCTTCATTAATCGATCTTGCTCTTACGTCAAGTGCTCCTCTGAAAATATAAGGAAATCCTAATACATTATTAATCTGGTTGGCATAATCAGAACGTCCTGTTGCAAAAAGCAAATCACCGCGCGAATCCATCGCATCAGCATAAGAAATTTCCGGATTCGGATTGGCTAATGCAAAGACAATAGGATCCTTAGCCATTGTTCGAACCATTTCTTTAGTCAAAACACCGGCAACCGACAATCCTAAGAAAACATCAGCACCATATACAGCATCTGCGAGCGTTTTTAGATCTGTTCGAGAAGTTGCAAACTCTTTTTTCTGAGCAGTAAGGTTGGTACGCGTATCACTAATTACGCCTTTACTGTCAACCATTACAACATTTTCTCTTTTTGCTCCTAAGCAAATATAAAGCCGAGCACATGAATTAGCCGCGGCACCAGCCCCGTTTACAACAATTTTTACTTCTTCAATTTTCTTACCTACAATTTCAAGCGCATTTAATAACCCAGCAGACGAAATAATAGCAGTTCCGTGCTGATCATCATGCATTATAGGAATGTCGAGCTCTTCTTTTAAGCGGGTTTCAATTTCGAAACATTCAGGTGCTTTGATATCTTCCAGATTTATACCTCCGAAAGTAGGAGAAATCGCTTTTACAGCCTGAATAAATTTTTCAGGGTCTTTCTCGTTGACCTCAATGTCAAAAACGTCAATGCCTGCGAAAATCTTAAATAATAAGCCTTTACCTTCCATAACAGGTTTTCCGGCCAACGCTCCAATATCGCCTAATCCTAAAACCGCTGTTCCATTAGAAATTACAGCAACCAGGTTGCCTTTGGCTGTGTAGTCATATGCTGTATCCGGATCTTTTTCGATCTCGAGACAAGGCTCTGCCACACCTGGTGAATAAGCTAAAGATAAATCTGTTTGTGTACTGTAAGGTTTAGTAGGAACCACCTCAATTTTACCGGGCTTGCCTTGTTTATGGTAGTTTAAGGCATCCTCTCTTGTTAGTTTAGCCATGGTGTAGTGTTTGATAATGATGTTAATAATTAAACGCAAATTTAGCATTTTATCTCATTAAACCAGAAACCAAACAAGGCTTATTTTCTTCGATATTCAAAAAATAAGCTAAATATTGCGTCAATTTATCACAATTTTCACAACTATAGGAATGAGTGCAATTTAGCTACGGAATAGTCTCTTATTATAAAATATGCAGAGTAAAAATTTGACAAACAAGAAGGTCCTTGTTAGTCTTCAATATCAAAATCAGGCCATCCGAGCATTAATCCGGAGTCAATCACACAAAAAGAGTTCTTGCTATATGCCAAACTTCAATTTTTTTAAGAGTATTTTTATCTATTTTTGCACCACTAATTCATTCCTGACTATGCCACACATTTCAATTATAGCAGCTGTAACCTCCAACAATGCAATTGGCAAAGATAACGATCTTCTATGCCATCTTCCCGGCGATTTACAACGATTCAAACGACTGACGCTTCACCATACTGTTATAATGGGGCATAAAACGTTCTTATCGCTCCCCAATGGCGCTTTGCCTAATCGTAAAAACATTGTTTTAAGCAAAACGGTACAGGAAATCCCAAACTGCATTGTAATGGGGTCTCTCGAAGAAGCTTTAGAATCTTGCAAAAATGAGGACGAAGTGTTTATTATTGGAGGAGGAATGCTTTACAGACAAACCTTACCATTAGCCGACCGTCTCTACCTGACTCATATTAATGCAAGCCTCGATGGCGATACATTTTTTCCTGAGGTAAATTATAGCCAATGGACAGAAACAGCACACGAAGATTTGAATTCCGGAGAGAAATGCCCTTGTTCGTACTCTTTTGTCAATTACGAACGAAAGTGTAATTAATTGATTATTTGAAGCTTTGTATATTGGGTAGACGTTTACGCGTATCCTGATCAAAAGTGACCAACATTGAATCATCACGGGCTGGCAAACTAACTGGTAACAATCCGTTTCTGTACTTTTCCGTAGGAATTAAATAGTATTGAAACTTACCATTCAGGGTTCCTTTGTATACAAAAAACGGAAGATAGTCTACATGCTTTATTTTACAGCTATTTTTTAAGATTGTAATCCTTGCCAATATTCCCCCGTTAGAATTACGCCAACGTTGATTGGAAATCATGTTTCCTGTGGAATAAAATACGGGCACTTTAGAGCTATCAGAACGACTCAGCATCGCAAAATTCTGAACAACGTGAGGATGTGAACCAATAATAGCATCAACTCCGGCTTTTGTCATAAAACATGCCAAATTTTCTTGAATAGCATTGGATTTCAATTCGTATTCATTTCCCCAATGAACAGTCATTACAACAAATTGAGCTCCCCTTTTACGAGCAGTTTGAATATCATTCCTAATTTGTACTGTATCAATCAAATTAACCATTTTCGGAGCAGAAACTGCATGTCCATTTGTACCAAAAGTACAATTTAGCAATGCTATTTTCAAGCCTTTCACTTCCATTATCAAAGGGTACAAAGAATCCCTCTGTCCCTGATTGAGATATACTCCCGTTGACTTTACCCTCTTGTTTACAGTAATATAAGAACGTTCAATCCCATTTCCGCCTCTATCAGCAACATGATTATTAGCCAATTGCATAACCTGGAATCCTGCATTTACAGCTCCATCCAACAAAGCATCAGGGCTTGAAAAACAAGGATAACCACTATATGGTTTTCCTGCCAAAGGAACTTCCAGATTAGCTATAGCAATGTCTGCCGATTTAATATAAGGCTCTATGTAGGTATAGCAAGGATTGAAATCGTAAGTTTTTGTAGATTTATTATAAGCAGCTTCAATTTGAGGTACATGCCCCATAATATCTCCAGCGAACAGCAAAACAACAGAGTCATTTTGAGCGACTTCGCTTTTTATATCATCCTTTATATCAGGCACTTTATATGATAAAGAAACCCAAACTATGGACAATAGCATAAACATTGGTATGTACCAGTTTTTCTTCATTAAAATTAAGCCTCTAAGGCTCCGATTATATCATAAATAGAAGAATACCCGTGTCTGTCAAGATATTCATTAATACCTTCAACAACTTTCACGCTGATAGCCGGATCTATAAAATTGGCTGTGCCTATTTGAATGGCAGTCGCTCCGGCAAGGAAAAATTCAATTGCATCCGCAGCATTCATGATTCCACCCAAGCCTATTACTGGTATTTTGACAGCCTTTGCAACCTGCCATACCATACGTAATGCTACCGGTTTGACACAAGGCCCGGATAAGCCTCCTGTTATCGTTGAGAGATACGGTTTTCTGGTTTCGGCATCAATCGCCATGCCTAATAATGTATTTATTAATGACACAGAATCAGCACCTTCGTCTTCAACAGCCTGGGCAATTGATGCTATATCTGTCACATTAGGCGATAATTTCACAATCAGGGTCTTGGAATAGGCTTTACGAACAGCACGAACCACTTCTGCCGCCCCGGCACAACTTACGCCGAAAGTCATACCGCCTTGTTTCACGTTAGGACACGATATATTTAGCTCAATTGCCGGTATTTTATCCAGTTCATTAACCATCTCTGCTGTCGCCACGTAGTCTTCAATGGTAGACCCGGAAACATTAACCATTATATTGGTATCGTAGTCTTTTATACGAGGATAAATAGACGAAATGAAATAGTCAACACCTTTATTTTGCAGTCCTACAGCATTTAACATACCGGATGGTGTCTCTGCCATACGGGGATAAGCATTGCCCTCTCTATGTCGAATAGTGGTTCCTTTTGTAAAAATACCGCCTATTCGATTTAAATCCATGAAATCGGCATACTCTTCTCCAAAACCGAAAGTTCCGGAAGCTGTTGTTACCGGATTTTTGAACTCCAAATCTCCTATTCTGATCTTTAAATCTGCCATGACAATTCTTTTGTGTTAAATACCGGACCTTCAGAACAAACGCACTTATGACCGCTTTGAGTCTGCGTTACGCAACATAAGCAAGCGCCAAAGCCACAAGCCATTTTATTTTCAAGTGAGGCCTCGCATTCAATAGCATTATTTTGAGCAAATCTGGCAACAGCCTGCATCATAGGCGTTGGTCCACACGTGTATATTTTATCAATATGTTCCTGTAGTATAGAATGTTGTGTTACAAAGCCCTTTTCACCGGCACTTCCATCTTCGGTAGTAATGAAAACATCACCAAATTGCTTAAAATCATCTATTTGCATCAAACCGTCAGCAGATCTGGCGCCTAGCAGGAACATAGGATTACAACCTTGTTGTTTTAATAAAGATCCCATATATAATAACGGAGCAATGCCAACTCCACCTCCCACCAATAATAAACGCGATTGAGCACTTTGTGGCATTGAAAAGGAATTTCCTAAAGGAAGAAGCATGTTTACTACATCTCCAGCCTTATATTCAGACATTTTCCTGGTTCCTTCTCCTACTTTCTGAACCAATAGCCACAGTTCGTTCTTCAGTTTATCAACGAAATTAACGGAAATTGGACGTCTAAGGAACACTCCAGGAGCATTATCTACCCTGACTTGCACAAACTGCCCAGGCAGCATCTCTGGAAGTTTCTCTTTATGAGTAAATTTCAATAAAAAATGGCTGCTTCCCAGCGAAAATATTCGCGGAAACAACCATATCTAACGAGCATTTTTTCATATGTAATAATTTTGACTGCAAAATTACGCAGTTATCTCTTAACTTACAAGAAATGTCGATAACTTCTACTGCTTGTTTTGAAGTGCATTTGGGAGAAACTCTTCAAAAGTCATATCAGAATAGTATACGGTTATCTTTTTAACGGTTTTCTCTTTCACAACAGCGCATTTTTTCTATTACTTTTTCTGATTCTTCCTGCTTCACTTCTTTTTCCTGCAATTTTTTTTTCAACAGTTTTTTGCTCATAAATAGCAGTATTACTGGATATTTCAGGTTTAATATCAAATAATGAACCCTGTCGAGAAGGCAATTCTTCGCGATACATTGCTCCAACACCCAAAATAAGCCAATCTGGATTGATTGTAGGAAAGGCATTCAGAATTTTCTGAGCTACTTCCAGACTTGGTTTATTACGTCCATTCAAGATATGAGAGACAACCGATGGTTGCGTTCCAATCATAATTGCAAATCGAGTAGGAGATATTTGCTCGACCTCCATCAATTTTGAAATGCGATCTTTCATAAGACAACTACATTAAGTATTTTCTATCAACAAAAGGGCTAAAAGCACCATCAAGTTCTTTGATAATTGTAAAAACATGCCTCTAGCACTCTATTTTGAGCACTACAAATGTAAATAATATTATTTACAAATGCAATACGTTACAATTGTACTCACAAGCCATTTGTAAATACATTTGTAAATTACAGTAAGTATAATGGAGAAATATTAAAACCCTAATAAATCAGCATTTTAGATAGGCTTTATTTAGTTTCATAACTTAATTATCTAGTTTATATAAATAGATTTATAATACTTATATATAGATATTTATATACATATAAATGCACTTTATCAGTAACTTAAGCTTAAAATAGAGATGATAGCCTATTTTTATTAATTATAAAATTGAATAAACATGTGTAATAGATTAGTTTATAGTTTATTATACTCACTTTTATATGAATTGTTAATCGCTTATAGATATCTTATTTTACAAATGGAAACACACATAGAAACACCCCGATCAACTATTTCTTAAAACAGCCAAGGCTATTCCTTTACAATTGTATTTTGTTCGTTTGTTTTCAAATGTAAAATACAAACGTGAAATTGAACGTGCGCTAATGAAAAATGAAGTCGCAAGCTTTCTTGAAAATGATGAAAAAATTTTCAACCAAGACAAATTTTCTCACTTCGTTTGGATGGTCTAACTATTATGTATTCCTCATATTGACATATTTAATTGTATTTCAATTATTTAATTCATATTTAATCGTTTTTTAGACCAACTGAGATTGCGATATTTACTAAAGGATAAGGAATTTGTATGGTTTTATGCAACTCTGGCGTAATTATGTCACATTCCAATTTGCATAGGAGCTTATAAAATTCTACTTTTGCACTCTAAACTGATTTTATTGTGAGACGTACTAAAAAACCACTTCCTCTTCTAGAAAATGTAACTATTCTGGATGTGGCCGCTGAAGGAAAAGCGATCGCGAAGAATAATGACATGGTCATCTTTGTTCCTTATGTTGCTCCTGGCGATATTGTGGACATTCAGCTAACCCGTAAAAAAAATAGCTACGCAGAAGGACGAGCTGTTAATATCCACTCCTATTCAACAGAAAGAGTAGAGCCCGTATGCGAACATTTTGGAGTCTGTGGTGGTTGCAAATGGCAACATATAAATTATCAAGCCCAGCTAAAGTACAAACAACAACAAGTCACAGACAATCTGACCCGAATTGGCAAAATAGAAATGCCAGATATTTTACCCATACTGGGATCAAAAGATATAACACATTACCGAAATAAGCTTGAATTCACTTTTTCGAATAAGCGCTGGATGACCGACGAAGAAATAAAATCCAACGCTCAATTTGAAGATATGAACGCTTTGGGATTTCATATTCCAACTTATTTCGATAAAGTATTAGACATAAAAAAATGTTGGTTACAAGATGATATTGCAAATCAAATTCGATTGGCGGTTAGAAGTTATGCCATAGAGCATCATCTTGCATTTTTCGACCTGAGAAACCAGGCTGGGTTCCTGAGAAACATGATAATTCGCACCAGCACGACGGGAGAATTGATGCTAATAATGGTCTTCTTTGAGGATGAGAAAGAAAAGCGGGAAAATCTATTGAATCATCTCTTGTCATTGTTTCCGAACATTACATCATTGGTTTATATTGTTAACGAAAAAGTCAACGATACCATAACCGATCAGGATGTTGTTTTATACCACGGTAGGGATCATATTTTCGAACAAATGGAGGATTTGAAGTTCAAGATTGGAGCTAAATCGTTCTACCAGACTAATTCGAAACAGGCTTATGAGTTGTACAAGATTGTCAGAGACTTTGCACAACTATCGGGGAATGAACTTGTATATGATCTGTATACAGGAACTGGAACAATAGCCAATTTTGTATCGCATCAAGCGAAAAAAGTTGTTGGTATTGAATATGTGCCAGAAGCTATCGAAGATGCAAAAGTAAATTCTGACCTGAATAACGTAAAGAATACGCTATTTTACGCCGGAGATATGAAAGACATACTGAATAATGATTTTATCAATGAACATGGACATCCGGATGTGATCATTACAGATCCCCCACGCGCAGGAATGCACACCAATGTCGTTGATGCCATTATCTTTGCTGCTCCGAAAAGAATTGTATATGTCAGTTGTAATCCCGCTACACAAGCGAGAGACTTAAGTCTGCTGGATGAACAATACAGGGTAACACGCGTACAACCTGTAGATATGTTTCCTCATACTCATCATGTGGAGAATGTGGTTCTTTTAGAAAAGCGATAGAGACTGGATTCGGGAAATTAAAGCCAGGATCTATTGAGATTAATATTGGCTTAGGTCACAAGAATCCTGAGATATGAAGCATTTTTAGAGGTTAGAAACTCGCTAAATTTCAAGTACTTCTCCCACTGACGATGTACATCTTTACATTTTGTATATCAATAATTTACACTTAAGAATAAGGAGTTATCTAATTAGATATGTGTTTATTCGCGAAATTAAAAGACCTGATTTCAAGCATTGGTTAGTAAAGAATCACCAATAAGCAAGAATACTTTTATCGACTCCGAAAAGCGATATTTACACCACCGTTTTCGATAGTCGAACAATCAAAATATATTATTATGCATTTTAATTTGCTAGAAATAACAAGCGCTTTCGTTGTATTGTTTGCAATTATTGATGCCCTTGGTTCAATTCCTATTGTATTGAGCATCAAACAAAAACAACGCATTAATCCTCTAACTGTTGTGGGTGCATCATTTGGAGTGATGCTTGGCTTTTTATATGCCGGAGATATTGTACTAAGTATGTTTGGTGTTGACATCAAGTCATTTGCGGTTGCAGGTTCCTTCGTACTGTTTTTTATGGCAATGGAAATGACGTTAGGTGTTGAAATATTCAAAATGGATGGACCTGAGAAAACTGCATCTATTGTTCCTCTTGCTTTTCCCTTAATTGCAGGTCCGGGGTCATTCACGTCCCTACTCTCACTTAGAGCTGAATACCAGACTATTAATATCATAATAGCACTTTCACTTAACATGATATTTGTCTATTTGGTACTTGTACTCACTGATAAGATAGAAAAATTTATAGGGAAAGGAGGAATCTATATTCTGCGAAAGTTTTTTGGTATCATTTTGCTAGCCATTTCAGTTAAACTATTTGCGACCAATATTGCCACTTTTTTCAATCATTAAATAATGGCACAAACGGGCTTTTCTTTCAGTCGCTTACTCAGAAGCTTTGGCTATGCCGCAAAGGGAATCGTAGCTTCATACTCAAAGAATCATGTCAATATCAAAATACATACTTTTGTAGCATTGACAATAATAGTTTTGGGTATTCTTTTGTCGATAAGTGCGATGGAATGGGCTCTTGTGGTATTGTGCTGTGGAGTTGTAATCGCGGCTGAAATGATCAATACAGCGATTGAGGCATTGGTTGATATGGTTTCTCCCGAATGGAATTTGAAGGCTGGACTTGTGAAAGATATTTCTGCCGGAGCTGTGTTGATATTAGCGATCACCTCAGTAGTAATCGGATTAATAATCTTTCTCCCCAAAATTATAGCTCTGCTAAATTAATTAAGATCATCAAGCATTTGCTGAATTTCGGTATCTGTATCAAATAATTGTTGCTTACAGCGCTCAATAATTAGTGATGCTTTTTTTACTAATGGAGACAATTCCTCTAAGGGGATATCCTCAGAATCAAGCCTCACCAATATTTCTTCAAGTTCTTTCAAAGAATCTGTATAGGATATTTTTTTTGCTGTAGCCATAGCCTTCTGAAAATTTATTGAGACAACGTTAGGTTTTGCTTTGAGAACAGAAAAACCGGCATTTAAATCTGCAGGCGTTTCTGTTATGTTATTTGAATACAATCACTTATCTATTTCCGTATTGTTTGGCATAATACTTCTGATATTCACCACTTGTGATGTTCTCCATCCAGCTCTCATTCGCCAAATACCAGTCCACAGTTTTTTCAAGCCCTTCTTCAAATTGCAGAGATGGATGCCATCCGAGTTCTCTTTGCAGCTTAGACGAATCGATAGCATAACGTAAATCATGTCCTGCCCTGTCCGTAACAAAAGTGATCAGTTTTGCGGACTCACCATCCGGTCGGCCCAGTTTTTTATCCATAATTTTGCACAACAAATGAATTAAATCAATATTGGCCCATTCATTTATTCCTCCGATATTATAAGTCTCTCCTACTTTACCATTATGGAAAATGGTGTCAATCGCAGATGCATGATCTTCAACAAATAACCAGTCTCTAATATTTTCTCCCTTACCATAAATTGGAATTGGCTTATTGTGCTTGATATTGTTAATCGAAAGAGGAATGAGCTTTTCCGGGAATTGATGAGAGCCATAATTATTAGAACAGTTTGAAACTACAACCGGAAGACCATAAGTATGATGGTAAGCCTTAACTAAATGATCAGAACTTGCTTTAGATGAGGAATATGGACTCCTTGGATCATACGGAGTAGTCTCTGCGAACATTCCAATTTTACCAAGAGAACCATAGACTTCGTCAGTCGAAATATGATAAAAAAGCCTACCTCCCATTTTCCCTTTCCATGATTCTTTAGCGGCATGAATCAAATTCACTGTGCCTAAAATATTTGTTCGGATAAAAGAAAACGGATCAGTAATAGATCTATCCACATGAGATTCAGCTGCTAGATGAATAACACCTTGAAAATCAAATTGATTAAACAATGCTTGAATAGCGTCAGTATCTGTAATATCCGCTTTAACAAACGTATAATTAGGTTGCTGAGCGACATCTACCAAATTCTCAAGATTCCCTGCATAAGTTAATGCATCCAGGTTAACGATATGGTATTCTGGATATTTATTAACAAACAACCATACTACATGAGATCCAATAAAACCGGCTCCTCCGGTAATTAAAATAGTTTTCATCTATCAAATTTTTAATGCAGGTATTATTCTCGATCAACAATATAACTTGCGTATGATTTATTACAAAAGCAACTGCAAAGATATAAAGATTGTATTAAAATTGGCCATCTGTCAATAATACCCTTCAATTATTATTGTTCCTTTAATAATCCGCTAAAGATTGTGTTTTAGCGTCTCAGAAATTGGATTTTTGTTTGTAGTCACAAAAAAAGTAATTACTTTTGCATTTATATGAATAAGTGAGATTTGGTACTAAATTCCAGATTTCACAAGCTCCTAAATACTCTAAATATTACAGCGTATGGACTTAATGGATGACAACAAAGCTCAACTTCCGGTAAATGAAGTTAGCAAAGCCGAATCAATTGCTTTACAAGAAACCAAAAGTGGAATTGTAGATCAGGAACAAGAAAATGTTGACACAACAAACAACTTTATTGAAGCTTATGTTGCTCTTTCTCAGGCGGAATTAGTTGAAAAGCTCAAAGAAGTTATGAATAAGTCTGTTACTGAAATAGAAAAAGAAGAGGTTGATGCAATCAGGCAATTATTCTACAAGAAGAATAAAGCCGAGATAGAAAATCAGAAAAAAGTTTTTGTAGAGAATGGAGGAGAAGAATCGTCCTTTGAACCAGAAATAGACAACAACGAAGTCATTCTTAAAGATTTACTTCAAAAATACAGAGAAGAAAAAGCATCCCATTATGACGCAATCGAAAAAGAAAGAGAAGATAATCTTTCTAAGAAAGTTGCTATTCTCGACCAATTAAAAACGATTGCCGAATCAGGAGATTTGGGAGAATCTCTGTCTGTTTTCCGGAAGCTTCAGCAAGAATGGAAAACAATTGGCCAGGTACCACAAGTAAAAGTCAATGAATTGTGGAAGACCTACAATTTACACATGGAGCGTTTCTATGATTTGATAAAGATCAACAACGAAATGCGCGACTATGATTTCAAAAAGAATTTGGAACAGAAAACGGTGCTTTGTGATACAGCAGAAAAGCTGACTGAAGAAAAAGATGTGGTAGCGGCATCTCGCCTGCTTCAAAAACTCCACGAGGAATGGAGAGAAATAGGCCCTGTATCCCGCGAACTCAGAGAAGAATTGTGGAATCGTTTTAAGAATGCATCCACTGTCATCAATAAAAAACATCAGGAATTTTTTGCATCACTGAAGGCGCAGGAAGAAGTGAACCTAACTGCAAAAACAGCTTTATGTGAGCAAGTGGAAGCCATTGACCTTACCACATTAAAAACATATAAAGACTGGGAAGCAAAAACTATTGAAATAGTTGGACTTCAGCAACAATGGAAAACCATTGGATTTGCTCCAAGAAAAGAAAACATCAAAATATACGAACGCTTCCGTTCGGCTTGTGACTTATTTTTCCGTTCGAAGAGCGAATTTATGAAAGCAACCAAAGCTGAACTCGATACAAACTACGAAAAGAAGAAAGCGTTGTGCGAAAAAGCGGAATCGCTGAAAGACAGTACGGACTGGAAAGCAACAACACAGATAATGGTTGACATTCAAAAAGAATGGAAAACTGTTGGACCGGTACAGAAGAAGTATTCTGACATGCTTTGGAAACGTTTTGTTTCTGCTTGTGATTATTTCTTTGAACAGAAAGAAAAAGTGTTTTCATCTAAAAAATCAGAAGAACATACCAATCTTGCGCTTAAGAAGGATTTAATCGATAGCATTGCTAATTTTGTCAAAGGGGAAGATATTCAGGAATCATTAACTGAGTTAAAAGCCCTTATTGCCAAATGGAGTACGATCGGACACGTTCCGTTTAAGGAAAAAGACAAGATTTTCAAAGCATTCCAAGATGCTATAAACAAACAAATGGATGCATTAAACATTGATGCAATAAACAGAAAATTAATTTCTTTCAAAGACAATATCGAGAAAATTGCAGACGGAGAACATCCGAACCAGCTATATCGTGAACGTGAAAAATTATTACGAATTTACGATAGTTTGAAAGCAGAGATTTCCACCTATGAAAACAATATGGGTTTCATCTCTGCAAAATCAAAAAAATCGGATCTTATAGTTCAGGAACTTGAACACAAGATAGAAAGACTAAAAGAAGAACGTAATTTAATTGAAAAGAAAATCAAACTGATAGACGAGAGTCTGTAATTAGAATCATTTATATTTATCAACAAAGCTAATTAGGGTTATTGCAAGTATTTGGGATATTTTCGATAGCCACGTAGCATGTATTGCTTAATTTATTTACATTAATTATTTCTTAAAATGGATTTTAGAGACGAAAGAAGGCAACGTCCCGAATATAACTCGGGAGATAATGCCAGCCGTGATGGTAACAAAAAAGAAGGACATACTCGTCCACGTATTTCAAGAAACCCGGGCAACGGACCTGTATCATCTTCGAACTTTGACAGGCCCCGTTATGACAGACCCAGAGAAAACGACAATCAACAACGTCCGTACAACCGCAATTACAACAATCAGGAAGGTGGCTATCAGCAGCGCCCTTCTTATAACCGCGACAATAACGGCGGTGGTGGTTATAACCGTAACGACAACCGTCCAAACTCTGATCGTCCTTACAACAGAGATTATAACAACAATAATAGTAATAATAATCGTTCTTATAATCAAAATAGCGACGGACAACAACAATCATACAATCGTTACAACAGAGACGGAAATTCATATCAACCTCGCCAACAGAATTATAGAGATGGTAATGATCAACAACGCCGACCATCGTACAGAGAAGGAGGAGATAACTTCCAACGCAACAATTACAGAGATGGAGGACAACGTCCCTACTCTAATAACCGACCATTTAACAACCGTGGAGGTGGATACGGATCGCAACGCCCGGGTGGAGGATACAACAATCCCCGTCAAGGTAGTTTTTCTCATGGAAAAATGTATGAACAACCCGCTGTTGACCCAAATGAACCAATCCGCTTAAATAAATATCTTGCTAATGCTGGTATTTGCTCACGACGCGAAGCTGACGAATACATACAAGCCGGCGTTGTAAGCGTTAACGGTAAAATTGTTCAGGAACTTGGAGTCAAAGTTATGCCAACAGACAAAATCATGTTTCATGAACAGCCGGTTCAAACAGAACGCAAGATTTACATTCTACTCAATAAACCAAAGGATTTTGTAACAACTGTAGACGATCCAAAAGAGCGTAATACAGTTCTTGATTTGGTGAGGAATGCCTGTAAAGAAAGAATTTATCCGGTTGGCCGTTTGGACAGAAGCACAACAGGTGTTTTACTCCTTACTAACGACGGAGATTTGGCATCCAAGCTTACGCATCCAAAATACAATAAGAAGAAAATTTACCATGTTTATCTTGACAAACCGCTGACAAAGGCTGACATGGAACAAATTGTAAGTGGAATTGAACTTGAAGATGGAGAGATTCATGCTGATGAAGTTCATTATGTGATTGACGATGACAGACAACAGGTTGGAATAGAAATACACTCTGGTAGAAATCGAATTGTTCGACGTATTTTTGATCATTTAGGTTACCGGGTAAAACGTCTGGATCGTGTTTTCTTCGCCGGTTTGACAAAGAAAAATCTTCCCCGCGGCAAATGGCGCTTCCTCAGTCAGAGTGAGGTCAACATGTTAAAAATGGGTGCATTTGAATAAGAACTAACTTTTGAAGGATGAGAGCTAAAGTAAAATTATTATCAATTCTTGCTTTGTTTTCTCTTTTGTCATGTTCAACATTGAATCAGGTAAACCTGTACTCAATAGATGACGACAAAAAGCTTGGAAATCAAATGTTTGAACAAATCCAAACTGATACCAAGGAATATCCTTTGATGGATGAAACTAAATATGCAAAAGCCTATGCTCAGGTACGTCAGATTTTGAATACAATACTTCAATCAGGGCAGGTTGAGCATGCAAAGGATTTTGAATGGAGCGTCAAATTAATTGATGCCGACGTACTTAATGCTTTTGCTTGTCCGGGAGGAAAACTGTATGTATACAGGGGATTAATTCAATATCTGGATAATGAAGCAGAACTTGCCGGAGTGATGGCACATGAGATTGGACACGTTGCAAAGCGGCATTCTACCCGCCAAATGACGAAACAGTATGGCGTGGCCGCATTAACCAGTATGGTTTTAGGAAAGAATGCAAGCCAGTTAGCAACAACTACAGCTCAAATTGCAGGCAGCCTAGGAGGCTTAGCTTTTAGCAGAGGTGATGAGTACGAAGCAGATGCATTTGCCGTAAAAGCTTTAGCATCTACGGATTACAACCCACTTGGAGTCGCTGGTTTTTTCAAAAAAATGGAAGCCGAAGGAAAAAGTAGTAATACTGCTGCGTTTTTGAGTACTCACCCATCGTCCCCAGACAGGATCAATAAGATTACGGCCATGTGGCAATCGTTGGGATCCAAAAAGGGGAATGATTATGCTGAGCGGTACAAGGTTCTCAAAAAGAATGTCACATTAAAATAAGAAACGAAGCCGTCAGTCAAATGACGGCTTTTTTTAATTTCGATTCCTAATCATTCAATGTTATTAGTTACACGTATACAAAACATTAAAGAGTGGCTAATTGAACTGGTTCCGAATAATAAGACTGCACTCACTTCTATATTTGAATCTCTTCAATATAGAAATTACAGGCTATACTTTAACGGACAGATCATATCTCTGATAGGGACTTCAATGCAACAGGTAGCTATGAGCTGGCTCGTGTACCGTTTATCCGGATCAATCATGCTTTTAGGAACGGTGGCATTCCTTACACAAATACCAAGCCTGTTTGTTTCTCCTTTGATGGGCGTAGTAAACGACCGTTTTGACAGAAAGAAGCTACTGATACTAACGCAAGCATTATCAATGATTCAGGCTCTGATAATGGCTGCTATGGTATTGACTAATCATGTCAGAATCATTCATATTCTTATACTTAGCGTTTTCCTTGGATTAATAAATTCTTTAGATGCTCCGGTTCGTCAAGCTTTTTATACAAAACTGGTACCAGCAAAAGTTTTAGGAAATGCTATTGCTCTCAATTCTGCAACGTTTAATTGTACCAAGCTAATCGGTCCAACTATCGGGGGAATCCTTATTGCTCTGGTTGGAGAAGGAGTCTGCTTCCTGATTAACGGGCTCAGTTTTATTGGTGTGATAATTGCCCTTCTGCATATTCAGACCGGACATCGCCAGACTACTGTTACAGACGGGAATATATGGAATGAATTAAAAGAGGGATTTAATTACAGCATTGGCTTTTTACCTATCCGTAGTATATTGATTTTCATTGTTGTATTAGCTTTACTCTCCTTCCCTTTTCCTATGATGCTGCCGGCGTTCGTAAAATCAGAATTACACGGCCAAAGTGATTTGTATGGATATTTTATCGCGGCTACAGGAATCGGCTCTCTCATTTCAACGTTGTACCTTGCTGCCAGGAAAAGCGTTTTAGGGTTGGCAAAAATTGTCATGTTTGCCTGTGCAATTCAGGGCATGTCATTAGTCGCATTTTCTTTGACTCATACGGTTTGGCTCTCTTTAATTATCTGTTTTTTCATCGGCTTCTCCTATATTGCATGTCTGGCATCTTGCAATACATTGATTCAAAGCCTTACAGATGAAGACAAACGAGGCCGGGTGATGAGTTATTATACAATGGCATTTCTTGGATTCACCCCCATTGGATGTTTATTACAAGGATATGCCGCTGAGAAAGTGGGACTTTCTACTATCTATCTGATTTGTGGAATTTCAGTCTTTCTTACTGCCGTGGTTTTTGGCTATTACCGTCCGGCTATCCGCAAAGCATCGCGACCAATATATGTAAAAAAAGGGATCATCACAGAGATCGCATATGGTCTACAATCTTCTAAAAACTAACGTTATATAGCATGAATATACTACATTATCCTTCTTCTATCTTAGAAGATGCCGTAAATGAATTTGCCAAGTTGCCAGGTGTTGGACGGAAAACAGCACTCCGTTTGGTACTGCATCTTCTCCGTCAGGATAAGGAAGATGTGGAAAATTTCGGTAATGTACTTATCCGGCTTAAGAATGAGATATTGTACTGCAAGATGTGCCACAATATTTCTGACTCGGAAGTATGCCTGATATGTGGAGATGAAACCCGTGATAGTCAGACCATTTGTGTTGTTGAAAACATAAAAGATGTAATGTCAATTGAGAATACTCAACAATACAAAGGATTGTATCATGTTCTTGGCGGCATCATTTCTCCCATGGATGGAATAGGTCCCGGAGATTTGGAAATAGAAAGTCTGGTTACCCGTGTAAAATCAGAGCCTGTAAAAGAAATTATTCTGGCTTTAAGCCCAACTATGGAAGGAGATACTACCAACTATTACATATACAGGAAATTAAGCGAATGCAATGTAATAATATCGACTTTAGCGAGAGGAGTTTCTATAGGAAATGAGCTGGAATATGCCGATGAAATTACGCTTGGGCGCTCGATCCTAAACCGAACTCCATTTGCGCTATAATTATACGGTACGTATTTCTTTATTAATACTATCGATATAGTCGAGTAACTCTTCACGTCCTTTATTATTTGACGACGACGTGATAAATACCGGAGGCAGTTCCTCCCATACTTCTTGTAATTTCGCTTTGTAGGCGCTTATGTTTTCATTGAGTTTACTGCCTGATAGTTTATCTGCTTTTGTAAACACTACGGAAAAAGGCACTCCTTTTTCACCGAGCCAGTTGATAAATTCTAAATCTATTTGTTGAGCTTCATGGCGACAGTCAATCAACACAAATAGATTAGTGAGTTGTTGGCGCATTAAGATATAATTCTCTATTAGCATGCGTAGTTTATCTCTTTGCCCCTTTCCAGCTCGAGCGAAGCCATAACCAGGCAAATCGACCAAATGCCATTCGCCATTGATTATAAAGTGATTAATTAAAAGAGTCTTTCCGGGTTTACTGGATGTCATCGCCAGACTTTTCCGGTTAGTAAGCATATTAATAAGAGATGATTTGCCCACATTTGAACGGCCAATAAAGGCATATTCAGGGAGCTTTGTATTAGGACATTTGCTTACGTCACTGTTACTTATCACAAAATCGGCAGAGGATATATTCACTTTTTTCTTTTTTATTTTTACAACTAATTACACCTGAAATCTATCCGAGAATTTGCCCTGCTTATCTTTATAGAATGACATTATCTCTGTCATATCTTGATCTACATCACCTGTAGGTATAAACAGTTTTCCAAAACCCATCTCTTTTTTATTATAGTCTATAAAAGCCAATACAATTGGAACTTGCGCTTTTAATGCAATAAAATAAAATCCTTTTTTCCATTCTTTATTCAATTGCCTGGTTCCTTCCGGAGTAATAACCAATCGGAATAAATCATGTTGGCTAAAAATTTCAGCCAAAGAGTCGGTTAATGACGTATTTTGCGAACGATCTACCGCAATTCCACCAAGAATTCTCATTATGTTCCCCAACGGAAAAGCAAACCATTCTTTCTTCATCAGGAAATGTGCTCTCAAATGCAATACATGACGAAAAATATTACCCCAAAAAAAATCCCAATTACTGGTATGTGGAGCAATACAAATAACACATTTTGAAGGTAAATCAATATCATTCACCAACTTCCATCCTTTGTATTTTAAAATACTCTCACTGATAAATTTCATTTCGATCTAATATAAAATGGCTACAAAGATAGCTAAAACATACTGCATTCACGAATGGACACAGCTCGGTCAAAATAAACGAAAATAATTATCTTTGTAGAGCTCAAACTGAATATATAACCATGATAAAAAAGATTCTTCGTTACATCGGCATTGCTCTGCTGGCAGGTTTTTTGCTCAGCATAGTGTCCGTTGTGATATTGCGTTTTGTCCCTGTTGCCATCACCCCATTGATGGTAATCCGAAGTGTAGAACAAGTATTTGATGGCAAACCTGTTAAGATGGATAAGAAATGGGTTCCCATTGATAAGATATCACACAATATGATACAGGCTGTTGTCGCTTCAGAAGATAATCTTTTTATGGAACACTTCGGTTTCGATGAAAAAGCGATAGAAAATGCACTCAAACACAATGCTAAAGGCAAAAAAATCAGAGGTGGCAGCACTATTTCTCAGCAAACAGCCAAAAATGTTTTTCTTTTTCCTGACAGAACATACGTTCGCAAAGCTCTGGAAGCCTACTTCACGCTGTTAATTGAGGCCATTTGGTCTAAAGAGCGAATTATGGAAGTATATTTGAATGTTATTGAGACAGGAGACGGTATTTATGGGGTAGAAGCGGCTGCTGAGAACTATTTCCATTGTCATGCATCAGAACTAAAACGCTCACAGGCTGTGTTAATCGCTGTTTCTTTGCCTAATCCACGCAAATTCAATCCTGGGCATCCGTCTCCATATTTATTGAAGCGACAGGCAAAAATTATGCGTCTGATGAAGAAAATTGAGCAGGTTGAATTTGAAAAATAATATCAGGATGAATAACTCCATAACCCCACTTGACTGGGATATAATTGAATACAACGAAGCCTGGCAAAAACAAGAAGCACTGTTTCAACAAACCATTCAACAGAAGCTACAAAATGAAACAACTTCTAACTACCTTGTTTTGTGCGAACATCCCCATGTTTTTACTCTCGGCAAAAACGGATCTGCTAACAACCTGTTGATTGGCAACTTACAGCTGCGTTCTGTACATGCCCAATACATTGAAACGAATCGTGGAGGAGATATCACTTATCATGGCCCAGGACAAATTGTGGGTTATCCCATCTTTGATCTTGCTAATTTCGAAATGGGTCTTAAGCAATACATCTTCAACATGGAAGAAGCTGTCATTTCCACTTTGAAACGAATTGGGATACAATCAGAAAGACTCGATGGTGCAACGGGAGTGTGGTTAGATATAGCTTATCCTGACAAATGTCGTAAAATTTGTGCTATAGGCGTACGAAGCAGTCATTTTGTAACCATGCATGGATTTGCGCTGAATGTAAATACAGATCTGAATTATTTCTCATATATTAATCCCTGTGGTTTTGTTGACAAGGGCGTAACGTCCATCCAGAAAGAACTCGGATCCCCCTACTCTATGAAAGAGATAAAACAATTATTACGGGAAGAATTTAACCAATGCTTCCCTGTCTAAAAAGAGAAAATTTAGAGTGTCCGTTTCAGGGCTCAATCTCACTTAAAATATGGCCAGCTCACACCGCATACTATCTTCTTTTTCAATGTTTTGCTTGGCATTAATAACATATGCACAGGCTGGCAGTGCTGTATATTCATTCCTGAATTTACCGGCTTCTTCCCGACTTGCAGCCATGGGTGGCAGTAATGTGTCCATCAGAGATAATGATATCAACTTAAGCTTTTCCAACCCGGCATTATTAACGCATGAAACGGACAAAAGCATTGGATTAAACTATACCGCCTATCCAGCAGGAATCCACATTGGATCTGCCATTTACGGTATCGCCTTGAATGACAATAGTTATATCGCCGCCGGGATACAATTTGTAAATTACGGACAATTTCAGCAGGTAACGGAAGAGAATATGCAACTTGGTACATTTTCAGCAAGTGATTATGCGCTCAATTTGATGTATGCCCAAAAACTCACTGAGAAGTGGACTTTGGGAGCAATTGTCAAACCCATATATTCGTCATACGAAAGTTATTCCAGTTTTGGCATTGCCACTGATCTCGGAATCAATTACAACAATGAAGAAAGCCTTTGGAGTGGAGGTCTTGTTATTAAAAACATAGGTACTGAATTGAAAAGTTATTATTCCTCGGATGGTGCACAACACAAAGAGCGTTTACCTTTCGAAATTATGATGGGGGCGTCAAAACGCTTCGCACATGCGCCATTAAGAGTTTCATTAACAGCGACAAACCTCCAACAATGGAATCTTTCCTATTCAAAATTGAACACTTCGCTCTATACCGTTGAGAATGTAAAAAGCAATTTTACCGGTATGCTTTTAAGACATTTGATATTGGGGGTTGACTTCCTGCCTTCAAATAACTTTTATCTTACAGTATCCTATAATTTTCGAAGAGCGGCAGAGATGTCCATCAATAATGTTCGATCAATGTCGGGCTTTGCAGGTGGATTTGGCATGAAAATATCCAAATTTCAAGCCGGCTTTAGTGTTGCTCAATATCAAATAGGAGCTTTATCTTATAATTTTTCACTTACTACTTCACTCAATCAATTCGGTTTATAACGATCACAAAAACAAAGCAATATGTCTGAGAATACTAAAATAAACATTGCTATCGACGGGCATTCGTCATGTGGTAAAAGTACAATTGCCAAAGGGTTAGCAAAAAAAATCGGTTATACTTACATTGATAGTGGAGCGATGTACAGAGCAGTAGCGTTTTATTGCCTTCAGAACGGGCTAATAAAAGATGGCGTAGTAGATGAACCTGCCCTAAAGTCAAGTATCAAATCTCTTTTAATTGAGTTTAAACCCAATTCTAACGGAGGTGCAGACACCTATATGAATAACGTTAACGTAGAAAATGAAATTCGTTCTTTAGAAGCCGCAAGTGCCGCAAGTAAAGTCAGTACTATTAAATTCGTGCGCCAAACAATGGTATACTTACAACAGCAAATGGGCAAAAACAAAGGCGTTGTGATGGATGGCCGCGATATTGGAACCGTAGTGTTCCCTGATGCAGAATTAAAAATATTCGTTACCGCGAAACCGGAAATAAGGGCAGAAAGACGCTATAAAGAATTATTAAACAAAGGTCTGGATGTTGATTACGATGATGTACTTGCTAATGTAATAGAAAGGGATGAAAGAGACTCAAACCGAAAGGAAAGCCCTTTACGTCAGGCAGAAGACTCGGTAGTTCTTGACAACAGCGAGCTTACACCCGATCAACAATTTGAATGGGCTGTATCTGCATACAACACAGCACTTGAAAAGGCTAAAACAGGTCGTTAATTGTAATATTTTGCATACAAAGCATTAAACTTATCCGATTTTGTAAAATGCTCTAACCAACGGTTTACTGATTTGGTCAACTCGGGTGTACGCTTATTGAGCCCCCACCCCTGCAATTGCGGGAACCCGATCTCAACATTTGTATCAATGCCCGGAAAACGTTTCACAAAGTAATTAGCAATTTTTTCATCACACACACCATAGCGAATACTACCTTTGGCAATTAGAAGAATAAGCTCCTCTGCATCATGCACTTTCAGTTCACTTACATAAATAGTGTCACTTATTTCTTCAGCTAAATGTTGTATTCGTTGTGCATATGAAGAACCACGTACAATACAAAGTTGCTTTTTCCCCAAATCCAACTGGTTCTTTACATAAATAGTATCTTCATCGCCCGAGGATTTTCGCTGCACCAGCACCGACTTAGACAATAAAATAGGTGTAGAAATCGAGATATGTTGCAACACATCCGTTGTTCTGGGAATATTCTGCGCAATCAAATCCACTTTCCCTTTTTCCATCAATTGAATGGCTTCAGCGACATCCGGAACACGAACCCATTTGATTTTAACCCGCAAACAACTATCAACAAACATCTTGGCTAATTCATACTGAAAACCAGCCATCGTGTCACCACGCATCATACAATCAATCTGATTCATCCGCACTGCAATGCGTATCTCCCCACTCTTTTGTATCTTCTCAATATCACGAGGACCTGAAGGCAAAAGAGTCCACAGAAGTATCGCACTTATAAACAACAAGATAAACAAAGATATCCCAATTATTTTAGTACGTTGTTGCATGAGCCAAAGTTTTATTAGTTAATAGGAGCACCCTTAAAATAATGCTATTTGCCCTGTCACCTCGTCAATAAGAGGCGGTTCATCATCATCATCTCCCGTAGTATTTTTCGGCAATACTGATTCTGCCGGCATTAAACGAGCTGGCGGTGCTTGGGGCTCTTCATTTTCATCAGTCAACCCATCTTGTGAACCAATATCTTCTGTACCATTTTCTTCCCATTCGCCTTCCTCAGTTTCAACCGGTTCGGGATAACGGGTCGGCTCCAACTCATTGACGGATGCAATCTCCCAGGTGCAAATGCGCTTCCCTTTTGCTTTACAACTTTTGATTCCGATAAATTCGTCCACATCAAGAGTTATAGGATCTCTTTCTGCATCTTTACCACCAAATATAATCTCGAAACGAGGATAAACTTCGCTGGAAATATGCAACATAGTGGAAGCTGAATTATCTCCCAGGAAATTCACTCTCTTTAGAGAAGGTTCAAGGGTAAACCGTTTTAGGTAAGGAAAATTTTGCTCTGCATCAAACAAAGCAACTGACCATATTTTATCACCGTCATACTTTTCAATAATCTTTGTATCAGCATCATAGTGATTTGTTAGGTCAAAATTTGTCGTATAATAATCGCCGGTCTTTGTAATAACTAAAATCTGATCATCACTTTGAAATTCTCCAAGGAATTCGCCTCTGTTATCGTAATTAAGGCGTAACACATCCCTGTCAAACCAAACATTACGGCCACCCAGCGTTGAACCACCCTTATGCTTCAGGGTAATTCTCAGAATATCATTCTTGGTCAGGATATTACCCATGGACTGACGCCCTTTTATCGCAATATCGCTAAAGTCCTTTTCAAATAAAAGGTTTTTCAAACGAGGCTTTGGCTTCAGGGCAATACGTATTACTTCGGCTTCACCATTAGGGTTAACACTGAAATACACCACTTTTGAGTTAGGCTTTCCCTGCGTCAGGTCATATTCTTTATCCCTGGTGGTACCGGTAACCGCAAAACGCTTCATATAAAAAGCACCAGATCTGCCATCGCGATACACTGCATTGTAGATGGTACGTGTATCATTCCTTTTAAAGATTGCCAGATGAAGAATATTTTTACCGACAAACAGTTTATCGGCCACTTTCACCACCTTATATTTTCCATCCTTAAAGAAAATGATAACATCATCAATATCAGAACAATTGCTCACAAATTCATCCTTTTTCAGACTTGTTCCGATAAAGCCTTCCTCATAGTTCACATATAGTTTTTCGTTAGCTTCTACTACTTTGGCCGCCTCAATGGTTTCAAAACTTCTGATTTCACTGCAACGAGGAAATTTTGCACCATATTTTTCTTTTAACCGGACAAACCAGTCAATCGTATAGTCGACGATATGCGCCAAATGGTAATCAATCTCTTCGACTTGTTTTTTTATTGCAGCAATCTCTTCTTCTGCCTTTTCCGAGCTGAATTTCAGGAAGCGTCTGGTTTTAATTTCAAACAAGCGCAACATATCTTCACGTGTAACTTCCCTCAAAAACAACTCTTTAAACGGCTCTATCCGTTTATCAATATGCACGATAGCTTCATCTATCGATTTACTGTCTTCAAATTCTTTATCCTTGTAAATACGTTGTTCAATGAATATTTTTTCCAGAGAAGCAAAATGAAGAGCCTCAAGCAATTCAGCACGCTGTATCTGCAATTCCAGTTGTAGCAATGACAATGTATGATCCACGCTTGTCCGCAGCAATTCACTTACGTTGATAAAACGCGGCTTGTTGTCTTCAATGACGCAACAGTTGGGAGAAATACTCTTTTCACAATCCGTAAACGCATATAGTGCATCAATAGTTTTATCCGACGAAACTCCAGCCTGTAAATGAATCACGATCTCAACATGTTGAGCCGTATTGTCATCTACCTTACGAATTTTGATTTTTCCTTTATCATTGGCTTTCAATATCGATTCGATCAGTTTGCTGGTATTTGTTCCAAAAGGAATCTCATTGATAACAAGAGTCTTATTATCAAATTTACTAATTTTTGCACGAACTTTTATCGCACCGCCACGCTCACCGTCGTTGTAGCGTGATACATCCACATAGCCTCCGGTCTGAAAATCAGGATATAATGTAAACGGCTCATGCTTCAGATACGCTACAGAAGCATCGAGCAACTCATTAAAATTATGTGGTAAAATTTTGGAATTCAAACCCACGGCGATACCTTCAACACCCTGAGCCAGTAATAATGGGAATTTTACAGGCAGAGCGATAGGTTCCTTATTACGACCGTCATACGAAAGCTTCCATTGCGTCGTCTTTGGATTAAATACAACGTCAAGGGCAAATTTTGATAAACGTGCTTCAATATAACGGGGAGCTGCAGCACCGTCACCGGTAAGAATATTTCCCCAGTTACCCTGACAATCCACGAGCAGGTCTTTCTGCCCCAATTGTACCAAAGCATCACCGATAGAAGCATCACCGTGAGGGTGAAACTGCATGGTATGCCCTACAATGTTAGCAACCTTATTATAACGACCGTCGTCCATCCGCTTCATAGAATGAAGGATACGGCGCTGTACAGGTTTTAATCCATCATAAATATGAGGTACTGCACGCTCAAGAATTACGTACGAAGCATAGTCGAGAAACCAGTTTTGATACATTCCCGACAGATGATGCTTCACCTGTTCATTATGTACGTCGGGGATGTGATAGTCGGAATGTTTTGATTGTTCTGAAGCATCTTCAACTGCATCGGCCTTTCCATCCAGCTCCATATCCTCGTTGATATTCTCTTCGTTGATGTCCATTATTTTTATCTGTATTTTATCCTTATGCTTTAATTACTAAACACTTATACCAAAATTTTCAATACTTTCGGTAAAATTTCCACCTCCAGATGTTCTCCCATTATTCCCGGTTCTCCATCATAGTGCACATAATCTTCTTTTGGACGTTCGACCAACAGCTTTTTGCACTTAAAAACCTCCACATACCGGGTTTTATCCAACTGTTTGGTAAATAATCTCAAACTGATTTTTGGCGCAACATATATGGGAAATTCCGACATCACTACTACATCCATAAATCCGTCTGTTACCGATGCTTTCGGGGCTATTGAAGCATTGTTACCCCATTGTGATGCATTAGCAAAAGTCACCAAAAATGCGGTTCTCTCGATCGGAGGATCATTATCAAAAGTAAGCTTATAAGTTTGTGGTTTATAGTCAAAATATTGAAAAATAACTTCTCCCATGTACACAACCGGACCCCGTTTTCCGGCTTCTGCAAAACGATTGGCAATATAAGCGTCATAGCCAATGCCGGCAGTACAAAAGAATGGTTGATTGTTGAGCAGCCCTGCATCAATGTTATTCACACGCATTTTACTGATTCTCCTCAATGCGGCAGATGCCTGCAAAGGCAATTTCAGGTGTAAAGCCAACCCGTTACCGGAACCAGCAGGGAACAATACCTAATGCTGTATTGGAATTCATCACGGCACGTGCGATTTCATTAACCGTGCCATCTCCTCCAATAGCAACAACGGCGTCATATCCTTCTAGCAACATATTCTTTTGCCCTCAGAAAACCATCATTGGCATATTCGGTGAAATGTATGTCCACTTCAAAAAGAGCTTCTGAAAAATACTTATGAATCAGATCCGGATACTTTGTTTTCCTACCTGTACCCGACTTGGGATTTATAATAAATGCGATTTTTTTTCATTTGTTCAATTATAGCCAAACATACATTAAATCAACCAATTACACCAAACAGTTTTTTAAGCATCATGCAAAGATAAAAAAAATAAAGCATCGCTCAAAAGAAGGTTTGCGATTGTTGAAAAGTATCTGATTTGCCCGAAAGAAAGTAAGATTATTTTTTATTTTTTGCGGTGCTAAACCACATGATAGCGTCCCACAATTGCAGGTTCAATAGGATGAATCTCATAGCCTAATTCCTTTTCTGCTTTTTGCGAGCTATAATAGTGTGGCAGCAAACTAAAAACAGCATCATTTTTAGTTATTATCGGCTTTTTAACCAACTATCAACGATAGTTTTTCTATTGCGGAAGCTGCTAACAAAGTAATAAACGCAGGTAATACAGCCAATGGTTTTGGACGATGGCAGAGAACCGCCACCCTTTTTGAAAAACTCCAGATACGTAAGATTATGCCCCGCCAAAATATAACGTTCTCCGCTACTTCCCTTTTCTGCGGCCAAAATTGCACCCCGACCACACATCTTTCACATCAACAAAGCTGTTGCCCCCTGAAGGCGCGAATAGACCTTTATTGTTCAATATCTCGTACACTATTCGCGATGACGTCCCGTGAGTATCATACGACCCTATCATAAAGCCAGGATTAACTACAATAACCTGTATATCAGTATTTTTATTATGGAGTAAAAAAATTTCAGCAGCCAGTTTTGTGTCTGCATAAGGATTGCGAAGAGCTGTAAAATCACACAAATTATCCTCATTCGCATTTGCGCATTTTCCTTCAATTCCGATTGTATCTACCGAACTGATATGCACAAAACGTTTCACGCCGGCTTTACTTGCTGCATAGAATAAAGATTTGGTTCCCTCCACGTTCACCTGCTCCATTTGACTTCTGTCGCGTTCGAGTGAAGAAACAATTGCAGCAGCATGAAACACCCAATCTATATCTTTACAAGCCTTTTCAAGCGAAAATGAATCATTCAGATCACCTTCACAACACTCAGCCTGTGGATAGTCTAAAGCTGCCTGAGCGGCTCTTCCCTGTCGGCTCAAAATAGCGAACATAATGGCCATCGTCGCACAACATACGCAACAGATTACCACCCATAAAACCGGTTGCTCCCGTTACCAATACCCGCATATCAGGAATCGTGAACCAAACCGTCTTTCATTGTAATAATACGGTCTGAAAGTGCTGATAGTTCTTTGTCGTGAGTTACAATGACAATAGTAAGGTTGAACTGATTACGGACATCAAAAAAGAGACGATGCAGTTCTTCTCTGTTCTTTGAATCCAAACTTCCCGATGGTTCATCGGCAAGAATTACAGACGGATGGTTCATCAGTGCTCGGGCCACGGCAACTCGCTGTTTTTCACCTCCTGAAAGCTCATTTGGCTTATGAGTAAGCCGATCATTCAATCCTAAAAAATCCAGAAGTTCTTTTGCTTCATTCTCAGTTTTTCGGAAGTTCTTTTTAGCAATCAGTGCTGGAAGCATAACATTCTCCAATGCAGTAAACTCAGGCAAAAGCTGATGAAACTGAAAAACGAAGCCTATATGTTGATTGCGAAAAAGAGACAATTCCTTTTGTTTCAATGAGAAAACATCCGTACCATCAATTACAACGGAGCCGTCATTCGGTCGATCGAGTGTTCCGACAATCTGCAACAACGTTGTTTTTCCTGCTCCACTTGGTCCTACAATCGAAACAATTTCCCCTTTATTAACCTGCAGGTCAACTCCTTTCAATACTTGCAGGGAACCAAAACTCTTTGTAATTTGATGCAACTGAATCATAATGCCTTATTTTCAGAAATCAATGTTTTATGTTTATAAATTTCATACATACAGGATGGGAAACCGATACTTTTTCATTGACCGGAGACAACATCCCCGTTCGTTGATTTCTTCTGAATACAACAATATCATTTCCATCCTGATTGGCCACGAGCAAAAACTTGCCGGTTGGGTCAATGACAAAATTACGCGGTCGATTTATGCCTTGTGTTGCCCACCCGAGAGTCTTTAATGAGCCTGAAGCGTTATCAAAAGTATAAATAACTATACTGTTGTGTCCGCGATTAGAAGCGTACAAGAAATGGCCATCCGGAGAAAAGTGAATATCTGCAGCAGAAGTTTTCATTGTGAAGCCGGATGGTAACATAGTAGTATGAGACACTACATTGGTGAAAATTTGCGCGGAATCCCTTTTTATAATTGTCACTTTATTTGCTAACTCATTAGCCACCGCCATCCATTTGCCGGAAGCATCAAAATCAATATGACGCGGCCCCATCCCTTTGGGAAGATTTACTTCTGCAAAAGGCATCAGTTTACCTTCTTCAATAGAATAAATCAAAACCTTATCAAGGCCTAAATCAGCCGAATAGATATATTTCTCTTTGGGATCAGGCAGAATACAGTGTGCCCGGGTCACTTTGCCCCAATGTTTATCAACGGTTGCCAATGCGCCAATGCTACCGTCATTATTCAAAGGATAAAATGTCACCAATCCACTTCCATAGCTAGCAGCCCCAAGCCATTTACCGGCCTCAAGTTCGGCGATATAACAGCTATAACTTCCCTCGCCACTTTGGCTGTTAAGGAAGTTAAGCGACATTGAGTTATCTATGGAGAAAGCCGATAAACAATAGGTTTTATTCATTTCTCCAACCGTCCACAAAAATCGGTTGTCGGCAGAAACTGCTAAATAACTCGGATTGTCAACACGTGCTGCTAATTCCGGAGTGGATAATTTTCCTGAAACAGTATCCAGCCAGCAACGGTAGACACCTTCGCTCCCCTCGCCCGTATATGTTCCAATAAAAAACGGTAATGAGCTATTTACCTGAGCAGATAAAAATGTGATGGAAACACATAAAAACAACCACAAGCTTACGGTTAGTTTCATCATCAGAGTTTTATATTAGAAATACGAAATGGTTTTGCCGTAAATATCCGATAGTAAATTGTTGGCCAGACGACTAGCTCCAAAACGGAACAGCTTATTATTCAGCCATTCTTCACCAAGGACCTCTTTTACAATGGTATAGTATTTTACCGCCTCTTCTGTCGTAGAAATACCTCCTGCCGGTTTGAAACCGACCTTCTGCCCTGTTTTATTATAGAATTGTTTAATAGCTCCACACATTACGTAAGCTGCTTCCAAGGTAGCCGCAGGAGACATCTTGCCTGTAGAAGTTTTTATAAAGTCAGCTCCGGCTGCCATGGCAATTAACGAGGCTTTCTTAATATTTTTGGATGAAACCAAAGCACCGGTTTCCAGAATAACTTTTAAGTGAGCATCACGGCAAGTTGATTTCAGTTCCTCCAGTTCTTCGTACAATTCTTCATAGTTGCCATCCAGAAACTTACCAACCGAAATCACCACGTCAATTTCAGAAGCGCCATCACTTACAGCCATAGCGGTTTCTGCAATTTTGACTTCAAGAAAAGTCTGAGAAGATGGAAAACCAGCCGAAACAGCTGCTATCCCCAATGGTAACTCCAACCTCCCTTTAACCGTCTTTGCAAACGACGGATAAACGCAAATCGCAGCCACAGAAGGCATATCGGGAAATTCGCCTGCAAAAACATTTACTTTATCTACAAATGCTTCAATAGAAGAAGTACTGTCGGATGTGTTTAGTGACGTAAGATCAATCAGATTAAAGCAAGTCTTATACACTTCTGTTGTAGCATTTACAGATGCTTTTTCCGACAATAATTTCGATACCGATTCTTTTACCTGATCATCGTTCAAATCGCAGGCATATTCTTTAAACAACGCGTTAAAATCTCTCATTTGTCAATAATTTGAATATAAACTTGATAAGTTCTGGCATATTGCAAAAGAACTTATCCGGGTTAGAATTGAAGATAAATAAATGAGTCAAACACCATGATGTTTCGAAGAAAATTCCATAACACTTTCTTATTTTCAGAAAAACAATAAAATGATTATAAGATATTTACGTCAACCACTCACAAAATGACTCCGGATACATGCAAAGGTATCACTTTTTTGGGATTTACCATATAAATACGACTCGCATTCATCGTTTTCAATCTGCCTAAACCCAGGCATAGCACAAGCATATTCCAGCTTTGCATAAGACAAAAAAAGATAACAACAAACACCAATATAATGAATTAAAATGGTTATTTTTGCAAGCTATTAGTATCAATTTATTCATTTTAGCACTGATTTTCTTCGCAAAATGTAGTTTTTCCTCTCGACAACAATACAATTATGATAAAAGATCTGTTCATTAAAAAGACGCTAGCACAGCTTAACGAACAAGCTGACAGTAAACACAATGAGCTTCGCCGTCACCTAGGGCCTGTCAATCTTACATTATTGGGAATAGGCTGTGTGATTGGAGCCGGAATATTTGTCCTTACCGGTACAGCAGCAGCATTACATGCAGGGCCGGCTATTGCCCTATCGTTTATTATTTCAGCTTTCGGATGCCTTTTGGCTGGTTTGTGTTATGCTGAGTTCGCATCAATGATACCTGTTTCCGGTAGCGCATATACCTATGGCTACGCCACTATGGGTGAGTTTATTGCCTGGATTATCGGATGGGACTTGATTTTAGAATACCTTTTCGGTTCTGCAACAGTTGCAGTGGGTTGGTCCGGCTATGTAAGCAGTCTCCTGACCGATTTAGGGCTACAACTTCCCAGTGCGATATGCCAAAGTCCATTTTCGTTTGATGCAGAAGGTTGGCACACCACAGGAGCTATCATCAACTTTCCTGCCGTATTTATTGTAGCATTAATGACCACCCTATTGGTAATAGGCATCAAAGAATCGGCAAAGTTCAATAACATCATTGTAATGATAAAGGTGATTGTCATTCTGCTTTTTATCGGATTTGGCATTGCATACATAGACACTCACAACTGGACTCCGTTTATTCCCGCAAGCACAGGTCCGGGCGAATTTGGATGGTCGGGTATTTTAACCGGAGCCGGAGTAGTTTTCTTTGCTTATATCGGCTTCGATGCCGTATCGACCACATCACAGGAAGCAATCAATCCGAAACGAGATATGCCAATAGGTATATTAACGTCTCTAATGGTATGTACTATACTTTATATTGCCGTAAGTCTTACGCTAACCGGCATTGTGAATTATAAAGAATTAAACGTTCCGGCCCCTATTGCTCTTGCGATAGACACGGCAGGACAAGGTCTTGCTTGGCTTCGTCCGATCATCAAAATCGGTGCCATTGCAGGCTTGAGTTCTGTAGTTCTGGTTTTGCTGCTGGGGCAATCAAGAGTATTCTTTTCGATGGCAAGTGACGGTTTACTCTGGAAAAGCTTTGCCAAAGTACATCCCAAATTCAAGACTCCTTATATTACGACGATAGTCACCGGTTGTTTTGCCGCCTTTTTTGCAGGGCTTTTCCCTATTGGTTTACTAGGAGAGCTGGTTTCTATAGGCACGCTCCTTGCTTTTGTAATTGTATGTATCGGGATTATTATACTCCGCAAAAAAGAACCAGATGCCCCTCGCGGATTCAAAACTCCATGGGTACCTGTTATTCCTATTTTAGGAGCTTTAGTTTGCTTTGCACAAATGGCATCACTACCAAAAGACACGTGGTATCGTTTGTTTGGATGGATGGCTATAGGGTTCATCATCTATTTCACATACAGCAGAAAGCACAGCAAAACCAGGCAATATCGGAAACAATAAGCACAACAATACAAACAACAAGGGAGGACTTGGTTCATAATCAAGCCCTCCCTTGTTGTTGAACCGGGTTTATTAATGAATCACCAATATTTTCGTGATCCCAGACTGGCTACCATCAGGAGAGACTGCTGAAACAAGATATACTCCTGTACTTACGCGTTTGCCTCCTGCTCGTTTGTCATTCCAGGTAGCTATTCCTCCATTCGAAGTAGTTTCATAAACAAGATTTCCTGCAACATCTGTTATTTTGACTACAGATCCGGTTACCAATCCGGTAATCGTAATCAAGCCGTCATAAGTCTCTCTTACAGGATTCGGATATGCATACATTGCATCAAATGCAGAAACACCTTTATTTGCATCCGTCTGATACGATATTAACCCCTGATCTGTTCCTATAAACAGTTCTCCGGTCGTTTGATTCAATTCTAACGAAATAATATTGTCTGACAAAAGTGGACTATTTGCTGCTGTAAAATGAGCAATAGTCGCGGTTCCGTCTTCCGAAACCAAATAAAGGCCCGATGTTACGGTACCAATCCATTTGCGATTTGCACCATCAACAACAATAGAAGTTACCTGCTCTGTACCCAGTAGATAATCGGCATTATTTGTTCCATCATTTCTTGGAATCTTAATACGAGAAATAGTAAAATTGGGAGAAAAAGCTTTATCAGGATTGGAGATTACAATGGGACCTTTACCCGTTCCAATCCAGATTCTGTTATTTTTATCCTGGACAAGGCACCTGTAGTAGTCAGAAGTAAAAGCATTTCCATCCTGATCGACAAAAGAGGTATAAAATACTTTTTTATCATCTGCCGTATTATCTAACGTCCCATTATCATCAAAAACAAAAATACCTTGGTTGATTCGGGCAATATTTCCCCACTTGCGATTTGGATTCTGTTTATCAATCAATATGCCCTGAACATTGGTTTTATTTGAAATAAAATCAAACGGATAAGATTTTACGATCCCCGCCGGTGTCAGATACTTAACACTATTATTCACAAGAGAATTCGTAAACCAAATATTTCCAGCTTTATCAAAAGCAAGGCCGTCCAAGCGCTGATAATACAATTCCAGACTTTGTCCCGGAAATATTGATTCAATAGCGCTATTCTGACTATTATACCATTTATAAAACTTATTATCTTTGAATTCATACAACCCCATTCCGTAGGAAGATGTAAAGAAATGGGTATTATCTTTCGGATCTACTGCAATAGAAATAAAATCATATACCGGCAAGGTTGGCACATTCGTCTGAGCTGCAATCGAAGTTCCGGAGATATAGCTCCATTCGTTATTTTCGAACATCATTACTGATGCCGGATGCTTATATTGTGATGCCCATCCACCACCGGGAACAACAAACAATTTATCTCCCGCAAAAACCATTTTCCACGCATTATTATCAAAAGGCCCGAATGGTTTGAATTTATTAGCGACTACTCCTCCCGCATCCGCTTCTACAATGCCGTCTGAATCTCCATTTACAAACCAGTATTTTTTTGAGACCGCATCATAAGCTATCATTTTGGGAGCAAGATTTCCCAGCGTCGACAAAGTAAGATTTTCATCGTACACATAAGTAGTTGATGCCGCATCCGAAATAAAATAGAGCTTTGTTCCATCTGTCTGCATTCGCGAAACACCAGAAAGAGAACCTATAGCACTCCACACCGCCCCATCCACTGACTTATAGACAGAGCCATTTTGCAGCAACCATAATGCATTTGCAAAAACTATCAGATTATTGTTTGTCCCCGTGGGTATTGTCGATACATTACTCCAAGTCTGATAATTAGCAAGATTATGATCATCAGCATTGGCCTGCATTAATCCGGAAGCTGTGAGTGCATATATCTTACCTCCAAACACAGCTGTAGCCAACACAGAAACATTACTTCCATTTGAACCTATGACATAGTTATCGGCAATTTCCTTCTTCACTAAATTGACGACCAGAATTCCGAATTTGCACGACAGATACGCATAATCGCCATTAAAAGAAATGCTATTCAGCGTTTTATCTATAGAAGTCAGCTTATCATGAAATTCAGGGATATTGGCAATACCATTTTCGGAATACAGATCAATGTTGGCATTCGAATAAACAATCAGAAGTTGATTATGCGATTTATCATACGCAATCGCATTGATACCATTATCACTAAGGCCTGTAATTTTAGAATACTCTTCAATACTTTGATCTGCCTTATTAACAGAAAACAGAGCACCTGAACTAATGGCAAAAACTTTTTGAGGAGTCAATGCAAGCTGATTGGTTGCATTATATGCAAAGTAAGCACGCCACCTGCCCATCTCGACCTGAGAGTTTGCAATAGCACTAATTGTCAACACTATACATATAAGCGCAATATACCTAAAAATATCTCCGGGTAGTTTTTTCATTTCGAGAAGACGTTAAGTTTTGCCCGCATAAATCACCACAAATATATAACTTTATTTTACTGATTATGAGCCCTGAATTCAACAAAAAAGCGTCGTGATCTACAATTATTGCAGTCACGACGCTTATTCAGTTATCTTTCAGTATAAATTAAAATACATTCATCATTTTGGCAACTTCGGTATTAATCATTGCCGCAAATTCTTCGGGTGTCATTGTTCCCTTATCGCCTTCACCTTGTTTACGAACAGCAACCACTCCGGTTTCCATTTCTTTCTCGCCAACAACCAGCAAATAAGGAATACGTTTCAACTCGTTATCACGAATTTTACGTCCGATTTTTTCATTTCGGTCATCTACCGTTACGCGAACATCCTGCAAAAAGAGTTCTTTTGCCACTTTACGGGCATAATCGTTGAATTTTTCACTGATAGGCAATACCACCACCTGATCAGGAGTCAACCACAACGGGAATTTACCGGCTGTATGTTCTATCAATACAGCAACAAAACGTTCCATAGAGCCAAAAGGAGCACGGTGTATCATCACTGGACGGTGCTTTTGGTTATCCTCGCCGGTGTACTCAAGTTCGAAACGTTCCGGCAGGTTGTAATCCACCTGAATGGTTCCTAACTGCCAGCGACGACCTATAGCATCTTTCACCATAAAGTCAAGTTTAGGACCGTAGAACGCAGCTTCGCCAAGTTCCACTTTCGCCTTTAACCCTTTTTCTTCACAAGCCTCAATAATAGCGCGTTCTGCCTTGTCCCAATTTTCGTCCGAACCAATATATTTTTCTCTATTGTTCGGATCGCGTAACGAGATCTGAGCCTCAAAGTTTTTGAAATCCAAAGCATTGAAAATGATGAAAATAATATCCATTACTTTCAAAAATTCGTCTTTCAACTGATCGGGACGACAGAAAAGGTGAGCATCATCCTGAGTAAAGCTGCGCACACGGGTAAGTCCATGTAATTCGCCGCTTTGTTCGTAACGGTATACGGTACCGAATTCTGCAAAACGCAATGGAAGATCTTTATAAGAACGCGGTTTGAACTTGTAAATCTCGCAGTGGTGAGGACAGTTCATCGGTTTCAACAAATACTCTTCTCCTTCCTCCGGTGTGTGTATAGGTTGGAAAGAGTCTTTTCCATATTTTGCATAGTGGCCTGAAGTAACATACAACTGCTTGTTACCGATATGCGGAGTAATAACCTGCTGGTAATCGAAACGACGCTGAATTTGTTTCAGAAAATCTTCCAAGCGAAGACGTAAAGCTGTACCGCGAGGCAACCAGAGAGGTAGACCTTTTCCTACCGTTTCAGAGAACATGAACAATTCAAGTTCCTTACCAATCTTACGGTGATCACGTTTTTTAGCTTCCTCCAAAAGTACCAGATACTCATCCAGCATCTTCTTTTTCGGGAACGTAATGCCGTAAATACGAGTCAACTGTTTGCGTTTTTCGTCTCCACGCCAGTAAGCACCGGCAACACTAAGCAGCTTAATAGCTTTTATTTCACCTGTATTTGGCAAGTGGGGACCGCGGCACAAATCGGTAAAATCGCCCTGAGAATACAATGTAATAGTACCGTCAGCCAAATCGCTGATAAGTTCTGTTTTATAGTCGTCTCCTTTGTCATTGAAAAGTTGAAGAGCATCTTCTTTAGAGATATCTTTACGAACGATAGCCTCTTTTTTAGCTGCCAATTCAATCATTTTTGCTTCAATAGCAGGAAGATCACTTTCTTTAATAACTGTTTCACCCGGATCAACGTCATAGTAGAAACCGTTTTCGATAGCCGGACCTATTCCGAACTTAATGCCCGGATAAAGAGCCTGTAAAGCTTCTGCCATCAAGTGAGCTGATGAGTGCCAGAAAGCATATTTGCCTTCTTCATCATCCCACTTATGCAACTTAATAGAAGCATCCGTTTCAATAGGACGGGTGAGATCCCAAATTTGTTCGTTTACACTAATGGCCAACACCTCTTGAGCCAAACGAGAGCTGATACTTTCAGCTAATTGTTGTCCGGTAATGCCTTTTTCAAACTGGCGAACCGAACCGTCGGGAAATGTGATATTAATCATGTTTTTTTGAACCTTACAAATGGTTTTTTATTTAATGATGCAAAGATACTTTTTTATTATTTGCAGAGCAAAGGAGAAAGAGCAAAGAATACAGATAATCAGCGTAATTTCCGGTAAAATTGATCTTTCAGGAAGTAAATACCATTTCGTCCTTGCAATTTTGCTGCTTTACGACAAAAAAAAGCCGTTCGTAATGAACGGCTTTCTATAATTTTGAGCCTCTTGTCGGATTCGAACCAACGACCCCGAGATTACAAATCACGTGCTCTGGCCAACTGAGCTAAAGAGGCAGGTGGGTAAGCTAACTATATCGCACCGCTACAACCAAATACCCTTGCTGCGATCAAGCCCTGGGGGATTCAAAGGGAGCTGGTCGTATAGGACTTACCCGCTGCAAAGGTACAAATTTTTGCCAGTTTGCCAAACAAGAGACGTCTTTTTTCTACATTTTGTATTGTAAAAACGAGTAGTTATTTCAAAATCAACCCTTTAAAATTAACATTTATGCAAGCTACTTAAATTCTCAAATATAATCATTCGGAATAGCCATTTTGCTCTACATCCTGCTTTTTCAGAGGATTAGCAAATGCTTCCTGGTAGCTTTTCCGATTTTTGCAAACATCATATGCAAGGAATAAAGCTTGACGAAAAGACGATTCAGAAGCAACATTTTGCCCGGCAATTTCGTATGCAGTACCGTGTGCCGGCGACGTGCGAATAACCGGCAAGCCTGCTGTAAAGTTTACTCCGTTTTCCATTGCAAGGGTTTTGAATGGGGCAAGCCCCTGATCGTGATACATAGCAAGAACTGCATCATAGTTTCTGAATGCTCCCGAACCATACAGCCCATCGGCAGAAAGAGGACCCACACAAACGATACCCCTATCAGCACATTTTTTCAGAGCTGGTATAATCACATCCTGTTCTTCGGTCCCTATGACGCCATTATCGCCCGAATGAGGATTAAGCCCCAAAACAGCGATACGGGGACGTGTTATGCCAAAGTCTTCTTTCAGGCTTTGATTCAATACCCGGAGTTTCTCTATAATCAGATCTTGTGTTATTGCCGCCGGTACTTTTGATATAGGAATATGCCCCGTCACAACGGCCACACGAGCAATTTCACTAACGAGCAACATCAGCGCTTTACCCTGATTGATAAAAGTTTTTTCGAGGTATTCCGTATGCCCCGGAAAAGAAAACTGAGCCGACTGTATATTGCTTTTATTAATAGGGGCAGTAACAATAGCATCTATTTTACCTTCAGCTAAGTCACGAGTGGCAGCCTCCAGTGCAGCAAATGCAGCCTGACCCGCCATTTCCGTTGAACGCCCGAGCTCCACTTTTATATCTTCCGAACAACAATTTATGATATACACTTTACGACCGACAGCATCTTTCACATCATTGATAGTCGTCAGGCCGAGGTGTTCAATATTTAATGTTTTACGGTAATAGGATGCCACTTTCGGCGAACCATAAATTACCGGTGTGCAAAATTCGAAAACATGGTTTTCAAGTAAGGTCTTAAGAATAACTTCGTAGCCGATACCGTTAATATCGCCATGTGTTATCCCGATAATCATCTTTTTTTCTTCCATTGTATATCAAGTTCAAAGTTTCAAATTCAAGTTCAAAAAATCGGAATCCGCTAAATCTCATTTTCCGGAGACTGTTTGCTGCTGGATAACATTCCACATGCAGCAAGAATATCTTCCCCCCTGGATCGGCGAATTGTAGTTGTAATACCATTTTCAGTCAGATAATCGCGCAAAAACATCATCCGTTCATTATCTGCTCCTTTTAGATCTACATTTGGGATAGCATGAAAACGTATGAGGTTCACCCGACAAGGAATACCCTTAAGTATACGAACCAATTCACGTGCATGACGCATTGAATCGTTAAGATGATCAAACACAATATATTCAAAAGAAACACGACGCTGATGTTTGAAATCATGTTGCTTGACTACCTCCAGCACTTTTTCAATGGGATAAGCTTTCTGAGCAGGCATCAATTCGAGTCTTTCCTTATCAAAAGGAGAATGCAAGCTAATAGCCAGGTGACATTGTGAATGTTCCAAAAATTGTTTCATTCCGGGAATCAGACCAATGGTTGAAACCGTAATCCTGCGGGGACTCCATGCATATCCCCAGGAAGCAGTCAGAATTTCAAGCGCTTTCAGCACTTCCAAAGTATTATCAAAGGGCTCTCCCATTCCCATAAAAACGAGATTGGTTAATTGATCACTTTCAGGAATAGAGAATATCTGGTTTATAATTTCATTTGCAGAAAGATTACCAGAAAAGCCCTGCTTTCCTGTCTGGCAAAAGAGACAATTCATTTTACAACCTACCTGCGAAGAAACACACAAAGTTGCCCGGTCGTCATCCGGTATAAAAACACTCTCTATAAAATTGCCGTTCGACGTTTCAAACAGGTACTTTTTTGTACCATCCTGAGAAACTGACTCTTCAGCAGGATTTTTTCTTCCAACTTCATATTTCAGAGAAAGTGCATCACGCTTTGCAACGGACAAATTAGTCATTTGCTGAATATCCGTCACCTTCTTTACATATAACCAATCAGCCATTTGTTTAGCTGTAAAAGCTGGCATTCCATTGGCTGATGCTACTTCCTTCAATTGTTCAAGGGTTTTTCCCAGTAGTGTTTCCTTTACCATTCCTAGTGTTTATTCTTGCAAAGATAGTAAACAAAGCGGAGAATGAAAAAAGGCCGGGTCTTGTGAACCGGCCTTTGAATTGAAAAAGTAATTGTTGTTATTCTTTGTTCAATGCTTCGTATTCTGCGTTCATTTGCAAACGATAGTAGATACGTTTCAAATCGCCTTTCAATTCAGCATCTTTAGGATTCATTTCATAGGCTTTTTTGAAATACGGCAACGATTCTTTGAACAAGCTTTGAGCTTCGTCCTGTTTTTTCTTTACCTGTGCCATATCTTTAATATCGTTAGCTTCCTGCAAAATAGCAGCAGCTTTGTTGTAATACATACGTGCTATTGCATTTTCTGCTTCTGCATAGTCCGGTTTCAACTGGATAGCTTTTTCAAAAGCAGCCTTTGCGCCTTCATAGTCTTTACTTTCTTCTTTCAAACGACCACTTACAAAGTGATACTGTGCAACATTAGGTTCTTTAGCAATTGCCTGGTTCAGATAATCCAAGGCTTCTTTGTTTTTACCTGAGTAGATAAAATTATTGATCAGGTTTTGCAGGAAGAATGGTTCCGCAGGGTATTTATCAAACCCTTCTTTCAGAACAGTCATATATTTAACTGTATCTTTCTTTGCAAGATATTGCTGATAAAGAAGTTCATAAACATTCTTTGTTTCGTAGTTATCATTCATCATGCTTTCAAGACGTTTGATAGAACCGATAGTATCACCTGCATTGATAGAAGCAATAGCAGCATAATACTTCACCATTTTGTAAGTAGAATCCTTCTTCAGTTCATCAGCTTTGAACGCAGGAAACTCAGGAATTGCCAGGTATGTATCAAATGCTTTTACAACACCTGCAAAATTTTTCTTATCAAACAAGTTACTTCCATAACGAATCAACTGACCGTCACTATAGTATGTTTGCAATAAAGCTTTGATATCTTTTGAAAATTGAGGTTTAACTTTACCTTTTTCGTTAGGTTTCTGGTCAAGATCATACGCTTTCTGGAAATAACCGAATGCTTTTACAATGCTGGTACCGGCAACCTCCTGGTCAAACTGTTGTTTCAACAATTCTTTCTTGTACTCTTTAGAGTTCATTTCATTGTAAACATAACCGGCAGTGTACCATGTTTCTGCAAGATCCTTAGTTGTAGGATCAGCCAAAGCTGATTCAATAGCAGCTACTGCTGATTTAAAGTCCGGAGTATCGGCTGTGGCGTCACGCTTTGCTTTGGTCACGTTAGCCTTCTGTGCAAATGCGCTGCAGGTAAAACCAGCAATAAGCATTACAGATAAAAATAGTTTTTTCATAACAAGGTTTTTTGAGAGTTTAACTTATTTGAGTTTTTTCAATTTGACTCTTCCTGAGTGCTTTGGTTTATTTCCTCATTTAATTCAATTGGTTCTACCGACACTTCTTCTTCTTCGGGCTCTGATTGAACCTTACAAACAGATGCAATTTCGTCGTTCCGTTTGTCAAGATTGATTAGGCGAACACCCTGTGTTGCACGCCCCATTACACGAATATCGGCCATCTTCACACGAATTGTAATACCCGATTTATTGATAATCATCAAATCATTATCATCCGTAACATTTTTGATGGTCACCAGCTTCCCGGTTTTGTCGGAAATGTTCATGGTTTTCACACCCTTACCTCCACGGTTAGTGACACGATAAACGGCTTCTACATTACCATTCTCGTCCATTTCGTCCAACAATGTACGTTTACCATATCCTTTTTCAGAAACGACCAAAACAGTTTCTTTGGCAGGGTCTTTAATACAAACCATACCAACTACAGCATCGTCATCATCGTCGAGAGTCATTCCTCGCACACCGGTTGCTGTTCTACCCATCTCGCGGACTTTCGTTTCGTTAAAACGAATAGCGCGTCCGTTACGGTTAGCCATAACAACATCGGTTTTTCCATCAGTTAAACGAACCTGGATCACTTCATCATCTTCACGAATAGTGATAGCATTAACACCATTCGAACGTGGACGAGAATAAGCTTCAAGGCTGGTTTTCTTAATAACGCCCTGCTTGGTACAGAATACAAGATAGTGCGATTGAGTAAATTCAGGTTCTTCTAGCTGCTTTATACGTATGAAAGCATTTACTTTATCATCAGATTCGATATTGAGAAGATTCTGAATTGCACGTCCCTTAGAGTTTTTAGTACCTTCCGGTATATCATAAACTTTCAACCAGTAGCAACGTCCTTTTTGTGTAAAGAACAGCATATAATTATGCATAGACGCCGGATAGATTGACTCGATAAAGTCTTCATCTCTGGAATCGCTACCTTTTGAGCCTACCCCACCACGGTTTTGAGCCCTAAACTCACTTAACGGAGTCCGTTTAATATAACCAAGATGAGAAATTGTGATGATCATTTCATCATCAGAATAAAAATCTTCAGGATTGAACTCTTCAGAAGCATAAACAATTTGGGTACGACGTTCGTCTCCGTATTTGTTTTTGATTTCGGTAAGTTCATCCACGATAATTCTCATCCGGTGCTCTTTGTTTTCAAGAATATCCTTAAGGTTTGCAATTAATGCCTGAATATCTTTGTATTCGGCATGTAATTTATCCTGCTCAAGACCAGTAAGTTGTCTCAAACGCATTTCGACAATAGCACGCGATTGTATTTCACTCAAAGAGAAACGTTCCATCAAACTGGCACGAGCCTCGTCGGGTGTTTTCGACCCACGAATAATAGCTATTACCTCATCGATATTATCGCTTGCAATAATCAAGCCCTCGAGGATATGAGCACGTCTTTCGGCTTCAGCAAGTTCAAATTGTGTACGACGCACCACTACTTCATGGCGGTGCTCGACAAAATATTTAATCAACTGATTAAGCGCAAGAGTACGTGGTCGGCCATGTACCAGCGCAATATTATTGACACTGAAAGAAGATTGTAATGCCGAATATTTGAACAGTTTGTTGAGAACAACATTGGAATTGGCATCCCGTTTAATATCAACTACGATACGCATGCCTTCACGGTCGCTTTCGTCATTAATATTCGAAATACCCTCTATCTTTTTATCCTCCACCATGTCAGCAATTGCTTTGATAAGCTCTGCCTTATTCACCATGTATGGAATTTCTGTCACTATTATCTTTTCACGACCATTTGCTTCGGTTTCGATTTCCACTTTTGAACGGATCACGATACGTCCACGACCGGTTTCAAAAGCTTCACGCACACCGGCATAACCGTAAATACTACCTCCGGTTGGAAAATCGGGAGCCTTTACATATTTAATAAGCTCGTCAATCGTAATGTCGTTATTGGCAATATACGCAATGGTTGCATCGATTATTTCCGACAAATTATGTGGCGGCATATTGGTAGCCATACCAACGGCAATACCCGAAGCTCCGTTAACTAAAAGATTCGGAATACGTGTTGGCAATACAGTTGGTTCCTGAAGAGATTCGTCGAAGTTCGGCTGAAAATTAACCGTATTCTTGTCAATATCGACAAGCATTTCTTCGGCAATCTTTTGCAAGCGACACTCAGTGTAACGCATAGCTGCCGGTGAGTCACCGTCTACAGAGCCGAAGTTACCCTGACCGTCAACCATCATGTAGCGCATGGACCATGACTGAGCAAGACGAACCATAGCAAAATAGACAGAAGAGTCGCCATGAGGGTGGTACTTACCTAAAACTTCACCGACAATTCTCGCTGATTTTTTATATGGCTTGTTGGCATTAACTCCCAATTCATTCATGGCATATAAAATACGGCGGTGAACCGGCTTAAAGCCATCTCTAACATCGGGTAAGGCACGCGAAACAATCACAGACATCGAATAATCGATGTATGACGATTTCATTTCCTCCTCGATATTAACCTTTATAATTCTATCGTTATCAATCATTTAAAATGCAAAATTTGATTTTATTCACTCTGCTTCAAAAAGCGCACTAAGTTACACTTTTTTGTACGTACTGCCAAACCTTTAGAATTTATTTATTAACAATCAAAACGCTTTGAAACCCTTATTTTGCTTCATTTTAATTCTCTCCAGATGGCACAATTGCGCAAGTTTAACTCCGGTCGAACATCAGGCGGAAAAATACCATATAATGCAGAACCTGAACCAGACATTGATGCGTATAAGGCACCTTGTTTATAGAGATGTGCTTTTAGTTCAGTCAACTCCGAATGTTTTGCAAAAACAGATTGTTCAAAGTCATTCACAACAACCTCTTTCCATTCTTCAACAGGTAACGCGATCAATACTTTAAGAGACTCCCGGGGCTTGTGAGGCTTTACTTTTGAATAAGCTTCCGCCGTGGGCACTGCAACATCCGGTTTAATTACAACAAAATGATTTTGCCCCAGATTAACATCCACCGGTTCAAGAATGTCTCCGATGCCGGTAGCAAAAACCGGGCGGTTATAAATAAAGAAAGGGCAGTCTGCGCCCAATCTAACAGCATAGCTTGCCAGTTCATTCTCTGAGATATGTAACTCATAAAATTTATTCAACAACGATAACATAAAAGCGCCGTCAGCAGAACCGCCTCCCAATCCGGCTCCAAACGGAATGTTTTTCTGCAACAAAACAGACAAATCTCCAATCTCATAATCCTCACGTAACAAGCGAAGCGCTTTCATCACGAGGTTTTTATCCGGGTCTCCGTCAATCGCGATACCCGAAACTATCAGTGTAGTTTTATCTGCGGGTACTATCTCCAAAGCATCTTTCCATCCTATCGGATAAAAAATTGTTTCAATATTATGGTAACCATCCGGTCGTTTTTCTACGATATTCAGACCAAGGTTTATTTTGGCATTCGGGAAAGTAATCATGAGTATTTTGTATAAATAGTGTACAAAAATAGACAACAGATTCATGCCTGCAAAATAAAATTTTCACCATAACAAAAGTTATCAACAATAGTTCAAAACTATTTACACCAAACTATGTTCCCTGACTAAGATTTTTCGTAATTTTGAAACCCCAATTTTGAAACTTAAGAATGGAAACTAACAATAAGAATTCAAGGCGAAAAGCTCCTTCCAACAATTTTATTCCAACAGTAAACGAATACGGAAAACTTCCGCCTCAGGCTGTCGAACTGGAAGAAGACGTATTAGGCGCCATCATGCTCGAGAAGGATGCTTACTCTATTGTGAGTGATATTTTGCGTCCGGAATGCTTCTACAAAGAAACGCATGTTAAAATATTTACTGCGGTAGTTGATCTGGCAATTAAGCAGGAACCGATAGACATGCACACCGTTACCGAACAATTGCGCAAAAACGGACAACTGGACGAAGTAGGCGGAGCGTACTACATCACTATGCTGACGGCAAAAGTAGCGTCTGCAGCACACATCGAATTTCACGCCCGTATTATTGCGCAAAAATACCTTGCCCGTGAGTTGATTCGTGTTTCAAGTGAAATTCAAAGCAAAGCCTTCGATGAACGGACTGACGTTGATGACCTGATGCAGGAAGCTGAAGGCATGCTCTTCAAAGTATCACAACAGAATGTCAAGAAAGATGTGGTACAGATCAATCCGATTATTGACGAAGCAATAAAGCGTATTCAGGCTGCAGCCAATCGTCCGGAAGGGTTGAGTGGCGTACAAACAGGATTTCACGTTCTCGATAAAGTGACCTCCGGCTGGCAACGTTCCGACCTTATCATCATCGCAGCACGTCCTGCTATGGGTAAAACCGCATTCGTACTTTCAATGACAAAAAACATAGCCGTCGACTACAATACTCCGGTGGCAATGTTTTCGCTCGAAATGTCCAACGTTCAGTTGGTAAACCGTTTACTAATGAACGTTTGTGAAATTGAAGGTGAAAAAATCAAGAATGGACAGTTGGCTCCTTATGAATGGGAACAACTTGACTACCGCCTCAAAAAACTTATCGACGCCCCGATTTATCTGGACGACACGCCCAGTTTGTCGGTCTTTGAGCTTCGAACCAAAGCACGCCGATTAGTAAAAGAGCACAATGTCAAGATTCTGCTTATTGACTACTTGCAGCTTATGAATGCAAGTGGAATGAACTTTGGTAGCCGCGAGCAGGAAGTAAGTATGATTTCGCGTTCATTAAAAGGACTTGCCAAGGAGCTGGACATTCCTATCATTGCACTTTCTCAGTTAAATCGTAGCGTGGAAGGGCGTGCCGGAAACGAAGGTAAGCGTCCTCAATTATCTGACTTACGTGAATCGGGAGCTATTGAACAGGATGCGGATATGGTTTGTTTTATCCACCGTCCCGAATATTACAAGATTACGGAAGATCCTCAGGGTAATTCGCTTTTGGGTATTGCCGAAATCATCATTGCCAAGCACCGTAATGGGGCAACCAGCGACGTACAACTCCGATTCAAAGGTCAGTACGCTAAATTCATGAACCGCGACGACGAAGAACAGGATGAATACAAAGGTTTTGTATCAAAAATCAGCAACGAAGAATCATTCAACAAACCGGCAACTCCGGCTATGCCCGATTTTCCTGCGCCACCTCCGTTCTTAAGCGGATCGGGCAACGATGTTCCTTTCTAACTATAAGCTCACACCATAAAAAAAGCATTGTCCATTACAGGACAATGCTTACTTCTTTAAAGGCGAATGTTCGTTGTGTTCGATTTTCTGTTTGCAACACAAGATGTCCGCTTGGTAGTATATCCACAATACTGGCCTTGAAATTTTCATCATTCGCCCGGTATTCATGCAAGCCGTCGTGACGGTAAAGAGACTTTTTGTATTCTTCATCAAAGCAATTCAATTCTTCCCGCAACAGCTGAATATAAAGCATATATATACGCTTTACAATTCGCTTCAAAAGATCTTCCCTGTCGTATGTTTTACCTGTGATTTGCCTTAGGGAAACCGGATTAGGCGCATTACTCACAAAAGATTCCTGATTAATGTTCAATCCAATTCCAATTACACAATATTGAATATTAGATCCACACAAGTCATTCTCAATCAGGATCCCTGCAATCTTTTTATCCCGCCAGTAAATATCATTTGGCCATTTAATAAAAACATCGTCGATTTCCTCTTTCAGCACACCAGCGACAGCCAGCGATACCATTTTAGACAGCACAAATTGTTGATTAGCTTCAATACTGCTTGGAAACAGCAACATACTGAACAATAAATTTTTACCATCTTCCGACTCCCACACATTGCCCACTTGTCCCCGACCTTTGGTCTGATAATCTGCGCTCACTACCATACCTTCCGACAATTGTTCCCGGCTCGAAACAAGCAACTCACGAAGATAGTTGTTAGTTGAAGCAGTTTCTCGAAGACGAATGATATTGAACATTTGCAATTCTTTTTATCTCATTAATTTCAGTTGTAACAAGTAAATATGAACATTACTCATTTTACCGAACACAAATATAGAAACTATTACTCCGCATTGACACGTAAAAGATTATAACAAAATCAGAAATGAAGTTAAATGAAGATTTATGCGATTTTCTATCATTAAACACGTCTTGGGTATTTTGTCAATTTTCAAGCAAAAAATTCCAAGCAAAGTTTTCGATTGTTTTCATTACAGTCTGGTTTCAGATGCACCAAAACAGACAAGACAACTATTATGTAAGACAAGGACACAAAAACATACGAAAATGTAGCTTTTGTGTTTATCCACATAAGTCATCACAAATTAAACACTCTAATAGTAAGCACAATACATCGACTGGCACAACAATTGCATCTAGCTTAAAGTACTGTAACAAAATGCTCATTACTATGTCTCTCCAAAACGCTCTGATTTTCATTCGCCACATCAACAAACACGCCCCTTTACGGAAAGCGTGTTACAAATGCCGTTCTAAGGCTGATTTGCTTGAACTACTTGACAACGAAGGTATCGGCTTTAACGAAACTGAATTTGAAGAAGCTGTTACTATGTCGTTATTTAAATGTCAGACTTATGACGAAGCCGACGATGTAAAACAAACAGAACTATGGTTCCACTTATTTGCTTAAACTATTATGAAAACAGAAATGATGAGGGAAGCTGCATTGCTTCCTGAAGATAAAATCGAATTCTACGAACTTGAAAAAGTTCGGTTTGTCGTTAAAGACGGTACCGGACTTGACATTGCATACGCTTACGAAGATCTGGTCTTTTCAGACCACGCACTATTTATCATCCAGTTTGACGGACAATCGAGTAATAGCTGGAATTGTTGGTTTAATCACGAATGCAATGGTCCCGACAGGCTTTCCCTGTTGCGATCATTGGCAACATCGGCTAATCTAAACAATATACAACTAACCTACAAAGGTACTTATGAGATATCGCAGCCGGAAGGCAAAGAAGAAATTATTTTGAAATTCACCGAAATATAGGTTTCTTCATTGAGCTAAATTGGTAAAATCTACATTTCTCATTCATTGCAACCTTTTTGTGTTCAAATATTGTTTTAACTCAGTTGCAACAAGTTGTGCTGCATATCCATTCCAGTGCGAATCATCAGAATGATACAGCAAAGAGCCTTTTCCGCGTTCATAATTGTAAAGAGGAAGAATATTAAGGGTAGTAATGCCCTCGTGTTTAAGAATAGAGTCAAGCCGGAATAAATAATCAGGTTGAGTTGGAAAAGGAACCAGATCATAATAAACTGTTTCTTTGTTAGGCATCGGTAAGAACAAAAATTCTATCTGTTGAGAATCGCAATACTTCTTGTAAGAAACCAACGCTTTGGTTACAGATTTCAGCCGCGCATCGGCTTTTGCCAAAGACTTTTTCCCCTGTAGGAACAACATATGATGATCTACCGACGACACCAGTCCCGACCCCTGCTGACGGTTAATACGCGCCTGTGCCCAACGAACATTATAAAAGCGAGTCAGTCGGTCGTAAAAAGCATCAAAACCGGTCAATCCATACAATTTTCGCTTCACATTATACGAAGCAGTATTGATATCGAACGGTCGACTCAACTGCCCCGTCACCGGTTTCGGCACATTACGTTCCACCATCGAAAAGATGAGTAATTTTGGCTTATGCATGATACCGTTTTGGATCAGATAAACCATGTCATCAAGCGTAGAAGGCGCCATACTGTAGATCCGCAATTTTCCTCCGGTCAGGTTGATCAATCGTGCTGTCAAGGTCTCATCCTGACTCAATCCTGTTCCCGCAACAAACGAATCGCCAATTATCAGCACATCTGGATTGGCAATAAAATGATCATTTCTGAATCCCCACTCGTCCGTTTTCCACACCACCTTTTTATTCACTGCTTTAGCCGTATGATGCCCCAAATCACCCTGTTCTGTCATATCAAGTGCTGTATTCGGATAAAACGGTCCTACGCGGGGAATCTGGCTCGAATAAAGCAAACTCTCCCAAAGCCTGTACGTAAAGAAATTGGGCGGTAAAATAAAGGCTTCCGTAATCCAGAAGAGCAGTATAGGCGAAGTAAACAGTAGAAACTTCTTAAGAAAACGTTTCATTTGCGGCTGCATCATACATTCTTAAAATTGGAAATAAATAAAATGTTGACCGCTACCTCTGAATAATATAATCACGATAAAGATGGCATAATAAAGACTCCAGCGCCATGCTTTATGCCAATCGCCGGCAACGCCACCCAAAGCGTAAGGATATTCTCTTCCTCTCCATTCGACGACAAAAAAGAAAAGCACAAAAACAATTGTCAACCATGGCCATACCTGAGGTAAAGAAAATAACGATTTACTGAAAATTCCTCCTATATAAGAAAACGCGTGACTCATATCCTCGGCGCGAAAAAATATCCAGGCAAAAACAGCCAATGCGAAAGTCAGGAGCATTTCTCCAGCTTCGCGCAATGATGGCAACATTCTTCCTTTAGCCACAATATCAATATGATTTCTATTCATTTTGAACACCACCAAAGGCATCATAAATAGTGCATTCAATGCGCCCCAGACTATAAACGTCCAATTGGCGCCATGCCAAAATCCGCTCACCACGAAAATGATAAAGGTATTGCGGATTTTCGCCCACATTCCTCCACGGCTTCCGCCTAACGGAATGTAGAGATAATCGCGAAACCATGAGGAAAGCGATATATGCCAGCGACGCCAGAATTCGGCAATGTCGCGCGAAAAATAGGGATAGGCAAAATTACGAAGCAGTTCAAAACCAAGCAAACGGGCTGTACCCAATGCAATATCGGTATAACCCGAAAAGTCCCCGTATATCTGTATTGCAAAAAAGACAGCACCCACCACCAACGTACTACCCGAATAGGCTTCTGAATGGGTAAAAATCTGATTGGCATATTGTGCACAATTGTCGGCAATCACCATCTTTTTGAACAACCCCCAAAGAATTTGTTTCAATCCATCCACCGCCCGCTCGTAGTTGAATTCCCGTGACCGCGAGACCTGAGGCAAAAGGTGGGTCGCGCGCTCGATTGGCCCGGCAATCAATAACGGAAAGAACGAAACGAAAAGCGAATAGTCAACAACGTTACGGGTAGGCTTTATCTTATCGTTGTAAATATCAAAAATATAGGACAGTCCGTGAAACGTGTAAAACGATATTCCGACCGGAAGAATAATATTGAGAGAAGAGATTTCAGTGGCAAAACCTGTCGTCTTTAACAAACCCGATAGCGATTCGGCAAAGAAATTATAGTATTTGAAAAAGCCGAGCACTCCCAGATTAATCGCAACGCCCGACCACAACCAGATTTTTCTCCCGTTCTTTGACTCTGTTTTATGAATCTGCAAGCCAGTAACATAGCAAAGAAATGTTGATAATGCAAGCAGAGAAAGAAACCTGATATCCCAGCAACTATAAAAATAGTAACTGGCAATCATCAGAAGCCAGTTCTGTCCCTTTAGCGATTTTCGAAGAGGAAACCAGTAAAGCAGAAATACGATGCAAAAAAAGAACGCGAAGTCTATCGAATTGAAGAGCATACAGGACGATAAAAGAAGACTGAAAAGAACAGAAAAAGCATCACCCACACAGCGAGCGATGCTTTTATATTGTAAAGTATAAGATTAGTCTAAAACAGTAACCCAGCCGTGAGTATCAGGTTCGTCACCATATTGAATAGCTCTCAAATGCTCGTACAATTTCTTTGAAATCGAACCCGGAGTGCCATCCTTAGAGATGACATACGATTTATTTTGATCCACATCATCGATACGGGAAATAGGGCTAATCACAGCTGCTGTACCACATTGACCGGCTTCTTCAAAAGTTCCTAGCTCTCCTTCCGGGATTTGACGACGTTCGACAGTCATGCCCATATCTTCAGCCAGTTGCATCAGGCTTTTATTGGTAATAGACGGAAGTATAGAAGTCGATTCCGGAGTAACATATGTATTTTGCTTGATAGCAAAGAAATTAGCCGGACCGCATTCGTCAACATATTTCTTTTCTTTTGCATCAAGATAAAGAACCGACGAATACCCCATGGAGTGAGCCTTTTCACCTGCAACAAGACTGGCGGCATAGTTACCGCCCACCTTAAACGTACCGGTCCCAAGAGGAGCAGCACGGTCAAATTGACGAAGAATAACTACCGGAGTTGTTTGGAAACCACCTTTGAAGTAAGGCCCAACAGGAGTCACAAATATCATGAACAAATATTCATTGGAAGGCTTCACGCCAACCTGAGCACTCGTACCAATCAATAAAGGACGAATATAAAGAGAGGCTCCGCTTTCATAAGGAGGCACAAAACGTTCATTCAATTTCACCACTCGTTTCACCGCTTCTTCGAATTTTTCGATTGGCAACTTCGCCATCATAATACCATCTGATGTCGATTGTAGACGTTTCGCATTCTCCTCGATACGGAAAATACGAATTTTACCATCTTTACCACGAAATGCTTTCAAACCCTCAAATGCCTCTTGTCCGTAGTGCAGACAAGTTGCTGCCATGTGCAACGTAATAGTAGAGTCGGTTGTTTCTTCAATTTCTCCCCATTGGCCATCTTTGTATGTACAACGAACATTATAATCCGTTGGCATATAACCAAATGAAAGCTCCGACCAGTTAATTGAATCCATAATTATATTTATACTGAAAAAATTTTCACAAAGGTATCAATTTATTTAGTGTAGAACAATGAAAATCTGAATTAATTGACAAAAAAAGAGCACTCCAACAGAACAATGTAATTTTTACGTTGCATGCAAAAATAATCCCAGGTTCCTTGTGATGCATCCAATGAAAAAAATTACTTTTGCATACCAAACAGAACATTCTGTTTAAAAATGCATTATTTTTATTCTCAATTATTTAACAGAGACAAAGCATCATTGTTTTTTATAAAACTGGAAACAAAACTGCTTTCGCAACCCTCTTTCAAAATATTGAACTATGCGCCAACATTCAATTATCGCTTTGGTTCTTTTCTTTTTTTCTCTTTCTGTCAACGCACAAACCATAGCTGAAGGTCAAAGTCTGCTCAACAGCCAGAGATATTCCGAAGCCTCGCGGGTTTTCGGAAATATTCTCAAAAAACGCCCCAATGATGGTGCTGCAAACTATGGATATGGCCAGTGTCAAAACAAACTCGGAAATAAAGAGGAAGCTATCAAATCCTTACAAATAGCTGTCAATAAAAAAATAACAGCAGCTTATCCGTTGTTGTGTGAATTGTGCTTTGAGCAATATCATTTTGATGAAGCCGTTTCAAATATCGAGGCATATCTTTCCTCACCCAAAGCGATACCGGCAGAAGCGGCAAAGCTTAATAAACTACTTGACAAAGCTAAAATCGGAGCGCAGTTATTGCAACACGTAGAGTCCATTACTATTATCGACAGTATGCAGGTTGCCAAAAATGAATTCTACAAATACTACTCGATGGGAAAAGACCTTGGCACCATAATACCCTCAAAGCAGATCCGCAAAAGCGCTCCAGATGGCGCTATGGCTTATAAATCACAGCGTGGTGACAGAGTGGTTTTTGCTGACAGTTTAAAGCATAAGCTGGGTCTATACGGAACTTTTCAGATGATTGACTCCTGGAGCGAACCAACACCTCTGAGCGACCAGGTAAACGGAACCGGCAATGTAATTAATTATCCATTTGTTTCGTCCGACGGAGTTACGCTCTATTTTGCAGCACAAGGCGCTAATTCGCTTGGAGGATACGATCTGTTCATCACCCGATTCAACTCAAAAGACAACAATTATTACGCACCCCAAAATTTAGGATTACCATTCAACTCTACAGCGAACGACTATTTGATGGTGGTTGATGAGATCAATAATCTTGGTTGGTTTGCCACAGACCGTTCGCAACCGGAAGGGAAAGTAATGATTTACAAATACCTGACCAATCCGGAAAAAAAGCTAATCCAGAGTTCAGACACTAATTATCTGCGACTTGCGGCTCAATTGAAAAGCTACAAAAAAGGCAAAGCAACTAAAACCAACACCCGCAATACTGTAGAACAGGATGCTCCTGCAACCATCAAACCCACAATGGAATTCAGGGTCAATGACACTATTAGCTACACATCAATTGGCCAGTTTAAGAGTGCTAAAGCCCGTGAAATATATTTACAGGCCGACTCTTTAGAAAAAGAGCAAAAAAGACTTCAAAACCAGTTAAACCAGCAGCGTTCGGCCTATAGCGCCACAGAATCTACAGAAGAAAGAAGTAAAATTCAACCTGAAATCTTACAGCTTGAAAGAGATGTAAACGGGCTGATAAACAAACCTCAAAACCTATACATTCAAGCCAGGCAAACTGAAATTGAAACACTTAGCGATAAACGATAAATCCCGGAATGGAGTTTACCAATAAAGTCATATCGTATATTAAAACCCACCAGCTTTGCAACGAAGGTGCAAAGCTGATTGTGGGGGTTAGCGGCGGAGCTGATTCCGTCGCGTTGCTTCATTTTTTGCATAACGCCGGTTATAAATGTATCGTTGCTCACTGTAATTTCCATTTACGTGGAGTAGAATCGGATACTGACGAAACTTTCGTAAAAGATTTAGCCGACAAATGGCATATTCCTTTTTTCTCAACTTCATTCGATACTAAAACGGTTGCCAAAGAAAAAGGGATTTCGATTGAAATGGCAGCACGCGATCTCAGATATGATTGGTTTGCTGCATTAAAAAAGGAGCAAAATGCAGAAGCAATAGCAATTGCCCACCACCTTGACGACTCTATTGAAACTTTCTTCATCAACCTTTCGAGAGGCACCGGATTACGTGGACTACTGGGAATCCAACCAAAACAAGGCAATATTATACGCCCTTTTCTATCTATTTCAAGAGATGAAATCAATAATTACATATCCAACAATCATTTACAATCACGAATAGACTTATCTAATTTCGACCAATTAATTATTCGCAATAAAATTCGACATTCATTGATCCCTGTTTTCGAATCTTTTAATCCATCTTTCAGACAAATTATGGCGGAAAATTTCACGCGATTAGGAGAGCTGAATGAAGTGGCAAATGACCTTATTGAGTCGTTCAGAAAAGATGTTGTCATTGATAATGAAGGCTACTTTTCAATTTCCATAAGCAAGTTACGCAATCAAACAAATGCACATTATTTTCTCTTTGAGCTGCTTAAACCTTATAATTTTAATGACGCAACCGTAAATGACATCTTGTGCCATCTTGATGGAGAATCTGGTAAATCATTCTTTTCTTCGACACACAGAATAATTAAAGACCGGAATTATCTGTTAGGAACGCCTTCTATAGCTGTCGATAATTCAAGTTATTCGATACCAGAAGGGACACAATCAATTAATACACCTCTTGAACTTCACTTCGCACAACCGATCAGTGTTACAACTAACAGCATTGAGAAAAATAGCCGTGTCGCCTGTATTGATTTTGAAAAGCTCACCTTTCCACTTAAGATAAGACGCCCTAAAGAAGGAGATTTCTTTTATCCACTGGGAATGAATAGCAAAAAAAAATTAAGCGATTTTTTTATAGATCAGAAATTCAATCTCCTTGAGAAAGAAAATTGCTGGATTCTAACCTCTTGTGATCAGATTGCTTGGGTCATTGGGTATAGACTTGATGATCGTTTTAAAATCGACGAACAATCAAAAAAAATGATAAAAATCAGTTTGTAAAAAGATATTGTGTTATTTATAAAAAATATATATCTTTGCATCGCAAAACTTCACGAGCTACTTCGTCTTTTGTACCTATCATTCACAATAATCCCATTTAAACTTATCAATATACTTCCGGACTCTTCACGATTCCGATATAAGAATTGCTTGTGCTCAGCACAAAATTACTACAAACAAAAATATGTATAACATTCTAGAACTAAGAGAAAAAGATCTTGCTGACCTGAAAGCTATAGCCAACGATATGCAGATTAAACGCTTCGAATCGTTGTCAAAAGATGAACTGGTTTACAGGATTCTTGATGAACAAGCTATTACCAAAGCTGCAGAAAAACAGGCTGAGGTAAAAGATGATGATGATGCAAAAAAACGAAGGACGCGCATGAAAAGCAACAACAAGCCTGTTGCCGGAAGTAGCGGAGAACCAAAAAAAACCGGATCTTCTACACCATCAACTCCCTCTCCTAAAAAAGAAAGTTCTGTTGCAACTTCACCATCCACTCCAAAGCAAGAGATTTCAAAGGAAGCAACAACTCCTCAAAATCAAAAACCCAGACAACAGCAAAAGCAAAGGAACCAACAACCCAAACAGGATATGCCTAAGCCAGCACAGCCAGCACCTGTTTCTGCAAAACAACCCGTAAAAGACACTTCGGCGATTGTAGCTGAAAGCACGCCCGAAGAACCAGAATTCTCTCCGGTTGCAGAAGTCACTGTACCACAAGAGCCTCAAGCTGTTGAAGTTCCTGTTGTCACAAATCAAAATCAACAAAACAGGCAACAACGCCCACAAAATAGCAACAATAATTCTAATCAGAATTATCAGAACCAAAACAATCAGGGCAACCAGAAAAAGCAAAATAACGAACCGACCGAGAAGGCTTACGAATTTGAAGGCATTCTGACCGGATCCGGCGTATTTGAACCAATGCAGGACGGTTATGGTTTTCTGCGTTCTCCGGACTATAACTATTTTACTTCACCTGACGACATTTACGTTTCTCAGTCGCAAATAAAACTTTTCGGGCTTAAAAAAGGAGATACCGTAGAAGGTGCAATTCGCCCTCCAAAAGAAGGTGAAAAGTACTTCCCGCTTATAAAGGTTACAAAAATCAACGGCCGCACTCCCGAATTTGTACGCGATCGTTTGGCTTTCGACCACCTTACTCCACTTTTTCCGGATGAAAAATTCAACCTGACAACCCGCAAAAATGACCCTTTATCGATTCGTGTTGTCGATTTGTTTTCACCGATTGGTAAAGGACAGCGTGGTTTGATTGTTGCTCAACCGAAAACCGGTAAAACTATATTATTAAAAGATATTGCAAATGCCATATCGGCAAACCACCCTGAAGTTTACATGATTATACTTCTTATTGACGAACGTCCTGAAGAGGTAACCGACATGGAACGCAGCGTAAATGCCGAAGTGATTGCATCTACATTCGACGAACCGGCAGAACGTCACGTAAAAGTAGCCGACATTGTACTCGAAAAAGCAAAACGATTGGTAGAATGTGGTCACGATGTTGTCATTCTATTGGACTCTATTACCCGTCTGGCTCGTGCTTATAACACTGTAGCACCTGCTTCCGGAAAAGTCCTGTCCGGTGGTGTTGATGCAAATGCTCTTCACAAGCCGAAACGTTTCTTCGGAGCTGCCCGTAACATTGAAAACGGAGGTAGTCTCACCATCATTGCTACCGCACTTACAGAAACCGGATCAAAAATGGACGATGTGATCTTTGAAGAATTCAAGGGAACAGGTAATATGGAATTACAGCTCGATCGCAAGTTGTCGAACAAGCGTATTTTCCCTGCTGTGGACATTATGTCATCCAGCACCCGTCGCGACGATTTGCTGCATGATCCTGAAACACTCAACCGCATGTGGATTCTGCGCAAATATCTTTCCGACATGAACCCTGTTGAAGCCATGGAATTTTTGAAAGAACGCCTCGAACGCACAGAAACCAATGATGAATTTCTGGCGACAATGAACGGATAATACAAATTTGAACAATCTATAAACAACAGAGCATCAAGACTCACACTTGTCTTATGCTCTGTTGTTGTTTAAAAGCCTTCCTATGTCACTACCCTACAACGACTACACATCACGACTCCGGGAAATACTTGGTGTTCATGTTCAGAAGATTTCCATTAATGCCGGATTTACATGTCCAAACCGTGACGGAAAAGTAGGGAAAGGCGGTTGCACATACTGCAACAACCAAACTTTCAATCCGGAATATTGTCAGCAGGATAAAAGTGTAACACAGCAGCTAACAGAAGGCATCTCATTTTTTAGAAAAAAACACGAAGAGCAAAAGTACCTCGCCTATTTTCAGGCTTATACCAATACCTACGGTGAACTCCGTCATTTAATCAGTTTATACGAAGAAGCTTTAGCTTATCCTGATGTGATCGGTCTTGTAATTGGGACCAGACCTGACTGTGTGAATGAAGAACTTCTCGATTATTTTCAAAAACTATCCCACAAATGCTATGTGATGATTGAATACGGTGTGGAATCTACCTGCGATGAAACGCTTAATTTCATCAACCGTGGACATACATTCGAAGCTTCAAAGCAAGCCATACTTGCAACTGCAAAACGAGGCATACACACAGCAGCTCACCTTATCCTGGGACTTCCGGGCGAAGATCGCCCCACCCTGCTTGCGCATGCCCATCATTTATCGGAACTACCACTTACAGCTATTAAACTACATCAGCTTCAGCTTATAAAAGGCACTTTGATAGCTCAACAGCACGAGAAGCACCCCGAATGGTTCCGCCTTTTCACTGTCGACGAATATATCGATTTATGTATAGACTTTCTTGAAGTACTTCATCCTAATATCTCTGTAGAACGATTTACCTCCGAATCGCCCCAACGATTACTTATAGCTCCGGATTGGAAAGTCAAGAATCACGTATTTGTTGTGAAACTACAACGCAGAATGAAAGAAAGGGATACCCGACAGGGTAAATTGTACCACTCCCTTGTGTAATTTTATCAAAACAAATTTTTTACTAAATTTGTTCCGCCAAAATCAATAACCATTTAAACCATTCTGCTTAATGTTCCGTTCTCTGTGCTTGCTTTTTGTGTATGCACTGTTAGTCATGTCATGTAGTCATTCTACACATGAACAGAAGCTTTTACTTTCCCGGGCTGACAGTCTTATGCAAATAAAGCCTGACAGTTCACTCAAGCTATTAAAAAAAATCACCAACTACAAACAACTTGCAAATGCAGACAAAGCATTGTTTGCTGTGCTATGGAATAAAGCTCTTTTAAAGAATGACATAGAAGTTTCATCTGACACTTTAATCCGTTACGCAACACGTTATTTCGGAAAAGAGGACCCTGTTAATGCCGGATATGCTTGGTATTTATTATCAAGATGCGAAAAAAGCAAGGGAAATGCACAAGGAGAAGCCGACGCCTTATTCAAAGCTCAGGAATATGCTATTTACAGTAAAAATCTTAAGCTTCAGGCTTGCGTGTGGGATGCAAAATCATTAATGTATAAGAGCCAGCAAAAACTGGACAGCATGTATCGCTATGTAAATCTTGCTTATCTGGCGTTTCAAAAACAAAGAGACACTCGGAATGCGGTTATTTGTTTATTAAATATGGGAGTAAACAGCTCTATGTCAAAGCGTCTGGATAGAGCTTTAGCGTATTATCTAAAAGCAGAGGAACTTGCTAAACACACAAATGAGCCCATTTTATTATCTTCTGCATACATACAACTCTGCTATACTTTCTATCAAATGGGCAACTACCCCAAAGCTCTTCAATATGCACGCTTATCTACAAAGACATCAGACTGCTATGATTATAACAAATGGATAAACATAGCTTCTATATATATTAAAACGGGAGCGTTAGACTCTGCACATTACTATTTATCCAAGAGTATACCTTCTGGGGATCGAATCAAATTCTACTATGAATTATGGGAAAACCTCCATGAAAAGCGCGGAGATTTCAGAAATGCTCTTATTTATGAAAAAAAATACGCTTTTACCCTTGATTCTCTGAATAAGAAATCCCTCTCTGAGAGTTTTGCCGGATTAGAAAAGAAGTATAACTACCAAAAATACCAAACTGAAAATCAGTCTCTCACGATCAACAATCAACGGAAAAACATTCTGATTCTCGTTTTACTTCTGCTTTTAAGCTGTGTCGCCATGTTATTCTTCATCTTCAAAAATAGTCAACATCGCAAATTATTGACTCAACAACGGCTTTTAACATCAAAAGAAGAAGCACTTGTAAAAAAAGAACAGGAAAAAAACATCATTCTCACAAAGCAGTTTGACATACAACAAAATGCACTGAAAGCAATTAGTCTCTTGAAGCAAAATGCTTCCACTTTGATTAAAGATGATGATGTATTCAAAAACGCCAAAACAAAAAAAGAATTTGTTACCCAACAAAACGAAGCTCTCTCTGCTCTTTATAAAAACACTATCGAAAATGTAGACCTGCTTTACAATAATATATCAAAACGGTTAACCACCTCATTCCCTGATTTGCTGGAGAGCGATATTTTAATATGTTGCCTGCTACTGGCCGGATTCGATAATATCTCAATAGCATCACTTTTAGATATCCTTCCCAAATCATATAACATGCGGAGAACAATCTTACGAAAGAAGCTAAATATTCCACACGAAGTTAATTTAACCGAATTTTTTGCCAATTTTTAAGCCTGTTTTTCCCTTGCAAAAATGGCCAATTTTATCAATAGGTATTCACAAATACCACAAATAAGCAACAATATATTGATATATTGGATATTACGCATATTGTAATAATTCTTAAATAGGTATGCGATTTGTGTCGCTTTTTAATGAAATATCCACAAATAACCAATAATTTTACAGAAACAAAATTTATCAAATTGTTTATGAAAACAATTCAGACATTACGATTTGTTCTTCTCACCCTAACTTTCGGATGCTTCAAAGGCTCTATTGTTTTTGGTGGTGGAAATGATGATCCAGGTAATCCTCCAATAAAGCCGTGAGGAAATTCAATTGCATTCAATAATCACAGAGAAATTTAAAGAGTTTTTTCAAGACATTATTCCCAATAATCTTTGCTCTTTTTAGAGTTTTGGTTATTAGATTTTGGTTAGTGTAGGCGGGATCGACGAGATGTCGCTCCTGCTACCTTCCAAAAACCAGGCAAAACAACCGAAAAGCATAAAGTAAACAGAAAGTTAATGCGAAAGGTTGTTCATTTTGTCGTAAAATGAGAGGAGATAAAAGTCTGAAATAGTAATTCAGATTCGTAGCTTCTTCTTTATTTATAAATACTGCCAGAGGGTATTTATAAATTATGCTGATTATTCGCGATAATTGGCAATCTTTTCAAGTACATCTCATAAATATGACTGAAAACATCGGGAAAAGTCAGCTTTTCCATACACCTGACAAAAGGTGCATATTTAGAATAGTTGTGGAGAGTGAATACGGACATATTGTATATAACTCGTCTTTAGAAAACATTCTAAATGAAATTCATCTAGATTTAGACACATCTCTATGGTCCAAAGGGATACATAGGCTAAAACTTCTGAATAACAACAATCTGGTTTACCAGACTCTAATCTACAAAAACATTAATCAAGACACTCTTAGTATCAGAATTCCCATAAAGAAAGATGAATAAAATAATGGCCTGATGGAGTTATCCACCAAGCCATTTAAGCGTAAATACGCTGTATATTAATAAAAAAGGACTGTCACTTTTACCGGATTTTGCAGTTCCTGATTCCATTTCTTTACATAATCAAAGAAGCTTTTAGACTGCTTAAAACCGCCTTCTTCCTGTTCCCAAGCTGCAGTAATATGATATGTAAAGCTCCTGCCTTCAAACAGCAGCAATAAGTTATCTTTGTCCTTAGTTGACTCTTTTAACACTGCAAGAGGAACAGATACTGCCAGTCCTACAGTTTGTGGTTTAGTTCTCGGATTATCCGTCGCCGGATATTGCAGACCAGTTCCCCAAATCGCCACAGATCCTTTTGTATCAGTCATTTTCTCTGAAGTATCAAAGAATGTTTGAACCCCGGCACACAAAGTTGTTGCTGCATTTTGCGAAACTTGTACTTCGACATCACGATGACCAGCATAAATAATATATCGTTGTTTGAGGTCAATAGATTTGCCCTGATACTGCCATCCATCCGCTTCCATTTCAATTATAGAACGTACAGGACCACTCACAACAACACGCCCGGTACGATTGCTTACAGGTGAGATATGAGTCGCTTTTGCGCCATCCCATCCTTTCAGGGTTCCACAACCGGCTGTTGCTTTTACCCACAGGATATCATCTCCATATCCATCGGCAATTTGCTTGTCTGTAGGATACCATTTAGTATCCATCAATTCAAGACGATGTTTCTTTTTTCCATATAAATCAACAGTCTGTTTTTCGTCAAAATATAGTCTATAGGCCATATATTCCGACTCTAAAGCAGGACCATGGTGATGTAAACTTTGATAAAGATTTCCAGTTGCAGAGGATTCTTCAGTAGTTGGGATTATTGTTTTGGCCTGCTTGTCTTTTCTCCACATTTGAGCATGCGTCTTTTCTTGAAATTGCTTGTAAAGAGAACTGTCTGCCGCCACTTTCACTGATACTGTTAGCTTTTGTTTCGGTTGCAGATTGACAAGAAAGGCCAGTTCATCAGCAGAGCCATCGCGATTCAGGTCATCTAACTGAGATGCTACTTGCTTTTTGTTTACAACGACTGCTGCAGACACAACTTTCGCTCCGCTTTTCGCACTCAATTTACTGACAGGCACAACTACCGGAACATTATTTTGTACCCACGCTGAGGGGTTTTCTATAGTCACACGAACTATAGATACTGCATGGATACTTATGGCACATGTTAAAGCACCAAGCAGTAAAATTGAATTTTTCTTCATTACTAAATTTTATTGATTAGGATCGCTGTTATTTCTTTTGCGGTTTATTTCGTCACGAAGACGGGCTGCTTCTTCATACTGTTCATTTGCAATAGCGTGTTGTAGGCGTTTTTCGAGCTCTTCAAGCGAAGGCTCCTCGTAAACTGCCTGATCAGCCTCTTCTGCTACTTCCACCTCTTTTTCTTCTTCATCTAACGATATGGAATATTGATCGAACAATTCCTTTTCTATGAAGATGGGACACGATGCACGTATTGCCAAAGCAACAGCATCGGATGTTCTGGCGTCAATGACAAGAGTCTTTTCATTACTCAGGAGAAGAAGTTCCGAATGAAATATTCCTTTTTCAAAGTGGTGAATATTTACTTCCACCAATTCAATTTTAAATCCGGATAAAGCATTCAACATCAAGTCATGTGTCATTGGACGAGGTGTTTTTATATTTTGCAATTGCAATGCTATAGATTCCGCCTCTGCATGTCCGATTATCACGGTAATGCGACGTTTGCGACTCTCATCCCCCAAGACCAACGCATAAGTATTATATTGCGTCTTACTACTGATAAGACCTTGAATAGTTAATTTAACGCGTGAACTCATAATCGAATTATTAAGTTTAAGCAAACATACTATTTTTTTCGTTGAGTTCTTATCCCAGACCGACTATTTTATCGCTTTGACAAAAAAAATCAGCAGTTTTCCTGGAAAAGCTGCTGATTTTGACACGAATTTTCTGAGTTATTATTTTTCGTTTCTTTTTTGTACGTTGTAATAAATCTTCATTTGGTTGGCAAGAATCTTGGTAAAGCCTTTTACGTCATCAGCAGACCATGCACGATTTACTTCGCCATATTCTCCAAAATCCGTTTTCATAAGGTCAAACGAACTTTCGACACCTATCAACATGTAACTGTAAGGACGCAACTGCATTTTGACGGTACCGGTTACATTTTGCTGTGTACTTTCAAGGAATTTCTCCATATCACGCATCACAGGTTCAAGATATTGTGCTTCATGCAGGAACATTCCGTACCAGGTGCCCAGCTGATCTTTCCAATATTGCTGCCACTTAGTAAGTGTGTGTTTTTCAAGCATTTTGTGAGCATTTATGATCAAAAGTGCACCGGCAGCTTCAAAACCCACACGACCTTTAATCCCGATAATTGTATCTCCGATATGCATATCGCGACCAATTCCATAGGCAGCTCCGGCAGCTTCAACAGCACGAATAGCTTCGATTTTATCATCAAAAGACACCCCGTTTACACCGCAAATTTCGCCTTGATTAAAATCAATTGTAAGCAATTCTCCATCGTTCTTTGTGATCTGACTTGGGTATGCTTCTTCGGGCAATGTCTGATCCGATTTTAAGGTTTCCTTGCCACCCACGCTGGTTCCCCACAAGCCTTTATTAATGGAGTATTCCATTTTTGTAAAATCAGCCTCATAGCCGTGCTCTTTCAGATAATTAATCTCATATTCACGGGTAAGAGTCATATCACGAGTTGGCGTAATAATTTCAATTTCAGGAGCCAGAACCTGAAATGTAAGATCAAAACGAACCTGATCATTACCGGCACCGGTACTTCCGTGTGCTACATATTTAGCTCCTATTTTCTTTGCATATTCAATAATTGCAATTGCCTGAAAGATACGCTCAGAACTTACAGAAATTGGATATGTACCATTACGAAGCACATTCCCGAACACCATATATCTGATGCTTTTTTCATAATACTCTTTTGTTACATCAAGTGTTGCATGAGTTGCAGCTCCAAGTTTAAAGGCCCGTTCTTCAATACTTTTCAGTTCCACATCTGAAAATCCGCCGGTATTTGCAATTGCCGTATGAACTTCATAGCCTTTCTCTACTGATAAATATTTGGCACAAAACGAAGTATCCAATCCGCCACTAAATGCCAAAACAACTTTTTTTTTCATACTATAATGTTTTATATCATATCTTCGCAAGCGAAGGATAATTATTTATTCTTTTGTCTTTACGTTCACCACCTTCTTGTCGGCCTTCTTTTTGGGCTTGGGGAAAAGCTGAGAAAATACTTTTTTCCATGCACTTTGTGTTTTCTTTTCTGTTGCATGCTCTTCCGGATCATACAACATACCTGTACACAAACACATTTTATAGTCATTACGCTTCAGAATATCAAAATTCACACAGGCCTCACACCCTTTCCAAAAGGATTCGTCATGTGTCAGTTCTGAAAAAGTCACTGGTCTGTAACCTAATTCGGAATTAATTTTCATAACCGCCAGACCTGTAGTCAACCCAAACAATTTAGCATTGGGGAATTTCTCTCTCGACAAGTCAAACGATTTTTTCTTAATAGCTTTTGCCAATCCCTGTCCGCGAAATTTTTCAACAACAATAAGCCCTGAATTAGCGACAAATTGCTTATCGCCCCAACTTTCGATGTAGCAAAAACCCGCAAACTCACCATCTACGGTTAATGCAATTATAGCTTTTCCTTCCAATATTTTCTTTTCAATATATTCGGGCGAACGCTTAGCAATACCGGTTCCTCTTTTTGCGGCTGCTGCACTGATGGTGTCCAATATGGTATTAACATACCCTAGATGACTTTCATTGGCAACCACAATTTCAATTTTTGCTCCTTCTGACATTTTATATTTTACATTTATAAGAATGAAACTTGATAATAACTCAGGCAGCTACAAACTGCCCTCTGTTTCTCAATGAACATTTGCTTTTTACGTTATTTTTTCTGCTTTAATTTCAGGAAAAAGCTCTGACAATAAGGAAAGGACTTCTCTTCTGGACGATTTTTCATTGAGAGCCAGAAAAATAGTATCGTCACCCGCAATAGTTCCCAAAATCCGGTTGTCTGCATAATTATCAATACTCCAAGCCAAAGCGCTGGCAAAACCGGGACTTGTTTTTATTACACCCATGGTGCCTGTGAAGTCAATAGAAAGGATGCCTCCGGGTATACGGCTTGTTGATTTTGTGTTACTTTTTGTACGTCCGTACTCTACCACTTTACTCGAAAGGGAGTAACGATAACCACTTACAGTCGGAATTTTTGCAACTTTCAGCTGCTTCAAATCACGAGACAACGTGGCCTGAGTCAAATCGAAACCACTTGATTTCAACACATTAAGCAATTCATCCTGACTGCTTATATTGAAAGAAACAATAATTTCCTTGATTTTGTCTAAACGGTCTTTCTTTCCCATTGTGAATTTTTATTCATTTGTGACCGCAAAATTATACATAAAAAATGAGCAAAGCAAGTCCATTTATAAGTTTCAAACAACATTTTGCAAAGTTTTACAATAGACTCATTTTTGCGTTTAAATTGAAAAATATAGTTCTATGTATTGCAATGTACTATATTTTGCATTATCTTTGTATCGTAAAAACAAGTCAACCACAACGCACAAGACATTACTCAACTGAATATCAAACATTAGAACAATATGAACGCAGACAATGTAAAATCTCAAATGAGAAAAGGCATTCTTGAATATTGCATTCTGTTAATTCTGAACAAAAAGCTATCATATGCTTCAGATATTATCACAGCACTCAAAGAGGCCCAAATTATTGTAGTTGAAGGAACCCTTTATCCGCTACTCACCCGATTAAAAAACAGTGATCTGCTGGCTTATCAATGGGAAGAATCCACTCAGGGACCTCCCCGCAAATATTACTCACTAACAGAAAAAGGAGAACTATTCTTACTGGAACTGGAAAAAGCATGGGACGAATTATCAGAAACAATTTCGGCAATCCGTAACAATGCCAACGATTAAAGAATATTTTATAAAGACAAGAATTAATTTTGCATATATAAAAAGTCAGCAAGACTAAAAAACTACCGCCATTATGAAAAAGACAATTTCTATCAATCTGAACTGTACTGTTTTCCAAATTGATGAAGATGCATATCAGACTTTGAGCGAATACCTTGAAGCTGTGTCGAAGCATTTACAGGAAGAGAATGGACAGTCGGAGATTATGACTGACATTGAAGCCAGAATTGCCGAACTCTTTACAGAACGGCTCAATAAATCAGGACAAGTGGTTACCATAGAACTCGTAAATGATATAATGGGGATAATGGGACGCCCTTCTGATTATGGAGAAGAAGAGCCTGAATCCGAGCAAAAGAAAGAGACAACTTCAACTTATTACCATTCATCTTCGAAACGCATTTATCGGGATCCCGAGAAAGCGATTTTGGGCGGTGTCTTAAGCGGGTTCTCTATATACTTAGGAATTGATGTGGTCTGGCTGAGAATCATTTTTGCCCTATTGGTTATTTTCGGCGTTGGAACTGTTATTCCTATCTATCTTGTTCTTTGGATTGTTATTCCCAAAGCAGAAACCACTGCTCAACGCATGGAGATGCAAGGGATTGATGTAACTATTGAAAACATAAAAGCGGAAGCCAACAAGGTAAAAGAACGGTTCCAGGATTATGTGAAGCCTGAGAATATTGATAAAAAAAAAGAGCAAATCAAAGCTGAAGCCTACCGTGTAAAAGACAACGTAGAAGGATACGTACGATCAAACGAATTTCAGCACGGAGTTCAAGAGGTTGGATCAACCGCAAACCGTGTTGCCCGGGGATTTTTCAAAGGTTTATTTGCTTTCATCGCAGGAGTTGTTGGACTTACTGGTGCCATCATAGTTATGGGTCTGGTGATTGCATTAATCCTCTCGCTCATTGAACCATCATGGTTTTTTGTCCATTTCCCGAATGAAGCTGTCAGCGCATGTTTTCTGAGTACCGGCAACATTGCTATGGTACTTGTGGCACTCCTGGTTTTAATCGGAGTCCCCGTCTACATGCTGTTTTACATTGCCATAAAAGTGCTATCGGGCGACGCACATCTCTCTTCCACTTCAAAATGGGTAGCTCTGTTGCTCTGGTTGGCCGGTCTGTTTTTACTGGTAAGCCTCAGTTCTCAATTTGCATACCTGCATTGGTTTACAGGATTATAATAATTCAATTGTAGTCATACCATGTTAATAACAATGAGTCTGCCTCAAAATCAAGAGAGACAGACTCATTTATTGAATCCGATCATTTCAAATAGATGGCTTCGCGGTAATATATTAGACATTATACCGGTTAATTCATTTCTTAATTTTCGCATTTGACCTCTCCCCTAGCCCCTCTCCCGAAGAGAGGGGGAGAATCTGCAAAATGAATAGAATTCTAACTATTTCACTGTCTTGCTCCTCCTCCCCAAGGGGAGGAGGTTGGGAGGAGAGGTCTGCAATTGAGATTTATATACACTTAATCGATATAATGTCTATTGTAACTTCAAGCTAAAATCTCACTTCAACAATAACAAAAAATCTTACAGACTCTTTGTTATTGTTGTTTTTTTATGAAAATTAATTAGGGGCATCCTCGTTGTAGATTGTCATAGGATAACAGTACTTCTTTTTGTGTCGCAATAGTTAATATGTACCTTTGCAAAAAAAATATGATTATTTGTTCAAAACAGAATATTGCAATCATAAAGTAACCGACATTCAGCGTGATTGAACCGAGAATAGACATTGTAACGGCATTGCGGCAAGGTGATTCGGTAGTCTTCAAACAATTGTTTGACGATTACTACGAACGTTTGTGCAACTATGCCAACTCTTTTCTCGACGATATCGACGAATCGGAAGAAGTCGTTCAAGCCACGTTTATTGCACTGTGGGAAAAGCGAGACAAGCTGGATATTCAGATTTCGGTAAAATCGTATCTGTATCAGGCAGTGCACAATCAGAGTCTGAATAAAATAAAACACGACCGGGTAAAACAGGCCCATTTCGAATACATCACTTATCAAAACAATGTGGAGGCGCATGATGGGTATCAGAGCATGATAGAAAAGGAACTGGCCGAGAAGATCCGTTTAGCGATAGAATCACTACCTCAGCAATGCAGATTGGTGTTTACGTTAAGCCGGTTCGAAAATCTATCGTATGCCGACATCGCCACACAACTGAACCTGTCGGTAAAGACGGTCGAAAATCACATAGGAAAAGCGCTACGCATCATGCGCACCGAACTATCCGATTATTTACCGTTGCTTATATGGCTATTACTTCCTTACTTTTAATTTATCGATTCCTTGATTGTAGAAGATATACATATTGACCCCATTATTGCACGATTTCTTGCAAACGAAGCATCACCGGAAGACATCCGTCTATTGAACGAATGGATGGCTCAGGACGATGCAAACAGGCGCTATGTCGAGCAGGTAAAATGGCTGAACGACAAGGCTGCCTCTTCGTGCCAATATGTAAAGGTTGACAAAGCGAAAGCCTGGGAGAGAGTAAAAGCCCAAACCGTCACCTCCGCGCCGGTAAAACCGCACTCGTTTCCACGGATACAATCGCCATGGTTAAGAATAGCTGCTGTCTTTGTTCTCGTGTTGGGATTTGCTTCATTAGGCTACCATTTTTGGACGATTTCGGACAAAAGCACGGTACGATACAACCTTGCATCGACAGACGTTTCGGTCAACAAAACCATCGGCGATCATGTACAGGTATGCCTCAACCGGCAGACTACGATAGCCGTAACGGAAAATAAGAAGAAGAAAACAAAAGAACTGCAACTGTCGGGAGAAGCCTTTATTCAGGTAAAACATGCGAAGGAAGAGCTATTGATTGTCAAAGCCGGAGAGACGCAAATTAAAGACATCGGCACCTCGTTTAATGTAAAAGCCCGTCCCGGTAGCCCCACAATAGAGGTCTTCGTACAAACGGGTGAAGTCATCTTCTTCACAGCCGATCAATCGGGCATAAAGCTCAAGCAGGGAGAAACCGGCATTTTCGACAACCAAACAAAACGATTCCGTAAATTAGTGATGCTCAACCCTAATGTCGATGCTTACAAAACGCACCGGTTTATATTTGTGGATACTCCATTGAGCGAGGCTGTAAAAGAGATCAATGCCGTATACCCCGGTGCCATTACGATCAAAAACTCTCTTATCGGAACAAATACGATTACCGTCACCTTTGATAATGAGCGGATTGACGCCATGGCATCCATACTGTCGGAGACTTTGGGGTTGCAACTTTCAAAATCCGGCAACGGATATATTTTACGCTAATAAACATGTCGATAGATACAAAAAGCAAAAAGATAATTTTCGCGATATTCTTCCTAACCTCATGGCAGTTTCTCGCTGCACAATCGACATCCGATTCTTACCTTGAACACAGGATAACATTAGCTGCAATCAAACAACCCATCGAAAAGATTTTAAATCAAATATCAGAACAGGCGGGCTGCGTTTTCTCATACAGTACCAAGACAGTCAATGTTCAGAAGAAAACCACCTTAAAATCAACGAACAAGCCCGTAAAAATAGTTATGGACGAGCTATTTGACAATCAGGTAGGATATATAACTCGGGGGAAATACATCATTCTAAAACCTCTGAACGACCATAAATCATCAAAAACAACTGTTTTAGAGGGATACATCTTCGATAGAAAAACCGGACAGCAAGTGGCCGATGCCAGTGTGTACGACAAAAAAATGAAGCTATCGGCAATCACCGACCAACACGGATATTTTCGTATCGAAGTCCAAAAAAAACAACCCATACCAAATCTACAGATCAGCAAGGAGGGCTATACTGATACCTTATTGCTAACCGCATCGTCCGGTGCGTCGTTGCACTTGATGACTGTAAACTTAGATGAAAATCGACATAAAAATAGCCACCTATCGAAATTTATCCCAAGATGGCTTTTGCCTCACAAACTCAAAATTCACACAGCCAAACCTCACCGATTCCGTTTTCCGAAAAATGCAGTTTTCGCTGATCCCAATGGTGAGCACAAATGCCTTGCTGACGGGTAACACACAGAACGATGTTTCCCTAAATCTTACAGTAGGTTATGTCTATGCATATCCGCAAATTTGAAGCGGGTGGCGCAATCAATATCGTGCGTACCGATGCCAGCGGTTGTCAGCTTGCCGGAGCTGGAAATATTGTCGGAGGAACTTCATCCGGATTTCAGGGAGCCGGAGCATTCAATGTCGCTCGCACCGCGTCGGGCCTACAAGCCGCAGGAGCAGTCAATATTGCATTCGACAAAGCTCCCCTGCAAATTGCGGGGGCTTTCAATTCCGCCCGAAATTCCGCGCTCCAACTATCCGGCGCAATCAATATCAGTATTGATACAGCTAATGTGCAGTTGAGCGGGGCTATGAATATTTCAAAGGAAAGTAAAGTTCAGATTTCAGGAGCTGTCAACATGGCTCAGGCATCTGCGGTACAGTTAAGTGGAGCCGTAAACATTGCATCGAAGAGTGCTACGATACAAATTACCAGTGCTGTCAATATTGCAGGCAAGACCAATGTTCAACTTTCAACAATTAATATTGCCAAACACGTCAAAAGTCTGCAACTGGGAGTTATAAACATTTCAGATTCATGTACAGGTATTCCTCTCGGACTATTCAGTTATGTCAGGTCGGGTTACCACCGATTGGAAGCCTCAATCGACGAATCGTCGTTTGCCACTATAGCCTATCGTTCCGGAGTACAGCGATTCCATACCTTTTTTGAGGCAGGAATTACCACCAAACATATGCCCAACAGATTGTTTACGTGGGGTTATGGTATCGGAACATCGTTAGGAAAGACGCCTAAAATGCTTGTCGACATAGACCTTTCCGCACGACCAATTTGCCACCTCACGCGAATTTCTGCAAAACGGAAATCAATTCCGGCTCTACCAGCGGCATCGACCGGAAAATTGCCTCCCGGTTGTCTGTTGCTGTCGGAATTACCTACAATACGTTGATTTATAAAAACAACGAGGCAAACCAGCAAGTCTACTCCTCAATCGCGCCCTACACGCTCACAAACCACATTGCAAGCAACAATACCTGCATAAAAATCGTGGATCGGAGGGAAAGTGGCTCTTCGCTTCTTATAATCCTTTTGAAAAATAATTCGTTTTTTTGCCAAAGCAATAGGGGTATGTTGTTTTAAAGTTGTCATAGAGATATAATCCCAAAAATTAACGATAATCGGCTAATAGGTCAAATTGGTTGTTAAAAACGATGTAAGTCTCATTATATCATATCTTTGTATCAAATCAAAGGTTATGAATAAAAAAAATGCTTTTATTGTAGCTCTCCAATAGTCCCGTGAAAATGGTAAGAGAAATGGACAACAACGCTATATTTGCTTCGCATGTAGACGTTGTTTTACAGGTGGTGAGAAACTCAATGTAAAAGAACTTTGGAAATTATACTCTGAAGGAAAACAGACATACAAAGATTTATCAAAGACTTTCAACGTGAGTGAAAGTACAATAAAAAGGCGATTACGCGAGGCTTAAATTAGATTCAAGTTTGACTTTATCACCGAGTAGAGTTGTAGGATTATTAGACACCACGTATTGGGGGCGCAATTGGGGTTTGTTGGTTATAAAAGATGCTTTAAGTGGGAAGATACTTTGGCGCAAATACGTTAAGCAAGAGCGTTTAGCGGATTATAAAGAAGGGGTCGATTACTTGGAATCATTGGGTTTTATATTTAGCGGGCTTGTTTGCGATGGTTTGAAAGGAATGTTTCAGCAATTTGGAGCATATAAAGTACAAATGTGTCAATTTCATCAGGTTGCAATAATAAGACGATACATAACAAACAATCCAAAACTGGAAGCTGGCAAAGAACTAAAACAATTATCGAAGATGCTTACAAGGACTGATAAAGAAGGCTTTATTTCAGAATTTGATTCGTGGTATAATAAATGGTTAGATTTTCTAAAAGAAAGATCAAATGATCCGGTAACCGGAAAAAGCAGATATGTTCATAAAAAGTTACGAAGCGCATATTTGAGTTTGAAAAGAAATTTACCTTATCTTTTTATTTGGTATGATAATCCTGAATTGCAGATACCAAATACAAACAATGCATTAGAAGGTTCATTTACAGATTTAAAGAACAAACTTCGCAACCATAATGGACTTTCTAAAGAAAACCGCAAGCGGTTATAGATGAGTTTTTTTTAGGCATTAGGGGCTCAAATAAAATGTGATAGGGGTGCTCTCTCAACAAGAACAACCCCTAAAACTATCGACTTTTTCCCGTCGCCCGTCAAATATATCCCTGGCAAGTTGCTCTCCAGCAGAGCTCGCTTCCGTTTAGTTTGACAAAGGCAAATGTATTAAAGAAATAATGAGTTGGCAAAATTCTTGGTAAAAAACACCAACCATTTTGACCTCTTGGAAATATTAACATTAATTTAACAACCATTTTGACCTATAGACCGATAATCATATAATTTTTTATTGTTAGCATAAAAGTCTGTGTTAAGTATGTGTTATTACGAACAAGGATAAGAATTCGAATAAAGGTGCGCCAATAATTTTTTATATTAAATAATTTCTAATGATTTTAAGGCAATAGTTTTAGTAGTGTTATTTATTTGTTCTGTAATGGTGTCTGCGGTAACGCCGTTGCCTGAACGTATTAGTTTGAGTGCAACGTCAAAGATGCCGCAAATGGAGAAGCCCTTATCGGGGTAACTGTTTACGTCAAAGAGTTGAAAACCGGAAACACCAGCAACAATTACGGGTTCTATCGCTTAGCATTCCGAAGGGAAATATACGGTTGAATATTCCTATGTTGGTTTCGCCCCGGTAACCCGCTCGATTGATCTTTCCACTTCCGTACAGGAGAATGTGGAGTTGAAGGCAACTGCGAACGAAATGCAAGAAGTGTGGTAACTTCGCGGCGGAAAGACAGTAATATATCAGCCAATTTGATGAGCGCCAAACAGGTTTCTATCAACACCATACGCAAAATGCCTGCGCTAATGGGCGAAGTGGATCTGCTCAAGGCCGTGCAGTTGCTGCCTGGTGTGGTATCGGCGGGCGAAGGAACCTCCAGTTTCAGCGTACGGGGCGCGGAGTGGATCAAAACCTGATTGTACTCGATGAGGCAACGGTCTATAATGCATCTCACCTTCTTGGCTTTTTCTCAGTGTTCAATAATGATGCCATCAAGAATATGACCCTCTATAAGGGCGATATTCCTGCCACTTACGATGGAAGGCTCTCGTCGTTGCTCGATGTGCAGATGAAGGATGGCAATGCTAAAAAATTCTCCGCAGTGGCGGAGTCGGATTGATTTCGAGCCGTCTCACGCTCGAAGGACCGATAGGTTCGGAAAAGACGACCTTTATCGTCTCCGCCCGCCGGACGTATGCCGACCTTTTTCTGAAACTCTCTTCCGACAAGAATATTAAGGAGAATACCCTCTATTTCTACGATTTGAATGCAAAACTCACGCACCGTTTCGATGATAAAAAATCGATTGTATATCTCCGGTTATTTAGGCGAAGATGTGTTTAAACGTAAGGAAATGGGATTTAATTTCGGCAACTCGACCCTGACTGCCCGGTGGAATCACCTTTTTTCTCAAAAGCTCTTCAGTAATTTTTCGTTCAATTACAGCAATTACAATTATGAGTTGTTCCGCAACCCCGACAACGGAACGGGCGTTGACTGGCAGTATCACATGCGCGATATTAGTTTCAAAGCAGACTTCTCGTGGTTTTTTACCCCAAGCAATACCTTCAAATTCGGCTACAACAGTACATTGCATAACTCAAACCCGAACGGTCTCTTTCACCGGAGGCAGCGTGGCAATCAGGACTATATATTGCCCGATGTCAATGCCTTTGAACACGCATTGTACGTTTTTGATGAATACCAGATTACAAAAGATTTTTCGGCCAAGGCGGGTTTGCGGTTGACTGGCTTTTCGAGCATCGGTAGCGAACGGTTTACAACTTCGATAAAAACCACAATGCTATGGACTCCACGGTGTACAAGTCGGGACAATTTATTAAAACGTATTATCGGTTGTCGCCCCGGTTGGGATTGAATTATCGTCTGGGTGAGTTGTCGTCCGTCAAAGCGAGCTACGCACGAACTTACCAGTTTTTGCAAATGGCGTCCAACTCCACTGCCGGTACGCCGCTCGATCTGTGGTTTACCGCCGGAAAGAACATCCGGCCGCAAAGTTGCGACCAGTTCGCGGTGGGGTATTTCCGCAATTTCTTCAACAATCAGGTGGAGGGTTCGGTGGAACTGTTTTACAAAAAGATGGGGAATACCATTGATTTCAAAGACCATGCGATTTGTTGCTGAATCCTAAACTGGAAGGTGAATTGAGATTCGGACACTCAAAAGCCTATGGTGCGGAAATGATGGTGCAAAAGACCGAGGGAAAACTTACGGGTGGATCAGTTATACCTATTCGCGCACCGAACGAACTATCAAAGGGATTAACGACGATGCAACATACCTCGCTCCTTACGACCGTCCGCATACTGTTTATATCGTGGGTAATTTCGATCTTTCCAGCCGGATGTCGTTTGGCGCGAATTTTGTCTATTGCACGGGGCAACCCATCACCTATCCGATTGCCCGTATGGAATTGGGAAATGTGGTGGAGCCAATCTATTCCAAACGAAACGAATACCGGATGCCCGATTATAACCGATTGGACGTCTCACTGACGATTAAATCGAAAACCAAACCCAACCGCAATGGAGTAGCGAATGGAATTTCTCCATTTACAATGTGTATGCCCATAAAAATGCTTGGGCAATCAATTTTGTGAACGATGAAAACAATCCAACGTTACTAAAGCGCAGATGACTTATCTATTTACATTCGTCCCTTCAATCACTTACAACTTCAAATTTTGACACAATGAATATCAAGATATATACATACATGGTAATAGTTGCAATTGCCCTTGTCGGTTGCACGCAGGATATTGACATTAAACTCGGCAAAGTGGCACCCGAATTAGTGGTGGACGGGTTTATAAACACCGACACCACCACACATACCATTTGCCTGAGCAAATCGGCCTACTACTTTGCCAACAAACCGGCAGAAGCAGTGTCGAGCG
>CAXXPB010000017.1:0-80502 GCA_963678825.2 uncultured Microbacter sp. | reverse complement strand
TTACGGGAAGGTCCGTCCACATAATCGGGTTGTCCCGGACGGAAGGTGAAAAAAGCAGCTATTTCTTTGTCTTCGGGAGAGTCGGTCAGGTTATCGGGATAACCCATAATACAGGGTTTCCCTTTCCAATAAAACCAGAGATTTTTGTAGCGTCCCGGCTTATATACATCGCGATACAACTGACGAAGCGAAACCAGTGAATGCGGCACCGGCCCAAAGGGAAGCATATAGGCAATATGAGGAACATTCACGCCATCTTTCTGTGCCTGATCCCAGGTTTTCAGTAAAGCTTCATACGATTCCTTCCAGGTAAGATCGCCATTGGTACAGTCGAAGAAAACAGCATCGACACCTGCATCGGCCAGCATTTCGGCATGTTTGCGCAACACCCAGGGATCGGTTGTCTTATAATAGCCTAATAAAGGTTGTTCCCAGAAGAAAAAACCCGGTTGTTTGTTGCCCCAGGCCGGATGATGGTAATCCTTCATAGCCTCGGGATATTTGCGCACAATTTCGGTGATATTCTTCACCTGATAAGTCGTATCATCATCGCCCTGATGCCATGTCCAATAGAAAATTGCCACGAATTTATCTTTCTTCTTATCGCCGGCATCACGGTATTCTCTCACTTTCCGACCCAGTGCGTCGGTTGCAGCCCACTGATCACTGACTGCCTGTTGAGCCAATAATTGTCCCGCAAATAAAGCAAGGAACAGTGTCGCTGCATTTAAGGATAACTTTTTCTTATTCATGGTTTTCTTATCTGTTATGGTATGATTAGTGGTGATCCTGACTGAAGAGAATTTGCTTTTTGTATTTTCCGCTACAAACATTTGTATCCATCAGGTGATAAACAGGGGTAAACTGGATACCTGTCCCTTTAATTTGAAAGCCACCATTGTCATTTTTGACAACTTCAGCAGACTGTGGAACTTCTATTTCGGTATCTCCTTCATAACCCAACAACAACGGGCCATAGAAAAGGCGAACCTTACCCGCAGGTGTGTGCGTCACATTAGCAACAGTTTCAACGCCTGATTTCATCACAAACGAATATTCAATTTTATCGCCGGCTTTACATTTCGCAGATACGACAACAAACTGATTTTTCGTTTCAAACTTCACAGGTTGTCCGTTAACAGTAACCACGGGTTGCTTTATCCACGATGGAGTAAAAAACTTCAGGGTCACCTTGCCCGGTCTCTGCATCTTATCAATCGTCAGAACAACTTTATTACCGAAAGGATAGTCCGTCTTCTGGCTAATGGTTACCGGAGAATTTTTCAGGTTTACATCTATATTCTCTGTGTAAAATGAGGAAAGAACCAGCGTATCCTGATTCTGGAAGCAGCTATATTCCACTGCACGAGCCAGGCCTTCGCCTCCACGCATGGTGCAACACCAGAAGGCCTCATCCGCTTTCACCGAAACAGCGTTATCCACCGGACCGGGACAATTATCGCATCCGAAGCCACCATTTGCTCGTTGTGTATGCCCTATCGCGTTGTAATAGATCAACTGGGCATCTTCCATATATTTGGGTGATTGCGTATGCTGCCACAATTGTACCGCCAGCAGATAAGAATCGACAATAGCACAGGGTTCAGTCCATTCGGGACGTTCAAACCAGTTGAAGTTTTCGTAGTTTTCGGTCATTGCCAACTCCCGATACAATTTATAACGTTTCTCAACCTCGGGCAGCAAATCATTTTTTCCTGTAATCTCAGCATACCTCAAAACAGCACGCAAACCGGTCAGTGTGGCATGAGTCTGGGCTTTCATACCCACCAAATCCATTTCGAGGAAACGGTCTGTCATTTCGTCGATCAACGATTTTAATTGTGTCGAAGGGAAAAGTCCATAAGCCTGCACTACCCCATCCATAAAAATAAAATCGCACCCCACATCGGTAGAGAGTTTCCATCCTTTCACCACATTGGCTGCTGAACCTGACATACCTCCTGTTCCGGCAATCCGTTCCGTTGGATTAATCGGGTATTTTTTATGATGCCCTGCTGTAGGCAAAGCCAGATTGTTGATAATGCCTTCTATATAGGTTTTCACTTTCGGGTCCTTCTTCCAGAGATAATACTCGCACAGACCGCGCAACAACCAGCCATGCCCCGATAGCTGTTGCTCATCAATTGCATCTCCCTGAACAGCGCCTAAATAACCTTTTCTATTCAATTTATCGGGTAATATTCGAATCATCTCATCCAGGTATTTGGGTGTGCGGTGAGTTGCTCTTGCCTCCATCACCAGCCCCAAAATCGTGCGACCTTCTTTATCGCCCGGCCAGTCGGCAGAAGAAGGATGATGTTTTGTCGGAAATACATTTTCGGGGTAATAGATGTCAGTTTCCAAACGATCAAAATTCTTCATTGCCCGCTGATACAGTTCTCCCCCAACTTTTACCCGTTCAAATCCCACCGGTTTAGGTTGTTCCGGATTTTTTCCGAAAGCAAACATTGCCAGCGCGGAGCAAAAAAACACGCACAAAAATCTACAATTCAGCATTTTATTCAACAATCTCATCTTTTATTTCTTATCTTTTTTAGGTAATTATCAATTATACTGAAATCAAGCACGTGTTTCAGCCTCAATCTGTTCAAATTGTATGTCCATCAGGTTCTTTTCCACCATACGTTGTCGCACTGAACAAGACGCCTTATCAACCCTTTTAATACACTATAAACAAACAAATTAAACCTTCCAAAAACACTCTGTTTGTTAGGATTACAAATAAATTTTATGCCGAATAATTTGAAATAAAATTTCAGAATTACACTGCTTATTTTTTTATTTACAGCGAATTACCTTAATACAAACAGAAGGGAAATATCATTAACGAACAAAAACAATTATCTTGATTATAAAAAAAATCATACAAAATTAAAAATATGACAGTGAAAGCACCTAAAGAAAATGACACTTTACATTTAGATTTTGACACAAGCAAAACTCACAATATCAACGCAACATACACCTAAACATCAATACATTACAACACAAAACACATAACAAGCCGAACAACATCAACGTTCTGCATGATAAATTCACAAAAGATTCTATCGCTTGTACCCTGAAAACAGAGGACCTGAACTAAAAAAAGGGAGAAATAATGCCAATCATGCATTATCTCTCCCTTTGGTATATCGTAACTCTCAATTCTCAGTAAAGATCACTGGGAATATAAGAATTCTGAATCTATTTGATCACGATTTTATAGTCACCGGCATTCAATTTCGTTTGATAATGACCGGCTCTGATTTTTACTTTTTGTTGCCTAACAATTTTTGAAGCTAAACGTACAGTAACATCAGCATTCTTACTCACTTCGGCCTGAAAAAATGCGGTCGTACCTTTGGGAACAGAGACGCTGTAAACAATCTCTCCTGTAGCTTTTCTTTCCCAATCGGACCGGATAGTGCCAAATGGCGTTTTATAGGAACTCTTTACGTAATTCAGTCCGACAGGCGCATGTGGGTTCAGGTAAAATTGCTGAAAACCGGGATGTTTTTCATCGGGAGCAATACCGCCCAACCAACGATAGAACCATTCGGAAACACTCCCAAACATCGGGTGACAATTGGAATATGTATTGTCGCTTTCTCGCCAGGCTTCCCAAAGAGTGGTAGCTCCACGATTCACCATATAACCCCAACCCGGAAATGCAGGACTGTTGACAATATCGAAAACCTGCTGCGTCATCCCCGCCTGCGACAACACATTCAAAATGTATTTCGTGCCGAATATGCCGGTGGTAAAATGACCGTTCTCACTTCTGCGTACAGCTGCCATGAGCGAATCGACCACGGCTTTTTTCTCATTTTCTGTTATCGCTCCGGAGTATAACAATGCGGAATACAAGGTTTGTTTATTAACCTTTTCGACATCCGCGCCCGGATTCTTCCAGAATACATTCTGCAATTTTTCCCGGAGTTTCATTTCCAGTTCAGTGAAACGTTTTTCATTGGCCTTATCATGCATCAACACCGCAAAGCGTTTCATCACCCCGGCCGCCTGCAAATAGTGGCAGGTTCCGGTAATTTGCACCGGCACAGGAATCATCGACTCGTGATCGCCAAGCCCGTTGTCAACAATTAATCCGGGGTGTAAGCGAGCCACCTTATCCATCCATTTCAGATCGCGCGCATACATTTCGCGAACGATATCGCTGTCGTTGTAATATTCATACAGTTTATCCTGCAAGAAAAGGAATGCCGATTCCCAGCTTATTCCGCAATATGCCAATCCGATAAAAGGCGCAGTATCTACGAAAATCGAATCATTCATAACATCAACCCAGTCGTATACTGCCTTTTTATAGAAATCATGCATCCCAAAATTATAGATGTACGAGTCGTCAACGGCATTGATGTCACCTCCGTATCCGAAACGTTCGCGTGCCGGACAATCGGATTCCACGCTTACCAGATTCGATTTGAATGTGCGAGTACTGATTTTTTGGATGGCGTTCAATATGGGAGATGAACATTCGAAATGATTGCTCTCTTCCACAGCCGAATTCAAAGCCAGGCCTTCAATATCGGACAATTGGGGCTGATAACCCAACCCTTTGATTTCCATGTAACGGAAGGTATGAAACGTAAATTGAGGAGTATACCATACCTCAGAATCCTTTCCAAACACATACGAGTCGGTTTGTATGGCAAAGTCAGGTGCTCCGGGACCTCCAATGCCGGCACCTTTTATCTGTCCACAGGCAGTGGTCATCGGGTTCAGGCTCCCATTCTCATAAATCCGTTCGCCGAAATGAAAAGTAATCGTATCTCCCGGATGTCCTTTCATCCTGATTTTGTATATCCCGGCAAAGTTGGTGCCCATGTCAGCCAGATAAATACCCTGAGCCGGATTTTCAATTTTCACGGGAGTAAACCGATCAGTAACCTTCACCGGAGCAAAGAAGCGGGACTGGAGTTTTCCACCGGGGCCATCCACCACACAAGCTTGAGCCCAATTCACATCTTTAAGACCGGGAGCATTCCAACCTAAAATTTCCTGACGGGCATCATACCATTCTCCCAAATAGACGCTATTTTTGAGGAGAGGCCCCTCGGTAAACCGCCATGAATTATCGGTTACGATCTCTGTGGTCTTCCCATTTTTATATTCAATCACCAAACGGGCGATGAAAGCCGGAACGCCTGTCGGCAAAGACTTCCTGATATTGAGGTTTCCCCACATCCTCAAAGGCAACGGATTGTAAAAACCATTTCCGAGCGATACACCCAGACAGTTGCTACCCGATTTGAGTTTTTCCGTCAGGTCGTATTGCGAATAATAGACCCGTTTACTGTAAGTGGTCCATGCCGGATCGAGATAAATATCCCCGATACGCTCACCGTTCAGAGTGGCGGCATAATATCCTGCGGCCGTGATATACAGCGTAGCTTTACGGATGGTTGACTTATCAAGTGCAAACTCCTTACGAAACAAAGGTGCCGGATGATTGGCATACATCGCCGCCTCATCGGTAAACACCTGATTACAGTTGCTGATCCATTTTGCCTGAGCTGGAAGAGCAGATTCCGGATTCTTTTCTTTGCCGGAAGCGCTGAAACATCCGGTAACCAACAGCAACAGCAACAGAATTTTATTTTTTCTATTCATTTTTTTTTGTAGATTATCATATTCTTAAACATGCCAGACAGTGTCATTCATCAAGCGGTTTTACATTTATTGAACCATCCTTATTCCAGATCAGATTTCGAAACTCTATAAAATGTAATCCGTTTTTTTGATGGGAGATTAACGACATTTTCCACTGTTTTCCAACCTGTAAAATTTCGGTAGCCGACACTCCGCTCATAATGGTCATTTTATCTTCCGGGGCTTCCTTCCATCCTTTCAATGGATTTTTACTGGTCAGATAAACAATCCCGTGGCGGTAGTTTGTGTAAACCAGATAATAGGTTCCTTTATGTTTTACCACAAACGGCGACTCTGGCGGAATATCCAAACTATGTTCCAATCGAATAAATCCTTCATCTTTCCAGTTAAGCAAGTCAGTGGAACCGGAGATTCCGATGCATTGTTCCTGCTTGTGTGTTTCCGGATTCATTCTCATTGATGTGTAATAGCAATAATAATTCCGACCATCTTTGAAAACCATCGGATCCCGGCAGTCGGACCATTTATTCTGATCATATACACCAGTAGCCCAGGGACCTGATATGATGACCGGATTCTTTTCATCACGAGTCCAGTTATAAAGGTCTTTGGAAGTTGCCAAACATATTGACTGACAAACATTGGGATTTACACCGGCATAAAACATATAATAAACACCTTTGCGCTTAATAATATGCGGAGCCCAGACCTGAAAAACATCCGGCCCTGTTTTCGAACATTGTAAAACAGGCTTTTCTATCGTCCAGTTTTTTAAATCTTTACTAACGGCATGACCAAAATTAAACAAATGATACGCCGGCCAATCAGTAGCGGCAATTCCACGAATATAGAAAACATGGAATTTCCCATCTTTTTTTACAAACGCATGATCGGTAGCATATCCCCCGGGTTCAGCAAATTTTCCTTCAAACGGATCGTTCCCTTCTTTCAACGTTTTCAAGAATCCTTTTGCCTGAGCTACCATCGCTTCCGCAGATTCATAAGTTCCCCAATCGAATTCACTTTTAATTAAGGATCTCAGCGTACCACAAGTTTTCTGTTCTGCCCGGTTCAGCAGTTCTTCAATAATCCATGCCGCCTTCATTTGATTTTCGATTGTAAGATGCTCCATTCTGACAGAGCGCGCTTCCGACAAATCGTTTCGCAACGCAGCAATCTCCTTTATCAGGGAAATATCGGATGTAGATAATGTCTTTATCTCTTGCGCTCCGGCCGGGAATATAAATATCCCCTGTATCAGCAACACAATCAATATTCCGACAGCTTTTATTTTTTTCATGTTTAGTTGTATAATGTTTAATATTCAGTGTATCAGTAATTTGATCGTTACAACAATTCAGACCAAGCATTACTACTATTTGGCTTTTGACTATTTCACTAGGCAAAAAGCCATAGCGAGGCATAATGTCATACATTCTTGGTTATCAGATTGTATTACAGGACAGTGTAAGAAATTTCCGTTCTTGATTTTCAAAATTGCCAACTCTTTCAAATCAGTGAAATGCGCAGGCATTTTACACGTAATATTATATATTTCTGACAGATAATCTGCAGACATTGGGAATGACCGTTTCTCATATTTATTTTCTTGTGAAAATGCTAGCCCACTAATACAAATAAAGAGTGCTAATAAATAGCTTTTCTGTGAAATGTTCATTGTGTTTATTTGATGTTTTTTTTATGTGTATTGACCTTATTAGTATCCACAAGCTTGATAGGCGGCTACAACTTGAGTTATATCAGCAAAATGTATACCGTACTTGTCAACATAAGACACAACACTACCTGTACAAGGTACTAAAACACCTGCATAACCCTCACCGTTTAGATTCATCGCAACAACGACTTTTTGTCCTGAAGGCGGCATACCATTAGTATTATTAAATGTACTACTATTAAGACTGATTGGACTTCCTCTAAGAAATTGATTACATACGGTACCAATGCATACAGTGGCACCCCTTTAGTTCCATATTGTCCGATTATACTAGATTTAACAGAAGCATAAGTTATTGGATTATTATAAAGGCCTAATACCATTTCTTTTTTGTGCATCCACAGGGGATTCATCCAGAACTGGATAGGATGTGTATTTGCTCAATTTATGTATAACAGAATCTTGTGTCTGGAATAGCTGCGTACCGTAGAGTTGGTAACGGTAATCGTTGATCAAAATCGTAAAATAGACGCAATTATAGTTAAGATGGCTGAAGTTATTCTGTTGATTGGTTTCAACTTATTCTCCCGCACGAGATAAGCGCGCGGGAGAAAGAAAATCGTCTAAAATAACTACTTATTTGCTTTCAAGAGCATGGCTAATGTGTTTTGTTTCATTGCAGGATAGGAGCTCATAATCAATTGTCGAATTGCAGAATCTTTGCAATTGTTAATATCTTCAATGTCTTTTAGAATATGATCAATATATAATTTAGGCAATTTTTTATAGTCTTTATTCTTATTGTCAGGTTTGTAAACAAGCTTTCCGTCAACAATATCTGTGTACGAGAAAAAATAGTATAATATCTCATTCCTGGTTTGCTTCATTTCTTTTGATAAAAGGCTATCGGGCATGCTCATCATTATTCTGTATACATCTTTATCCTTTTTTTGCACGTTTTGGGCATTCGTATGGATAGCAAACAACGCAAACAGAACGATACTAACAGATATTTTCATAAGTGTCATAAAATTGTTGTTTTAATTAATATGTTATTAAACAGATGATTAATTACCGTAATATACGTTTACGGAAGCCCCGTCTGAACATGGTGAGACTACAAAAGATGAGATATTATTACTCTAATTAATCATTTTGTCATACCAAACCAGGTTGCTCAATCGATTAATGTATTCCTGTTCTTTTTCCTTTCCTTTTTCGGTGAAAAACCACTTAAATATCATGGCGGCTCTTTTTTGTTTATAAAGAACCATACCCGTGCAGTAAGAGTATTTGTTTTGATAGGGATGATCAAGAGGAATTTCATACAAGTAAATGGAATCAGCATTGAACATTTCCAGCGCTTTCTTCCCACTAATTGTAGTAACGTATTTGTTAAAGTCAAAGCTTATGGTATCTCTCAAATTATAGCCATCAGAATCTAATAACCCATAAGCAGCCTGCAATTCAAATGCAATCTGACTTCGAGGGAAAGTCATATTTTGCTTTTTATTCACTATTTGGGGATTCAGTTTTTCATTAATAGAGGTCATCACTTTCCCTAATTTGGAATCCTCGTCTGTTGCAGAAAATGGCTCATATGGGTACATTAAAATACATTCTTTATTTTTAGATTGTACTACTGGACCATAGAAATAACCCGCATGTGTTTTTTCCCGAATGGCCCAGAGCTCAAAATATTTATTTAAATCGATAAAATGATCCGGCATTTTGCATATTACTCCATATTTCTTCGATGTGTAATTAGCATAATCGGCAAATGTCTTTTGGTACAAAAGGTCATCTTGCGCTAATAGATTGCTGCAGATTAGAAAGAATAAAATGAATACTGTTTGCTTTTTATTTTTCATAATGATAAATTTATAGTATATGGTAAACTGATAATTAAAAATATCAACACAGTCTATAATGTTAAAAAAATTATTGTCGGTGTTGGTATGTAAAATGCCTTGTTTTGTAAATTATATACAAGATATCTATTAACAAAGAACATGAATTAATATAATTAATTTATATTTTTTGTTATTGTTTTAATATGATGAATATGCGGCTATTACGTCATTTTTAGTGCAATAACCTATGCAATTATTTTGGGCATCCCAGTACACAATATCCCCCGATCCGTTACAATATTGCCCATTCACAGCATGGCCTACACCTAATCCAGTTTGAATTACAATGATCATATTATTCATTGACCCATTGGCTATGTTAGATGGCGTTACGTTATGTCCATTTTGTAATAAAGTATTAACCGAATAAAAATTAGTGATAGGAACCCCATTATTGCCGTATGTTGCTACAATCATTGCATTGGCATCTTGGTAGCTAGTCCCCGCATTGCAATCACTTATAGCTGCTCCGTTGCGTATTGCTTCATATTTTCAGCATCCTTTTGACAGCTTTCAAATAGGAAACAGCACGAAATGCATATTAGCACTCCAATGGAAAAGAATAAATATGATTTTTTAGACCGAAATATGTTTTTTATTTTCATTTTTTTAATTGTAGAATTATACAACAGTTATCTGATTATTCAATCAAGAACTATTCTGAAATCCTTTGTTATTGAAAATTTCAGTAGTTCTTTCAATCTGTTTCTTGAATATTATCCTATGTAAATTTTCTTGGGATGAACCAAAGGAAGACCCATTTACTTAGATGTCCAACATTTTCAAGTGTAAATTTGAGATAATTTCTATAACTGAGCTGCTTATAAAATGGAATTACCAAGCCAAAGTGCTTGTCAATGATGATCAACTGTCTGTTCTTGATCAATAAACTGTTACTATTGTATTTGTAATTATTTTTGAACCTCTATTTTTTATTCCTCTTTCACAGGTTTCCTGTCGTAACCGATTTTAATCGTCGAATAAGACCGGTTATATTTATTTATTGATTATCTTTGTCCTATACTTCCTTTCTTTTTTTGATTTGAGGTAGGGGTGGCACACAATCCTTCGGGTCGTCGAAAAACAGAAAGATGAGCTGCCCCTTTTTTCTACTCTCTTATTCTTCTCTTCTTCTTAATCGAGCTATTAAAAGCTTTATCAGAAATATTAAACTTCCTATAAATGGAAGTAGAATTATCATGACAACATTGATAATGCGCTTTTCCAAACTTTCCTTAGTATTTAAAGCAAGTAGAATAGTACTGACAATAAAAATATACAAAGTGAAATTAATTATTGTCCAATTTTCGAATATTAACTTAGTTGCCATATTGCGTATCGCCTGAAATACTATAACTAACCCGACGAATTTCCCATAATCCCTTATACAATAAGTAATAGGTTACATAACCACGTACCTCATAATGGATTTTATTACCCTCCCAGCTAGCTGCAGACGAAGATTGTGTCCAAGTCGAAAACAAATTGTATCCACTGGCATCACTTGTTACTGTAATTTTATCACCAACTCTATCATAAGCCAAATGGACTGTCACATCCATACCAGCAGGATTTGCTGTAACATCCTCTATACCGGCCACTTTAAACCGCACAGAATTTGATTTGCCAATATTTGCATTAACCGACATCCATTTTTTTGATAATTTTAACGAAGTATTAACTTCTATTCTTGAACTACCAATAATGATTTTGGCGTTATCTACTTTTTTTAGAAAACTATTCAATTCATCTTGGGTGTTTATAACTAAAGGTTTTATTCCTTGAGGTACATCTGAAAAAGATATTTGAATTAATCTATTATCAGATTCTATTTTCTCTAAAGAATCCTCATTATTACTACATGATTAAAGAGTGATAAATAATACAGCAGAAAACGCTGCAAAGATTGTTTTTCTAATTAAAATGGTCTTCAGATGAGCTGCCCCTTTTTTCTATCCTCGTTTCCAAATGTTATCACATTTGAAAATTTTCATCACGGATTATTTTTTGCTAATTTTTGCAATAACAAAATACGGTAATTTATTTATGGCAATACATGAGGTTATTGACAGTTTCTATTTATATTTTGATTTACAATCTGTTTAATAATAGCAAACGACAGTTCTTGCCGGAATTATCTATATCTTATCCTGCGGTAAATCTATCTTAGCTTTTGAGGAATAACATATTGCCCAACAATAACTCCCCAATTATTTTACCACCAAATTTGTTTTCCGTTTTCATAGGTACAAATGCGTTCTTCATTACCACTACCTGCATGGAGCCAGAGCAACGCATGTTTAGGTACCTTTTTAAATACAAGAGGTTTCATATCAATGCCTTCTTGCTTCCCCAATGAAACCCATTTGCCATTCCAATAAAACAGTTCATAGTATTCTCCTGGCAAAATATCGTTAGTATCGCTCCGGGGACAAAACCTTATCCTGGTAAGTGCACATTCCTTGCCTTTGCCCAAATCAAGGCCAACAAACGACTGGGGTTGTGTGTCGTCATTGTAATAATAAGTTCCTCTATTTCCATCCCATAAAGCTGATGAGGTGAACCCGTAACGTCCTTTATTTCCAATTTTGCACCCTGATAACTTTGTCTCCTTCCCATTGACAATTCCATAGAATTCGATTTCGGCAGGGAAAGTCATTTTCATCCCATCGAACCGGTAAATGAGATATCTGTATTTTTTATTATCATGCACGGGAATCTCTTGCATTCCATAAGGAAGGGCATTTATCGTGTAAAAAGTTTTACTGCCTGACAATCCAGAGTTATTTGCGCCCTGGAATTTAGCTCCGATCATATATGAAGCCCATTCTGCCAGGTATATAGAGTACGAATATTTTCGCCATAAAAATACAGTTTGTGTATTATTACTTCTATCAAGCTTTCTAACAGAACCGTTTTGTTCCAGAAGAGAAGGTGAACCACAAGGGATTATCTTCCCATTTTTAAAAAATGCCGGGAGGTACACAATGTTCTTTCCCATATTTTTAAATCTGACTTTTCCATCCATTATTCTTGACCAAGCAATAGGCCTCCACCCTGCGATGTTGAATACACAGAGATATGCATATTGGCTTGTTCTCTTTAAGGCAATGTTTAGCTCCACATCAGCTGTCTCCAGATATTGGATTGTATAGGAGATATGGGGCTTGAGGCGAAATATGATTATATTGGATATAGTCATCTAAAGTTTTGGTGATGAAATCAAATGTTGGCTTCACTTCAATTCTTCGATACATAGTATCAAGGCAATTGAAATATTGTTCATTGTCTGCCGTAGAGGCAGTATCTAAAGAATACAAGCCTTCCATATTCTTGATAAGGTATATTGCCGCTTTAAGTTTTAAACTGTCCTCGGTTTTTTGATCATAATGATCCAACACTTTGATCAGCTCATTCCTGTTTTTACCCGCACTTTCCAGCGAATGTTGTATTTCAGGAGGATAACTTGTACACGAGAAAGTAAATAGACAAACCCCATATAACAGAATCCTAAATTTTATTTCTAAGTTTTTCATTTCGTTTATTTCAATTATCAACAGAATCATTCAATCAATTATTCGACTTCTCTTTCATCAACAAATCTTGCATCTCTTTTTTTATTGCATCTATATCATAAGAAGGTATTTTGACTGGCTTTCGCGTGATTTCCTGCGCTATATTTTGTGCTTCCATATCACGTTTTTGTTGTTGGTACAACTTTACTAATCGGTATAACGGAATAAAACGGTTGGGGATCATTGAATATGCCAATTTTAGATGTTTCTCAGCTTCGTTGTAATGTCTCAGTTGCTGGCAATTGTCAGCTAAAATCAGTTGTACGTCGTTATCGTTATATAACCTGCTACATTCCGTCATTAACTGATTGCTTTTCTTCCATTCTCCGATATAGTTCAGCTCAGCGGCATAGTTATAAAGAAACAGCCCTTCACCGCGCATCCACGGGTAAAGCCGGGCGTATTCGGGCAATACTTTCCGTGTTTCACCGGCTAACGATTGCTGAGCTATAATGTTCCAGTAGTATTCATTGTAAAAGAGTTTGCCGGTAAGCACCAGGAATCCCCCAAACACTAACAATCCTATCGGTTTAAGAGCCGGAGTGATTTTCAGAAGACTTATCCAGCTGGATGTTTCGCTTTGCATTATACGAGCCGCACAAAACACAGTCATTAACCTTACAAACGGATAACCGAATGGATACGAGAAACAGGCGAAAACACCAATGCCGGTTAAGCAAAGCATAAAGCACTTGTCTTCTTCCGCTCTTTTCCGCCTATATTCCCGAATAACCAACCATGCCAACAGTCCGAACATGGCAAAACCGATAATGCCCTCTTCTGTTAGCAACAAAAGATATTCGTTAAAAGGATGCTTTACAATATCGGCAAGTTGAGCGTATTTACTATCGGGATGCTGATTGAAATAATTTGCCTGATAGAGCATATATTCCCGCTGAAAACCTCCGGTTCCATGACCCGTCAAAGGTTTGTCGGTTATCATGCACGCAGAACAGTTCCATATCAGCAATCTGCCATCGGCAGAATCTTTTTTTTGGAAATAAAGACCTCCCAGAAGAACTGCTATCACAATGGTTCCGGCAGCAACTTTTGTTGTCCATCTCAATTTGGTGCGAAAGGCCTCCGACAACAGTTGAAACATCCAAATCATGCCGATTACCGCCGATGCCACCACTCCGGTGCGCGATTGCACCAGAATTACTCCTGTTGCCATTATAATGCAGGCCACAATGCCCAACAGCTTAAGGTAAATGATAGGCTTCCGAATAAGGTACAGACCAAACGGGAGGCACACCACCAGCATAGCAGCAAAGCCAGAAGGATTGTTAAAACTGCCGCTTATTCTGAAAGCCGGAGCTACACTATTTGGAAACCAGTGCAGGTATTGCCCGATACCGTATGCCGCTTGTACTATACCGAGTAGTACAATACCGAAGAACAGCCACTTGGTATTCAACTGATTTCTCCTTACCCAAACGTAAAGCGTCATTAATGCAACAGCCGACAATATGAAATCGGGAGTGAAGCCTCCATTGATCACTGTCCAGATAATCAGACCAGCCAATACGCATTCCGATATGGAAGCGCTCCACTGTTCAGATCCTTTTGTGTTTAGCACTCCTATCAACGCTACTACAAAACAACCGGCTATTGACATATAACAGGTGGGCTCCGTAGGATTGGCAAAGCGCATGGAAATGCAAAATACGCTGGCAATACATGTCAGGAGAAATAAAAGAGTTTGTACCCGCTTCATGGTATTAGTATGTAGGCATCTTGAACTTCGATCCGGGCACATAGTCAATACCAAACATCTTGAAATAATCTTTTAGAGGAATCAAACCCATTTCTTTTCTGCGGACATCCACATTGGCTTCGTCCTCAATTGGATAATACCCGTATTTGCTTATTTTGTGCGTAATCGGATCTTGTGTTTGAAACACCTGTGTCCCGAAAAGCTGGTAACGGTGATCATTGACCAAAATCCGATCCCATAGCAAAGCTACCGAACTTTGACTCGTCTCTTTTTTATCAGCCAGTATACGAAGCGTCTCAATATATTTTTTCTGTATTTCGGGCTTGGAGTGTTGTATAATCATAAAAGCCCCGTCGGCAGCCACTTTGCCCAGCATGGTGTAGGTAGGCCATCCATACTCTTTGATGATTTGTTCCATCCGGATCTGGTTAATACTGTCAATGTCCATGGTGCTTTTATCGGGAAATTTTAGTCCATAACCACGGGCATATTGGTCTTTTACAAAAATATGAAATAACTCTACTGCAAGTTTCGGATGGGTTATCTTCGGCGTGGTCGCCAACAAAGCCGAATCGATCTTGCCAGTTATTATCTTCCAGCAAGATTGCGAGTGAAGACTACCGAAATCTGAATCGGATAGTATCATCCTGTTGTATGGGGGGAATACCGCTATCGACTGTTTCAAGTAGAAAATCACGCTATCGACATTGCCCTTTGCCATGTAGCAAATTGCCAGGTTGTAATTATCGAGTAATTTGATCCGTGTGGTGTCCCTGTTGTTTTGTATTTGGTCGATCTGCCAATCAGCTTGATGTTTTTCTTTCAGGCTGTCTGTAAATAACACATATTTGCCAATCTGTTGGTACATCCCGTATTTTTGCGAAATACCAACAACGCTGGATAACCCTATGAATATTGCAAGAACAATAATTTTGTTCATGGTTCTATATTCTCCGTTTTATTTTAGCCTTTTTTTTATGGAAATATATTCTGCAATGAGTATGGGAATCGAAACAAAAATTATAGCGCCTCCCAGAGTAATTAATAATAATTTACCCCATTGCATATTCTCAAAAGATAACTTATGGCAAATCACTTGAGATGCAACCAAAATGCCCCATGTAGCTAATAAAATCAGAAAAACAATTTTCTCCCGTTTCTTTTTAAGTGCTGTTTTTGAGACAGTTTATCTTAATTCTAGAACATAGTATTTGTAAAAAATAAATATCAACACACCCAATAGCGCAATCAGATTATGCACAATTTTATGCCATCCTGCAATTGCTATGAAAAGTAAAAAGCAGATTAAAATAAGAAGGTAAAGAAAAAATGGTTTGACTTGTTTCATTGTCCGGTTTCTTTGTTTGTATTATTACTTACAAGTCTCTTAAACGGAATTTTGAAGACAATGATAGTGGCAATAACATTAAGAATTATAATAACTGCCGCTATAATGAATCCTTTCTCCACCGGTTTTAGCACTTCTATGGTTTGATCGTGTAAGTACATATCATACAAATCGGATATGCTTCCCATAATCCAAATACAAAAAAACATCAAACAGGTAATTTTCTTGTATGTAATGACAAATTGGTTAAAAGGTAATTGCTTTTTCAATTCTCCCAATGGCAAAAAATAATACGTCCCTGACGTAATAATTAATGTGCGCACAAAAGATTGTGGAAAGGATTCCTCATTGTCTCGACAGATATATGCTAGAAATAGTGTAACACATAATACTAACAGCAGGTATTTGGGGCTGCCAAATTTTAGTTTTTGTTTCATTTTTTTGTTTTATTTAAGCAAAACACCATGTCCGGCACGAGGATAAGCCCGTGCCGGACGGAATAGTATCAATTATTGTTGCATTGTCCTGTTTTTTCCAGATGCCGCTTATAAATAAAATAGAGCAAAAGTCCTGCAAAATTGAATACCAGCACCATAAGACACCAAAGAAATTTTTCTGCTTTGCCAAAGAATTTGTCTTTCAAAATAGTTTTGCAACCAATAATATAAACAATTACAGTTACTACTACAGCAATAAGCCGCAGTATCTTTAATAACAATAAAATAATAGCTATGATCATCACCAAGTGTATGTTACTGTCCACTACTAGCATAAGTATTGCAAAGAACAGATCTCTTTATATTCTACTAAGACTACTCCACAACTCACATTGTGGAATAGTAATACTGGAGAGAGGCCTATTTGAAAAAATTGAACCAGAACCCCAAAACGGAGACAACCACGATTAAGATAACTGAGACTATTCTGTTGATTATATTCAATTTTTTATCAGCGTATAAAAAACTATGTAGCCCACTTACTGCCAATACCATGATATATCTTAGAGTCGATATCGGTGCATCTACTTTTCCCCATGGGAAAAATAGTATAAATGCAAGTGATATATAGATAGAAAATAAAACGGATCCTTTATTGGGTGTATTCGTATTCATATTAGTGATATAATAAAGTTAACGAGAGTTAACCGTCGTATTGATCATTTGAAAAAATAGTCATGCCCTAACGTCAATATGGCAATGTATATTGCAAGCGAAGTCACTCCGTTTATTATCCTCAATTTTTTATCCTCATAAAATACTCCCTGCATGCCATTTAGCGCCACCAACCAACCCAACTTGGAGTCAATGTCTTTATCAGCTTCGAAAAATATTGCATTGATAAGAAGTAGTAAGAATATTATCAGCGCAAATGTTCTTGAGTTTCTCATATGGTTATTTTTAGTATAAATTTAGTGTCTGACCGAGAATTATCGGGATTGAACAGAACCCCACAAGCCATAACTTATTTCTATTCCCTTGCCTTTATTCGCATTTTCATATTCAGTTGCTAATTTATTGCACGCCCATGCAATAACAGCAGCCATTGCAGCTCCTTCTGGTTGTCCACACGCACCAGTAATTATTCCTGCAATCGTAGCATCTGATTGCCCATTTTTAATGGCATTAATCAATTGTTTGGTTGTTTCATTATTTAGATAAATATGTGCGCCACTCCAATCTACATTGCACGAATTCTGCCCAGCGGGAGGAGTTGATTCATAGCCTAAAATTTTTAATCGTTTGTTTGTGACTAAAGACTGAGAAGTAATAATATGCAAAGTCTTTGGGTCATTCTTATCGACAACCACGTTCAGGTCTTTAATTAAAGAATTGGTATGTTTGATGATTGCTTTTTCTAATTCAAACAGACGTTCAGACATTTGTACATCACTTGCTTTTTTCACATTCAAAGAATAAGCATGATCGTTATATGTCACATAAGGATCAAGTCTTGCTTTAGCTTTTTCTAGAATCGCTTTTTGTTCTTCTGTAAGGCTTTGCAAATTAGAAACATCCACATCCAGATATTCTGATTGGTTAGACTGTAATACTTGGTTTTCTGCAGTATTATTGCATGATTGGATGATTGGCAAAGTTGCCACACATATGATTAAGGTTGAGATTTTAATAATTAGTTTATGATATTTCATTCTGATTAATTTTAAGATTTTCATATCTAAGTCTTTTTATTCCCCTTTCGCGGGTTTCCCGTCGGCACGGGTTCTGATTGCTAAATCAGAATCGTTATACCTATTTATTGTTTACCTTTGCATAATAAAATACCTCCTCCCTTTTTTTGATTTGGGGTAGAGGGGTGGCACACAATCCTTCGGGTCGTCGAAAAACTAAAAGAGGAGCCGCCCCTTTTTTCTATCCTCGTTTCCAAATATTATCACATTTGGAAATTTTCATTACGGATTATTTTTTGCTAATTTTTATAATAACAAAATACGGCAATTTATTTATAGCAACAGATGAGTTTATTGACAGTTTCTATTCATTTTTTGATATTTTGCCCACGTTATGTTCAATTAATAACTACAATTCTCCCTATACCACAAAATGTCTGGCAGAATTTATAAGCTGAAGGCCTAAAATGAGAATAACCTTTTTGAGGACTTACCCAAAGCCCCAAAAAGGTTATTCTCGTTTTTTTAATAAGAAAATACCTACAGGATTCATATCTTATCCGGCAGGTATTTTGTCTAAATTCCAACAAATAACAAAAGCAAATAATATAATTTTCAGATCATTAGATGCACTAGCGACCAACGTCCAATATATTGGCAGTCAATATAGGTAAGCATCTTATTACATTTTGCCTGAGCCGGCAGAGCAGAGTTTTTCTGTATCACCTGAGAATAACCTGGTAAAACGGTCAATAAAAGGCAAGCAACAAAAACTATTTTGTGTGTCATAAATTTAATTTCTGCTATAAATGAACTGTCATAGCTTCCCCGTCCGAAACAGTTTTCACTATCATTTTTGTTTTCGATATTACTTTAACCTTTACACCCGAATGTTGACGAATAACCTCAATATCAAATTCATCACCAAAAGCATTGACTTTGCGCAACGCCATTTTGTTCCAGCTTTTTGGTAAACGGGGCGACAACTCAAACGATTTCAGACCTGTGGGACGGATACCGAATAATCCTTCGGTGAAGATCCTGCAATACAAGCCGCTTTCGGCAGAAAGATGACGTTGTCCTCCTTCCGGGTATGCCTCTACCGGATAGGGTACATGCTCGCCCAACAGACGACGTTGCGAATAATATTGAAGATAGTTGACGGCTTTGTCGGTTTCACCGGCCTGAAGTACTCCCCTGAGTGCATACAGAGTGGAACGATCCCAAAAAGTTTTATCGCCGGCAAGTGTTGCCAATCCGTCTTCGGTCCACAATCGCGGAGAAAACAGCGCGTCGATGGTTCCTTTTGCACGATCGTAAATACCGACTGTCAGCGGCATGCAAATCCATGAACGCAATATATCATTGCCGTCATAATAACGGTAGGTGGAAAAACCTTCCATGGTACGGCCGAAAAAAGATTCAATATTACGACGCAACATTGGTGCTTCTTCGCGGTACAACTGCATTTGTGCTTCACTCTTACCCAGCTCTTTTCCCAATCGTGCGGCAGACATTAGCGCATCGTAGTACAAACTGGAGGTGCACAAATTGGCTTTTCCGGCAGGAAAACGACCTTCGAGTTCGTCCGCATCGGAAGTAACGACCCCTTCCTTATTCAATTTTCGTTTATTGTATTCGAGACACCATTCTATGAGCGGCCAAAGTTTCTGAGCGCTCTCTTTATTGCCCAACGCCAATGCAAAGCGCGATGCTCCGTAAGCAATCATAGCCGCGTCTCCCCTGTCGCCGGCTCCATTCCAAATATCGGTTCCTTCGGCAATAATCGAGCTTGGAATCGGTTTGTATTCGGCATTCATAAAACGGGCAAAATGGAGATAAGCGTTCAGAGTCGCATCATTTCCTTTGGCATAACCCAGATACGGAAAGAACGGACCGACATATTCGGCCTGATCGTTCGCCCAGATAGCTGCATAATAAGCCACTCCTCCCGGACTGTGCATATATCCACCCCTAGTTTTGAAGATGCTTTCCGAAGCACGGATTTTGGCAAACTGAAAAGCACGGTTCAACACATTGTCCGGAGTTTCGAGCACCAGGTGAGTGCCCCATTGTTCTATCAGGTTCTCCCGCCTGCTCTTTTCTTCGGCAACCGCCATTTTGGTATAGCTACCGCCAAGTGGTTGAGCCGCAATACGCAAGTCCCACTTCAGAGTTTGACCCGGATTCAACCAGTAAAAACCACCACCTTCGAGCTCAGTAATAATTTGATAACTACCTTTTACACCCCGTTCGGGATCTGTGGTTGCAATCACTCCGGAACGAGGAATCTCGACCGAGATTCGTTCCGACGATTTATTGGTCAACGAATACTCTTCGTAACAAGCCGGATGTTCAGGCGATGGAAAAATAGTACGCAGCAGTTCCACCTGAGACGATTTGCTTCTTACCTGCATCAAGCCGTGAAGCGAGATTTCCGTTGTCTCAAGTTGCTGCAACGATTGCCCGTTAACCATGATAGTTGACTGGCAATCGTCATTTACAGAATGAATAAGACTTGCATGAGTATTGTTGGGAATAGTGCGAAGCATCGGCCACACCAGCTGTCGTTCCAGATGGAAAGTACGATCTGCTTCAACCGCATATCTCAAAATCACAGAGACACTGTCGCCGCTCATTTCAATATGATCGGAATGTGGCAGACCTTCGCCGATTTGCCAGGAGATTTCACCTCCCGGCATCAGCTTCCAACGGTTTTCAGCAAACAGAGAACCTACAATAAACAGACTAATAAACAATAAAATAGAGAACCGTGGATTTTTCATTTCATCAACAATATAACAAGTCTTCCTTCATTTATCGTCTTTTCAATTCATCGAATGTAATAACCAGTAAACGTCCGACTGGTTTGCCATCGCGATAGGTAATTGCCCAAATTTCTGAAGATCCCTTAGGAGTCTTGATCGGTTGTCCATCGTATTTAGCAGAAAATTTATCGGGGAAGGTACAATCGAACGTGTAGTAAATAGCCAGTCCTTTAATTTCGGGAGTGAAGACAATCCGCAAATCACCTTCCGACGATTTAACCATTGCAATTTCAGGATCGTAGATACTGGTTGCATAATTTACTTCTGCCTGATCGAAGCGCGGAAACTGTGCCTCCATACGCGGAACGAACTCGTCCCAGCTGCGATTCTTTTTGGGCGACCACAAGACTTCTGAAAGAACCAAAGCACGGGGCCAGGTCATATACTCCACTCTTCTGAAGTTAGGAATAAATTCACACCACACATTGCCTTGTCCACCGAGAATATAGCTTGAATCGACTCCCTGAGGCACCGGTTCGAACTCGTAAATTCGTTTTGCACGTAAATAGCCGAACGAGTTCCGTTCAATATTTTTTTCGCCCTGCAAATAATCGAGATAGCAAAAAGAGGTAGGTGACATTACGGCATGGTGACCTGCCTTGGCCGCAGCAATGGCGCCATCAAGTCCGCGCCACGACATCACGGTAGCATCGGGAGCGATACCGCCTTCCAAAATTTCGTCCCAACCAATTAGTTTTTTACCTTTGGATGCCAATATTTTACCAATACGTTGAGTAAAATAGCTTTGCAGTTGAGCCAAATCCTTCAAGTTTTCGTCTTTCATACGTTGCTGACACTGCGGACAGTTTTTCCAGAATTCACGATTAGCTTCATCACCACCGATATGGATGTATTCCCCGGGAAACAAAGAGGCCAGTTCTCCGAAAATAACATCCAGCATTTTGAAGTTGTGCTCATTGCCAACACACAACACATTTTCACCGATTCCGTTGTTTGTACCAGCCGATACTTTCACCTGTTTACCGGCACACGACATTTCGGGATAAGCCGCAATTGCAGCACAACTGTGAGCCGGAACATCCACCTCGGGAACAATGGTTACAAAGCGATCGGCTGCATATTTCACAATCTCACGAATATCGTCCTGCGTATAGAATCCCCCATAAGTTGCAGCTTCATCGGCCTGTTCGGGCTCGAACGAACCATAACGACCGGTACGGAATACACTCCATGCACCAACGCTGGTCAATTTCGGGTAAGCCTTGATTTCCACACGCCATCCGTTATCGTCTGTCAGGTGCCAGTGAAATACATTATACTTGTATTTTACCATTTGGTCAATAAAGCGTTTCACTTCATCTTTGCTAAAGAAATGGCGGCTGACATCCAGCATCAGGCCGCGCCATTTGAAACGCGGATAATCAGAAACATTGGCACAGGCGATAGCCACCGATCCCTTTGCCTTAGCCGGAGGAATGAGTTGTAACAATGTTTGGGCTCCGTAAAACAGTCCGGCAGGTTTGTTGGCCGAAATGGTAATGCCTTGTGTGGTTACTGTCAAAGAATAACCTTCGTTTGCCAAACGGCTATTGGACTGACTATTCAATTTGAATTCGATGACTTGCTTAGCTTTAGCAGAAGCTACTTCCAGTTTTTGGCCGGTTAAAGAGGCCAGTTGGGCCGCGAACAAGTCTGCCACTTCACGGATATCTTTATTGCCTGCGGGTACAACAATCTTCGTTTTTGCCGTTAACTGAAATGCCCCTGCAAGGCTTTGGGCTTCTACCGGTTGTGGAACTAAATTTTTCACATTTTGCCCTGTCACCGGCACTTCCACGCCTGCTAAAACCAGGCACAAACACACCATCAATTTAATGAATCGATTCATAATTTAGATTTTAATTTTTTCTATTGGTAAATATATTAATAGCAATTTCCTTCATTTAATGCACACTAGTCAGGCGAAGCAATACAACGCCGTGAGCTGGAATGTTCATATTCATTTGATCGTGGTGCAAATCCAGATCTTTCTGGCGCCAAACGTCTCGAACACGATAATTTCCATTGATATTCAATGCTGTCCAAGACAACAAGGCTCCTTTTCGGGGTTGATCCGAGAGATTAAAAATTCCCACGGCCAAGCTTCCGTCTGCTAACGACTTGGCAAATATTTGTACCTGATCTTTATCGCTAACCCGTTGAGCTTGTTTTCCTGATTCATCCTGATTTATGGCAATCACTTCCGAATTGCAAAGCAGGTTTTTCGTAAAATCGTCCATCTGCTGCAAATCACACCCGATGAGCAAAGGTGCTGACAGTAAGCTCCACAAACTGATATGGGTATATTGTTCGTCGGGAGTCAGCCGGTTGGGACGCACTTCTCCCCAACCCAGTTTACCAACCACCAGCATATCAGGATCGTTCCAGTTTCCGGGTTTTGCATACGGATATTTATCTGCCTGAGAAAACCCTATCCCCGACATACTTTCCCATGTATCGGTAATATCTCCGGTTGTACGCCAAAGATTACCATTGGTTTCACCTCCCCATTTCCATACATCGCCCATTCCGTACTGACACAGGCTATAAACAATATCGCGGGGCTGACGTTTCAGGATATCTCCCAACAAATTATAGGGTTCCTTCAATTCGACAAGGTTGGCGTTAGGTTTTATTGAGGAATAGCCACACCAGTCATATTTTATGTAGTCAAAACCCCATTTTGACCAGGTTGCAGCATCCTGCGCCTCATGCTGATAGCTTCCGAGAAAACCACCGCATGTAGTCGGACCGGGACTGGAATAGAGACCCATTTTCAACCCTTTGCTGTGCACATATTCTGTCAATCCGTGCATGTCGGGAAATTTTTCATTGGTCACAATTTCGCCTTGGCTGTTCCGTTGAGGAGCCTCCCAACCGTCGTCGATGTTGATATAACTCCAGCCATAATCAGCCAAACCGTCGTTGATAAAAGCATCGGCCGATGCACGTACTTTGCGATCATCCACAGTCAGACCCCAGCAGTTCCAGCTATTCCAACCCATCGGAGGAGTAAGAGCTAGTTGCTGTCCAACTACTATTTTCAACTTTTTGGCGGCCGATCCGGCACTATTCTGAGCATTCAATTCTACCACATATTCGCCTATTTTGGCTATCGAACCTGAAATAACACCCTGAACAGCATCAAAAGTCAATCCGTCAGGCAATCCGGAAACCGATACAGTCATCGGACGAAGGCCTGTAACCGGGATACGGTAAATCACCGGCGAACCGGGACGTACGGCATATACACCAGCTCCATTGATCGAAGGTTTATTCGATGCTTTCGGTGTCAGAATATAAGGGACACCGTCATAAGCTTCCATGGTTTTTCCGGACTCTTGTTCCGTGAACTTATACATAATGCCATAAGAAACGCCTTCGGGTATTGTTGCCTGAAAACGATAGTTATACGGTTGTTTCTTCGTTATTCGTACAACCTTTGTTTGCATTTTCGACAGTTCGCCGGTTTCGTTATTTTTCAGAGTCACTTCCAGTTTACCTGTTGCAACCATATCAGCGGATGTTTTGACAACAATCAGTTTATTCACTTTGGTGCGATTAGAAACCGTAACCGGATGATTGAGATTATCGAACGAAATAAATTCCATTTTCAATGCCAGCCGTATCAGAGGCTGACCCTCAAACATTCCACCGGGACCAGAATTATCGAGTACCTTCACTGCAATTACATTTTCTTTATCCCAACGAATAGCCGGACTGGAACAAGAAAGATAATACACCCGGTTTTCATCCCAGCGCGAGGTAGATCCGATCAACTTTCCGTTCACAAAAGTCGAATCGCGGTCATCAATTTTTCCCATGCAAAATGCAAGACCGACTTTGTTCTTCAAAGCCGATGGAATAACCACTTTCGCACGATACCAGGCATAACCGTCATAATCAGCATAACCTACTTTCTCCCAATTAGCAGGCACTGTAATATTTGCCCATCCCGAATCGTCAAAAGCAGGAGCTGCCCATCGATCGTTAGAGCCCTTCTGGAATTTCCAATTTTTAATCTCCACCGTTTTATTTTCCGCCGCTTGCAAAGAGCCTGCAAAAAAAATCTGGCAAGCAAAAAGCAACAATAAAAAAGAGAACTGTCTCATATATTTAATTTTAGCACACAGTTTATTTTTAAGCTATTAAAAAAAGCAAGCCCTATTTTTGCGCATTAAATTTCCATTTACCGGCAGCAACCTCAACCTGATTTTTGTCGGCCGAGAAAGAAATCAGTTTAGCTGCACCATTCACAGTAGAGCCTGCTTTCCAGACCTGTTTCCCATTATAGCTGATTTCCACAATTTTTCCGACCGGAACTTTAACAACAGCCTTAGTATGATGAGGTACAGAAAGTGTTAATTCAAAATTTTTATCCTGACTTTTAAAAGCCGTTTCTATAGTTCCTTTCACGCTGGTTATCCGTGCAGAAGCAGACGCCAAACTACCCGGTTGAGGCGCGACACTAAACTTTGAATAACCCGGTTCAACGGGGTAAACACCACACACATATTGAGACAACAAGGTTAAGCCACCCCCACTCCACGCGTGGTTGGTAGTTCCTCCAAGAAAACCATCGGTACCTTCACCCCATACTTCCCAGAGAGTAGAATGTTCCGGATCATTCACCATCGGACCGAAACGTTTTTTCAGGCGCTCCAATGCATATTGATCTTTATTCATCATAAACAAAGCCTCGATCACATATTTTTCCATATAAGGACTGGCATGCACTTCAGCCACTAATTGCTTGTACAATGCCGGATATTTCGATTCATCAGCCAAACCTGAAACTACCGCCAATGCCTGAACGCGGTCGTCAGTTTTACCTGTGTAAGTTGGGAAACGGTAAGCTTCTCCTGTCCAGAATAATTTATTGAAAGCCGCTTTGAACTTGTCCATTTGTTGTTGCAACTTTGCAGCATCGGCATCTTTATGAAGCGCCTGTGCCATATTACGGGCACCTTTGAGAGCAATGTAATACCAGGCATTATGGATCAAATCCATATCTTTTTGTTCGCCCCAGTCGCCCCAGTACCATCCACCCTGGCGGGTTACAATAGAACCGTCGGCATTGAGTTTCCAAACGCCCAGATAACGCATTACGCCATCGTACACTTTGGCAATCGTCTGCAAATCGCCGGTCTGCATATAGTAATTCCAGAAACCGAAATAACCGACCGAAGCCAGCATCTGATCAGGAAGTTCTTTGTCCCAGTTTCCGGCCGGAACCGGAGCAAACAGTGTACTATCCGGTTTCTGCCAGTTGATCAGTTCCAGTATACCTTTTTTCTGCAACGAATGACTCTTGCAGTCAAACGCATAAAATGCCTCACCACTTTCATTCACTTCGTCTCCCCACCATTGAGCCCGTTCACGATCAGGGCAGTCCATGTAATTGTCGCGCATGGTAACATACAACGTACGACGGGATTTGTCCCACAATTTGTTATAAAAATCATCGGAGCAATTGAAACGCCCTGTGAATTCTGTATCAAAACCGGTTTCCCGATATTTCAGCCCGATTATTTTCACTCCCTTGGGGATGGTATAAATCACTTTTTCTCCATTCATCCAACCGTAATTTTCATACGTCTGAACGCCTTTTTTAGTGATATAACGTGCTTGTACATTGGGTTCGCCACCGCCTTCAAAATGATCGGTACGAATATCGATGGTTTGCCCGTCAGTGGCCTCAACCTGCAACCAGGGAGTAACCTGAAGATTGGAAGGAAGCTTGCAGACGATTGGTTCTCCGTTGCTGACTGCCGGTATTTGGGCTTTATTGACGTAATCTTTCAATCCGTAATTTTTCCATTGCGGAATTGAACGCAACACCAAATGATTCCATGGCTTACAAGGAGCAGTTCCCATCTCTTCGGCCGACTTCCACGACGAGTCATTGTATTTTTCGAGCATCCATTCCTCCATATTCTTTCTAGCGTCGAAACAAAGACTTGGTTCGGGGATACGCATATTAGGCTGTACACCTTCAAATGGCAAATAGGCCGAATGAATGGCAGCTTTCCATGTCTTGCCGGAGTTCAGAAAAATTCCGGGAGCCTTACAATCGAATACCAAACCAGCCTTGCCACTGCTTTTGTGAGAAAAGCCCTCTCTTCCGAAATACCATACCAACACAGCGATTGTGTTATGTCCTTTTTTCAAATACGGAGCCAGGTTGACTTCGTCATAATAAGAATCTTCAGGTGAAGGTCCTCTTTTCAGCGCTCCTTCAAAAATTACCATTTTACCATTGATCCAGAGCCAATATTTACTATCGACAGCAATTGAGGCTATCAGCTTGTTCGGGACACTAAGAAGATTAGCTTCTTTTCTGAAACACATCCATGTATTCGTTTCATTTTTTACTCCCTGCGCCGTAATCCATTGCGCAGTCCAGTTTTTCTCCGCATGCAACAAAGTGGTGCAAAACAAACAAACGAATGCCAGCAAACTTACTTTTAACAATCTCTTCATTGTAGTGATTTATAGGTACGTGATTAATATATTTCAAATAACTTTCCTTCTCCGGGGAGCAGATCGACATATAGTTTCTGCGATCGCTTATCATAACGACTCTTTTTAGAACCACCGGAAGCGGGTGCAACTTCCCTTATCTGCTTCCCCGATTTCAGGTAAAATGGGAGTGACACTGGCTGCTGAACCGATTTATTGACAATCATAGTAAAGTGGCGGTGAGTCGTTTTTTCTGCAAAATCAGAGAGAAGCAATTCTGCGTTCTGGCCTTCAGGTTGCAACACGTAATCGGAAGGTAAGGTTGCTACATCGGCAGGAATACCTTGTCCGGCATGAAAAACCGATACGGCATCAAGGTTTATTAACGTTTTACCCAACTGTGAAATCCGGAGATTCAACCTCTGAAAGGGAAGATACAAATCGGTCTTTTTGCCGCAGGAATCGATCACTGCATTCGTAAACTTCTCCCCTCTTCCGGTCGGCGTCCAGTAGGTAAACCAAACCAGATTTTTAATGCCGTAGGCCAGACACGAATAGACATTCAACCGCATATCGGCCTCGCTGGGTCGACGATAAGCACCCGGTATACCTACCGATTGAAGATAGCAGGAAGTAGGTACTCCGATTTTCAATCCGGTCTTACGGATTACGTCCAGATTCTGATAATAGGTATTCCGCAAGGTTCCATCAACCATAAACGGATAGCAGTCGAACGAGAGATATTTCAAATTTTCTTTCCCGCACTTTTCAATCCATTGGTTCACATAATTATCATAATCGGGTACCGCCCACGAAGGCAATAAGTTGACATAAGGTACCGCCTGACGGTCGAATGAAAGGATGCTCTGGTATTTTTCTGCTGCTCCGTCCATCCCTTTCACATCCGGTTCGTCAACCACATAATAGCCCGATGCAGCCGGATACTTTCGATAACATTCCACCATGGCTTTTATATCGTCGGCAGAGCCATTTACCCTCGGGTCGGCCACAAAGAACTTCAAACCGTTCTTTTCGGCCAGTTCAAGCATTTTTTTGTTACGTTCTTCCGTATCGAGCTGCGAACCAAGCACATTTTGTATGTAGTTAATATGAGCATCTTTAATAATCTTATACTGAGCCTGATTGGTATGTTCCCACACCGGCGGCCAGAATATTCCTATGCGAAATTCATTTTCAAAGCCATGCTTCTTTGCATGCTCCTTTTCTTGTGCAAACGTCGTTAGTCCGATAAAGGCCAACAGTGTAATAAAAAACAGGATTCTCATCAATATGTGACTTAAAATTATTTACCCATTCTGGATTTCAGTTCATCAAACTTTATGGTCAACAAACGTCCGATGGGTTTCCCATTTCGGTAGGTTATCGCCCATATATCTGTAGCTCCTTTCGGAGTCTTTATGGGCTGACCGTCATACTTTGCCGAATGATGATCGGGGAAAGTAAGATCGAACGTGTAATAGACATCCAGCCCTTTTATTTCAGGAGTAAAAGCAATCCGATAATCGTCCTCGCCGGCTTTTATCATTGAAATATCCGGATCATAGATGCTCGGAGCGTAATTGACATCGGCTTTGTCAAATCTTTGAAGTTGAGCTTCTACCCGTGGCACAAATTCGTTCCAGTCGCGGTTTGCTTTCGGCGACCAGAGCACTTCGGACAGAGCCAACGCGCGCGGCCATACCATGTACTCAGCTCTCCGGTAATTGGGCACCATTTCGGTCCACAAGTTGGCTTGACCGCCCAACACGTATGCAGAATCGGACACTCCGGTCAGTGGATCAAATTTGTAAGCCTCTTTCATTCGCATAAAGCAGCAGAACAGGATTCCGTAGCGTTCTATCACATTCTCACCCTGAGTATGATCCAAATAGCAATATTGGTTGGGAGTCATCACAACATGATGTCCGGCTTTGGCAGCTGCCGCACCTCCTTCGGTACCCCGCCACGACATCACAGCAGCATTGGAGGCAAGTCCGCCTTCGAGGATTTCATCCCATCCGATCAAACTTTTGCCGTTGGACTCCAGCATTTTGCTCACCCTTTTAATAAAATAGCTTTGCAGTTCCTCCTCGTTTTTCAGGTTTTCTTGTTTTATGCGCTCCTGACATTTGGGGCACTTTTTCCAGAATGCCTTATCGGCTTCATCGCCTCCGATATGGATATATTTGCCCGGGAACAAAGATGCGACTTCCGAGAAAATGGTTTCCAGTTTTTTGAATACATCATCATTTCCTGCGCAAAGTACCACATCGGCACCGGTCGGAAATCCTGCATTTACAGGATATTGCATCTGAGTACAAGACGATTCGGGATAAGAAGCAATAAACGCCAGACTATGTCCCGGTACATCAATTTCAGGCACTATGGTTACATACCGTTCCTGTGCATATTTCACTATTTCACGTACTTCGTCCTGAGTATAAAAGCCACCGTCGGTGCTTTGTTCTCCGTCAGCAGGAGGAGCGAAATAGCCGAAATTACCGGTACGGGCAACACGCCATGCTCCAACATTTGTCAGCTGTGGCAATCCTTTAATTTCGATACGCCACCCCTGATTGTCAGTCAGATGCCAGTGAAACACGTTAAACTTGTATTTTGCCATCTGATCGATAAACCGCTTTACCTCTTCCTTTGTAAAAAAATGACGGCTAACATCGAGCATCAGCCCACGCCATCCAAAACGGGGATAATCTGTTATTTCCGTACAAGCAAGCTGTATCGGAGCATTGACTTTATCCGGAGAAATCATCTGCAACAGGGTTTGAGCTCCGTAAAACAAGCCGGCAGATTTGTTTGCCGAAATTGTGATCATCTTTGGCGTTACAGAAAGGAAATACCCCTCATTACCCAAACGGGAATTGAACTCTCCGTTTATTTTAAACTCAATGGACTGCTTTTGGCTTCGACTGACAATTTCCGGCTTTTGTCCGGTAATCGAAGCCAACTGACCGGCAAACGATTGCGCAATTTCGTCTATTTCCGTATTTCCGGCAGGAACAACTACTTTTGACTTTGCTGAAAGCTGAAAGGTTCCTGCAAGATTCTTCACTTCCACCGGTTTGGGAATCATGGGCGCCGAAGCTTGCCCGAAAGCTTGCTCGCAATTTCCAAATATTGCAAGCAAGCAACACATCACTAAAAAGGTTGATTTAATCATAGTATATTCGACTCAATTCTTAAAAATATCAGATTTACTTTTCTTCTTCAATCAGCAAAACTACGCTTTGTCTTGATCCATCGACGCGGGGATTGTACCCTACTCTCATCAGAAAATCGCCCGAAAGAACTTTCTGAGAATCGAGTGCCGATTGTGTCCCCGGATAAAGGTTCACCTCTTTCACACTGTATTTCCGATCCGGATTCAATCCCTTCATTTTTACAGGATAAACACTTCTTACATCATAGCGATTGTTGACCAAATAATTAAAAACAACGGCCTTTTGTTTCAGTGAATCGACATACATCAGCGAAGCAAAGTCGTTGGTTTTGGGATCCAACAAACGGTATTGGTCACCATGCCAGATAATACCTTTCAACTGATTGTAAGTACCAACGGCTTGTTGACCAAATTTTAAGTCGTTCTCTGACAAACGGTCTACAACAATGTCGAATCCCAATTTGCCCATCATTGCCACATCCACCTTGTATTTAAGCGGTTGCCTTCCCCAGTCGGTAACGTGGCACGACATACTCATTGACGGAAAGAAATAAGAATATTCCCATTGCATGAAAACCCGCTCCAACGGATCGGTATTGTCGCTCGGCCAGAACTCGGTAAAATACTGTAAAGCTCCGTAATCCACACGCCCTCCGCCACCGGAACAAAGCATCATCGGCACCGTCGGATATTTGTCGCGAATGCGTTTCAAAACATTGTACAAACCATTTACATAATCGACATACAGATGCGACTGATTCTGCAAATGAGCCGAATAGGCATTGTATATAACCGCATTACAATCCCATTTGATATACGCCAAATTAGGATTTCCCCTAAAAAGACCGTCAATGACGCCAAACACAAAGTCCTGCACTTTCGGGTTGCTCAAATCGAGCACCAACTGATTGCGGAAATAATACTCTCCGCGATTGGGTTGTTTGATTACCCAGTCGGGATGCTGATGATACAAATCACTTGCCGGGTTCACCATTTCGGGTTCAACCCAGATCCCAAATTTTACACCGGTAGCCCCGGCTTCTTTTACCAATGAAGCCACACCATTAGGCAGTTTAGAGCGGTTGGCCTGCCAGTCGCCCAATGCTGCATTATCGCTGTTGCGGGGATATTTATTTCCAAACCAGCCATCGTCGAGCAAAAACAGGTCAACGCCCAGTTTTTTGGTATCCTTCAGAATCGCGAAAAGCTTTTGCTCGTCAAAGCCAAAACCGGTAGCTTCCCAGTTATTGAGCAACGTCAACCGATTACCTTTCCCGTCCAGCAATTTATGATTGCGAGCCCAGGCCTGAATTTTGCGACTGGCTTCCCCTTTTCCGTTCTGCGACAGGACATACAAAAAGGCGGGAGTTTTAAATGTCTGATTGGTTGCCAAAGAATAGTCCGATGCGTAATTATTGATTCCTGCAATAAGGCGCAAGTTATCCTGAGGATCAAGTTCCATGTCGACTTTGAAATTCCCGCTCCATTCCATCATCCCGTAAAGCACTTCTCCCTCATCTTCGCTTGCCGGTTTTCCCATCGATATCATAAAAAATGAGGGTTGGAACAGGTTGGCACGGGTTCCCAGCTTGGAATCCAGCGTTTTGATACCATGCGTCAGTTTCGACTCTTCCGGATGCATCTCTTTTGCCCAATCACCATGGTATTGAGTCAAATAGAAAGCCGACGATTTCAGGCTCAGATTGGCCGACGCGTATTTGCGCAATGTTACACTCTTCTTTTCCTGATGCGTGATTTCTGTCCATTGTTCAATCACATCTTCTGCAAAATACGATTTCACATACATCGTCACCTGAAACGGATAAATGCGATCCTTCAGCACGATTTTCAGGAGAGATATATCTTCACTGATTTTTTCGACCTGATGGCTGACATACTGCAAATCGAGCGAATTATTCCCGTCCCAGTGTGTCACAGAAATAGCAGGTTCCAGCAAATTGCGGGTACCTGACGACGTGTATGCCGAACTATACAAACCCGTATAATCCATCGGTTGACTGAAAAGACCCGGGATCTGACCATATTCATCCTGATTAGCCAGTTTTTCACCCAGATAAACCATTTGCAGATCTTTATTCTGGTTGACCTGAAAAACCAATGCGTTTTGCCGGGTAACAACCGGTATAATTTGGGCAAATGAGCCAAACGAAATAAAAACAAACAGAGACAGTAAAAATGTGCTACGTTTCATTTGTATAAGATTTATTTTTTGTGGATGATTGACTTTTTGCCGGCAATGTGATTCTTTGTAATTTTCAAGAAAACGACACCGTGAGAGGGCACTTCGTAGTTGAACTGATTATCGAATATTCCCAGATCAGTGTGTTGCCATAAATCTCTGATCTTTTGCTTTCCGCTTATTTTCAAATTCTGAAAAGCCAAAATTCCCTTGTGGCTGGCTTCTCCCAGATTAAAAATGCCTACCGCTTTCGAACCATCGTGCAGATCACGTGTCCAGACCTGAATGTCACCATCTTTTATTACCTGAACGGCAGCTTTTCCCAACGCATCCTGATCAATGGCAATCGCCTCCTTGTTTCCTAGAATATTCAGGGTTTCGGCCGACATGGCATTCAGATCGTTACCGGCCAGCAAAGGAGCTGCCAGCAGACACCAGAGGCTGAAGTGGGTGCGATATTCAGTATCAGTCATGCCACCATTGCCCACTTCAAGCATATCAGGATCGTTCCAATGGCCCGGACCGGCATACGCAGAATAGTCTCCCTGAGCGAATCCTATTTCGGCCATCCGTTTCCAACTGTCATTGATGTCATATCCGGTACGCCAAAGGTTACCGCCCGCTTTTTGACCCCACTTCCACACGTCTTCTATGCCATATTCGCACAGACTGTAAACAATAGGCCTTCCTGTTTTGTAGATAGCTTCTCCCATTTTTTGATAAACGGCCCGAACCTGAGCATTGGAATACATACGCTGAGCACTGCACCAGTCGTACTTCAGGTAATCAATGCCCCAGGCGGCATACGTACGGGCATCCTGTTCTTCGTGACCGAAACTTCCTTCGTAACCGCCACAGGTTCGTGGGCCGGGAGAAGAATAAAGACCCAGTTTCAGACCTTTACTATGAACATAACCGGCAAGCGCTTTCATATCGGGAAATTTCTTGTTGGGAACAATATTTCCCTGAGCATCCCGCCCGCCTTGCCAGCAATCATCGATATTGATATACACATAACCCAACTTTGCAAGTCCACTGTTCACCAGGGCATCTGCTGCCTTGCGCACGATTGCGTCATCAACACGATTACCGAAATGATTCCAGCTATTCCAGCCCATGGGAGGAGTTACTGCAGCTCCGTTAGACGGGACGTCAGCCAGTTCAGGCAAAGCGAGAGCTTTCGGAGCCGTAGCTTCTGCTTCCGGTATACGAATTGCAGAACCCTTTTCAAAGCCATTTCCATAGTTGATCGTCACAAAAAAACTTTCACCTTCGGGATGAAGCCGATAGCCGATATTCCAGTCTGTCCCAAACACAAGATCACCGTCCTCCCAATGTGGATTACGGATAGTAAGATCAACCGTGGCTTTAATCGAAACGGTTCCCTCGTAATTGTCCCCGTTCTGACGCAGGACAAAATAGGTAGGAATAACGACGCCATCGCCCTGAGGAATATCAACGCGCCATGCACCGGCAAAATTGGCCGTTATTTGCTTCGCCTCATCGGTGACATTTTGCAGAGCTTTCCCTTTTTCATCAAACGGTTTTAATGCTGTTGTACCCCCCCAGAAAACTACAACCATCACAATACTGACGATCCTTGCTCCTTTCACTATAAATAATTCAAAATCAATCATATTTTTAAAAGCTATCTATAAATAAATTTCTCTTTCATCAGCTTGCCACGGGTCTTTAGTTCAACAATGTACATTCCTTTGTTATTCAGGAATGACATATTAATGCTTTCTGATGTCGCAGAATCCGACAATTGTTTAACCCACACCCTTTTCCCGGAACTGTTATAAATGGATAGTTCCGCGTTCTTCTCAATGCCGACTGGAAGAACAACGTTCAGTTTATCCGCGGTCGGATTGGGAAAAATCTGGAATTGAACATTTAACGGTTGTGTCGGAGTTGTTGACGTATCCACAAAATAATGATAATTAAATCGTCCTGAGGGAGCGACATCCCCGTTCACATAAAAATCCATGATGTTACCATCTTCCTGCATGTTGTCGCTCCATTTAAACTCAAAATCGATTCTCCGTTCTTCAGTAACGCCCAATAATGAACGTCTTACTTTAAAAACAAGAGACGAACCGTTCACTGCATATCCGGCAGCACCAATTTTGCTCCAGTTCCAGCTATTTGTGCTTTTTTCAATGCTAACTGAGTCAGTTGGATTACTTCGGTTGAGTACAAAATCATATCCCTCCCATCCGGTATTTTTATTCCGGTCAATATCAATAAAAAGCCTCATCCATTTCGGATCCGATTTATCTGTCAAAGCATCCGCCGTTTCTACATAGAAATACAAATAATCTTTATCCCTCGCAACTTTTGCTTTGACAATGTCATTTCGTCCGGTATTATTGGTGTAAGTAAGTGAGTTTCCTTGTCCGGGATGATTACGATGCAAAACATTTCTTTTATAAGACAAAAATTCAGGCTTAACGTTATCCCAGGAACTACAGTCGTTCATATCAATCGTTTTCAACGCTGAACCAGACTCTTCTTCCGGCATTCCTTTATATTTTCTTATATTACTGACCAACTGCATATAGTAAACATCACCTTTGTTTCCCCACGATTTCACGGGCTCAATATCACGGCTTTTTTCAGCAGAATATTCATCCACAAAAGCAAACGGCTTCACATCCCAATCGAACCAACGTCCGGCAATCCATTCATTCCAACCGGTCACAAAAATCAAATCAGGATCAATTTGACGAGCCTTATCCCATTGCTCCTGAAAATTTTTTCCGTAGACATAAGCTTCCGTGGAAAAATCCTGCCCATTGGCTTTTGTATAACTGCGACCATACGTATATACAGAATTAAAGCCGCTCGCATGTCCCCCGCTCGTAGCCGAGGCATTTTGTGCTACACCGACTGTCACCTCTTCATAGCCTCCATTCGATTTTAATCCATAACCATGTTGCGGATAATTCTCAAGCCATCCCCATTGCTGGTTATTAGACGGACCGTTAACATAATCGGGCTGTCCGGGACGAAACGTGAAAAATGATTTAATGGAGTCTATTCTCTGTTGACTAACCATCGACAACACCTGTACCGGAGTCGTACCGGTTCCAGTAGTCAATGTAGTAAAAGTCAAATCAGGAGAATAAGCAATCTCACTCAGGTAATTTCCACTGGTTGCGGTTGAATTAAGATAACTGACTGAAGATCCATTTGTATCAGTATATTTCCAGACACCCACCGTCTCGGTTCCGTTGCAAAGTTCCCACAGATAGGTTCCTGCCTCCTGTTTATCGAACGTCAGAGAGAGCTTAGCATTATCAGCAAAATTGCTAAACGTTTTTTCTGCAATAACAGGCCCTGCAACCGTTTGAGCATAGCTATTATTCCACTTATACAACCGAAAAGTGAGATTTCCCACGTTATTTCCCCAACTGGGACAGCTGGCATTGACAGCATAAAACGGCCCGATTGCCGTAAATTTCAGACCGGCACTGTTTCTGTTCGCCGTCAGACAATTGGGATAAGCCATAATCAAAGGCTTTCCATTCCACATAAACCACAAATCTTTGTATAATTGCGGTTTATAAAGTTCGTCATACAATTCGCTCAGCGAAGCCATCGATCCGTCGGTGGTACTGAACGGCAGCAGAAATGCTACCTGAGGCGTTTGAACGCCGTCCTTACGCGCCTGTTCCCACACTTCGAGCAGCTTAGTATAGGAGGATTTCCAGGTATAACTTCCATTGGTGCAATCGAAGAAAACCACATCGACGCCGGCATCTGCCAACATCTCGGCATGTTTTCGTAACACCCACTCATCGGTAGTACGATAATAACCAAACAAAGGTTCATCCCACCAAAAAACTCCACCAGCAATGCTCTGCCATGCAGAATGATTGGCATCTGTTGCCGCTTCGGGATGTTGCTGTAAAATCTGAGTAATATTTAGAACAGGAGAAAAAGTCGCATTTCCATCGGTATGCCAGGTCCAGTAAAATAGTCCGACCAATTTATTCGGTCTTTCATTTCCCACATCCTGATGCATCGGTAGTTTTCTCTCCAACGCATCAGTAGCCGGCAATCCATTCCCGTAATTACCGACAACCTGAGCCGACAATACCGGAATGATTGCGAAAAACAGAAATGCTACTATCAATATATTGAGTTTCATGGATGCAATTTCAGGCTTCTGCTATTTGCCTACAATTTTTAATAACGGCTGATTATCAACCACTAATATCGTCTGATTTACAAGCTTTTTAAAATAGCTGCCAGTGTCAGATCAGTATCAATTTCACGATCGATATGAAATCCCCAGAAAGAGTTGATCCAACTTACATTTTCTTCTCCTCTAAACCAGTTTTGCCATTTATCGTGTTGTGCCTTATCCCGTTCCAATTTCAGTTCCTTCAGCCATTTAGTTGCTGATTCTAAATGCGATGCAGCAGATTCATAATCATTTTTGACAATAGCATCAAAAGCCGACAAAATATCAGCACCCCAATGGTTTACCAAACGGGAGGTTTGTACCTGAAGCGTAAACGAATCAAAATAAAATTGACGACGAGAAGGATTAATCAGACCAGATGCACTCTTAGCCTGACGGTATAGATCATCCCAGGACGAAGCGTTTTCTTTTAGGTAAGGAAGTCCCATTTTACCAAAACGATCTCCGTTTGGAATTCTCACACGGTTTGCAATATACTCTCCAATAGCCTTGGGAACATTCCACTTTCCTTTCAGAGAATCGAGTATATTGCCGGGCATAACGGTATACCATGAAAGACATTCCACCACAATGGTGCTTCGGCACGGCATCTCCATTTTCCAGTATTTTTCATACAAATCGACCACTTTTTTCACATTGGAAGGGCTGTATTGTTTCTTGCACCACTGTTCGGTAAACGTTCTCCAATAATCGGGATTAGATTTCCACGGGTTGACATTATTAGTCAAATCCATTGCCATCGAAATCTTCAGCGGAAGTTCCCGGATGTCGCCCACATTAAACTCGGCCATTGTAGTTGCATTGGCATCCACGGCTTTCATCAGCTCATGCTGAACTTGTTTCAAAGGAGTCCACTGTACCCACTGGTTATCGCAATAGGTCAAATGGAAAAAAATGCCATGTAAAGGGTTCCGTGCAAAATCCTCTTTTGTGGGCACTTCACCCATCATGCCGAATGAAGGATTATCGGGCCAGAGAATTACGGTATTTGCCGGAAATTTCAATTTGCCCGTATGATATTGAAGAACCGGATCGGCCCGCATCACATAAGAGCATAAAGGTTGACCTTTGGCCGGATCAAGGTATTTGTGAAGTAATTTCATTTGTTCGGAAATAGCATCGTTGGTAAAAACTGTTCTGCCTTCCGGTGTCCGCGGAGAACCTGGATCGGTTTCGCAAAAATCACGGTCATTCCATGATTTCAGCCCGACAGGCCAAATCGCCGAATAATTCTTATATTTTTTTACCGCGTCTTCCCAAAACGAAATCATCTCGTCACGGTTGGTACTCCAGTCGTAAGGAAGTTCCTTTCCATATTTTTTTTGCGTAAACGGAAACCATTCGTGCGAAGTATTGGCAATCAGCATGTGCATATGCGACCCCATCACGGAGAGCCCGCGATCGTTGGCCAGTTTCAAAGTCGCAGAATCGGGTGACCAGCCATATTCGATGATCGTGTAGAAATTTGCCCGCATCCGGCACATGGTTTCAAATATATCTGCCCAAACCTCAGGTTCAATGCGCATATCGTCTTTATCCGGGCCTTTCCACGACAATAGATAATTTTCGTCGTTCACGAACCAACCGCGATATTTGAAGGTCGGTTCTCCTTTGGTGATCGTTCCAAAAGTCCAGTCTGCTCGCGTTACTTTTTTGGTTTTTGCGTCTGTCCAGAGTTTTTGAGAATCGGTACCAAAAACACGCTCGCTAATATCGTACAAACCGTACATAACTCCACGGCCATCGCTTCCGGCAACCAATAGAACATCATATCCCTTCCGGAAAGGATCTTGCAGTGGTTGAATAATATAACTTTCCCATTTCCCCCGAAGAGAGGAAAAATCGACTTTGCCGTCTTTTTCCAAAGCAACAACTTCTGCCGGCGCATTGGAAACTTCAAAAGGAATAATAACCGTATTCGATTTGGCCGGCAGCTGTGTTTCAGTCACAAAAGAAGTTCCGGTCGCTTCTTTACAATCCTTCTGAATATCACCGACTGCATATTTAATAATCGTAGAAGTGTTTGCTGGCAACAGTATCGCCGTTTTTACAGCTCTACCGGCCACACGTATATTGAATGCTTTTGCAGACAGACTGCAACACGCAAAACTTGCAATTGCAACACAAACAAGCACCTTTACAATGCATTTGGTTAATCCTTCAATAACTTTCCCGAAAACAATTTCCATTTTCAATTTCCTCAATTTTATCTTATCAAGGCTTTTTACAACCCTCGTATAACATTAATCGTTGGAACATTAGACATTATACCGGTTAATTCATTTCTTAATTTTCGCATTTGACCTCTCCCCTAACCCCTCTCCCGAAGAGAGGAGAGGTCTGCAATTGAGATTTATATACACTTAATCGATATAATGTCTATTACTCATCAGTTCAACCTCAATATTGTTTATTTCCACTTAAAAGCGTAAGTCCCAGCTACAATCCGATAAACCAAATAATCATTAGTCTTCGACATATACTGAAGATCCTTTGATGATTTGGGTTGTAACATTTTACCACTTTCCGATATTTTCTTTTCTGCGCTTATGGGAAAATATACTATTGCTGTAGTATTTGCCGGTATGTTTAATCTCAACGTAATTCCGTCAGCACTCCGTTTCCATTCCGAACTGATTTCTCCATGAATACTATTAATGCTGCCTTTGACATGATCCAATCCAGCCACAAACTGAGGTTTGATAATAACATTCTCAAATCCCGGATTCGCAGGATCAAGATTTATTCCGGCCAGAGTATGCGTCATCCAGGCACTTACCTCGCCCATCATGATATGGTTGAGCGAACTTTCCGATTTCCAATCCTCGTGCAATGTTGTGGCACCGTTCTTGATCCACCATCCCCACGAAGGTTGAGTATCGCTTGACGCTAACGAATATGCAACATCAGAATGTCCGGTATTACTCAATGCATTCAAAATATATTTACTTCCCAATAAACCAACATCCATTCCATTCTCTTTGACCGATTGAACAAGAGTAGTCCCCACTTTTTCTACATATTCTTCAGGAACAATTCCAAAATAAAGAGCTGCGCTTAAAGCCGTTTGGCTGCCATTTGCATAACTTCCTTTTGTTTTATCCAGATATTTACGGTTTATCTCATCTTTGATATTCGAAGACAGAGCTTTATAATACGATTCGTCATCGATCTTGCCCGTTATGCCGGCAAATTTTGACAACAGCCAAGCATCCATATAGTAATAACAGGAAGAGGTCAACTCCACCGGAGTTTCCGTTTTCCATGGCACCCAATCTCCTAAACCAAAATCGACCAGATTATTTTTAGAGCGATAAGTCAGGTAATCAACATACCGTTTGTAATTTTCATAGTGATTACGAATCAACTCATCGTCGCCATAATACTGATACACATTCCAGGGAATCAGCAACAAGCCACTATCCCACGCTGGGCCATTACCCCAAGAGTAACCCCAACCGGAACTTGGAATAATTCCCGGCACTTCTCCACTGTTACGTTGTTCATCGGCAAAATCGTTTATCCACTTTTCGTAAAATAAAATTCCGTCGAAGTTCAGAAGCCCAAATTCAGAAGCGATATGCCCGTCGCCGGTCCATCCATTTTTTTCGCGATGCGGACAGTCGGTAGGAATACTAAACAGGTTAGACAAATAGGACCATTTAGTCGCGTTCCAAATAGCATTCGCCAAAGGATTAGAACATTCGAAACTACCGACGGGAGAAAGATCCGTATGCATTACCATTCCTTCAAGGCTTTCTTTCTCAAGATCAATGTCTTTATCGGAAGATATTTCCACATACCGGAAACCATGGTATGTAAAACGGGGCATATATTCCTCAGTCTCTTCTCCTTTGAGAATATACGTATCGGTTTGTCCCTGTTCTAATGAGTCTTCAAAAGTATAATATTGGTTATTCAATTTATTATCCAAACGACCATCTGCATCCAACTTATCACCGTGTTTTATTTGAAGCACAGCGCCCTTCTCTCCCCTTATACGAATTTTACTAAGTCCGGCAAAATTCTGCCCTAAGTCGTAGAAATACGTTTTAGAATCAATTTTTCTAAATGTAATCGGCCTGATGGTTTCTTTAATTCGGATGGGCGGCATCAATTGCGATTTCACGCATCCTTCATGCGGCAAGATAACAGTAGCCTGCTTCCAGCCCTTATCGTCAAAGCCCGTGGTATTCCATCCTGTTTGTTCTAGCCGCGCATCATATTTTTCGCCGGAGTAGATATTATTGGATACGATAGGACCTATTCCTACTTTCCATGAGGCATCACTGCTTATAATTTCTTTTTCTCCATTGGCATATTCTATCGATAAATTAAAAAGCAATCTGGGTCTGGCTCTCCAGGGAGCTTTATCAAAATACCAGACAGCTTTTGATTGCTCGTTATACCATCCATTTCCAAGAATTACACCAATTGCGTTATTGCCTTGGTGCACAAAACGAGTAACATCATACGATGCATACAAGGCTGTTTTATCAAACCGCGTGTAGCCCGGATCCAGTATCCGATCTCCAACTTTTGCGCCATTGAAATGCAATTCGTAATAACCAAGTCCACAGATATAAGCAAAGGCTCTTTTCACCTTTTGTTTTGCAGTAAACGTTTTACGAAAATAGGGTGCCGGTTTAAAATTCATATTCTGACCATCGTCAATCCACGAACCTTGCCAGTCCTTTAAACCATATAAACCTGTATTCCAATGAGCTATTGCAGATGGAAGACAAGTTTTCCCATTTTCATCCCAGATAATGATTTTCCAGAAATATTGTTTATCAGATCGTAGAGACGGACCATTATACGGAACTGAATTGGTTTGTGGACTACGTATCTTGCCGGAATCCCAAATATCAGTTTTGCCCTCAGATAGAAGAGACGAATCGGATGCTACCAAAATTCTGTAGGCTGATTGAAACGCTCCTCTTCGTTCATCATCCAATCGCCAGGACAATCGGGGATGAGGCACATCAATTCCTATCGGATTGCACTGATATTCGCATCTCGGATCCACCGGTTGACCAGAGACCTGACTAAATCCCTGAATAAACAAACTTTCCCAAAAGCAAGCAAACACTGCAAATAACAACCTCATACACAATATTTTAATTTTCACTTTCTATTTTCAAAGAGAAATGCCATCCAAATAAGGATTATTAAGATGGCATTTTCTCTTCTTCTCATATAAGCAAACACTTTTCCTTATTCAGGAAATCAACAAAAAAATCAGTCTATTTTTGAATTTTTTCATCAATCAATAGATCCCCCTGAGGATCAGACATAGAAATAATCTTAATTAATCCTCTCTTGCCACCTTTTGTAACAAAGAAAACCACATCACCTGCTTTGATAGCCACTTCTCTGAATGGAGCAGTATAGTCCTTAAAATAGACATCTGATCTGATTTTATCAAAATCAGCAGCTGTAAGTGTAGTTTTATTGTATCTCATACCAGTATCCTTCAAACGATTTACATCATAATAGATACTATCAAGATCTGTACTTCCAAGTTTACCATCATCAAAGAAAGCATCCAAAAGTGGTGCTATAGTCGCATTAGTAGTTTTACTTCCACTATACATTGTACCGGTTTCAGCATCCAGACAGCTTCCCCAATCGCTGTTCCAACCGCCCAAATTAACTCCCGAAAAAGTATTAATGTTTACAGGAATAGTTTTAATGGTAAAAGTTTTTTCGTCCTGATGACCACCTTTCTGTGTCACTACCACTTTAATAATGGTTTTAGAAGTTACCTGAGGAACCGATATTGAAAATCCGCAGGTATCTTTGAGGTTATACTTTGCAGTACCGGCCATTTCAACCTGATCTGGTTTGTCATTGAACGTGAAACTCCGAAAGAATTGTACTTGTTCAATATTGCCACCCGCTACGATTTTCCCTTTCAACACGTAAGTATCATTTTCATAGACAGAATCAATAGCTGAAACTTTATCGAAAGAAAAAGACACCGGGAACGCATCATTATCCGATTTACAACTAGTAACCAGATTCATTGCCACAACAGCAATCAGGAGAATAAAAAATCTTATCTTGTTCATATATTGTACTATTTTAATAAATAATAAACTGTATAAAGTTATTTATAGAAGACAGACATTTCAGCCATATGCATCCAGGGTTGTCCACCACTAATTCCGACAAACTTAATATATCGTCCGTATATCTGTGCAAATGGATAATCGTGACCATATATCTTAGTATTATCAAAATCATAGATACCAATGCTGGTAAAATTCACTCCGTCCTGACTGTACATTAATTGAATTTTGTTTGGTGCCCATTGCCCATTGCCGCCATCATCCTGACGGCGAATAAACTGAATGTCATTCACAAAATAACTATTTCCAAGATCAACAACAACCCAGTGAGGGAAACCGGTTAATTGGGTATGCCAAAAAGTGTATATGTCATTATCAATCAAATAAGAGCCTGAACACCCACCCCATTCTGAAGAAATAGATGCTATCGACATCTGGCTTTTGGACAATTCGCCAATTGCCGGAGTTACCGGATCCAATTGCCGTGCAGCCGATTTACTTCCCGACGCATTTTCTACAGTTACGGTGATGGTTGTTGCCGCCATAAAACTTCCGACAACAGCTTTACCCGAAGCCGACGCATTAAATTTCTTCACTTGGTTGACTCCCTGACCATCCGTAAACGAAACATTCACGTAGCTTTCTACCCCGGTCTCATTTGTCCAGCTGACTTCTGCACCTTCAAAAGCAGGCACTGCTTTTATTGTATTTAGAATATAATCTTTAGCAGCATCCGTGCTCAATGGTGTCGCAGAAATAGTCACGACTTTAGAAGCAACTCCGGAAAAGCTATATGACGTTAATGTAAAATCATACGATTTAACATCCGTAAAACCTCCCATTGTTAAAGTTGTCCGACCGGTAGCATCAGCATCGTAACAACTCATTTTCTTGGTCACCTTTTGCCCTTTAGCATTCACATATGAAACCAAAGTATAGTAGTAATCCTTTTCCGCCGGATCAGTCCAGTTCAAAATAACTGACCCATAAAAAGGAGTAGTTTTTACATCTGTTACCGGATTAATTGAGCCTGTTTGACCATCATCTTTACTACACGATGGCAGCAATGTGACCAAAATAAATATTCCCAATATATATATTAGTTTTTTCATACTATAATAATTATTAGTTTAAGGTAGTATGGAACTTCATGTTGCTGGAATTATTTCCCGATAGCTATCGGGAACCCTTGGGTATTGTGGAGCAACATGATCGTTTCATAGTTCTGTAAGTTTATATCATCAACTTTATGTATTTCAAACTATATTTTTTTACTGTCAAAATTGAAGTATGAGATTTAGAATTTAATCTGCGGGAGAACTTCCCCCGCAGATTATTAATCCTACTCCCAACCCGGATTTTGCCAGTTTTGCCCTGTCAATGTCAACATTTTAGTAACCTCGCTACGTTCCAGAGGATAAAGCAAATATTTATCACTTGTAGTCACTCTGTCGTCAAACTTGAAGCGATTATACGTTAATGCGCTACCACTCAAAGTTATGTCCATACCGGTAATTACTTTAAAGGAATCAAGCGTTTTCCAACGACGAACATCAAAGAAGCGTTTTCCTTCGAAAGCAAATTCGATACGACGTTCGTTGCGATATCTGGCTTCAAAGGCTGCCTTTGACAAACCCGATGGAAGACCAGGCATACCGGCTCTTGTCCGTATTGCATTTACAGCATCCCGGGCTGACATGCTCATGCTACCTCCGATTGTAACTTTTGTATCCGGATCTCCGGCATTATATGCAGCTTCTGCAAAATTCATATACAATTCTGCCAGACGGAACAATCTGTTATAACCATCGTAGTTGGCATATTTCGAAGATCTGAAGTCATTAAATTTTCTCAAATAATAACCTGTATGGGTATATTTAATATCGGTTCTGTTAATTCCTTCTGTACCTCCTTCATATGTTTGAACTTTAGCGCCAGTCGGTTGATCCAGATAACGTAAAGCTCCGTTATAATAGATAGAAGCGTAAAATCTCGGATCACGATTGGCATAAGGATCTGCAGCATCATAACTGGAAGCCACATTAATAGTCGGTTGTAAATGCTGTGCATCTTTGTAACCTGTAATGGCTTGCTGCCCATTAGCCATCTCATATGCATCTATCAACTCCTGAGAAGGACAAATACCGGATTCACTTACCCCATCATTAGTAGGCAAACCAAACCAAGACCAAACAGACTGCTGACCATTAATTGCATAAATTGATTCCTTATCCGTTTTTCTCTTATCATACGGCGACGCTAAGAAATAAGATGCATACGCGTTGGGAGCATTCGGAGAAACAATATCCCAAAGAGAATAATCATGAGAAAGACACTGATATAATGCGTCTTTGGTTACACTCAACGCATCAGTCCATGTAAGCGTACCATCATTAAATAAAGGGCTAACAGCAAACAATGCAGCTTCCGATTTGATAGCGTAGGCTACGGCGCGTGTCATCATGCCATTTTGGCTATCTTCACTGAGACTCCATAAAAACGCCTGATCTGAGGTTGCGAGGGCTGCATCACAATCGGATAAGATTAGTTTTACGATGTCGCCTACTTTAGCTTTTGTCGCTTTCGAATAGTCGTAATTAGTTCCCAAATCGGTGGTAACTAAAGGCACCTGTCCGTAACGCTTAAACAATTCCAGATAATAATATGCCCGCAGTACACGAGCCTGTGCTACCCAACCCGTTTTTTCATTGTCTGTTGCAAAAGCTGTAGATGTCGGCATGTTTGTTATAAAGACATTACATTTTCTGATTCCATCAAAGAATCGGGTCCAGGGTTGTCCATCAAAACTGTAGGAACCGTAGTTATCCACAGACATACCAATAGAATACCAGTATCTGTAACGATCACCAGCATTTATCATACGGGAATCAACAGCTTCGTCGGTCAGTCCTGCAATATCAAGGTCCATTCCATTGCGATAATTATAGCATGAATTTAAATATCCCTGTACGCTGTTCCGATCTTTAAACACGTCTGCCATGGTGGTATGTCCATCATTGTTTAAATCCAGAGCATTATTACATGATATAAAAAACAGGACACATGCAATGGCAGATAAAATCTTATATATTTTCATAGTCATAGTCATTAAATAAAAGCTTTTTCCGACATTTTAAAAATTAGCTCTAATACCAATATTATAAACTCTGTACACAGGTACCTGTTGATAACTATCGGCTTCCGGACCAAAATCATTTGATTTCATGTGATCCCATGTCAATAGATTCTGGCCGCTCAACACAAATCTCAACGACTCTACGCCAAAACGTTTTGTCATGTTTGTCGGAAGTGTATACCCAAGTTCCACGTTCTTTAACCGAACATAAGAACGGTTATATACATAGTAGTCGCTATACTGAAAGCTTGTTGAGGTTCCGGTTGTAAGAGCCGGGGCGGTAATCTTCTCGCCATTATTCCAACGTTCTTCAGTCCAGGCATTGCGATGCAAAGAGCCATAAACGCCGTCATAAGCATTTTCCCATACTCCCAGACCTGAATACACTGAGTTCCATTTTCCAACACCTTCCACCAAAAAACTAAGATCAAATGATTTGTATTTCAGAAGGCCGTTAAAACCAAATGTGTAGTTAGGAATTGAGCCGTTTGTGATCGGAGCTTTGTCCTTCTCATCTATAGTGCCGTCATGATTCAGATCCTGATATTTCAAATCACCCACACGTGGAGTTCCAAATGAACAAACGGGACCTTTAGCTATTTCATTTTTGAAATTGTAAAAACCATTACCATTGCTATAATCTACCAAATAACCAAATACCTGTCCGTAAGAGAATCCCTGATCGCGATACGGATAAGCATAATCTGCTCCCCGGTTAACTTCACCGTCGTATATCACTTTATTCTTATTATAAGCTACATAGCCTCCCACTTTAAATTCAAGTCCGTTCTTAAAGGCTTTTCCTACAGCCAGAGAGATTTCGTAGCCTTTATTTTCATAAATGCCGGCATTGCTTTGAGGATATTGGCCCAGATCAACACCTTGATAAGATGGCGTCAAAGCAACAGATGTGATAACAGCATTATTGAGTTTTTCACGGAACAAGTCTACTGACAAGCTTACCCAGTTAAAGAGACCCAAATCAACACCGACATTGGTTTTCTTGGTTTTTTCAGCTCTTAAATTCGGGTTTCCAAGGCTATTTTCATTCACGGTGTAACCCAATGCTCCGATAGGACCACCGCCGTTTACTGTCACATTATCTTCATAAGAATAACGTCTTAATCCGTTTTGGTCATTGGCTGTCATACCATATGCGACTCTCAATTTAGCCAGGCTAATAAACGACAGATCTTTCATAAACGATTCATTAGAGGCAATCCATGCTGCCGACACTGCCGGAGTTGTGGTCCATCTGGTCTTAGCTAGATATTGCTCGCTGCCTGAATATCCACAATCCAGTCTTAATGCATATTTATGAGCATAATTGTAAGAGACGTCGACACCGGAATTAATGTGCATATAAGGCATAGGTTCTGTTGTTTCAAAACGTTGATAAAACGAATATGCCATTGCATTCAGGTGATGATTGTTCCAGTCGCGGGCATAATTCAGTTTTCCTCTCAGGTATAAATCATAAAATTCACAGGTACTGATTCCATAATCCAACCCGGAATTATCAGATGTTCCTTTTCTTACAAAGTCCAGTTTTGTTGGGTCTGTAGTTCTTGTATACAGTCTGTGAGTTTGTGTTGTAGAAAGAGAATTTCTTGTATTAGACATATAAGAAACATCGCCTGTAACACTTAAGCCTTTGGTAAGAAAATCCAAATCAGCTTTTACTCCAAAGTCTGAATAAATATTAGTAACAGTATGGTTTATATATCCGCCACGGTTGATCATTCCAAATGCTGAATCGCCTTCCTTTTGGGTAACAACCACTTCGTTTGCCGGGTAACCAGCCCCATCAACCGCCGGTGTTACCGGGCCATATATGGTGGACGGCATTGTAAACAGGTGAGGATAAATATCACCTAAAAATCCTGAACCGGGAACATGCTCTTTCTTAACATTGCCTGCCACGTTTATATAGGCACTTAAAAATTTATTTATCTTAACATCCAGATTAGTTCTAAAATTGAACCAATACCATGCATTATTGGGGTTATATTTATCGTTCGACTCTGTCTTATACGGACCATCTGTATGCATCAGGTTAAGATTTGAGAAATAGGTAACACGGTCATTGCCACCGGTCACATTCACACCCATACGCTGCATCTGCTGAACATTTTTCATTAGCATGGAATACCAATTAGTATTGGGATACAGGGGATCATTACCGGCACGGTATTTTGCTATTGCATCATCAGAATAAACTTTTCCCAAGCCGTCATTAGACGAAGCTTCATTACGAAGCGATGCATATTCTGCAGAATTGATAAATACCGGTTTTGTAGTAACTTCTTGCAACGATTCGTCAAAATTAAAACTGACTTTTATTTTACCCGGGACTCCTCGTTTTGTTCTGATCAACAACACGCCATTAGATCCTTCGGCTCCATACAGTGCCTGCGAAGCGGCATCCTTTAATATGGTAACCGATTCAATTTCATTTGCTGAAATATACGACATACTGTTCCCCTCATATCCGGGATAACATACCACACCGTCTATCACAACCAATGGTTGATTATTATGCATACTGGAAATACCACGGATATGAAGATCATAATTGGCCCGACCCACTTCGCTATAAGTTTCATGAGCTGTTAATCCCGATAAATTACCGGCCAGCGCCTGAGTTAATATGGAAACCGGAGCTTTTGCCAGCTGATTAGAAACAACAGTTGATGCTGCTCCCGAAAAATCAGTTTTAGACATTGTCGTATACCCCAAATCTATAGTTTCGTCCATCTGGCTTATATCAGCCTTCATCTCCACATTCATTCCATCCTGCACACTGCTTTTCGTACTCTTATATCCTAATAAAGAAAAGCCGTATGAGCTGTCTTCTGGTGCTTTCATCACGAAAAATTTTCCGTTCACATCAGTAACCCCTATGGGTGTACCTTTTGCTGCTGTGATGACAACGCCAGACAACGGTTTGCCTTGCGCATCCTTTACCGTACCACTGATACTGATATTTTGAGCTAATACGGGTAACGCGAATCCGAGCAGAACAATAAGCACGTATATATATTTTTTATTCATTGTCATAATTGTTTCTTTTAACAGATAAAACTTCATTACCAGCCGGGGTTTTGCCAATTTTCGCCTGAAATTGCAATCATCCTGTTCACTTCATTAAGAGGGATGGGACTTTTTAACCATTTGTTGGTATAGCACTGACGTGGAGTGTTATTCACCGGTTTACGGCTATAAGTATAAGTACCATCCGAATTTCTGATAATATTTGCTGCAGTAACCCATTTGTCTGTTTTTACAAGATCTTCATTTGGTTTGTGCAAACGGCGTACATCAAAATAACGGGCTTCTTCCAATGCCAACTCAACTCGTCTTTCATTTATAATCCGGTTCAAAAGGTCTTGTCCGGTTGTAGTTGATGGAATACCTGACATGCCCACTCTGTTTCTGATTTCATTTACTGCAATGATAGCTTCATCTTCATGACCGGCATGAGCAGCTGCTTCTGCAAAATTCAAGATCACTTCGGCTAATCTGAATTCTTTGTAGTTTGCCTCGCCTCTATAAGTTCCATTATTATCACTGGTTGTAGGAGTCATATACTTACGGATAAAATAGCCGGTACGAGTTGCAGTTCTGCCATTTGCAGAAGTGCCGGTACGAGGTTCTCCAATATAAGTCATGATATTACGTGTTCTGAAATCGGCATTAGCAGGAAAGTTTTCGGGAGATTCTGCGCTTTCAGCAAATGGCCACCAACAATATCTTTTCGAACCATTATAGTAAATATCTGCATAAAACCGTGGATCTCTGTCTTTATAAGGATCTTGCGGATTATAAAGGGTATTTGCTGTATTGTAGTTCGGATCCAAATGGGTTTCCTCATCGTTATATGGCTTTGACAAATTCAAAACAGGTTGACCATCCAGCGTTTCGAAACAATCTACCAACTCCTGAGAAGGACAGGTACCTGTTTTATAGCCGCGCTGCGCACCGATGCCTTCCACATCAAAACTCAAAGAGCTCCAACGTGTTTGGAAAATAGTTTCCTTATCAACAGGATTGGATGAATACTCCATTGTATTGGTAAAGTACTCATTATACATGGCTGATTTGGCACTCAAAGTATAACCGTCAGGACCAAAATAGCAGTTACTATTTAAATAGGTATTCGGATCATGCAATGTATTATATAACTCATAACCCTGAGCACGGAGACCGGCTAAAGCATTTTTAGTAACTGTATATGCTTCATTCCAGTAATTTTTATCTCCACAATACAATGGACTGGCGGCATAAAGCATCATACGAGATTTAATCGCATAAGCAATTGATTTGGGCAGTCGTCCCGATTCATCACTGGTTGTAATACGCCAGGGCAACTCGTTGCATGCTAATGCAACGTCGCATTCTTTTATTATAAATTGCACCGTTTCATAATAGCTGGCACGCTTTACTTTTGAAAAATCCTGTGTAAAATCATATGGGGTGTCAACTATAGGCATGCCACAACCAAACCATCTTAATAACTCTGAATAATAGTAGGCTCTCAACAGGTGAGCTTCAGCAGTCCACCGTGAGCGGTCACTTTCATTTGTAACCTTTGCTTTACCAATATTCTGTAAGAAATAAGCACAATCGTGTATGGATGAAAAATAATGGTCCCAGTAGAATTCACAATTGGCACCCTGACCAGAAACACCCCAAGACGGGTGATCTGCAGCAGAAGCATTTCCGCTGTAATAGCGAGCCGAACCGGCCCAGTTTACATCCAGATCATCGGCATCCCAGGCCTCATCGCACCAGCAGGCGGGACCTCGTTCAAAGAAAAAGTACTGATTACCTTTTCCGGACATGTTCTTGTAACAAGTATTCAGATAAGCGGCCACTTTATCATTATCCTTAAATACCTCATCCAGTGATAGCTTTCCGTCAGGAGCCTGATCAAGAACGCTATTGCACGAAGACAAGAAAGCACAAGATGCAATAAAGAATGTATATATATAGTTTCTACATTTCATAGTATCAGATATTTAGAAATTAACATTAAGACCAAAATTTACCATTTTTGTCATTGGATATCCATAAGGATTGCCTTGCTCCGGATCTAGATGATCTGTATGCAAATGATCCCAGGTAAATAGATTTTGACCTCCAACAAAGAGACGACAAGAAGTAACACCCATAAAGCTTAACGTTTTTTGAGGCAAAGTGTAACCGAATTCTATATTCTTCAAACGAAGGAACGATCTGTCCTGAATAAAAAAGTCGTTCGGTTGCTGGCTTGTGCTATGCGTTGCTGTTAATGCCGGATAGGTTATTTTTTCTCCTTTCAGGTAACGGTCTTCTGTCCATGCTGTACGCTGATAATTAAAATAGTAACCATGCATAATATTTTCATATACTCCCTGACCACCATAAGCCATTGAATAATGAGCTAAGCCCTGAAAGAAAACAGACAAATCAAATCCTTTGAAATTGGTATTCAATCCGAAACCATAGCTGATTCCCGGTATTGGAGAATATTTAATAGGCACTTTATCGCGGTCGTCTATTGTTCCGTCATGGTTGATATCTACATATTTAAAATCACCGGGACGAGGAGTACCAAAACTATAGTTTACTCCACTGGCCTTAATTTGATCTTTCGAAACCCAGTATCCTCCATGATCGGCCCAATCAATTTTATAACCTAAGCACTGATACAATGAAAGGCCTTGCTGTTCATAACGGGTAGCATAATCTTCGGTACGAATTGGTTCGTCATTGAACGTAACTGTGTTTTTGTTCGTTGAATAATTACCCTTCAACTGAATATGCCAATCTTTTGTAATGTTTTTATTATACGTGAGTTCAAAATCTATACCTTTATTAGACATTTTCCCCATATTCGCTCTGGGAATGTTACCCAAATCAACCCCCTGAAAAGCAGGAATAGACTGACGCCCTATTAAAATCTGAGTTCTGTCTTCAGTAAAATAGTCAGCACTAAGGGACAGTTCCTTGAATATTCCAAAATCAACACCCCAGTTCTGTTTATGCGCCAACTCCCAGGTAATTGTTTTATTTCCCAGTAACCCCTGATCAACTGAACGGATAGCCGGAGTTCCTAATCCACCCACATAGCTTCCCTTGGAGATTTGAATATTGTCCTGATACAAGAAACGTCGGCCATCGATCTGGTCATTGCCGACCATACCATTTGAATAACGTAATTTCAGGTTGTCCAACCAATTAAAGTGTCTCATAAACTTTTCATTACTTATCACATAACCAAGCGATACAGCAGGGAAAAATCCGAAACGCTTTACCGGTGCAAATTGTTCAGATCCGTTGTAACACATATCATATTCCAACAAATAGCGGGCATCATAAGCATACGTTGCACGAGCAGCAATACCTATCACGTTCCATGGAATGTTAGCACCTGATTCTCTATAATCGCGCTGTGCAACAAACATACCTCCCACATCATGTTTCTTTCCGAAATTTCTGTGATAATTCAGCGAAGCCTGTGCATTAACAGAATATAATGCATCATAACCACGAGACATAGAGAGTGTACCCGGTGAAGTACTTGGTAAGGAATAACTAAACGTTCCATTATCATAATTAGGAATTATTTCGCAAGACGTTTCATTTTTCCAACCTTCACTAATTGTGTATCCGGAGCTGTTATACGACACCATCCCTTTCAGAGTCAATCCACTTGTTATCAATTCACTTAAGTCCCATTCCAAAGCTAATTGGGATGAAATATTAGCCTCTGTATAGTTGCGAAAACCCCTCCGGTTCATTACTTGAAAAGGAGAACGGTCCATATTGGACGGTCGAACCACCAGCCCGGCTGGCACTCCATAACCGGGAAGAGTAACAGGCCCTGCCTGGTTAGGCAACATAATTTGAGCATTATAAAAAAGGTCTGTAATCATGTGATATTGGGACCCATACAACCCAGCAACAGCAGGCATATTGGTTGTTTGAAGAGTCGTTCCCAGATTTAATTGAGCTTTCAATGAATTGGAAAACTTATAATCCATATTGGAACGGAAATTTTCACGGTTCATTTCGCAAGCCGAATTATAGCCCAATTGGCTTTCGGGTTCAACTTTCAAATTACCTCCCTGATGAATATAACCAGCATTTAAGAAAAAGGTAAACTTATCATTACCGCCGGAAATATTCATATCCGCCTTTGTTTGAGGAGTAGATTTCTTAAAGAACTCATCCATATAGTAGTGGTCACAATATAAATAGTTGCGAGCTTCAACTTTTTGGGCATAATCAGGATCCGAGGTATTCAGTCCCCACAAAGGATTTTTAAATTTCGCAATCACGTCTTCGCTATATTCTGCCGGCTGGCCGTCATTAGCTAAAGCTTGATTTCTCAAGGTCATAAAGTCCCAGGAATGCAAACGTTTATCTACTTTTTCAAATGAAGTATAACTTTGTGTAACATTCATAGACAGATTGGTCTTTCCGCTTTTCCCCCGTTTGGTAGTAACAATAATGACACCATTTGCTCCTTTAATACCAAAAACGGCAGTTGCAGAGGCATCTTTCAGAACCGAAATACTTTCAACTTCATTCGGATCTATCTCCGCCAGAATATTGCTTCTGAAATTATCAAAGCTCACCCCATCAACCAGGATTAAAGGATTGTTACCATTCATTGTTGCAACACCTCTTAAGTATAAATAACCAGCATCCTGACCCGGCTGACCTCCATCCGATTGAGTTGAAATCAAACCGGGTATACGGCCTGCCAATGCAACATCAAGATTAGCGTCTGAGCTCTTTTTAACATCAGCCATATTTGCTGTTGAAACAGAACCTGTCACAGAAGCTTTCTTCTGAGTTCCATACCCAACAACAACAACCTCACTTAGAGACTCTGTATTTTCTTTTAATACAATGTTGATAGAAGTACGTCCTTGTACATCTATCGTCTGAGTCTGCATTCCCACATACGATACAACCACCTTGGACTGTGACGGAACATTAGGAATAGCAAATTTGCCATCTATGTCCGTCAAGGTTCCATGTGTTGTTCCCTGCACTTGTATGGTCACCCCAATAAGAGGTTCTCTTTTTGAATCTGTAACCGTACCCGATACAGAGACAGTCCTGTTTTGCCCATTAACGGCAAATGGCAGTAGACACAAAAAGATAAACGCCAAGCATTTTAACGGTTTTAACATTCTCTTCTTTCTCATCCTTGTTTAATTTGAGTGATAGATACTTAATTTGATCATGATATATAATTTAGGTTACGCATTTCATTAATTACTAGTCCAGTCTTCAACTCCAAGAAGAAATCATTTGATCTGAACACAAACCACAATTCATACAATTACTCTTATAATCGATATACTACCACAATCTTTTTGCCTTTTTTACTATACCTATAAAATACAATTCCAATTCTTTACTTTAATGAACCTTCTATTTTGAGAAAACACTTTACTTTGCCCTAATTTTTGTTTGAATATTCCATGCTAATTTGCATTAGCAAAATACGGAATAATATTATTTTTTATTCATGATTATTTTGGCATTTTGTATTTGCATTTTGATTTTTAATTCCATTTTTATTTTTTGACTCGTTATTAACTTTATAATAAATAACAACAATTCTCAAAAACTAACAGGAGATAAAAGACAGCAGATTCTGGATTATCAATTCTGATAAGACATTGCTGTCATAACAATAGACTTAGTACTATTCCTGCCACTAAACCAACAGTACTCTCTTCTTCTGTATAATTATTAGCAAACAGAAAAATTAAAAAATAATCATTTTTTACATCGTCAAACAATCAAAATGGCGCTTTTTTGATAAACATATAATAACTATTCATTCTTTGCATTTTAATTATTTTAATGCATACCAACTTAATCAATAACATTAATGTATACTTCTTATTTTTAACCATACACAGGAAGAGCTATTGTATTTAATAACAAAAAAAACGCATTACCTCATTTGTGATATATTTACATTATACCAAATGGCACAAATATTTTTTATGTTTTTTCCTATTACAAAGTAAGAGATTATTTATTTTTCAATTCTTGAATATATTGACTTTCACCTTTAAGATTTGACTTTTAATCTCACAAACACATATAACTCAACAATAGCCTATTAGTATTTTCCCACTTAAATATTAATTCTAAATACAAATATTTCGGCTTACATAAGCTCCGGTTTTAATTGTTTTAAACAGCAAATACAAGCAAAATAAAACATCCTCTCTAAATTCAACAGTTCAAATAACTCCACAAAATCGACTTTCATATTTTACACAAAAGAGGCTGCCTCAATTTATATTTTGAGACAGCCTCTTTCAAAGGTGAGCGACATGAATCGCCTCATCTGATAACTATTTTCTTACAAATTATATGCTGAAGTCATCTTGACTTTTCATTTTTGACCCCCAACCCCCAAAATGGGGGCTGTAACATTTGCAAAATGCACAAAATTTACTTGTTTTAAGGACGAGTCCCTCCCCATTTAGGGGAGGTTAGGAGGGGTCGATGAATAAAAACAAACTATAAATTACATAACCAAGAAAAGTCAAGACGACTTCGCTATTAATCCAGCAAACATCTATCGTTAATATCTTCATTTTACAGAAACATCGATTTTGCCTTTTATGTCGCGTGATGAACTGCCCAGCAACAGCGTGTAACTTCCCGGTTCTACTTCCCAACCGTGCTTCGCTTCGTTATAGTAGGCGAAATTACTCACGGGCACTTCCAGCGTTACCGACTGACTTTCGCCCGCTTTGAGGAATATTTTCTTTAAGGCTTTCAACTCCTTTGCAGCGCGTGTCACAGCTGATTTCTGTTTGCTTACATAAAGCTGAGCAGACTCCGCACCATCAACTTTTCCACTGTTTGTAAGCGTAAAACTTACTTTTACGACGCCATCAGCAGCAACTTCTGTTTTATCGGCTGCCGGTTTGGAATAAGCAAAAGTAGTGTAACTCAACCCGAAACCGAACGGGAACAACGGTTCTATTTTCTTAGTGTCGAACCAACGGTAACCCACCAGAATATCTTCCTTATACCAAACATTCACACTATCTCCCGGATATGAGAGTTTGCCGAACGAATGAGCAGCGTTATCCTCCAGCTTTTTCGGAAACGAGAAGGGCAATTTCCCCGACGGATTCACGTCGCCAGAAATCACATCGGTCAGAGCATTACCTGCTTCCGACCCCAAGTACCAACCTTGCATGATTGCAGGAACTTTATCCACCCACGGCATAGCCACGGCGTTGCCGCTAAGCAACACCACGGTGGTATTTTTATTAGCTTTCAACAGAGCATCAATCAATTTGTTCTGACCGAAAGGCAGGTCGAGCGATTTGCGGTCGCCACCCTCGCAATCCTGAAAATGGTTTTTATTGAGGCCACCAACAAAGAGCACCACATCGGCATTTTTTGCCACCTCGACAGCTGCCGCAATCAACGAATCGGCATTGAGTTTCGACGGCTCTTCTCGACCATACATCGACGGGCCGGAAGCATATCCGAGGCTGTGAACAACGTGCTCTTTACCGTATTTTGCCATCAATCCATCCAAAGGAGACACCTCATAAGCCGCTTTTAGCGAAGAAGAACCACCTCCGACGACCAGACTGCGGGAAGCATTTTCTCCGATAACGGCTATCTTGCTGTATTTACCTACAGGAATAGGAAAGAACTGTTTATCGTTTTTCAAAAGAACGATACCTTCCCGGGCAATCTTTCGTCCGGCTTCGCTGTGTTCCGGCGACACGAAGCGACCGAAAGGCCTGTTGGCACTCATCGTTGTACGGAAGATCATGCGCAGGATACGACGGGCTTTATCATTAAGTAATGTAATATCATACTTACCAGCTTTAACTCCTTTCAGAAACGGATCAGCCAGATAATAGGATGAATATGGAAATTTTCCGTTGGTGGTTAATCCGTTGGTAAAAGTTCCCATTTCCAGATCAAGGCCATTCTTCACTGCCTGATCGGTATCGTGAGTTCCTCCCCAGTCACTGATTACCACCCCGTCAAAATTCCAGTCCTGTTTCAAAATTTTGTTTAAGAGCAGATCATTATGACAACAATGCTCACCTCTGAGCTGGTTGTACGACCCCATGATCGACCATGCCTTACCTTCCTGCACGGCAGCATTAAAAGCCGGCAGGTAAATCTCGTACAAAGCCCGGTCACTGACGTTGACATTGATATGTCCGCGCCACTCTTCCTGATTATTGAGAGCGAAATGTTTCACGCAGGCTGCCACACCGATAGCTTGCACACCCTGAATGTAAGGCACTACCATACGTGATGCCAGATAAGGATCCTCACCCATGTATTCAAAGTTACGCCCGTTCAACGGGGTACGGTAGATATTGACACCCGGGCCCAACAACACCGTTTTGTTGCGATAACGAGCCTCCTCCCCGATCGACTTGCCGTAAAGCAGCGATAGTTCAGGATTGAAAGTAGCAGCCAGACAGGTCAGTGCCGGGAAAGCGGTACAATAATCGTTTGTCCAGCCGGCTCCGCTCCATTCGTCCCAGAAAACTTCTTCGCGAATACCATGCGGGCCGTCATCAGTCCATACTTCGGGAATGCCCAGGCGGGGAACTCCCATAGAACTGAATTTGGATTGGGCATGGCACAAACCGACCTTTTCTTCGGTGGTCATTAGGGACAGGGCATTTTCGACCCGTTCTTCGATCGGTTTGTGTACGTCGAGGTAAACCGGAGTGCTTTTTTGAGCAGAAACTGTAAAAGCTATTCCTAATAAAAAAGATGAAATGAGTTTTGTTTTGAAAGCCAGCATTGTTATTTATTTGATTACTTGGTATTTGAAATTTTTAAACTTTACTAATCCGTTTCCTATCGAACACAGTCCTATCCGGAGACTCATAAAACCACTTAAAGCATTATGGTTGAGCGATGAAACCTCGATGGAACTTCCGCTTTTGACCCACTCTTTTCCATCAAGACTGTAGTACATATCAACTGTATTTTCTATGTTTTTCAACCGTAGAAAAACACGTTTGTTAATCACGTTTGGACTTGAGGCAAAGTGCCATCCCCGCAGATTGGTGATGATATCCTTATTGTTTGCCAAAATACCGGAATTTGCATTATTGTTGTAAAACATTACCAAACCACCGGTTGCATCGCCGTCTATAGTCATTTCCACTTCTGCCGTATAAGAATGATCGGAAGGAACACATAATAAGGGTGAACAGTTAGCTGTAATACGTCCCTTACCTTTAATAACCAATGAATTGTCCACAAAACGAAATCTTGCAGTATCGTATTCCTGATAAAATTTCCATTGCAGGCCAAGTGATTTTTCGGCAAAACTATCGCTAAGTGTAAAGTGAGAATTTTCCCCTTTGGCAAATGGACGCTTGATTGGGTTTTCGGTTTTTATACCTTCGGGGATTCTGAACCATCCATCTTTTGTCCATTCCACGGGTTCGAGCATGGTTTGTCGTCCCATGTTCAGGTAGTCTTTTTCGTATGCGTGAAAAACGAGCCACCATTTTCCATTTACATCGTCAATCAGCGTTCCGTGTCCTTTCGACCACCATTGTTCTGATTTTTTTTGAGTGCGGATTATAGGGCGAGTTTTCCCAGGGGCCGAAAGGTGATTTCGAACGTGCCGAAATAATCATATGCCCTGTTGGAGGGCCGGCAGTACCGCCTTCGGCCACAGTCAGGTAGTAATATTCACCGTGTTTGGTCACTTTAGGTCCTTCGAGCGCAAACAGCTCAATCGACCAATCTGTGGGAATTGGCCAACCGTTGTAAGCGTGTTTTACTTCTCCTGCAACCGCAAGTCCATCGTCGGAAAGAGGGACATAACTACCGCTGTTGAGGTACAGATAACGTTTACCGGTTTGATCTGCAAAATGTCCCGGATCAATTCCTTCCACTTTCAATTCGACAGGATTGCTCCACGGGCCATTGATTGAATTGGCACAGATTACATAGTTTTTATCGCTGGCAGGGAAATAGATATAGTACTTGCCATTAACCTTGGTAATGTCGGGCGCCCACACCGAGCCCACGTTTTTGTAAAGGGCATTTCCTATCGGTGCCCAGTTAATCAGGTCTTTCGATTTCCAAATCAGCAAACCCGGGTAATACTCGAACGAAGAATGCACCATGTAATAGGTATCACCCTCACGCATGATGCTGGGATCGGGATAATCACCAGAAAAAATAGGGTTTGTATAATAGGCAGACCCTTTGGTATTCATACGGGATTGACGCTGGGCATGTACACCCAACACCAAACTGAATAATACGATTATTGCGATTACTTTTCTATGCATCATAATTTAACTTCAACTTTTGAACCTGTATAACGTACCACTTGAGGAGTTGCATTGGAAGCACCGATAGGCACAATACGGAAAGTGCGGTTCAGCAACATACCCACGAATTTTCCCTGACGCTCGCCAATAACCAATTGATGATTGGCTTCGTTGTATTCAAAGCTAATTGTAGCAAAAGCACCTTTTTCGTAGTTGTAATTTTCGCCCTCGTCTTCGTACAGGCTGAATTTGCCATCTTTACCCTGATACACACGAATTTCAATGTCTTCGCCTTTTTTCTCAGAAGCATACTGCATCACATCTCCAATGGGCAGAATTGTTCCGGCTGGAACAAACAACGGAATACGTTCGAGCGGAGCATCCGCATTAATTTTCTGACCACCGGCAATTTGTTTGTTACTATAAAAATCGAACCATTGCGTACCTGCGGGTAGATACACCTCTTTTGTACGGGCTTTGTAACTGTAAACCGGACAAACCATGATTCCGGAGCCAAACATAAACTGATCGCTCACACCAAAAGTTTGTTTATCGGAAGTATAACTCATTACCAACGAACGCATAATGGTATAATCTTTGTGATAAGCCATTCCGGCCAACGAATAGATATAAGGCATCAGGCGATAACGCAATTCGTCGTAATAAACCAGACTTTTATACACAGGATGTCCTTCAGGAGCCAGGTTGAATATTTCGCGAAGCGGGAATTGACCGTGGCTGCGGAACAGTGGTGCAAACGAACCAAACTGAAACCAACGAAGGTTCAATTCGCGCCATTCGTTCAGATCCGCATTTTCTTGTCCTGTTTTATCGAACAGGCGTTGACCTTCTTCGTATCTTTTCTCTACACAAAAGCCGCCAATATCCATTGTCCAGAATGGAATGCCCGACATGGCAAAGTTCAGTCCGGCAGAAATCTGTGCTTTCATATCTTCCCAACGGGTGGCAATATCACCACTCCATGTTGCAGTAGAATAGCGTTGCAAGCCGGCAAAACCCGAACGGGTAAGCAGGAACACACGTTTATTGTTGTCTGCTTCACGTTGTCCGTTGTAGATAGCATCAGCATTCTCCAACGCATACGCATTGAAATATTTCCACGATGAACCCAAAGCAGTTGAACCACAGAGCATTTTACGATAGTCCATATCGGTACAATCCCTGACATTAGGTTCCGAAGCATCCATCCACCAGGCATCAAAACCTTTCACATACAGGTTATCTCTCATCTGATTCCAAAACATTTTGCGCGCTCCAGCACTGTAAGCATCGTAGAACGAGCCCACATAGCCATTTCCAATCCAGTCTCGTACACTGTCTTTTACCGCTTGCATATACATCCAGCCGTTTTTCTCGAATTGCTTGAAGTGATCGGTATTAACATAGAATTTAGGCCAAACGGAAATCATGATATGACCATTTTGCGCATGAACAGAGTCAACCATAGCTTTCGCATTCGGGAAACGCAATAAATCAAACTGGTGGCTTCCCCATTGAGTTTCAGGCCAGTAATTCCAGTCGAGCACAATATTATCAATAGGAATGTTACGTTTGCGGTATTCAGACATAACCCCAAGCAGTTCGTCCTGCGTTTTGTAACGCTCGCGACTTTGCCAGTAACCCATCGCCCATTTAGGCATAATGCTGGCTTTACCTGTAAGGGTACGATAACCGCTAATCACATCGTCCATATTTTTACCAGCTACGAAGTAGTAATCAATTTTGTCGCCCATTTCGGACCAGAAAGAGATATTTCCGTTTTTCTCAATCGGGCTCGACGACAGAGCTTTCAGTCCAATGTACGAAACACCACCATCGGGTTTCCATTCCAGTTTCAGCTTATTGCGCTTGCCTTTTTCCAAATGAAAGGTAAAACGGAAAGTATTCGGATTCCATGAAGTTCTCCAACGCTCAGGCACTACCAGCGAATCGTTAAGCCAAACTTTGGTATATCCGGCATAATAAAGACTGAATTTGTAAGTATCGGTAACCGGCGATACAATCGAACCTTCCCAAACAATTGATCCATCGTTGAAATCAAAACTCTCCGGGAATTTCTTTACCGTTTTCAGGTTTTCGTAGTCGATTGCATTCTCTTTGCGAACAATGGTTGGTTTACTTTTTTGAATATAAGTAGCTGTAAGATTGCCTTCGTTACCCTCTTTGTCGAAAAGTGTAAACTGATTCAGGTCTTTATAGTCGCGCGGATCGCCATATTTGCTTTGCGAGTAGTTGTCCCAAAGAATACCGTAATTGGCCGTTGACACAATAAATGGCACCGACACCTTGGTGTTGTACTGGAAAAGGTCTTCGCTTTTATTTTTATAGTTGAAATCATCGGACTGATGCTGTCCCAAACCATAAATAGCTTCTCCATCTGTGCCTTTAAAAATCTGCTGCATGGTATAACCATGATCGTTTTGAGCCGTAAAAGGTTTGAAACTTTTGCCGTTTGGCATCTCTTGCAACAAGGCTTTGCCCGCTTTGCCGAAAAACGACACTTCGCCGGTAGCCAATGCCACTTTCACGGTAAGTTCATCGGTAGTTAACGACGCAAATTTGCTGTTTGTGGCTACCTGAAAATTGGTCTTGGTCGCCGCATTGGGCACCACACACAAACTTACTACCGAAGGCATCTCGGCTGTAGGAAGTGCTTGTACACGTATAATTTTACTGTCAATAACTGAAATTTCGATTGTTTTTGCAGCCCCGTTTTTAGGCGACACCCGCATACCAGTTGATAGTGTCTGCACAGGTGTTGCTGCAAATAAATATCCTGCAACAACCAGAAGTACTAAGAAAAGAGAGGTTCGTTTCATTTTATATTGAGTTTATTTTTACGAAGTCGGAAGATTAGATAATTAATTGCTATAACGGTTACCATAATTAGCAGAACTCCAATGCCAGCAATTAATCCCCCTTTGGGAGTTCCCTGAGGATAACTGATTATTTTCCCCGAGAGAAAAGCAATAATTAGAAAAGTTGTTATTGACGCTGTAATAGGAATCTGTTTCTTCATCTTAAATACACATTATTTATTCGCTCCACACCAATACTCCGGCAGGTTTCACGGTAGCATCTCCCACCAAGATCTTAGCTGCCTCAGGTAAATTCATCTTATAATCAGTTGATGAATAGTTCACAGCTACATAAAATCCATCGCGCCAGTACACATACACGCCTTCGGGATAATTTTCGGTGGTAGCTCCCACACTTTGGTAAGCATTGCGCAGAATATCTTTTTCCAACTTCGAATCGTCGGTATCCACACCGATGTAGGTTACTGTACCTTTTCCGATTTTGTGGCGCACCACTGCCGCTTTGCCTTTGTAGAACTGGTTGTCGTAAGTGGCCATTACTTCAGTTCCTTTGTCAGCATCGAGTAAATCGGCCCAATTGTTCCAGTTGTAAGTAGTTCCTTGCATAGCAATGGTACCTTTGGCATAGCCCGAGAGCATATCGGTTGCTTGAATATGCGCCCCGATAAGCCCGGAAATTGGGGCTCCCCATTCGCCTTCCCAGAAATGACCGGCGCGGTCTTTTGTGGCAGTGCGGCAGGTCAGGATGAGGTTACCACCTTTGCGCACATATTCCTCCCATTTTTTCACCAATGACGAATCAGCCAATTCGTATGCCGGCACAATCAACAGTTTGTATTTCGAGAAATCGGCCGTTTCGGGAATCACATCCGTAGGAGCTCCCATCGATTTTGCCATTTCAAGAAATTTGACGGGATAATTCCATGTATCCCATTGCCATGTTTGTTTCTGGCGATCAATTGTCCAATAGTTTTCCAGGTTCCAAAGGATGGCGGTAGAGCGGGCAGCCAGCTTTTCGGGCATTTTAGCATCCGGTTTACATACCTTGCGCAACTCTTTGATCTCTTTCATAAACTGCATATATTCTTCGCCACCGGGAGAAGGTGTCACACCATCAGTTTTGATTACTCCTGAATGATATTGCTCCGAACTATACAAAATCTGACGGAAACGATAAGAGCAAGCCAGTTTCCCTCCGGCTGCAAAAGAGTGGTACAGCCACATGCGCACGGTTCCGGGCAAAAGCAACGGATTGTAGCCTCCCCAGTTTACGGGGCCGGGCTGAATTTCCATTACACCACTGACACCGCCAATGGCTTTGTAAAATTCTGAAGCAAAAAGGATTACCTTGCTGTTACCCAACCGGAATCCCGTTTCACCGATATTGTCCGATCCTCCATTGGGATATGCTGTGTAGGTTGCAAAATCGAGTTTTTTTGTTCTTGAAGCATCGGCACCGGTACAAACGGCGGTATAATTGGTCGTAATATATTGTTGTGCTGAAATGTATTTGCGAAGCGTGCCGGCTTGCAAATCAAGGAAATCGGCCTGAGCATTGGCTTCGTAACGCTTGAAGTCGAGCAGAGCATGCGGATTGTTGCCCCACCAGCCTACCAAATTGGTATTGGGAATAATTACCTGACTGAAATCGCTAAACCACTGACTCCAAAATGCGGCTCCCCACACTTTATTCAGCTCATCAATAGTTTTGTATTTGTTTTTCAGCCAAAGACGGAAAGCTTCCTGAGAAGAAGGGCTGAAGTCGGAAATTGCGGGCGGTTCGTTATCGACCTGCCAACCGATTACCGATTTGCTCTGCCCATAACGCTTGCCCATTTCAGCAACAATTTGGGTAGTAAATGTGCGGTACTTTTCATTCCCCACCGAGCCCAATCCGCGCGTTCCGTTTTCGGCACGGATATAATGGCTATCCATGATGAAAGTTTCGGGATAATTCAATCTCATCCATGTCGGCGTAGTTGCCGAGGGTGTACACATCACGATTTTCAAATGATACTTTTCGCAAAGCTTCACTACTTTATCCAACCATTCAAAATCGTATTTTCCTTCTACAGGTTCCATTTTGTACCATGCAAATTCGGCCAGATGCACGAACTCGTAGCCCATATCGGCAATTTTTTTTATGTCGCGTTCCCACTGATCTTCAGGCCAATGTTCCGGGTAATAATAAATCCCGGTGGAGATTAGATCTTTTGCCGGGAAAAACGGACTATTACCCTTTGTCTGAGCGTTTGCAACCTGATTTACTATTGACACAAACATCAGTATCAATATCAGATAAAAGTTTTTCAGATTCATTGAAATGAAATTGTAATATGTATTAGAAGGTTCAAAAAGCTTGAATAATCGCCACATCACCACTCAAAAACTGAGTCAAATAGATCCGACAAAAACGTTTCCTCTTATTTAGTTAAAGCCTATGGAAGGCAAAAGTATTTCAATTTTTTGATTCCCATATTATCCAAATGTTTCCCATAAGGTATCATTTTCGCTCTTTACACGATTTATCCCAATAAAAGAAGCCTATCCTGAAGCATAATACTTCGGGATAGGCTTTACTCTTTCAAAGGGACAAGCAACTTCCCAGTCGCTTGATAATATTACAATGATTATCCGAAAATATTGCTAATCAGAGAAGTGCATCTCCTACAGAGAAATAAAATCTGGAAAAATATTCACTCTCTACTGATATGTATGTCGTACCGACATGAACCCGATAGCCCGTCAGGGCTTGCATATCATTAGAGATGCTCAAACACAGAAATCATACCTCGTAGAGGTTTCATAGGTTTGACATGCACTCTTATGACGTTTTGCGGATAATCATAATAATTAAAGAAATGTACCTATTGCATGGAATACCATTCAAGCGACTGGGAAGTCGTTTTTCCCCTTTAAGTCTCTTTTACCATAAAGATCACCTTACTACAAGAAGACCTTTCACTTTCAACCATTTTTCACAGGCTTTCGTCCAGGTCGATTCGGTATCTGTATGATTTATTCCCAGTCCGAATCCATGTCCGCCGTGTTCGTAAAGATGAAGTTCACAGGGAATTTTATATTCTCTCAATGCCAGTGCGTACCTGATACTATTCTGGGTAGGGACATAGTAATCGTCCATTGCATGAACTATAAAAGCCGGCGGCGTTTTACTTGTAACTTGTAACTCATTCGAGAACTGTTTAATCAATTCTTCCGATGGCGTTTTGCCAAGCAAACTTTCTCTCGATCCCCAATGGGTTATCACAGAATCCATGGAGATTACCGGATAAATCAACAACGAAAAATCGGGACGGGCGCTGGTGGAATCTCTCAGTGAGTACACTTTTTCATCGAAATGCGTTGAAACAGTGGATGCAAGGTGGCCTCCGGCTGAAAAGCCCATAATACCGATTTTGTGGGGATCAACGCCCCATTGCTTTGCGTTACGGCGTACAATACGAATTGCTTCCTGTCCATCCTGTAACGGAGCGATAGATTTGTTTTTCATAATAGCATCGTCCGGCAAACGATAATGCAAAACAACAGCCGTAATTCCTAAACTATTGAGCCATGTGGCCACTTCAGTACCTTCGCCGACATAAGACAAACCATAATACCCGCCTCCCGGACATACCACGACCGCAGTCCCTGTGCTCCTGTCGGCAGGAGCCGGATAAACATGAAGACTGGGGTTCGTTACAAACCTGATCTTGATCCAAGAGACAGAATCAACCTTTTCCTTGTAAGTGGAATTAGGAATAGAACCGGGCACTTTCCCATTCCAAATGTCAATTACTTTGGTTTGCGCAGATAAACTCGCGCTTAGCATCATCAGGCATATAAATGCCAACGTTACATGTTTTAGCTTCGAAATCATCATTTATTCTTATAAAATTCACGCATAATATACCATGCTTTCTTCTTTTCTCCTTTTTCAGAGAGTAATCCTTTGCGGTTGTAGCCGTTCTGATACGTCTGATTCATGCGCCCCAACGACCTGTAATCGAACAATATCCACGGGCATACTCCGCATAGGTTGGGGATTGTGCCGAACATTTCTATCTGTTTTTTATAAATTGTCTCCTGATATTCTTCCGTCCAATGCGACGCTTCGTCAGTAGGGCCTTTGCTCCCGGATAAAGCTTCTCCACCAAATTCGGAGATAAATACCGGCTTGTCGGGGAAGGCAAATTGCCACTTGGTTTCCGAGGGTTTTCCCTGCCACGGAGTGTACCAGCCGATATACTCGTTAATGGCAATCAGGTCGGAATATTTGTAAAGCGGATCCCATACGTTGAACGCATTATCTTTATAATTCTGAGTATTGATCACATGCGTGATCAAACGGGTAGAGTCTAACGCATGGCATTTTGCCGTTAGGTTGATAAGGGCTTCATTTCGGGTAGGTGTTCCGGGGTAGGTTTCGTTGGAAAGACTCCAAACAACTACTCCACAACGATTTCTGTCGCGACGAACCATTTCGTTGAGCATAAGTTCCAATTTACGGGGAACAACACTATCCGAAAATTGGATATGCTGATAAACAGGAAGTTCGCTCCACACCATCAGCCCCATTTTTTCGGCTTCGCGAATCATATTTTCGCTATACGGATAATGTGCCAACCGGACAAAATTGCATCCCAACTCTTTGGCAGCCTTCAGTAAGATGCGGGCATCGTCAATCGAATAAGCACGCGCTTTTTTGTAGGGATTTTCTTCATGAATATTGACCGCTTTCAGAAAAATCGGTTTGCCGTTAAGCAATACTTTATTCCCTTTCACTTCAATGCTTCTAAAGCCAATGCTGTCTGCCAAAGTATCGCTCTCGCTTTCCACAATCACCTTGTAGAGTTTCGGAGTCTCGGGCGACCAGAGTTTAATGCGGGCAGAAAACTCAACTTTTGCCCGCCCTTTTTCGTCCGTTCGGGTATTGAACTGAAGATTCAATTCCGATATTTTCACCCTTATATTTTGAGCAGTTTGAGCGCCATTGAGTTGCACCCAGCCCAACACCTGATTCTGGCTCCCTTTTTTCAACTGAATGAAATAATCCTCAATATAAGTTTTGTTTGTTTCAATCAGATCCACATCGCGGGTGATGCCACCGTAGTTAAACCAATCGTAACCAGTACCCGGCAATCCATTTGCCTGTCTGCTATTGTTGACCTTCACCACAATGGTATTATTCCCGGGGTTCGCTTTGTCGGTAATCTCAAACTGAAACGGGGTAAAACCACCTTCGTGGCTTCCTATCTTTTCGCCATTCAGATACACATCGGCTATATAATTCACCGCTCCGAAATGGATAAAAAGCCGTTTGCCGGGTTGAAGGGTATTCTCAAACTGCTTTTTGTACCAAACTGTTCCCTCAAACCAGGTGAGTTCACACAATTGAGAATTGAAATCGCCGGGCACTTTCAGATAAGGTCCGCCATCAAACGAATATTCTACAAAGTCTGTCTTCTTTTGCGGCTTTTTTTCCTGCCAAACCTGTTTCCATTCGCCAATCCCGGTTGGATCCAGTATCACTTGCCAATCGCCGTTCAGGCTTGTTTTGTGTCGGTTCAACACGTTCACCATGGCAGTTTGAGCATTTAAGCTGCCTGTAAAATGCAATAGGCAAAGCAGAGCAACTATCTGAATTCTGAACAGCTTTCCCTTTCCAATAGTCGTTATATATTGCATTGACTTAGTGATTGTTTCTGTAAATATCTTATTCGGTTATCACATCCACTTCTGCATATCCTGCCACATTATCGCCCGAAGTGTTCTTCAAAGCACGGAGTTTGATATACCGAGCCACGACTGATGCAAATTTTTTAATCTGTAACAATGGGTTATTTTTGATATTCGAAAATTCGCCTTGATTCACCATTTTCCAATTCTCATTATCGTCCGACACATAAAATTCATACGTGGTAATAATACCTGAACTCCACCTGTTTTGATCGGGCAGGTATTTGAATCCCGACACATTGTATTTATTTCCCAGATCGATAACCAAATCTACAGGTGTCTTTCCGTCGCCTTTTTGATGCCATGTAGTAGCCGGATCACCATCGATGATTGCTGCACATTTTTGATCATTTATTCCTCCTACTTTCCAGTTCTTTTTGGAAACATCAAATTTTTCAACACTCACCGGACTGCTTTTACCGGAAGTCGGATCATAGCTGATTGCTTTTATTTCCACCTTACCGTCGGCATGAAAAGCCCCCGAATATTTATTTGATTTTGCAGTAGGAGTGCTACCATCCAAGGTGTAATAGAAAATCGGACCAATATCATTTGTGTTTATTGCCACATGCCCGGCTTGATTACGCAGAATAACCGGAGCATTGAGAAAGACCGGAGCGTCGTAAATGCCGATATTGGAAATGACCGGACTGCATTTTGAATCGGTAATATTGAAACGCACTTGAGTAGCTTTCACTGCCGGAAAACGGAGAATGCGTTTGTAACCGATAGTCGTTGCTTTGGCCAATTCTTTCCAGACTCCATCCACAAAGGCTTCAACGGTAAATGCCTTGACACGCTGTCCCAAACGGATATATTCCTGTACCAAAAACCGGTTAAACAAGGTCGGTTTGCCCAAATCGATGATTAACGAAGCTGCTTTTGTATTATCATCAGTTGCCCAATAGGTATTTTTGTTTCCGTCGACTGCCATTGCAGAAGCAAATTTGCCTGATTTGCCACGAACATTAGATGCTATAGTTTTTTTGCCCAACGCCAGATTAACGGCAAACGATTCTTTCACCGCAGTTCCAAATTCGATGGCATTCTTTTCGTCGGTTGCATGTATCAACCCGTTGGGCATAATCGGAAAATTGAGCAACATGGAACCATTGCGCCCGATGGAATTATAGTACAGATCCATCAGTTGAGGAACGGTTTTCACCTTGCTGTCTTCACTCGGATGATAAAACCACTCAGGACGAATGGAAGTGTTTACTTCGGCAGCCACCCACGCATTGCCGTTTTCCACACCAAAGTGCAACATGTTCCAGGGTACTTCGCCTGTAGCATTCAACAGGCTCCAGTTGGTTTCGCCCACATAACCGTCTTCCGTTCCCACCCAGCGAAGGTCTCCACGATCACCTCCGTCGTTCCAAATCACACATTTGGGCTGTAACTTATGAATTAAAGCATAGGTATTTTTCCAGTCGTAATAGGTTTTAGCATCAATTTTGCGGGTTTCGTTTGTGCCACCATAATATCCATTACCGCCATTGGCACCGTCAAACCAGACTTCAAAAATTTCTCCGTAATTGGTTAATAGTTCCGTCAACTGATTGCGGAAATAGGTAATATACTCCGGCTTACCATAATCTTTGCTATTTCTGTCCCAGGGAGACAGGTAAATTCCGAGTTTCAGACCGTATTCTTTGCAGGCATCAGCCATTTCGCGTACCATATCGCCCTTGCCGTTTTTCCATGGAGCATTTTTCACCGAATAATCGGTATATTTAGATGGCCACAGGCAAAAACCGCAGTGGTGCTTTGCCGTAATGATAATCCCTTTCAATCCCGCTTCTTTGCAAATACGCGCCCATTGGCGACAATCCGATTTCTCGGGGTTGAACAGTTTTACATCCTCATTCCCCAATCCCCACGACTGGTCGGTATAGGTGTTCAACGAGAAATGGATAAACGCGTATCGTTCCATTTCCTGCCACCTCATCTGGTTCTCTGACGGAACAGGACCACATGAATCCGGAGCTTTTACCTGAGCATTCACGCCCATTGTTAGAACGTAAAATGCAATAGCACAGAATATTTGCTTCATAATATTCGGGAATTATTGTTTGTGTGTTTTGATCGTGAACGTAGCTTCTGCCAAACCCTGTGATTTTACGGTTAACTTTATAGCACCTGCATTATGCGAGCTCTTCAGCACAACCAGGGCACGACCTTTCCATGCTTTGCGGGAATTGCCTACATAAGGGTCGCAATCTTTCATATCGGCATTGCCGACACCCGCTATCGATCCCTCTCCTTCAACTGTAAATTTCAGGCGATTGTTAGCATTTGGCTGTAAAATGCCATTTTTATCAGTAATTTCAACTGTTACAAAGGATAAATCCTGCCCGTTGGCAAGCAGTTCGCTTCTATCGGCTGTCAGTTTTATTCGGGCAACCTGGTCGGCCGTTTGTAGAATGGTCGTTTCCATTTCCTTCTCATTTTCAACACCTACAGCCTTTAACGTACCAGCAACGTACGGAACAGCAAACGTAGCTTTAAATTGTTGTTCGCGACCTGTAAGCTGTTCGCCAATAAGCTTATCATTGAGGTAAAGCCTTGCTTTGGGATATTTTGAATACACCTCCACCTGCACGTTTCTACCCTCAAATTCAGGCCATGTCCAGCTTTCCCAGGTTGGCCAAACCGACCAAAGGGTCTCTTTAATTTCGACGGGCTCGGGAGCCGGTTCGCGGACGGCCATGTACAATTTTTCGGTATTGTTGTACAACATGCTACGATAATGCGAGATAGGTTTGCGCCAACCGGTCAGATCCACATCGCCGCAATAAGCACCATGCCACGGAAAGAAATCGTGTTCCCAGTGTTCGCCGGGAAAATCGCCCGAATAATACCAGCGGCCGATGGACGATTCGCCAAAATAGTCAAGAGCTGTCCATACAAAATCGCCAATAATATAGCTGCTATTCTGCACCAACTGCCAATTTGCAAACGCATCGCGGGGATACGATTCAGTCTGAACAATGACACGTGAAGGTACCCGCCGATGATCGTCGGCGGCTTGATGCAACTGGTAATTGTACCCACACACATCATGCGCTGCCATCAGCGGATCGAACATGCTCCATTCCTTGTCCCATGTGGTCATGGCCGAAGTTACCGGACGTGTCGGGTCTATTTTCTTTATTGCATTTGCCAGCATTTTAGCAGTTTCTACAGCGGCAGGCTCTTTCCTTTCTATTATTTCGTTTCCGATACTCCACATAATTATGGAAGGATGGTTGCGATCACGCAACACCATGGCATTCAGGTCGCGTTGCCACCAAGCGTCGAAATGAATGGAGTAGTCATATTTAGTTTTGGACGTTCGCCAGCCATCAAAGGCTTCGTCAATCACCAGCAAGCCCAAGCGGTCGCAAGCTTCGAGAAATGCTTCCGACGGCGGGTTGTGCGATGTTCTTACAGCATTAAATCCGGCCGCTTTGAGCAATTCTATGCGGCGTTCTTCTGCACGATCGTATGCTGCCGCACCAAGGCAACCATTGTCGTGATGAACGCATCCGCCATTGATTTTTATCGTTTTACCATTCAACTGAAAGCCGTTTTCGGCCGTGAATTTCAGCGAGCGAATGCCAAAAGTATTTTTGCTCTCATCAACCACCTGTTTTCCATTTACAACCTCTATTTCAGCCGTGTATAAACTGGGCGATTCGGGTGACCAAAGCATGGGACTGGAAACCGAGATGGTTTGGGCAACGTCTTTTTCGCTGTTTGCCGCAAGGTCTATACTGGCTTGCTGAATGCCCAATCTCTTTCCATGCTTATCCACCAGCACCGTTTTCACAGTAACTCTCTGAGGTAAAGAGGTTTCATTTTTCACCGCCGTCTTTATCTGAACTTTGGCTTTTCGCACAGAGACTTCGGGAGTGGTAATCCCAGCTCCCCACCGGGCAATATGCAACGAATTTTCGACCATCATCCAAACATGGCGATAGATCCCTGAACCGCTATACCAACGGCAATTTACTTGCTGCGAATTATCGACCCTTACCGCAATCACATTCTCTTTGCCAAAATCAAGAAATGGAGACAGATCATAATCAAAAGAAGTGTAGCCGTAAGGATGCACACCTAGCGATTTTCCATTGATAAACACTTCGGAGTTCATATAAACCCCTTCAAAATAAATGGAAACGTTTTTATTTTTCCATTCAACAGGGACTTTGAACGATTTACGATACCAGCCAATGCCCGCAGGAAAATAACCACCGGCACTCCCGGTTGGGTTCTTTGAGTTAATCTTCCCCTCTATGCTCCAATCGTGGGGCAGGTCGAGGTTGCGCCAGGCTGCATCGTTAAATTCTACAGTCTTTGCATCTTGTGCATCTCCTAAAAAGAACTTCCAGTTAAAGTCGAAAAGCTGTTTCTTTTCCTGATTGTTTTGCGCAAAAATTGAAAAGGAGCAAGCAAACAGCAGGCAAAGCAATGCCTTACTTCTTAAAAAAATAAATTTGTTCATCATAATATTGTTGGTTATCATTTCTTTTTTATTGAATTTGCCGGAATTACAACCAAAGTCTCCTTTTGATTTCTGAAAACCACCATTTCAATTTGTTTTGACAAATCAGCCTGTTTGAAAGCATTTTGCAAATCTACCAAGTTATTTACTATTTTCCCGTTAAATTTCAGGATTGCATCATTTACACGGAGGATTTCTTTCAATTTATTGTAAGAGTCTGCGATTGACACAACATATACCCCACGTTCAGAATCCATGCCCGTGGCAGAGCGTTCGCCCAAAGTTTCAAGTTTTTTGATATTCCACCCCTGCCATTCGATTATGTTTGACCGGGTATTATCCACGTTTATTTGTGGCGGAGTAATTTTGGGTGTTTTCGCAATGCGTTTCAAGCCGGGCGAAACAACCCCAAAACTCTCCATATCGAAATTCTGGAAACCTATGCGGAATACCGGGTTTACCGTGTTTTTCACAGCAAAGTTGCCATGTTCCGCATCCTGAAACTCCACCGGACAGACAATGGAATGCTTGTCAACGCCCATTTTTTGGGCTTCGGAGAACGCTTTATCATTTGTGAAAATATTGTAATCCACCATAGCTCCCCAGCTTGGCAGGTTGATTGGTTTGTAAGGCTGCATCACAATATTTCGTGAAAAAACGTCCCCGCTATTGTCGAACCATACGTGAGGGTGAAAGGTGCTGTTTACAAAAATATTGTTCTCCACAGTCCTGTAAAACCCTTCCCGAAGTTTTAATCCGCCATTCAAGAATAAGTTATTATAAATGTGGTAATTGCTAGAACCGTCGTCCAAATCCACATCCCAACCGCGGTCGCAACGAAAACGGTTGTTGCGGATAATGATCGTTGACGTTACATCGGCCAAAATCAAGGACGATTCCTGTGCCACGAATTTGTTCATCTTCTCACGGTCGGGATGCCAAAAACGGTCACGTCCCCACGAGTTGAACGAGCCATGGTCGCCGGTCTCCTTCACGGTTTCAAAAATGTCGTTGTATTCAATAATGTGACCGCCCCACGTACCTTCGCTTACATTGATACCTGCACGGGGAACATCATAAATGCTGTTGTGGCTCACCGTGATTGACTTTGCCATGGATAGTTCTACACCGGTAATCTGTTTTTCAAAGAGACCTATCGTGTGTATTAAATTATCCCGGACAAGACATTCCGCAGGATAATTATTCGTTTTCGGTCCTTGCTGACGGTCTATCTGATCATAAGAACTATGGACATCATAATTGAACACCGCTGAACGAACAGCATTCGGGTCACCCACAAAACAGACCGCACTTGCTCCCACTTGCGTTATGTGCGAACCGGCAACGGAAGAGTTTCGGTTGTAATTAGAAAAAAATACGGCATTACCACCCAAATTATGGAGATAGCAGCCCGATACGGAACAATTTTCAGTTCCTTCAAAAACAATGGCTCCACCACGATAAACCGTCCAGTCGGAACGTAACAGGGGTTCGTACTTTTCCATAAAGGTGCGAGCCGTTTGTGTAAATTCAATGTTCTTAATCGTGATATTTTTTACCGGTTCCTGTTCTGTTCCTCTGAATTCGACCAAATGCTTTAGTTGCGAAACTTCAAATGTCGATTTGGAAACATCTTCATTCGATACTGGAAAATAGTATAAAATAGCATCGGGGGCATCATAATACCATTCGCCGGGGGCATCTAGCTCCTCGAAAATATTTTCGACCATCCGGTTGTCTTTGCTCAGCCCATACGGACGGTTATTCTGCCAGCCGCCATCCATTTTCAAGTTTCCCTGCTCGTCTTTGCCGGTTATGCGGTAATGAAAATCGCCCCAATCGCTCACGTGCATGGCATGGAGAAAGCCGCCTGCCGGATTTTTCCACGTTTTCACGCGCTCAGGCGAAGTAGCATCAGCCGAAGTGCCATTGAAGCGCACAGCAGTTGAGTCGTAGTTCGGATAACGTGCCATGGAGCGGATTTTTCCGTTCACGGTAAGCATGTCAATGGCAATCTTTTGGGAAACTTCTGCCTGCATAATGCCATTTTTGTAGGGCTGCCATTGAAGTTTCAGCTGAACACCTCCGGAAACAATCGCATGTTCACCAGGATAAGAGCACAACATGAGGTACTTATCGGCATTCCCATCTTGTTGTGTGAAAATCAGCGTTTCATCCATCCGGTATTCACCGCCTCGCAAATATACCGTTGTTTCGCCTTTTTGACCACGGGCTTTGAATTGCGCAGCTTTTATGCTTTTCAAGGGCGATTTCTCTGTACCGCTGTTTTTATCGTTTCCATTGGGAGATACGAAATAGGAAGTTTGCGCGTGTAGCTGGTTCGCTACGCCGGATATTAATACCGACACAACCACCCAACGCCAAATTTCAATTTTGAAATATTTAAATAGCTTCATTCCTCATTTTACATTAACAACAACTTCCGAACCTTTCAGACCTTCCGACACCGCTTTCAGGCGAATCATCCCGGCTGTTTTATCGGCCTGTACCAACACCATGCCATAGCCGTTGAAAGCCATGCGTTGGCTGGCTTTATCGGGTTCGTGGCTGATGGGATTGCCATTACCGGTTCCGATAATTTTGCCAGGGCCTTCGATTTCAAATTTCACCTGATTATTGGCCGTTGGCACAATTCTTCCTTTGGCATCTTTGATTGCAACGCGTATTACGACCACATCGCAACCGTCGGCTTTTAGAGTATTTACATCGCTGCTTAATGTTATTTGGGCAGGAGCAGTGGTGGTTTCCACAATATCTTTTGTTGCCAGTTTTCCTGCTTGGTAGCCTTTGGCTTCTAATTTTCCTGCTTGGTAAATAGGCGACCAAATAAGTTTTTTATATGCTTCGGCTTTTTGTTTACCCAGACTTTTGCCATTGAGGAACAATTCTACTTCTTCACAATTGGTGTAACAATGCACTTTTACGGTATCGTTTTCTTTACCCGGCCAGTTCCAGTGCGGGAAAATATGGACAACAGGTTCATTGCCCCATGCTGCTTTATAGGCGTAATAGCCATCTTTGGGGAAACCGCATACATCCATGAAACCAAAATAAGAAGCTACACTTGGCCAAGCGAATGGCGTAGGTTCACCACGATAATCGAACCCTGTCCAGACAAACAGACCGCCAAGGTACGGATACTTCACAATATCTGCCCAATCTTCGCCCGGGTATGGTCCCCAGTCTTTTTGCCAAATGGTTGAGTTGGAACAAGTTTGTGGCCACCAACTATTCGTGTATTCGCCACGGGTCGAGACAAAACTTGTTCCTTCGGTGCAAAACATCACACGGTCGGGATGAGTTTCCTTGTCTTTTACATAAGCCAATTGTTTGTCGCCATAATTGTATCCAACCACATCGAGCACATCACTATAACCGCCATCGTTGCGGGCGTGGTTCATAGCTGCTGTTGTTTTGCGCGTAGGGTCAAGTTTGTGTACCATCGCTACCATGGTTTCGAGGATTTGAGCACCCATAACCGTACCCTGTATCGCCTCTTCATTTTCCATGCTCCACATAAAAATAGACGGGTGGTTGCGGTCGCGGACAACCATCGTAGTCAAATCCTTCAATCCATCTTCGCTGCTCGACAAATGGCGGTTCTCATCCAGAACAATAATACCCATGCTGTCGCACATATTGAGTAATTCGGGGGTTGGCGGATGGTGCGAAGTACGGTAAGCGTTGCTACCAAGATCCTTTAGGATTTTCAATTTATACCAGTTGATTTTATTCGGTAGCGCAACTCCAATTCCGGCAAAATCCTGGTGGTTGCAGGTACCTTTAATCGGGCACAACTTGCCATTGAGGAAAACGCCATTTTTATTTACCTCGAAAGTACGTACACCGAATGTAGTTTCGTAATTATCAATGATTTCCCCATTTTCCGATACTTCGGCAAGAACTTTATACAGATACGGGCTTTCGGGCGACCAAAGCAATGGTTTGTTGATAGAACCCAGTTGGGCAACTTCAAGCTGATCAAGTGGAGCTACCGATTGTGCGGAAGTTTGAACATCCAGCACATTTCCTTTTTTGTCAACAATTTTAGAGATTAAGATGACGTTTTTCTCTGTTTTATACTCGTTTTTCAACGTAGTTTTGATACTTACCGATGCTTTTGCTTCGGTGATAGAGGGTGTTGTTACAAACGTTCCGAAGCGTGCCACATGAAGCCTGTCGGTTTTTACCAACCAAGTGTGCCGGTAAATACCTCCACCTTCGTAATACCATCCCTCGCTTTCGCTGGCATCTACCCTTACAAGGATGGCATTCTTCCCTCCATACCGCAGCACATCAGTCAAATCGTAATTCGAAGGGGTGTAGCCACTCTGATGATTGCCTAACAGATGGCCGTTTACCCAAACGGTGCTGTTGCGGAAAATACCATCAAACTCGATGGATATTTTCTTGCCTTTATCCGATTGAGGTATTTCAAATTCTTTGCGATAGACACCCATTCCGGTAGGTAAATATCCATTACCGCCCGGCTGGCTACCAAGTGTGTTATCGTTTACAAAAGTTCCTTCCACCACCCAGTCGTGCGGCAGGTCTACATTTGTCCAGTCAACAGGAAAATATGAGGTACTACTTTTAATATTGGTATAATCAATAACGGTGTCTTTTTTGGTAATCACTGGCACGTTGATGTCGGTTATCCCTCCCTGACCCACTCTTACCACTTTCTTGATGGCAATATCCCCTTTATGGAACTGCCAATTCCAGTCAAAATTCTCTTTTATTCTTCTTGATGGAGATGTTTGTTGTAACCCATCAGCTTTCGCATCAACAACGATTAAAAGCATAGAAACCGACAGACCCAAAAGCAGCACAAACCTCACAAATAACTTATTCATATTCATTTGAAAATTATATTGAGAACCAATAGTTAAATTTAGCAAGGATGATATTATTTGGGAATATGTTCCTTAACCCGCTCAGGTTTGCACCTAAAGCCTGATTACCCGGCTGTGCGAAAGCTGTACGATCCTGCGACCAAACAAGATAAAATTGCGACCCCGGGCGATATTCCCATCTCAACACTAGATTAGACCGGAATTGACTAAAATCAAAATTCGGATTATCGAATTTATAGTCAACAAAACCATTGTGGGCATGAGACACTTCGTAAGCATTGCCATTCAATGTAGGATTCAGCGCCGAAAATCGGTCGTTATAATCGACTGCCTTGGGGTCGGTTACATTTTTAAAGTCGGAGAATTTCCCTACCGAAGCAAACGGACTGCCATAATACTGAATAGACAGTTCAGGGGTTATGTTGTAATCGGCTCTAAAAGTAACACCCATGGTATATTGATCTATTTTTCCAAGTATAGGCCTCTGTTGGTTGCCGTCGGTAGCAGTAGCGATATATTGCAGGTCGTTCTGGTTTCGCGAATAATTAAACTTGGCAGAAAGCTTCAGGGCATTGATGGGGGTATATGTCACACCGGGTTGGAGCGAATAATATCGCGCGCTGCCACATTTCGAATCAGACAATTCCGAGGTTAAATCAAAAAACAATTTACGTGAAGGATCCGTTTTCATATACAGGCTTTTGTACCAAACGGAAGGAATCAGCATAGCACTTCCTCCGCGTAACAGGGAGGGATCCAATGCTTGTGCCGTATAACTGACCGTTGTATTGATTGCCCATTTATTCACAAACTCGAAATAGGCATTCAATTTTATATCTGACGACAAATACCTCCACCCGAAATCCCAATTGTTCGTTTCCGACAATGTGGCGTTGTAAGTACGGAATATGGATACCGGCTTATTCACAAAATAATAAACTGAATTTTTTTGCTTGATAACGTCAGCCGTTTGCATGTATCCCATATCATTGAGATCGAGACCCGGCGAGCGCCATATCAGTTCGGTAGAATACCGCCACAAACCTTTACTTCCTTTCCCTATCTTGACATCTCCACCATAGCCCGATAAATAGTTAATAGAAGTATCAAGATGCGCACTCTGAATATCAGGACGTTGATAATAACGAGCCGAAGATCGCTGAAGATTCATCATGGCTTCACGACTACCGGTGATGGTGCTGCCCACTATCTTTGCATCTAAATAATATTCTTTATCATGCCATTGATGCAGTAAATCGATTCCTCCGGTGTAGGCATTACGGTTCAAAAATTCCAGTTGTGGCGCATTAATAAACCGATTGGTGGAAGTAAGTATTCCTCCAAGCACGGTATTTCCCTGTTTAAAATCCTGCTGAACCCGTACAATCGCATAGTTTGTCAATGGCTCCACACCCATTTTATTCCTTTCCCCAAACGAATCTATCGTAGCAAATTCGAAAGCAGCAAGGCTCTCCAACACCCCTATAGAAAGACCCTTAGCCGTTTTTCCACTGATTTTGGCAGCACCAAGAATGCTTGTATTATCCGGGAACTTCATAAATTGGTTGTTTCCAAGATTGGGATAAAACGATGGAGAATGACCAATTCTGCGGCTATAAAACAAGCTCGAATTATCAAAATCAAAGTTGAAAATATTTTTTCCTTCGAGAAAGAACGGGCGTTTTTCATCGTAGAAAGTCTCAAATGCCGTAAGATTCATCACGGACGGATCCGACTCGACTTGCCCGAAATCGGGATTCACCGTCAGATCGACCGTAAAATTGCTTGTCAAACCGATTTTTGCATCCAAGCCTGCATTTCCATACCAGCTCTTGCCTGTGTTTGCAAAAGGATTGTTTGGTTCCGCCTTAACGGTTTTAAGCCGTCCCAACATATATGGCATAATCTCAATCCTTCTGAATTTTGGCAACCTACTGATTCCATGAAGTTCACCAAACAAATACAAGATGCCCGGGCCTGTTGAAGATTGCAGTTCCCATTCGCTCTCTTGTTGAAACCGGTCGATCCAACGCCAGGCATGAAGTCCCCAAACCTGTACGGAATCATTGCTGTAACGAAGCTGACTCAATGGCACTTGAATCTCAGCTGTCCAGGCTGAGTCTTCTTTCGAAGTTTTCGCATACCATATTGGATTCCAATTAAAATCTATATTACAAGGATTTGTAACGACCAAATCGACCTTTTGTCCGGCAGCAGAGACATCAAATTCAAATCCGGTTCGACGATCGTGATAGCTATCAAAGGCTACCCCTACCATGTCGCCGGTAAACTCATCGCGCCGTCCCGCTTTCCGGCATATTTTTTCCGGTATGCTGTCAAACGCCCGTATAGCTACATAAAGATTCTTATCATCGTAAAGAATTTTCAGGAACGTTGGCTGCGAGGGTTTGGCTCCTTCATGTGGCAACCATTGGGTATAATTGCCCGCCCATTCTCCCGTTTTCCAGCAGGCATCATTTAACTTGCCGTCGATGACAGGTTTTTCTGTTGAAAGGCGGGATGTATTATAGACCCGCAAAGGTTTTTTTTGCAACCATTTTCGTACTATCATTCAGCCTATTGTCTTTCGGGAAAGCTCCCTGAAAATGGAAGAAAGACAAAACTAACAAGAGGTAAAAAATTCCACAAGTGTTTTTCATGCGTTCATTTTTATTTTTTAGATAGTTATCGCATGGAACTCGTCCCGTCCTGCGGGGCTCGTTTCATATCAATAAAAGTTGCAATTGATGAGTTCAAAGGTCGTGTTTTTTGTTGTGTTTACTCGTCCATTTTATAAATTCGCTCCATCAGTTGCCACTTTTGATCGGCTGTTGCTTCGGCAGAGCTATCCTGAAATTGCGACATGTGTCCCTCCCATTCACTCTGACGGGGCTTTGAGGCAAGCTCTACCATTGCTCTTTCATGGTCAAAATCAGCCACAGTATCCATAATCATGAATAGCTTGGTTCCAAAAAGGTAGATTTCCATATCAAGAATTCCAACCTCTTTCATTCCCTGTGTAATTTCAGGCCAGGCGGCACTTTTTGCATGAGCTTTTTTATACGCTTCGATTAATGACGGATCGTTGCGCAACTCCATGGTTTTGCAATAGCGTTTGAATGACGTGTACATGTTTTTAATTATTTATTCAATTTTC
>CAXXPB010000016.1:0-28955 GCA_963678825.2 uncultured Microbacter sp. | reverse complement strand
TCGCATGATGGAGAAATTGCACGAATGGTTCACGCCTGTCATTCATTGGGCTTTGAACCATAAAAAAAGCGTGATCGGTGGCGCTATCGGAGCTTTCATCGTCTCACTCTTCCTCTTTACCCGTTTAGGTGGCGAATTTATTCCGCAACTCGAAGAAGGCGACCTGGCCGCCGGAGTCATCACGCTTCAGGGAGGTTCGCTGTCGAACACCATCGACATGGTAGAAAAAGCGAACAAAATTCTATTGACCAATTTCCCGGAGGTGAAACACGCGGTCTGCAAGATCGGAGCAGGAGAAATTCCGACCGATCCGACTCCCATGGAAACCGGCGATTACATTATCACACTAAAAGACAAGAGTGAATGGACTTCTGCCAAAACCCGCGAAGAGTTGGTGGAGAAGATGCAGGAAGCATTGATTCCGCTAGCCGGAGTAAAATTTGAGTTTCAGCAACCTATCCAGATGCGGTTCAACGAACTGCTTTCCGGATCAAAACAGGACATTGCCATCAAACTCTTCGGTGACAACCTCGATGTACTCGCCCAGAAAGCCTCCGCGATTGAACGAATTATTAAAAACGTTGACGGGGTGGAAGATATCAATGTAGAGAAAGTTACCGGACTAGCTCAGGTGCAGGTGAAATATGATCGCGACCGATTGGCACAATACGGTTTGTCGATTGAAGAAGCTAACCGCATTTTACGCGTGGCATTTGCCGGCAGTCAGGCAGGAGTAGTGTTCGACGAAGAAAAACGTTTTGCGCTGGTGGTTCGTTTGGAAAAGGATTACCGCCAAAGCCTCGAAGATGTGAAAAACATTTCGGTAGCACTGCCCAGCGGAGGACAAATTCCTTTCGAACAACTGGGTGAAATATCGATCCAGTCGGGACCGGCGCAGGTATCGCGCGAAAACACCAAACGACGCATCACCATCGGTTTCAACGTGCGCAACCGCGACATCGGAAGCGTAATCAACGAAGTAAACCGCAAAATCGACCGACAGATCAAACTACCGACCGGTTATTACGTTTCGTATGGCGGACAGTTCAAAAACCTGGAAGCCGCCAGCAACCGACTGGCCATTGCCATTCCGATAGCTCTTTTATTAATTTTCGTGTTGCTTTACTTCACTTTCCATTCGGTAAAACAGAGTCTGCTCATCTATTCGGCCGTTCCGATGGCGGCCATCGGCGGAGTTATTGCGCTATGGTTGCGGGACATGAACTTCTCCATCTCGGCCGGAGTAGGTTTTATCGCTCTCTTCGGGGTGGCGGTCCTGAACGGCATCGTACTGATAGCAGAGTTCAACCGATTGGAAAAAGCCGGTTACGCAGACATCACCGAACGAGTGATTAAAGGACTGCAAACCCGTTTGCGCCCGGTATTGATGACAGCTGCCGTCGCCTCCATGGGTTTTCTGCCGATGGCTTTGTCAACCTCAGCCGGAGCTGAAGTGCAGAAACCCTTGGCTACCGTGGTCATTGGCGGACTTATCTCCGCCACATTACTAACGTTGATTATATTGCCTGTGCTTTACATCATTTTTTCTACTCGTCGTTTTTCTCTGTTCGGTCGTAGAAAGAAAACGATTACAACGGCTCTGCTGATCGGAGGCTTGCTATTCTCAACCGGAGATAGTTCTGCTCAGGTTCCACGAAAAATATCACAGGATCAGGCTATTCGAATTGCGCTCGACAGCAATCTCTCGGTACGCTCTTCGGCCTACTCTGTAGATGTCCAAAAAGCTCTGAAAGGCACAGCGTGGGATTTACCCAAAACCAGCATCGAAGGGCAATACGGACAGATGAACTCCTACCGAAAGGACAACAGTTTCACGGTAAGCCAGTCGTTCGCCTTTCCGGGGCTCTATATCAACCAGAACAAGTTAGCCAAAGCAAATATCAAAAGCAGCGAATGGCAATTCAAGAGTACCCGATTACAGATTGCTACGGAGGTAAAGCAGCTTTATCAACAACTGATCTATCTCGACGCAAAGCTGAAATTGCAAAGCTATCAGGATAGTCTTTACGGCAATTTCTCCAAAGCAGCAGAGCTTCGTTCCTCTACAGGAGAGACCAACCGACTGGAAATGATTTCGGCGCATTCGCAAAATATGGAGATTCAAAACCAACTGAAACAAACCCGTACCGATATCGACATTGCCACTCAAAAATTGGCTCTATTGCTGAATACCAACACACCAGTCGCTCCGTCCGATTCGGTTTTGAAACGTCTGGAATGGTTACCCACAGCAAACGGCAATGCAATTGCCGAAAACCCTTCGCTCGGCATTACTGCTCAGCAGATAGAAGTCTCCCGTCTGGAGAAAGCCGTTGAGAAAAGCAAGTTGATGCCCGACTTTTCGATCGGTTATTTCAGCCAGACAATGCTTGGCACACAAGATGTGAACGGTACGCAACGCGATTACACTTCGGCAAATCGTTTCACGGCAATTCAGGCAGGAGTTTCCATTCCCCTTTGGTTTGTGCCCGGCAATGCGCGGGTAAAAGCAGCCCGTTTCAAAGAGAAAGAGGCGCAAGCTACCCACGAAGCCTGGACAAAATCGCTGGCCGGCAATTACCGATCATTATTGCTGGAACTGGAGAAAGATCGCAACAATGTGGATTATTACGAAAAACAGGCCATTCCGGAAGCGGATCTGATTATCAAACAATCTACGCAAAGCTACCGAGCCGGAGCCATGGATTATCTCGACTATCTTCAAAGTCTCGGCAGGGCATTGAGCATCAAACAGAATTATCTGGACGCGTTGAATGAATATAATCAAACGTCAATTGCTATCGAAGCCATTACCGGTAAAATCTGACCTCTCCCCAACCCTCTCCCAAGGAGAGGGAGTCGGTCTGTTGAATAAGCAAAAATGAAAAAGAAAATATATAAATACCATTATGCAACGACATAAATTTCTATTAGTTACAGCTATTTACTCCATCACCCTGATTATTTCATCGTGTAGCGGAGGCAAAAAAGAGACAAACGCCAAAGAAGCGGAAAACCTGCCCGAAGACATTGTGGAGATGCGCGACGACCAGATCAAACTGGCCGGCATCGAAACCGGTTTAATTGAAGAACGCACTATGAGCGGAACCCTGAAGGTAAGTGGCACCATCACCGCATCGCCACAGGATATGGCATCGGTAAGTATGCCGATGGGTGGTTTCGTCAAATCCACATCACTGCTACCTGGAAGTTCCGTCCGGAAAGGCCAGGTATTAGCCATTATCGAAAACTCCGATTTTATTGATATACAGCAAAGTTATCTGGAAGCAAAAAGCAAACTGGAATATACCGAAGCGGAATACAAACGGCAATCGGAACTCTACAAAAACGATGTGGCTTCGAAAAAAACATTCAGCTGGCAACCTCCGAATTCAAAGCGTTGAAAGCTCAGCAAAGAGCTCTGGAACAAAAGCTTTTGCTGATCGGAATCAATCCTTCCCGATTAAGCGACGATCGCATCAGCCGTTCGGCAGCGCTCACCTCGCCCATCTCGGGTTATGTAAAGACCGTCAATGTCTCCATTGGCAAATCGGTTGCCGCCACCGACGTGCTGTTCGAAATTGTGAATACCAGCCATCTGTTGCTCGAATTGACACTGTTTGAAAAAGATGCCGACAAGGTAAAAGTTGGCGAAACCATCCATTTCTACATCAACAACGAGACCGAGCAACACGATGCAAAGGTTTACCAGACATCCAAATCGGTCGGCAGCGATCGCAGTCTGAAAGTGTATGCCTCCATACAAGGCGTATGCAAAAATGTACTTCCCGGCATGTATGCCAATGCACTTGTGAAAGCAACAGGCAATAAGGTAACGGCCGTTCCATCGGATGCCGTGGTCAGTTTCGACGATAAGGATTATATTTTCCTCTTCGACCGCAATAAAACAGAAAATGGCCGTGCTTTCTGTGAATACCGCATGGTGCAGGTGCACAAAGGGGTTTCGGACGGCGGATTCACGGAGATTACTCTTCCGAAACAGTTCGATCCGACCAGAGTAAAGGTGGTGACAAAAGGTGCTTACAATCTCTTGGCGGCAAAGAAAAATGCCGGAGAAATGAGCTGTTAACGCTTTCGTAGCAACAAACACGTACATTTGTAAATCTTAAACAAACAACGTTATGCGAATATTACTATTCTTAGTCGGCCTAACATTCATCTCTTTACACACCAATGCTTTGACGCCTGATATCATCAAAGACGGCGATGTAAAAGGAATCTATGCCAACGCGTCCGATTTTCGCCACAATACGCCCTATTTAATTGACGGGAAGCACAGTGGAGACAAAGTCAAACTCAATCAGTTTTTCTTTTCGCCGACCATCAACTGTGTGGAAGATGGCCAATCGAAGCTCTTTTACAAAGATTCTATCTTTGCCATTACATTGAAAGACGGGAGAAATTTCCGCTTTATTAACCGCGATCCCTATCTGATTGCCGACACATCCTATCTTTATATTTATTCAAGAAGAACGATTGTTAGTGAGCGTAAACAGGAAGGGCCGCACACCCGAACGACTAATAAGGTTGAAACCGAATATTTCTTTTCGACCGGCAATCATTCTTCCTTGTATCCGTTATCACTGCCCAATCTCAGACACTACCTGAGCATAAGCAAAGTAGTATTCAACCGGATAGAGAAAGAGTTTGAAACCGACGAAGCGCTGACCAAAACCAACAAACAAACCGGCAGATTCCGCATCAATGAATTGCTCTTAACCGAAAGAAAATAGTCAAAACGACAAGTTCAATTGAACGCAATAGCCAACCAGACTGACACTAAAACAGAATGGTTGGCTATTATTATATACAAAAATTATAAAATCATTCCATATGTACTATATTTGAAACATTTATAAGACATTATGTCCATCCGCAAAAACACATTACTGGCGATTGTCTGTTTTTTTGATACTTCAATTCACAGGCAATCTATTTGGAACGGTCTATTACGTTTCAAAGTCCGGGAATGATGCCTTTAGCTGTTTTGCCGCTCAAAACACAGCCACTCCCAAACAAACTATTGCGGCCGGCATACGTTGTTTATCCGCGGGAGACACGCTTTACATACACGAAGGAACTTACAACGAAGCCACCAACGAATATAGAACGAAGCTTCCAAGTGGCAATTCGTGGCAAACGGCGGTTACCATTGCCGGTTATCCCGGCGAAAAAGTTATAATTCAGCCAAAAAGCGGAGAATCGGAAGTCCTGCGCATCATGGGATCTTCCGGAGGAACACGGTATGTGGTATTCGACAACCTCATTTTAGATGGAACCAATATAACGTCCAATATCGTGAAGATCACCTATACCGGAACCAATCCCAACAACACGGCTCACCACATCAGGATACAAAATTGTGAACTGAAACATGCCAAAACCAATGGCATATTTGTCGATTCAGAGTCGAACAACAATGAATTTATCAACCTAAAAATACACGATAACGGAGCCTCTGATTTCGATCATGGAATGTACATCTCCGGCAGCAATAATATGATTGAAAAGTGTGATATTTACAGAAATGCCGGTTGGGGAATTCACATCTACACGGAACATAAACCCGAAAGCGCTAATTACAATATTGTTCGGCGCAACAATATTCATGAAAATGCACGAGCAGGGAATCGCGGTTTTGGAATTATCATTTCGTCAGGCACGGGAAACACCGTCTACAACAACCTGATATGGGGCAACAACGGTGGTATTCAGATAGATTATCATGCCGTCAACACCAGCATTTACAACAACACGATTTGGTCGAATAACAGCGGTAAAACTCACGAAAATGGAATCAAAACAGGAGCCGGAAGCTCCAATGCAAGAATCGTAAACAATATTTCATGGAATCACATGGCAGGCAACATCTCCAATGCAGGCATAAACACATATCTCACTAATAATCTCACCGACAAATCTCCTCAGTTTTTAAATAGTTCTACATTGGATTTTCGTCTCCAAGGAAAATCTCCAGCCATCAATGCCGGAAAAAATCTTGCTCCCCTGATAACTGACGATTACAACGGCATTCGTCGTCCGCAAGGATCCGCGTATGATATTGGCGCGTTTGAATACAGGACTCACAAATAAGGCATAACGCCATACCGTAAACGGCTCAACAGTTCAACAATAGCCAATATTTTATATTTCATTTTCATTTCTATTGTTTATTTTAAATAATTAACGGCATATCCCTTGCTTTTAGTTGCAATTGTTTATATCTTCGTAACAGATATATTAACTCTTATTGCATAATATGCAAACCATAAAGATGGTTTCTAAAAATTTATTCCGGACACGTCGCAAGACCTAATGCACATACCGCAACTGTGATTCAGAAGCTAAGTAATAAGTTGTGGTATTGATTATTCTAAAGAGAAAAGTATTTCGTAGCACTAAAGAGAAAAGAGGAGGTGTCTATGCGCGAGAAGACACATAAATCTTGGGATGTTATTGTACATCGTATAGTAAGTTCCAAATACGTCAGCAGATGGACTATTCTGGGAATTGACCTTATATTATCCGTTATTTCTCTTAGTTGGTGCTACCTATTCGACTCAAGCCTGCATTTCAACGATGCCTACTCTCTCCCCAAAGTCGAATACCTTATCATTGGCAGTTTCTTTATTTGCCCCTGGTATTTTCTACTCTTCAAAACCCATACAGGAATTATCCGCTACTCTTCCTATCACGAAGTCGGGAGAGTGTTAGTGGCTGTTGTCTCAATCAACCTCACCTATTATATCGTCGGCTTACTCAGCGGATATGGTAATTCAGGCATGTTTATTTCCTTGATTGTAAAAAACACCACTCTCAACTTTATCATTCTCATCGCCTTCCGGTTTGTGGTAGTCAGTTTCTACCGTTTTCTCACCACTTACGTTGCCGGCCGCTACCGACAACGAAGCCTTGTGTACGGTGTCAGCCACCAAAGCATAGCATTGGCAAGCCTTTTCCTAACCAACGGTTATAAAGGCTACCGGATCGTCGGCTTCCTGACGCACGACAAACACATGATTCATCAACGGATATTCGATTTGCCGGTGTATTATGTGGATAACAACCTCGATCGTGTGATTCGGGAATACAAAATCAGCGCCTTGTTTCTTGTAAAAAAACAGCCAATCGAGATTCCGGACAAAAAAATATTACGGCAGTGCATTGACCTTCACATCAAAATATTATCACCCGATCAGTCTCAGATGTTTCGGGATTTGATACCTCAAAAATATTATCTGAATCCACAAATTAAGGATCTGCTGGGAAGAGATGAAATTCAAATTGACCTTGATAGAATCAAGCATCAAATTGAGAATAAAATTGTTCTGGTTACAGGTGCAGCCGGATCAATTGGTTACGAAATGGTAAAACAGCTGGCAACATTCAAACCTCAAAAAATCATCTTATTCGACTCGGCCGAAACACCGCTCAACTCTCTGCTTCTTGAGATGGAGAAATATTATCCCAATGTTTGCGAAGCCATACTGGGAGATATCCGCATACGAAAACGCCTGGAATTTGTTTTCAGAAAGTATCATCCGCACATTATTTATCATGCTGCGGCATATAAACATGTGCCCATGATAGAGAGAAATCCGTGTGAAGCCGTGCTTACCAATGTGTTGGGAAACCCGCAATATTGCGAATTACGCACTGAAATTCAGGGCTGAAAAATTCATCATGGTTTCAACAGACAAAGCTGTCAATCCGAGCAATGTGATGGGTGCTTCAAAACGAATTGCAGAAATATACATTCAATCGTTAGCCAATCATCTGGACGGAAAGTCGGCAACCAAATTCATAACTACCCGATTTGGGAACGTACTGGGTTCAAATGGTTCTGTGATTCCTCTATTTAAAGAACAAATAGAAAGCGGAGGGCCGGTAACAGTCACCCACCCCAACATAATTCGTTACTTCATGACCATTCCCGAGGCATGTCGCTTGGTGCTTGAAGCCGGAGTTATAGGACATAACGGCAACATCTACATATTCGACATGGGTAAACCGGTTAAAATTAACGACTTAGCAAAGAAAATGATAGAAATGGCAGGTCTGGTTCCCAACCGTGATATTCGAATTGTATACACCGGATTACGACCGGGCGAAAAGCTGTATGAGGAGCTGCTAAACGACAAGGAAATTACTCAACCTACGACAAATCCCAAGATCAAAGTAGCGAAAGTACGGAAATACAAGTTATCGGTGGTTGCCAAACTTATAAATGAACTGATTATCAAAGCGATGTTATTCGACACACGAGAAACCGTAAAGAAGATGAAAGAAATAGTGCCGGAATTTATAAGCATGAATTCAGCATACGAACGATTTGATAAAAAGCTCCCTGATTAGTTTCACTATTTATACCAGAGTAAAATAAAACGACATTTTTCTGATTCAACATATTAATAGCTTATTACGATGAAGACAATTCCTGTTATTTTAGTCAGTATCTGTCTGTTGCTTTCGTGCAGCTCATCCAAAAATATAACCTATTTTGAATATACGGGAAATAGGAGCGCTTTTACGGATTCTTCGGCAATATCCGAAACCAAACTGAAAGTCGGGGATTTATTAATCATAACGGTCAATTCCACATCGCCCGAAGTTGCAGCGCCTTTTAACCTACCGACGATCTCCTTACCGACAAGTAGTTCTTCAACCACCGCAAATCCGGTGGCCACAGGTACCATTGCGTTACAAAATTATCTGATAGACAAAGACGGTACTATCACGTTCCCCGTATTGGGGAAAATAAACGCAGCAGGGATGACCAAGCTTCAATTGGCCGAATACATAAAAGATAAAATATGTCCCCACTATATTAAAGAGATGCCGATTGTAAACATCCGATATACCAATTATAAGATTTCAGTATTGGGAGAAGTAAACAAACCCGGCATTTATACTATTGACAATGAAAAAATAAACCTCTTGGAAGCCATTGCACTCGCCGGAGATTTGACCATATTCGGCACCAGAGGTAACGTTTTGCTTATCAGGGATAACGACAAAGGCCAAAGAGTGACATTCGGGATTGATTTGAGAGACCGGAACATCATTAATTCTCCACTTTACTACCTGCATCAGAACGACATACTATATATTCAACCCAACAAACCGAAAGCTCGTTCCGCTTCTGTCAACACCGGAGAATCGATGACAGTTTCAGCTCTAGGCATACTCATTTCCGTTGCGTCTTTGGTAACTCTGCTAGTCAAGAAATAAGGTGTCGCAATATAGCGGCTCATAAAACAAAACGGTATGCAATCCAGAATTCAAAATATCACTGACAAATCCGTCAATTTCCGGGAGTCGATTGACAAATACCTGCGCCACTGGCCGTGGTTTGTCGTCTCTGCCATTTTAGCTTTGATAGTAGGTTTTCTGTATGCCCGTTCGCAACCAGACACTTACGAAACCACAGCGTCGATAATGGTTCTTGATCAGAGCAAGAACGGAGCTACAAGTCAGGCCAACCTCATCAGCCAGCTAAACAACATCGGATTGACCACTACGCCTACCATGACAAATGATGAAGCTAAGATGATCAGCTCAACAGCTTTGATGAGAAAAGTGGTGTACCGTCTGGAATTGTATACCTCCTACACTCACCGCTCATTCCTTAAAAGCGAGGATCTTTATGACTCTTCGCCGCTCTATGTCCGTTTAGACATGGATGCACTGGAACGCATAAAAGGCAATGTAATGCTTACCGCACGTTATGACAGCGGCAAAGTTGTAATTGACGGAGAATACATGGAACGTCGTTTTGTTGTGCATCCCCATAATTTACCGGCCTACTTCAGCACACCGGCCGGCAGTTTATATATTGCTCAAAACAAAGGTTACACTACCGATAAATTCCCGTTAACCATTAAGATTACCAATCCTTCAAAAGTTGCCAAGTTTATTGCTTCGGGCAGTCTGCTCACTCTGGTTAACAAAGAAGCCAATGTAATCGACCTTACGTTGCAAACCTCGAATATTAAAAAAGGACAAGACATCCTGAAAACACTGGCAACCGTATATAATGAGGATGCCGTAGAACAAATCAACCATTCGGCGATAAGTTCTGCCAATTTTCTGGATGGAAGAATTAAACTGCTAACCGGAGAACTGAGCACAGTAGAACACGATGCCGAACAGTACAAACAAAGCAACAACCTGACTAATATTGAAGCTGACGCACAGATGTATTTAGGCAGAAGCAGCGGATACATCACGCAACGCAGTACAGTTGAAAACCAGCTGAACCTGATCTCGTATGTAAAAGATTTTCTGCGCAATCCGGCCAATAAATCGGCTTTAGTTCCCAACCTTGGACTTACTGACGTCGGACTTGTAAACGTAATCCAAAAATACAACGATCTGGTAATTAACCGAGAACAAATTGCACAGGGATCATCGGAAGATAATCCGGCTCTTAAAGCGATTAATCTCCAAGTGCAAACAGCACGTAAAGCAATTTTAGAAAGCGTAGAAAGCACCCATAAAGGACTTCAAATCACCAATCAGGATTTAAATTCCCAAAACTCCGCGGTATCGTCAAAGCTCCGGCAAATACCCAAGCAGGAAAGAGAATTTCTGGAAATAAAACGTCAACAGCAGGTAAAAGAATCATTGTACTTATTCCTGCTTCAAAAGCGGGAAGATGCATCTCTCAGCATGGCCGTTACCATTCCCAAAGGAAGACTCATCAATACGCCCGATACATCAAAACAGGTAGCTCCACGGACATCTGTCATTCTGTTTGTGGCATTTCTGTTAGGACTCGCACTTCCTGCCTCATCCATTCAGATAAAAAATCTGATGCATACAAAGATTGAGAATCGCCAGGATGTTGAAAAAATTACTCAGGTGCCTGTTTTAGGCGAACTCGGGCACATCAGCACGGATGAGATAATATTGAATCACAAGACTGCCATTAGCCCTAACTCTGAACTTTTCAGGCTCTTGCGGTCGAATCTTCAGTTTGTACTTGATGCTTCCTCCCAAAAAGTAATCGTGGTTACCTCAACGCAACAGGGCGAAGGCAAAACTCTGGTCAGCATCAATCTGGCAGCCATATTATCGTTAGCCGACAAAAAGGTATTGCTGGTTGAACTGGATTTACGGCGTCCACGGCTATCAAAATACATGGATATTGAAGCAAAGAAAGGCATAAGTTCTTACCTAATGGGAGAAGATACGGATATGCAGGAGATTATCAAGCCAGTTGCTGATTATCCGATGCTGGATATGTTGCCCACTGGAATTATTCCACCGAATCCGAATGAATTGATACTGAAAGATCGTCTTGACATACTGATTGCCAAATTAAAAGAAGAATACGACTATATAGTAATCGACTCGGCGCCGGTCGGAATCGTATCGGACACGTTCCTGATAAACCGGTTGGCAGACATCAACCTGTATGTTTGCAGATCGAGGTATACAGACAAACGCAATCTGGTGTACATCAACCAAATTCACCAGGAAGGACGGTTAAATCACCTTTATATTGTGATTAATGATGTTTCGCTTCAGAACCACAGCTATTCGTACCATCGAAAATACGGCTATGGTTATGCACAGGGAAAAACGTAATGACAACACTAACGGTAAATCATCATGATCGAATTACTTCACAAAGAAGATTGCAACGGCTGTTGTGCCTGTGTTGACATTTGCCCTGTAATGGCAATAAAACTCCACACCGACGAAGAAGGTTTCTGGTATCCGGAGACCGATAAAGACGTATGCAATGACTGTGGATTATGTAACAGTGTATGTCCAGAATTACATGTCACTGAAGTAAAGAAAAATGATTTTGAAAAACCATTTGCGTACGCCGCGGTGCATAAAAATCTTGATGTCAGATTCAACAGCACTTCCGGTGGATTGTTTTCCGCCATGGCCGAAATTATGTATAAAAACGGCGGAAGTGTTGCAGGCGCTGTTTACAATGAAGATTTCTCTGTAAAGCATTACATCTCTAATGCCAAAAGTGATTTACATAAAATCCGCAGTTCTAAGTACCTGCAAAGCAATATGAGTGGGATGCACCGGGAGATCAAACGCCGTTTGGATGACGGCGAAAATGTGCTTGTATGCGGTACTCCCTGTCAGATGGCGGCATTAAGGCTCTTCCTTGGAAAAGATTACGAAAACCTCATCATTCTGGATTTTGTTTGCCGCGGAGTAAATTCGCCCTTGGTTTTTCAGAAGTATCTGCAATCACTTGAGGAAGCCAACGGAGCAAAAATCGTTGCCGTACAAGCAAAAAACAAGGAACTGGGATGGAGAAGTCTAACCTTCAAGATGACTTTCGACAATGGCAAATCCATTTACCAAAACAAAGAATCCAACCTGTTTTTGCGAGGCTATCTGAGTGCAAATGCCTATTGCCGACCTTCTTGTTATACCTGCCAATTCAAGGGATGGCCGAGAATAGCCGACATTACGCTGGCCGATTTCTGGGGCATCGAAAATGTAGATGCTTCGCTCGATAATGACCTGGGCACTTCGATGGTGCTGATTAATTCAAAAAAAGGAGCGGCATTCTTTGAAAACATAAAGGGTAAAATCGACTTTAAAGAAGTCAGCCTTGCGCAAGCGTCGGCAAACAACGGGGCGTTAATAACGCCCTTAAAAAAGCCGACAATAGACAGAAAACAGTTTTTCGCCGAGTTGCAAACGTCATCGTTTGAGAAAGTGGCGACTAAATATTTTCCACCGTCCGCTGTTCCTGCGAAAGAAAAGATCCGGGAATTTTTAGGCACCATACTAACGATAGCTCAAACAACGCGCTTACACCCCAAAACGCTTTATCAGTTCGTAAAATACAATTTCCTGTCCGGAAAAGTAACCACAAATATCAGAAAACAGGGGTGGTTGATAACATCGCCTCACTCGGTATTGGAGATACATAAAAGAGCCAAAATCGATTGCAAAGGCACGCTTTATCTGGGAATGAAAAGAATTAAAAAATCCAGACTGGAAAGCCGCCTTTTGGTAGATCCCGGAGGAGAAATAGTCGTGAACGGAGATTTTATATTTGGATACGGATCTGACATAGAAGTATTCAGAAATGCGAAACTCATACTAAATGAGAACGGAGCTACAAATATCGCCACCACTATTATTTGTGCCGAACGAATAGAAATCGGCAAGAATGTCAGAATGGGGCGTAATGTCACCATCAGAGACACTAACGGGAATCACTTTTTGGCGCTTCAGGGATATAAACCATCGCGACCTGTAATCATCGGCGACCACGTATGGCTATGCGAAGGTTGTACCATTTTACCCGGAGTAAAAATTGGCGATGGAGCCATCATCGGAGCCTGTTGCAACGGTCCGTTTCCAATGTACCGGCCAATGCCATTGTGATGGGAAATCCGGCCAAAGTGGTAGATGAAAACGTTTTATGGAAATTCTGAGTGTTCATCATTTATATTAACCCTTTAATAACAAAGTATATGGAACTACAGGATTACATCAGCAAATTCGCTGCAAGGTTTGACGAAACACCTGCCGAAAAATTTACCGCCGAAACAGAATTCAAGGCGTTGGACGAATGGAGTTCTCTTTCTGCATTAACCATTATTGCAATGGCTGATGAAGAATATGGAGTCAAAATCAAGGGAGAAGACATCCGCAATTCGGATACTATCAAAGATTTGTATGCTATCGTAAAATCGAGAGCCTAAGCGGCTTTCACAAAAACCACGTGCCCTATGAACCGAAGCTACATAAAAGCGCTATCATATTATCTCCCCAAACAGGCGCTCACCAACGAAGACCTGGCTAGAGAGTTGTCCGACCCGAATGTTGAAAAAACAGCGGGCAAGGTTGGAATAGATGTAAGGTACATTGCGGCCGAAGACGAGACTGCGGGAGACATGGCAGAACAGGCCGCACGGAATCTGTTTCAGGAGTATAGCATAGCACCTGAAACGATAGATTTCCTGATACTTTGCACAGAAAGTCCTGATTATTTTTTACCGGCCACTGCCTGTGTTTTACAACACCGGCTTGGGATTTCCACAAACGCAGGCGCTATCGATTTCAATCAGGGATGCTCCGGCTACCTGTATGGACTCGCACTTGCAAAAGGACTTATTGCAGCCAGTGTAGCCAAAAACATTTTGCTACTAACGGCAGAAACCTATTCCAAACATATTCATCCGCAGGACAAAGCAAACCGGATTTTATTCGGAGATGCCGCCTCGGCTACGCTTATCTCCAATGAAGGGTTTGCTGCAATCGAAGCATTTAGTTTGGGAACCGACGGCACCGGAGAAAACGATTTGATTGTCAAAACAGGAGGATTGAGACATAAAAACGCGTTGAATGATTTCGCAATTGACGAAAATGGATCCGTTATTTCATCCGACCACCTTTATCTAAATGGCTCTGAGATCTTCTCTTTTACCCAGGAGAAAGTTCCGCTGCTGGTAAAAGATATTCTGTTAAAGAATGAACTGGAACAAGAGCAGATCGACCTGTTTGTCTTCCACCAGTCGAACCGGTTTATGCTCGACTTCCTGCGAAAGAAAATCAAAATCGACGAAAATAAATTTTATTATTGCTTATCCCGCTTCGGGAATACGGTATCGTCCACCATACCAATAGCTTTGAAAGAAGCCATGACCGACAACACGATAAAGGTCAGTAACAAAATACTTTTGGCAAGCTATGGCGTAGGTTATTCCTGGGCAGGAGTTGTTCTTAATTTTTAGATCAGAAAAAGCGTAAACATCTAAAAATAGCCACGTACGACATCATGAAGAAGAGACTAACAATTTCCAATAAGGCAAATTATAACTTTCATGTCAACCGCTTCAAATACAAGAATAGCAAAAAATACAGCAATGCTCTATTTTCGAATGCTATTTACGATGGGTGTTACTCTGTACACATCCCGGATTGTATTGTATGTGCTTGGCGTTGAAAACTTTGGAATCTACAATGTCGTAGGCGGAGTTGTGGTGTTATTCACCTTCCTGAATGGCGCCATGTCGGCAAGCACATCCCGGTTTCTTACTTTTGAATTGGGCAGACACGACACGGAACAATTAAAGAAAACTTTCAGTGCCGCATTAACACTTCACATCATCATCGCGTTTATCATTCTGCTGCTGGCAGAGACCATCGGTTTATGGTTTGTCCTGAACAAGTTGGTAGTACCGGCCGCACGCATGAACGCGACCATCTGGGTGTATCAGCTGTCGATCCTGACATGCGTTACAAGCATGATGCAGGTTCCTTTCAATGCAGCCATTATTGCCCACGAACGCATGAGCGTCTATGCCTATGTCAGCATTATCGACGTTTCATTGAAACTTGCCGTTGTATTCCTGCTGAAATGGTTCGTTCCTTTTGACAAATTAGTATTCTACTCATTCTTAATCTTTTGTTCAACCATCATAATAGTTGCCATTTACCAGACATACTGCAAAAGGCAATATGAGGAATGTGTCTATCGCATTTGTTGGGATAAACCGACCTATCAGAAAATGATCAACTTTTCCGGATGGAGCCTGTTGGGAAACTTCGCCTGGATTATGCTAACCGAAGGTTCCAATATTTTGATGAATCTCTTTTTCGGACCGGTGGTGAATGCCGCTCAGGCTGTTACGATGCAGGTAAATTCTGCCGTAACCAGTTTTGTGAACAATTTCCGTACGGCTGTCAATCCACAAGTAATCAAGCTGTATGCTTCCGACAGAAAAAGAGAAATGTTCAATCTGGTGTTTCAAAGCGGGAAGTATTCATATTTCATCCTGTTCGTCTTAGTCTTACCCATCCTGCTCGAAACAGAGTTTATCCTCAACCTGTGGCTGAAAGTTGTACCGCAGTACACCGTATTATTGGTAAAGCTTGCACTCATAAACTCTTTGGTTTCAACACTGGACACAGGCGCATTTATCGTTTTGCAGGCAGTCGGAAGACTGAAGGAAAGTGCATTGATCGGCTCATCATCCATTTTGTTATTTGTGCTACCCCTGTCATTTATTCTGTTCCAGGCAGGATGCGAGCCCAGCGTTTTCTATTACGTAATGATTATCAATTCGTTCCTTTTTTCTTTTGGCATCAGGCCGTACCTGCTGCACAAAATAGCAGAAATGAACATCAAAGAATACTTTATTCAGGTAGTATTTCCGGTTGTGAAAGTGACAGTGGCGGCAGCAATCGCACCAATAGCGTTGGCAATGTATCTTCCGGACAACGTATTGCGGTTTTTCTTAATTGGTATTGTATCGGTAATCTCAGTTGGGATCGGAGTATATTATTTAGGCATGGACAGCATAACAAAAAAAATGCTCGCCCTTTGGATAAAAGCAAAGCTCCCGAAGTTGCCAACTAAACTATAGAAATCCGTGGTGCATTTAAAAAGAAACAAGTATGTTATTTAAAATATTTTTCAGTTATCAAACCCTACCCCCTTTAACTCCCTTCGGTCGTTGACCGTTGGTTCGGGTACTCCCCTTGAGATCAAGGGGAGATAAATCTGCTATTTTGAAGAATACATCGTAAAACACAGAAAAAACTTCGCAAACAGTGGTGTCCCCTTTGGTCCCGATAGCTATCGGGAGGGGACGAGCGAAGCGGAGGGGTTAGAGAAGACTAAAATATGAATATTTTGACAGACCAACTTTTATGACATTTATTCCAATCATACCACGGTTGATAGAAGTGTGATTTTATTATTGTCTGATCTATAAATAAGATTTGTATGAAAAAGATACTCATCACACATGTGTCCAACACATTAAATTACGGTAGTGCCATGATGGCCATCAACCTGATTTATTATCTGCGCAAAAGAATGCCGGAGGTTGAAATTTGGTGCGAATGTGACCAATATCATCTGGATCGCTTAAAAAAAGCAACCGGAGATCAGAACCTTAATGCATACCAAAGCAAGCCTGTAAAACGCAGCAACATAATAATGAAGATATACAGGTTTTTGTCCGGCAACCGTGAGGACATACTTCATATAAGCTACCAGTTTGATTTAATGATTGTGTTGGGTGGCGATGACCTTTCGGAGGTATATCAAAGCAATGCCATGTCGAATGCATTGTTCTATTACCACATCAACCGCCGCAAATGCAAGGTAATCTTATTGAACCAAAACATCGGGCCATATACCGGTATTTATAAAATAATCAACGGATTGCTATTGCACAAGCTTATCATTTCCACCCGGGATCAACGCAATTACGAATACCTGACACGCAAGCTGCACCTGAAAAACGTGCAGGCAACCCGGGATCTTGCCTTTTTACCACTTCCCAATCAGGAAGAAACGATAAAAGAAATGCACGAGAATTTCATTCATGACAAGTACATCGTGGTGGTTCCTTCCGGAGTGTTTGTTCATTACGGACTCAACCAGATGCAAGCCGTAAGAGTTTGGGCAACCATTACCAATCTATTGTTATCTAAATACAAATCACACATTATCGTGCTTTTGGGGCATGTATTAGCCCCACCCACATCCAACGACAGACAAGTAATAGACCCGTTATCAGCAATGTTCAAAAACGATCCGAGGGTGATAACGGTAACAAACGTATTGCAACCAATTGAAGCAAGAGCCATCATCGCGAATAGCGAACTGGTATTTACAGGCAGGATGCATGCGGCAGTTTCGGCTCTTGCAACCGGCACCATTCCTCTGGCATTTGCTTACAGCGAAAAATACTTTGGTGTGGTGGCAAGAGGATTCGACATTCAGGAACTGGTAATCGACTGCAGAAACGGAGTGATGAATCAGGTCAATTTTATAAACACCGTGCAGGAACATGTCCAGTTCATTAACAGAACAAAAGCTGACCTTGAAAGCAAAATCAGGTATGAACTAAACAAAACCAGAGAGCTGGCAAATAAGAATATTGACATTGTGGTACAACATCTGACTAAGTAACAGCGCTTATAATGTTTTCGGTAGTAATTCCTCTATATAACAAAGAAAACAATATTGCACTTACCATTGATTCCGTTCTGAATCAGGATTTCCGTGACTTTGAAGTGCTTATTGTGAATGACGGATCGACAGACCACAGCCTTTCGGTAGTTAAAAAAATTGCAGACGAAAGAGTCCGTGTTATCGACAAGTCAAACGGAGGAGTTGCAAGTGCCCGAAACATGGGAATACAAGCTGCCATATACGATTGGATTGCTTTTCTGGACGGCGATGATCTATGGAAACCGACTTACCTGTCGAAGATGGAAAAGTTGATAAATGATTTTCCGAACGCCTCATTTTTTGGCTGCCAGTTTATCAAACAGAAAAAAGGGGAAGACAGGGTTGTAAATTCAATTCACAGCAAACGAGGATATATCGACGATTTTTTTCAAAAGCAAACCGAGGCGTTGTTGGTCTCGTCTTCCAGCGTAATCGTCCGAAAAAATTGTTTTGATAAGGTCGGCTATTTTAACGAACGCTATACAAGAGGCGAAGATTTAGACATGTGGTGCCGGCTGGCTAGAAATTACAAATTTGCATTTGAGCCTACACCTCTTTGTTACTATCTCCTCGACGGAGAAGACAGGGCTTGTAAGAAGAAGCAACCGCTCAACCAATATTATCTCGAATTCCATTTGTCAGGCAAATCGCGTTACGAGCGGAAGTTTTATTTACAAATAGCAGAGGTTCACCTTATAGAAATGCTAAGCAGCAGAAGGTATGCTGATTTTTTCCGGTTAGCCCTCAGGTATAACATTTATATGGTTGCTATCATTCTGAATATCATCAAAAGACATCTGTCAAAGATAATAAAGCATCATTATTTCAATTTGAAAATTCTTTGAAAGCATTAAAGTATAAGTCGATTAAGTCTGTATCAAAATATCAATAACTCCGTCCTTCAGGGCGGAGGCAACAACAGACCGATTTTGAAAGGGCTTTAGCCCTGAAAGAAATACAAAGAGAAAAGAGAACAAGAAATAACCGACACATGAACTGGGAGAAGCTACATATTATCGTTTTATATTGCTTCGTTTTCCTGTTGCATTTTGAATACTGGAGCGTATTCGGCAAAGACGAGGATAACATGACAATCACCAAGTTTGTCGGTTACCTGTACTTTATTTTGGCGCTTCGTGACGTTGAACGATTCTTTCTGTTCTCCAGAATTAAGACTTTTTTAATTCCGGTTCTGGCTTTCTTTGGCATGCTCACCATCATCTCATACGCCAACTACAATTCACTCTACCAACAATTTGCGAATGTAATTGATTTTTCCGCTTTACAATGCATCCTTATGTTCTGGATCGTTTGCAATCACCTGAACGGGCAACCCAAAGTAATTTACCGCACCTTAGTCGCGTTTGTAGCCGGAGCCGTTGTGATGGGCATACTTTACAAGATGGGCGTGGGTGTTACAATCACCGACGGACGGCTATCCATGTTTGGCGATGACGAAAATGCGGTGGGCATTCGCATGGCATTGGCCATTGTGGTTGTGCTGAGTCTTATTTTTGAGAATCCGTTAAACTGGAAAACACCCCGGTTCTTACTTCTGCTGGCTTTGCCGTTCCTGTTTCCCGTGCTGGCGCTATCGGGCTCACGCACAGCTCTCATCTGTATGGCAATAGGACTGTTAATTTTCATCCTACTCATCAGACTCAAACCATTATTCAAGGCCGGATTTCTTGTTATAGCCGCTGCCGGTGTCATACTGATGGTGAACTACTTCTCTCACTACGACACGCTGCAACAACGTCTTGTGAATTCGATTTCATATGGAGACACGGCCGGAAGAACGTCCATTTGGAAACACATTCTCCCCATTTTTTACGAATCACCGATAGTAGGTGTTGGTACTACCGGCTATGCCAAACGGGCAATTCCTGTTTTCGGCGTATTCAAGGGCGGCCACTATCGCAGTCCTCACAATGTATACCTTGAAATGCTCTGTTATACTGGTGTTGTCGGACTGGGATTATTCCTGCTGTTCTTAGGCAGGGTCTCTTTCAAAAGCGTACAACTCTACTTACGCAACAACTATATAGTTACCGGAATATTGATACTGATCACAATGATTGACATGTTTGTTGGTCAGGGATTGTACAACAAGATTTTCTGGTATTTCTATGCCGTCATTGTGGCACTACAACTGAATGAAGAGCCCGAATTGTCGAATGAGCCGATAGTAAGCACTTAAATTGTTTCAAAAAACCATTCACCATGCAGAGCGGTTTCATCAACATATTAGCCAGAAAAATCATCGATGCATATTTTCGATGTTATACCAATATTGTTTTCCGGATGAACCATGTAAAGCACGGAGCCAATTGTACCGTGAAGGGAAAAATCTATATCCGGAATTTAGGAACGATTGTAATCGGTGACAACTTGAGAGCCAACTCCGGCAACCGGTTCAACCCGATAGGAGGCGATACGGTATTGAGGCTCAATGCTGACGAGGATGCAATCATTACAATCGGAAATAATGTAGGGCTTTCAAATTCCACCATCTATTCCACGCGAGCCGTTATCATAGAAGATGATGTGCTGGTGGGAGGCAGCTGTAAAATCTACGATTCCGATTTTCACTCTAAAGACTTTGCAGAACGGCGCAATTCATTCTTCCATGGCAATGATGGCACTCATATAGCCTCTTTGCCGGTCATTATTAAAAAAGGAGCCTGGATAGGCGGCCATTGCATTGTACTAAAAGGAATTACCATTGGTGAACATTCGATTATCGGTGCAGGAAGCGTGGTTACCAAAAGTGTTCCTCCCAATGAGATATGGGCAGGAAACCCGATAAAATATATCGGGAAAGTAAATCAACGTACGGAATAAACATCGCAACATTTATTTCGATTCACTATGAACCAACACTTCGTTACAAAAGTGCTTATGGTGTAGTAAAACAAATTGACGGATAGAGAAAAACGACATATCGTTTTTTCTGCGACTTATTTTTTCACGCAAAGGCGCAGAGGCGCAACGCATGAATAAACAATTGAAATACAAACACTATAGCTTAAGACGCTATAAAGAAAAACTGAACGTTTTTCTTTGCGGCTTTGCGAGAGAAACAAATTTTAGAGCGAACCATTGATGAACGACAAGCCCAAAATAATGCAACATTGCGTGGAGGCCTACCTTAATATCGGAGGTCCCGCAACGGAGTACCTGTTATTGATGAATTCTCCTCTGAAAGATAAATTTCAGTTTGATCCATTGTTACAGAGAGAAGCTCCTCATGGCATTAATCTGGCATTATTGAAGGACATGATTGCCCAAATAAGAAAAGTAAAACCCGATGTAGTACACGTGAGAGGATTACACAGCGAAGGATTTTACGGTTTACTGGCTGCCCGTTTAGCCGGTGTAAAGAAAGTGGTACTCTGTGTGCACGGCACTTATACCGACTCGCTGAATGTAGGAGCCTTCAAAAAGTTTATCTACGGCAAACTCATAGAATCGTTTACGCTCCGAAATGCAGATTTAGTGTACTGCGTATGTGACTTTGCAGCCAAAAGACCTTACATCTACCAACACGCCAACCACTTGTACGGGTTCATCCACAATGCGGCGCCCGATTATTCCATGTACAACAAAGAGGAAAGCCGACGAAAAATCCGGACAGAATTAGGTATCAGGCCCGACGAAATTGTAGCCGTCACGGTGGGAAGAGTCACCTTTGGCAAAGGGCACAAGACACTGATAGACGCGATAAAATTACTTGAAACGCGGAAATACAATATCCGGTACCTGATTGTAGGTGAAGGAGATTACCTCAACGAACTGCAAACAGAACTGGCCGACGAAATAAAATCAAAGCAGGTAATATTGCTTGGGCAACGCACTGATGTGAGGGACATATTGTTTGCCAGCGACATTTTTATTTTTCCGACGTTGCATGAGAACCTGTCCATTGCTCTTCTAGAAGCTTGTGCCGCCGGACTTGCAATCATTGCTTCCAACGTTGGAGGAAATCCGGAGGTAATTCAACATGGCAAAACGGGAATTATGATTCCCCCACGCAACACGGAAAAGCTGGCAAATGCCATACTTACACTGGTAAGAAATCCGGACAAACGAGAGAAATTAGCTGCTCAGGCACAGGAAAATGCAAAAACCAATTTCAGTCAGGAAAAGATTTTCAACGAGATTGAAACGATGTATAATGCGGTATTGATGCAGAAGAAAACGTAGCGATTGTCATTCTGATTTAAGATTATCATATGCGAACTGCTTCCTTTGTCATTCCCACTTTCAGGGAAACGGAAAAAATCAAAGCTCTGATTCAAAGTTTTGACAACATCAGAGACGAAAACATTGACATCATCATTGTGAATGGTAATCCCAATGATGAAACCAGTCAGTGGTTAAGGGACTGCAGTGACTCGCGAATCATCGAAAAAGCAGGCAATCCCTCTCTTTACTGGGCTGGTTTAGTAAATGTCGGCTTGCGGCACATTCTGGAATCAGAGCCTCGTCCGGCATACGTTTTCCTGATGAATGCCGACATCGTATTTGCATACGATATTCTCCAATCGTTCCTTAACGAAACCAAGAATTTACCTCCTTGCCAACTTGGAGTAGTTACGGTCTCCAACAGCAAAATTATTTCAAGCGGTGTGCAGGTACTTTCGTGGAGTTTTACACAAAACCGGCATCCACTGGCTGGCAGCGATGTTTCACTATTGCCCAAAGATCAATTAATTCCCGTAGACTTTCTGCCGACACGTTGTATCATGTTTCCGTTTGAAGCTTTGCAACAAGCCGGGATTACTTCAGAAGAAAGGCTGCCACACTATTGCAGCGATTACGAGTTCACGGCAAGGCTAAGTCGTTTCGGTTATAAGGCATATATAGCAACAAATATTACAGTTGAAGTTGACACGCACAATACAGGCAACGATGTTTACTATAAGAAAACAAGCCTGAGAAAACGTGCCCGCTCTCTCTTTTCCGTCAAGTCGCCCTCCAATCCGGTTTATTTGACACGCTTTATCCGCATGGTATACCCATGGTATGCAAAACCATCAGCCATATTGCTCTATCTATTGCGGAGCCTGCTGGAAATTGTGTTGGGAGGTAGTGCTGTGAAAAAGTTATTTTATCGTGCAGAATCAGGTTTTGCAGGCCGACAGGTTTAAGAGTAAAATTCTATGAAAACGATTGCTCTCATGTATCACGATGTTTACCAGGAGACTCCACACGAAAGCGGATTGCAAAACGCTGGATCTCAGAAATACAAGGTAAGGCTGTGTGATTTTGAGAAGCAGGTGAAAGCAGTTGTGAATCATTGCCGGACAAAAGAAATTCCTCTTTCCAGAGTCTTATTCACATTCGACGATGGAGGAAGTTCATTCAGCAAATTCATTGCACCTATACTGGATGCCAACGGGCTAAAAGGATACTTTTTCGTTTCTACAAATTATCTCGGCACCAACGGATTTATGACCCGAGAGGAAGTGGCAAAGCTACATCACAAAGGTCATATAATTGGCACTCACTCGCATACGCACCCTGTCAATTTATCGAAATGCGATGAAAAAACGATAGAACAGGAATGGGAGAAGTCCGTTACATGTCTGCAGGAAATCATTCAGGATACGGTTGTTTACGCGTCGTTACCGGGCGGTTATATTTCCGAACCAATCATCAGGCAATTGAGCTCTTGCGGAATACACAAGGTATTTACATCAATTCCAACGACGCGACAAGAGGCTATTGCAGGTATGACATTCATCGGCCGGTACCCTGTGACGTGTAATACGAACGAACGAAATCTGACCAACATTTTTTTCAAGCACTCTTATGTACGTTGTCTGAAATCAATAAAATGGCACATCCTCACGGTTATAAAAAAACTATTAGGAAACAGTTACTTACGCATCAGGTCGGAAATATTGTCCAGAATGTAGTATTATGGAAACTATCTCTGTAATATGCCCCACGTATAACGAACGGCAAAACATCACACAGTGCATTGAGTCGATCGTTTCTTCCTCTTACGAAAAAGACAAGATGGAGGTTGTATTTGTTGATGGCATGAGCAACGACGGCACAAGGGACATTATTATCCGATACACACGTCAATACCCATATATCAGGATGCTTAACAACCCGAAAAAAAGTGCGCCATCGGCATTAAATATTGGCATTCGTGCCACAACGGGCAACATCATTATCAGGCTGGATGCACATGCAACGTATCCGCCGGACTATTTCCGCATACTGGTTACCGGTTTAATCAACATGAAAGCCGACAACGTTGGCGTTGCAGTCAAGAGCCTTCCGTTAAACAGTTCATTAACAGCAAATGCCATAGCAATGGCGGTTAGTTCCCGGTTCGGCGTGGGCAATTCGTATTGCCGCATAGGAACCGACAAATTGATGGAAGTAGACACGGTTCCATTCGGATGTTTTCATCGCGAATTGTTTAGCCGCATCGGCATGTTTGACGAAGAATTGATTCGTAATCAGGATGATGAATTTAACGCCAGGATCATTAAAAACGGCGGAAAAATATTTTTGATACCCGATATAAAAGTCATTTACTACCCGCGGGACGAAATAAGTAAAATCGCGAAAATGTTTTACCAATACGGCTTATTCAAACCATTAGTCAATAAGAAAAACGGCAAGCCAGCTACCATCCGGCAGTTTTTCCCGTTGCTGTTTCTTTTGGGATTACTATTTGGTGGTGCAATGGCTTTCCAGGCAAACACTTTTTTGTGGATTTATATCTGTTTCATAGGATTATACATTGTAACAGCCGTTGGCTTTGCGCAAAACAAAATTGAAGAACACCATTCGAAAGGACTATTACTAATGCTTCCCTGGGTATTTTTTGTCATGCATATCAGTTATGGCTGGGGATATTTGGTTGGCATATTTAAACTGCTTATTCATAGCAATTTTCATGCAATAATGAACCGATAAACAAGAAACGAGCTCTTATAGCTATGCGACGTAGCTATTGTACAATAGTGATATTGTTGACATTCAGACCGATCAATTACTCTAAAGAGAAAAAACATGAAAGTCCTATTTTCACCCCCGTACATCGACCAGGATGTAATTACGGAAGTGGTCGATACTTTGAAATCCGGATGGATTACCACCGGCCCAAAAGTAAAAGCGTTGGAAGATGCTTTTGCAAACTATGTCGGAGTGACACATGCTGTTGCCGTCAATTCATGGACATCCGGAACCATTATGGTATTACGGTGGCTGGGGTTAAAACCGGGCGACGAAGTCATCGTTCCGGCCTACACCTACTGCGCAACGGCATTGGCAGTTTTAGAAGCGGGAGGAACTCCGGTAATGGTTGATATAGACCCCGATCTTACTATTTCAACCGAAGCCATATCTAAAGCAATCACTCCACGTACAAAAGCCATTATTCCTGTTGATATAGGAGGCTGGGCATGTGATTACGAAGCCATCCAACACTACATAAACGAAGAATGGACAAAAGCAATTTTCACCCCGACCTCGCCCGTGCAACGACTGTTGGGGCGCATTATGCTCATTGCAGATGCGGCACACTCTCTTGGCGCTACTCTGGAGGGTAAACGTGTCGGTTCATTGTGCGACATCACTATTTTTTCGCTACATGCCGTCAAGAATATCACTTCCGCCGAAGGTGGCATGATTTGCCTCAACTTACCGGAGCCCTTTAATAACGAAGAGCTGTACAAACACCTTCGCATCATGACTATCAACGGACAGTCGAAAGATGCTTTGGCAAAAACTCAGCCCGGCTCCTGGGAATACGACATTTTATTTCAGGGCATGAAGATCAATATGCCCGATGTCAATGCGGCTATTGCTCTGGCACAACTTCGTAAATACGACTCCTTGCTGGCCGAACGCCGCCGGATATATGTCCGGTACAACATGTTGCTTCAACCTTACGAATGGGCGCTTCCACCTCCGTTCGACAATGAAGTACAAACTTCGGCTTATCACCTGTATCCGCTGCGGATAAGGGATATCACCCTGCAACAGCGCAATAAGATAATAGCCGAAATTGCGACTCATGATGTGGCTGTAAATGTTCATTTCATTCCAATGCCAATGTTAACGGTGTTCATGCATCTGGGGTATAAAATCCGGAATTATCCTGAATCATACGACAATTATACGCGTGAAATTTCATTGCCGGTTTATCCACAACTCACAAACGATCAGATAGATTTTGTGGTCGCTACTATTGTTGACGCATACAACAAAATTGTACACAAATGGCACCCGCAACCCATCATGAATATTATCTGAAACGGAAAACAGATATCGTTTTATCTCTATTGGGACTAATCCTTTTAAGCCCGCTGTTTCTGATAATCGCCCTGCTAATTCTGGTCGATTCGGGAAGACCTGTGTTATACCGGCAAAGACGAACCGGCAAAGACGAGGTACCTTTTAATATACTCAAATTTCGCACCATGATTGTCAACGCTGATAAATCATCTTTGCTGACAATTGGATTGCATGACAACCGGATAACACGAGTCGGTTATTATCTCCGGAAATATAAAATCGACGAATTGCCACAACTAATAAATGTCTTAAAAGGAGACATGAGTCTGGTTGGGCCACGTCCCGAAGTAACGAAATACACACAGTTATACACACAACAACAAAAGGAAGCGCTATCGGTTCGTCCGGGCATTACAGACCCGGCATCCATTTTACTGAAGAACGAAAATGAAATGATAGCGGCTTCGCCTGATCCCGAAAAATTCTATATCGAAAAACTCATTCCTGAAAAGGTATCGATTAACCTTCAATATATTGAACGAATGTCACTAAAAAATGATCTGCGGATTATTATCAAAACCCTTTTTGCCATAATCCGTTAGAATCGTTTTACCCCAAATGATTGGTATAAAAATATTTAATACGAACAATTCACCAGTATCTGATAAAGAACTACATCTTCATACTTAGCATGAAGAATCTAATATTCAAAGCTATGAAAAAAATAACATTTCTCCTTTTTAGCATTGTTTTTGCTATAGGAATCAACGCACAAGTCTACAAGACTGTTACGATAAGTGCCGGAGGATTGCACGATGCATTAGCTCCCGAAGAGTTCACAACCGTTACAAACCTCACCATCAATGGTGCCGTCAATGCTGCTGATTTTCTCACCATGAGAGATGAAATCACCGCGCTATCGGTCATCGATTTAAGCGGAACTACCATCGATACGAATAAAATACCAGATGAAGCCTTTTATTTCTCAATTCCCAAAGCGGGAAAGTTGAGCCTGACACAAGTGACACTTCCAACCTCTGTGACGGCATTAGGCGACTATGCTTTTTACGGTTGCTACAACCTTGCTACAATCAATTTTCCTGCTTCGTTGCAAACAATCGGGAGCTGGACATTTGCAGATTGCCACTCGTTGATCTTTGATCCGAATCTTCCTTCCTCGCTGACTTCAATGGGAGTGGGTGCTTTTGTTCATTGCCACAGTTTACCGGCCGTAAATATCCCATCGTCAATCACCTATATTGACAACTGGACATTTGCCGCATGTTTCAACCTTGGTTCTGTTACTATTCCATCTTCGGTAACAGCAATATACAACAATGCTTTTAAAAATTGCCAGCATTTACCTTCCATTACAATTCCATCAACCGTAAATTATCTTGGATATGACGTATTTTACAATTGCTTTGCATTAACGACGGTAGATCTGAGCCAAACATCGATCACCGCTCTTTTGAAAAACACGTTTTATAATTGTACCAATTTGCAAACCGTTAAAATACCGGCCTCAGTTACTACTATCGGGGATTCTGCTTTTTACGAATGCTCGGCACTGACGGGATTGTATGCCTATCCTCAAACTCCGGCAGACCTGAGCACTTCCAAAGATGTTTTTCTGGGAGTAAGCACCTCAACTTGTACGCTATATGTTCCTCCTTTCAAGAAAAGCGACTATCAGAATGCATTAAAATGGAAAGATTTTCTGAATATCGCTGTAATGAAGTTACCTTCAACTATAACAGCCACAGGAGAAACTTCCTATACATATAACAACTCACCACAGGGGCCAGCTTCTGCTGACGTAACCGGATCGACAGGCGCTAAGTCCTATAAATACAGCGGAACCGGATCGACCAGTTATACTGAAAACGCAACGGCTCCTACTAATGCAGGAACATATCAGGTTGTAGCAACAGTGGCTACCGATGAAAATTATCTGGAAGCCTCATCAGCTCCGCTTGCATTTACTATCAATAAAAAAGATGCAACTGTCACAGCCGACCATCTTTCCAAAGCATACGGAGATGATAACCCGACACTGACGGTTGTAGTTACAGGTGCTATCACTGGAGGCGATGCTGTGAATTACTCGTTAGCCACAACGGCTGTAAAACTTTCTGGCGTTGGTGATTATCCTGTCACGGTTACCTTGGGAGAGAATCCGAACTACAACATTACCAAAACTGACAATACGCTGACGGTAAACACTAAAGAGGTAACCGTAGCTGCCGACCATCTTTCCAAAGCATACGGAGATGATAACCCGACACTGACGGTTGTAGTTACAGGTGCTGTCACTGGAGGCGATGCTGTGAATTACTCGTTAGCCACAACGGCTGTAAAACTTTCTGACGTTGGTGATTATCCTATTTCGGTAACATTGGGGAGCAATCCGAACTACAACATTACCAAAACTGACAACACACTGACGGTAAACACTAAAGAGGTAACCGTAGCTGCCGACCATCTTACAAAAGCATACGGAGATGATAATCCGACGCTGACAGCTGTGGTTACAGGGGCTGTCGAAGGTGGTGATGCCGTGAACTATTCATTGGCTACTACCGCCGTAAAACTTTCCGGAGTTGGTGATTATCCTGTCACGGTTACCTTGGGAGAGAATCCGAACTACAACATTACCAAAACTAACAATACGCTGACGGTAAACACTAAAGAGGTAACC
>CAXXPB010000015.1:0-17276 GCA_963678825.2 uncultured Microbacter sp. | reverse complement strand
GACGGATCAATACGTTGGTGGCTCCTATGGGCGTGACGGTAGATGCGTTTGTGGGTGTCGCGGATGTCAGCTTAGACGAGCTTGCGGTAAATGAGAGCGAAGTGGAACGGGTAATTACTCTTCCCGTTACCTATTTCTTGGACAATCAACCGGATCGATATAATGTCAAAATTGAGGTGCATCCTACCACTATCGATGAAAAAAGCGGTAAAGAAATAGTTCTCTTGCCAGTGGAAGAACTAGGGTTACCGGCTATCTACAAAAATCCCTGGGGAAACTATCTCTACAAAGTGTTGGTGTATAAAACCCACGCAGGTGTAATTTGGGAATCACCGCCCGCATTGTCCACGAAGTAGCCCGAAAAATAGAAAGAATAATAAACTAACGAGTCAAACCCTACCCCCTGTCGGGTACTCCCCTTGATCTCAAGGGGAGATCAATCTGCGATTGTAGCAATCAATCGTACAATAGAGCTAAACCTTAGCGAACAGTGCTGTCCCCTTTGGTCCCGATAGCTATCGGGAGGGGACGAGCGAAGCGGAGGGGTTTGATAGTTTAATATACAGTGTCTTCTGATATTTCCTCCAATTCCCTACAGTTAATTACATCTTCTCTTTCTTCTCAAAAGTCTTGTGCATAGCCTTTATTAAACCCTGCGGCGTCCATGCCGGAGCAACCATTCTTCTCACTGTTTGCAGGGGATAAACAGAATCACGTTTTGAAATCAGCGTAAACGAAAGTTTCATCTGTTTATGCAATTCTTCGGCAGCCTGATGGTTCCAGATTCCGTAAGGATAAGCCAGATATTCGACCGGCTTGCCTGTAATTCCTTCCAGTCCTTTCTTCGGATCGGTAATTTCCTTCTTCCAATCAGCCTCTTCCTTGTATTTGGTCACCATGGTATGATCCCAGGTGTGCAATCCGACAGTGTGACCGGCTTTGGCCAGTTGCGCGATCTGATCCTTGGTCATGTAGTTCTTCTTGTTGTAGGTGATAGTCATGATGAAGAATACACCCCTGAAACCATGTTTTTCGAGTACGGGAGCCGCAATCAGGGCATGCTCCACTCGCGAATCGTCAAAGGTAATCATCACCGGTTTTGATGGCAATTTTTCATTGTGTGCCAGGTATTCATACAACTGATCGGGCAAAATGGCATGGTAACCGCTGTCTGCCAGAGCACTGATCTGAGCTTCGAATTGAGCCGGACTAACCGTGTAATCATCCTTTCGCCCGTCTTCAATGCGGTGGTAGCAAAGAACTGGTACTTCAGGTTTTGTAAGTATTTCGGAAGCACTATTGATAGTCTTACTTTGAGACTGGGGACTTTGCATCGAGGGAGGAGCGGAAGGCGTATTACTACCGGAACTGCGATTGCAGGAGATAAAAGAACATCCTGCGGACAGGATTAATATAACAGAAAGGATTAATTTATGCATTGGACGATGACTTTAATGAGGACAAAAATAGCTGATTTTGCCGGTAATTTTTAAAGTTACAATTATTTGGTTTATGAGATTCTGGATATTTTGTGTAAAGCGTTTATTTGTAGAGTGATAACGCAGTTGCTAAATGTTCTGAAATAGTATAAAAATGGGATGGGTAAGGAACAAAACAGGGCAATACATGCGAAATTTGCTGCGTTATTTAAGAAATTATTACCTGTGATACGTTTTTATATTTCAGTTAAACACATCTAAAAGTAGCATGTATGAAGAATTTGTTATTTTTTATGGCCGTTGCGGCCACTTTGCTCGTAACATCGTGTACCAATACGATGAACGAAACGGGCTCAAGAACTGTGTCGGTTTACCTGACCGACGATCCGATGTTTCATCGTCCGGATATGCCTTGGCTTCGCTATAAGTCAGTAAATCTAGACGTCAAAGCGATTCAGTATATCGGCAAGGATTCTATCTGGAAAGATGCGACTTTTACCGAAGCTGTCTATAACATCAAAATGCTGGCGAATGGCGACAGCGCGCTGCTTTCAAAAATCAACATTCCAAGTGGTGAAATTGTACGTCATATTCGTTTTGTATTGGGGAAAAGTAATTCTGTTGTCCTGTCTGATGGTACCACCAAGCAGTTGATTATTCCTACTAAAAGCGACAGTTCTATTGTCGTGAAAGCAAGAGAAGTCGTTCCAACGGGCAGTTACAGTATTATGCTCGACTTTGATATAGCGCGTTCTATTATCAGAGACAGAAGCGGAAATTATATCCTGATTCCTAAGATGAGAGGCTTTATTATGGAATGCACGCAAAGCATCGAAGGCTTTATTTTACCGCGCAAATTACTCACCAAGGTGTTTGTGGTTAACGGAGCGGATACGATTTCCACTCTTTCGGATACGCTCCGGATGAATTATTTCAAGTTAAACGGATTTGTCCCTGGTTCTTATACGGTTAAATTTATGCCGGTTGACAGCGGGTACGTCACTTTGACCAAAACAGTAACTCTGTCGGGTCACAACAGGGCGATGCTTGGCGAAGTGAAAGTAACTCATTGATAGTTAAGTGATGTTTTTATGAGCCCTGAATGTGTCAACATTCAGGGCTTTTTTATGACCAATACATATCATCCGATCTTTTTGTTTTGAAGCCAAATGAATATCCTTAAGTGTTTAAATGGCATATTCTCTCTCAATAGATAACTTGTTAATGGATTTATTGTGTTTTGTCAAATGGTCTTAATAATCAGTTATTTAACTTTGATGATTAAATGTATTTATTAGATGATAAAAGAGATTCCAAGATGCTATATTTGAAAGATTTATGAGAGTAGATTTTTATTAGCACAACAAGCTAAGCGTTTTTTGAATTGTTGGTCTGACTCTTAAAAATTAGACGTAACCAGTAGAATTATTGATGCTTGATAATAAGCAACTAATCTTGCTAATCTCCACAGCCCTTCTAATTGTATTTTAATAGACCTTCTTTCGCATAAATATTATGATCTCCCCGAAAGGTACTTTTGTACTTATTTCCATCTTCCTTTTATCACTATTTTCGACTAATATTTTTGGAACGGTTTATTATGTTTCAAAAACGGGAAGTGATGCAAACTCCTGTACGCAAGCAAAAAACAAGGCGTCTCCCAAATTGTCGATTGCTGCAGGTATTCAGTGTTTGTCTGCCGGCGATACACTTTATATTCGCGCTGGCGTCTACAATGAATCAATAAATGAATACAATGTAAATCTTCCCAGTGGAACTTCCTGGCAAATACCAGCTACCATTGCAGGATATCCGGGCGAGCGTGTTACAATTCAACCCAATGCGGGTGCAACTGAAGTCCTGCGCATCATGGGGCCGACTGGCGGGACTCGATATCTGATATTTGACAACCTAATTTTCGATGGAGTCAATGGCGCAACCAATGTGGTGGAAATTACCTATACGGGTAATGATCCAAATAATACGGCAAACCACATCAGAATAAAAAAATGTGAATTAAAAAATGCACAGAACAATGGTATTTATGTTGATTCTGGATCAAGCAGTAATGAATTTATCAACTTGAAAATTTACAATAATGGCTTATACGATTTTGATCACGGTATGTATATCTCAGGACGTAATAATCTGATTGAAAAATGTGAGGTATACCAAAATGCAGGATGGGGCATTCATATTTTTAATGAGCAAGCGCCTACGAATGCGACAAACAATATTGTACGCAATAACAATATACACCAAAATGCCCGAGCAGGTAGTAGAGGTGCTGGCATAATTCTTTCGTCAGGAGCAAATAATTTAGCATATAATAATCTTATTTGGGGAAATAGTGGGGGAATTCAAATTGATTACAATGCCGACAACACAGGAGTGTACAATAATACGATTTGGGCAAATAATGGCGGCAATATAGAGAATACCAGTGGAATCAATATCGGTTCTGGTAGTACTGGCGCTATCGTGACCAACAATATAAGCTGGAATCATAAAGCCGGCAATATTTATAATATAGGTGTTGGTTCATCTTTGACCACTAATTTAACTAACAAATCGCCTTCGTTTGTAGATAGTATACAATACAATTTTCATCTGCAAAGTACTTCACCGGCTATTAATACCGGAACAAATCTTTCTCCAACGGTTATTGATGATTACGATGGCATCTCTCGTCCTCAAGGTGCTGGATATGACATTGGAGCATTAGAATATTACAGTGCACAAGCTATATCTACCATTGCAGTAAGCAGTCCGACAGCTACCGAGGGATCACCTCTTGTTTTTAATGTGACATTAAGTATTGCCAGTTCAACCGCTGTTGTTTTTACACCCACATTAACCAGCGGAACGGCTACAGTCGGCACCGATACGGGCACTCCGATACAGTACAGCACCAACGGAGGAAGTACGTGGACAACCTGGAGCAGCGGATCAATCACTATTCCGGCGGGAGTGACGATTCTCAGCATTCGGGTACCTACCATAGATGACGCTATTGTAGAACAACCAGAGACACTTCAGCTAAGCGTGAATGTTAGTAGCGGCAACACTACCAATACCACAGCCTCCGGTACGGGGACAATCAATGATAATGATGTGGCCACTATTGCGACCATTGCAGTAAGCAGTCCGACAGCTACCGAGGGATCACCCCTTGTTTTTAATGTGACATTAAGTATTGCCAGTTCAACGGTTGTTGTTTTTACACCCGCATTAACCAGCGGAACGGCTACCGTCGGCACCGATACCGGCACACCGATACAGTACAGCACCAACGGAGGAAGTACGTGGATAACCTGGAGCAGCGGATCAATCACTATTCCGGCGGGAGTGACGATTCTCAGCATTCGGGTACCGACCATAGATGATGCTATTGTAGAACAACCAGAGACGCTTCAGCTAAGCGTGAACGTTAGTAGCGGCAACACTACCAATACCACAGCCTCCGGTACGGGGACAATCAATGATAGTATGGAAATTTATCCTAATCCTGTTACCGATAAACTTATCGTAAAAATGTCGGACAAAGCAGGCCGAATGATGACCATTATAAGTGTTCTTGGAATTGTTGTTTTAGAATCACCAATTAATGATGTGTACAATGAAATAGATATGTCAAACCTTCCGAAAGCTTTATATATCTATAAATTAGTAAGCGGATCAATAACATTAAAAACCGAAAAAATAATATTAAATACTCACTAAATGTCCTTTTTGAGGACAATGCCTGCAAGAGGAGTAAATAACGAAGAAACGCCCCGAGAACCAAAAATTGTCGGGGCGTTTGCGTTAGTTACCGTATGAGATTTTCCAGCTGGCTGAAGCATTTTTTGCCTTGCAGGTAATACATCCGCAACAGGCTTTTGGTGAGCATGCCTGACGGTCTGGAAACTGTTGCGAGGCGCAGGTTAGTTTCCCGTTTGGCCGCAAGATCTTTTCGGAGGGCTTTGTAATCTTTTCGGGCCTTTGGAACCTGTAAAGCGTGCTTGAATTGTCCCGTCAAAAGCATTTGTATTGCAGCCACATAGTCGAGCACAAAGCGGGGAAAAGCAATCTTTTGCAACTCTTCGTCGGTCAGGTTTTTGTAAAGCATGCTCCAGTTGTTGCGGAAATTGAGATAGGTCTTTCGGCTATTTTTAGCGCTCATGCTGCCACCGCCAAGGTGATAGACGGTGCTTTGCGGAATACATAAAATAGAACGTCCGCGGCTTTTCAAGCGCCAGCAAAGGTCGATTTCTTCCATGTGCGCAAAAAAAGTGTCGTCGAAGCCACCGGCATCAAAAAACTCTTTGGAGCGAATAAAAAGGCAGGCTCCGGTAGCCCAGAAAACTTCCCGTATGGTGTCGTATTGCCCGTTGTCTGTTTCGAGCGAAGAGAATAAGCGTCCACGGCAAAACGGGTAGCCCAGCCGGTCAATGAAGCCGCCGCAGGCTCCGGCATGTTCAAAGCGCGTACGGTCATTCAGAGCTCTGATTTTAGGTTGACAGGCTGCCACTTCGGGTCGTTCATCCATTATTTTTTCCAGATTCTCCACCCAACCAGATGTGACTTCCACATCCGAATTGAGCAAAATAAAATATTCGGCTTCAATTTGCGCCAAAGCTTTGTTGTAGCCTCCGGCAAAGCCATAATTTTTATCGAGCTGAATTAATCGAAGTTGCGGGTATTCGGCATTCAGGAAAGGAATAGAATCGTCTGTAGAACAATTGTCTGCAATTACAATCTCGGTATCGGCGGTGGTGGTGTGCTGCACTACCGACGGCAGAAAACGTTCCATGTGGCGTTTCCCGTTATAGTTCAGTATAACAATGCTGATTTTCATTCTTTTTCTCTTTTGTGTTTCCAGCGTTTATGTGACCAGAGGTAAAATGCCGGATCACGTTGTATGGTTTGCTCTACTTTACGAATAAAGCGTTCACATATTTCATAAGGTTGCAAAGAAGCCGGATCGCTTTCAATAACCGACAGTGTCGCTTTGTAGTGACCTCTTTTTACAACCTGACAATCAATGTAATATACTGAAAAATCAAGTTGTCGGGGCTATTTTGTCCATACCTGTCAGTATGGGTGTATCCTGGTGGAGAAAGTTGGTCCAGTATTCCAGATTGTTTACCGAAGGTGTTTGATCCGAGACCATGGCAACAACGTGAGGCTGTTTGCTCTGCTTGATCCGTATCATAGCTCTTAAGGTACTGTTCTTCGAAATATTGAGTGTGCCGAATCGTTCTCTTGCTTTAATGAAAAGCTCGTCGATGCCGGGGTTTTTCAACGGACGGTAAACAGCGGCCAGCGTTACACCCGGACGAAACCGGCGTTCAAGCGTTGAGAGCCAGTCCCAGTTGCCATAATGACCAAGAAGCAGAATGATGTTTTTCCCTTTGTCGAGTTGTTCGTAAAACAAATCAAAATTGTCGATTGTTATCCGCTTGTCTAACTCTTTTTCTGAGATGCGGGTCATCTTTATCAATTCAACGCCATAATCGCAAAGGTGACGATAGAACTTATTTTCGATAGCTTTGAGTTCTGCATCATTTTTCTCAGGAAATGAATTGCGAAGATTCATTCTTACGATGTTCAGGCGGTAGCGAACAACTCTGTGAACGAAGAATGCTGCAATATCCGAAATCAGGTACAGCACAGTCAACGGCAAACATGCAAGAGTGCCTGCAAATGCGTAAAAAATGTAATAACCTAATGTATCGCTAAGTTTTTTCATCAGCCAACTCTGATTTATTTGAGAGGGATTGTATATCCGACGTTATATGAGAAGCCCCAAACGGCACCACCTGTAAATGCCATATCCCGGAACATACCAGGGGGAATAGGTCTGGCCGCCGGTTGACAATCCCATTTTTAGGCGTCCGCTCCAACCCAGCGTGATGTTTTTGAAAACATTGAGCCTGACTCCGGCCACAAATTCACCCCATTTTGCGGAGGCTTTCAAATCGTTGGCATTTGTTACTGTGCCGGTTTTCCAGTATTCGTCTGCCATCGGAAGATTGCGAATGTCATAGATGAAGGGCGCAAAACCGAAACGCAGTCCTACAAATAGAGTAGATTGTGCAATTTGTTTCGGATTGTTTGTTTTTAAAAGATTGACGTTGATCCCGATACGATTGTATATTCCCTTTGCAATATATTGACCTCCTTCGTCGGCAATATGATTGATATTGGCATAGCCAATTTCCCATACAGGAAACCATTTGTTGCGCAGGTTCAGATCAGCGGATGCTTCGAAATAGGATACTCCAGAGCTTTGTAATTTGCTGATAAATGGACCTGCAACGTCAGCTTGAACTGATATTGCCCTGAGCAAAGGCTGTGGTTCCGCTTTTTTTGCTACAGGTTTTTTAGCTGCCTGCTTTACCGGAGGTCTACGATCTTTGTTTTGTTGACCCATAACTCCCGGAATAAAAACGATCAGCACCAACAAGCTAAAAGTATATCTGAAGATTTTCCCGTTTTGTAGTGCTGACATTATCGTATTTTACTTTTATTCGTTTTACTTTGTGCTGTGTGTAAGATAATTTGGTAGAATCCAGTTTGTGAGTGACCAGACAACCACATTCGAGCGACAAATATTTCTGGATATTGGCGTGAATTACCGTCAGCGTATCGTAAATGGCATTGAACCGGATGACAAACCTGCTGGTATCGTTCATCTTCTGCAAAGGCATACTGATAGAAGTCACAGATTTGGAGTTAGAATACAGCATTGAGTCATTTCCCAAACCTTTAACCCAAATACTGTCAACGGTAAACGTTTTGGTAGTGTCGTTCTTAATCGTGTAAAAATTAGACGTCATTACCACATAACGATTCTCGTGGCAGCTGTTGTCGTTGGTGCAGGCTATATAAGCGACGGCCAAAAGCAAAAATAAGGCTATGAAAAGCAGTTTGTTCATTCGCTTAACGATATTCCACCAGTTCTGATAAAGGCTTCCGTTGCTTTTCTTCTTCCGTTAAGGCTTCCGGGTCGGTTGGATAGCCAACCGGAATTATAGCGATGGGTTCCATATGCTTAGGAATAGACAACGTGGCTACACATTTGCGTGCATCAAAGTTGCATATCCAGCAAGTCCCTAATCCCTGATCTGCAGCAGCCAGAGTGAGGTGTGTGATGGCAATGGCCACATCCACATCGCAATAGTCTTTCTCGTCGGAAGAACGTTTCCACGATCTGTTGTGGTCGCCGCAAACCACGATACAGGCCGGCGCAGTGCTGAACCATTCGCGGGGATAGCAATCCTGTAATTGGTTAAGCAGGGCTTTGTCTGTTACTACAATCATTTTCCAGGGCTGAAAATTTACGGCCGAGGGTGCGATACGTGCTGCTTCAAGCAGATATTCAATTTTTTCCTGTTCTACGGGCTGTGCCTTGAAACTACGCACAGAGTGACGTTTGCGGGCAAATTCTATAAAGCTCATATGATATTCAAAATTAAAAGTTACAAGTTCAAAGTTAGAAAATTTATCCTGTTCGGTAAAGACAATTTATTAACGGGCTACTTTTTTAAGCGCAGCCTCGGTAGCATCCAGTAAAGGTTGTGTCGAAATCTCTTTACCTACAGCTCCTTTCATCCATACCTGGGGCGTAAATCTTCCCTGAGAGTAGATTCGCTCTATTTCAGAGGCCAGTGTTTCTTTGGTGAAATGTTGTTCCAGCTGGAACTGAATCAGGAAGCCAAAAGGATAGTTCGACAGGTATAGCGGATCATTGATCATGTGCGAATAAATGCCCAGAATTGGAGAATCTTTATCACCGAGCACCGGCGCATAAAAACGGTTCCAAACGTCTTTGGCGCATTGCACTACGGCATCTCTCAGTTCGGTTGCAGTAGCATCGGGATGTGCGTAGAGCCATTGCCATGTGTGCAAATCGACAAGCGAAACGCCCATAATTTCGTAAACATCCCAAAATGTATCGAGTGTTTGAAGTGCTTCAAGGTTTTCAACTTTGCCTGAATATCCGAGTAAATCTAAGTCCCGTTTTTGGAAAACAAAGGCAAGCGCTTCTGTATGAGCCGTGTTAGGAATGCCATGCAGCATGTAATCGTCAACATCGTGCAGACTAATGGTTTGTTCTACGTTATGCCCAAATTCGTGAGTGGCAATGTTGTAGCCTTTGTAGTCCATTCCGTTAGCTCCCAGGCGGGTACGCAACCGTACTTTTTCGGATTTGGATTCCGAACCCATTGCATGACCCGATCCTCGTGCCGGATCTATAGCTACGTTTTGCGCAATACGATGTGCTTCACTTTCGCTAAAACCGAGCTTTTTCAGGATATTTTCCATGTCAGCACCATAAGCCTGTGCCGTCGGGTATAGCTTTTGCGTTTTAGCGGTCAATTCATCCTCAGGAATGACGCTTCTTGCCTTGAAACCATCGTACCAGATGTCGAACGGTTGCAGTTTACGCCCCAGTCGTTTGCTGATAACAGCAGCAACTTCTTTCACTTGCAGCGACGACAGGTATGAAGTGAAAAGCTGTTCAACCTCGGAAGAAGAGATTTCCATTCCATGATCGAATGAGCGTTGTATGTAAGTCGGGTAGAGTGGGCTATAGGCGTCTGCTGCTTTCTGAGCCTTGAACTGGTTCAGCAGGATGCTGTAACGCCGGTTACCTTCAGCTGCAAGAGTAATTTCTTTTCCGTCTTTCCAGGTCTTATTCAGATAAGGATTCCATTCGTATGCAGGGTTGTTGATAACGTCGGCAGGTATGGTCTGATCCACAATGTGTTTCATTACAGAGTAGATCATCTGCTGTTTTTCGAGGCCGTGTTTTTTATCAGCATAATCCGATTTGAGTTCGTCTCGCAGGTTCCAGTGGCTAAGCAGTTTCATCGAGGCCGGGAATAATTTCTCCCCTTTGTTGTTTACGAGATGCCCCATCATAATGTTGTACTCGGCAATGTAGTTCTCTCCGGCCATTGAGGCAGCCGAAATATTTTGATTCAGCGCTGCTGGAACACGTTCGATAAACATGTCACCCATACGGGCATAACCCCATTGTTCCCGGTTCCATAGCTTTCCTGCCTCATTTTTCTCCTGAAGTGAGTAGAACGGGAAATTCAGTATGGTGATGAATGCAATCTTGTTGGCGAACATATCATCCTGAAAGTGTGCAGAAACATCGTAGCCGGCAAAAAGTTCGTCGACCGGCGTGATGGCGGGACCATCAATGTGAACCGGCATCTTCAGGTGAACGTCCATCGTGCTGTAACCGCCTGTCAGCGTTTCAAATGCCGTTGATAATTTTGAATATAAGGTTTTTTTTGCTTCTGGTGTCGATGCGTAATTATCGTTGCAAAAACGTGTGAAATCAGCTTCGGAGCCATCTTGTAACGTCCAGAAAGATGCAGTCTGGCGCACACCCTTCACCATCAGGTTATTGTTGCCGAATTTGCTAACCATGCAGGTAATGGTGGCTTCAACGGTTTTTGGAGAAATAGCTTGAGAGTTGGCAGCCATAGACGTTACACAAACAGATGTCAGCAGTGCCATAACGGTGAGTTTAAACAGGTTCTTTTTCATTCTTTTTCAGGCTTGGTGTCGGCTAAAATGCCGGTCGGAGATTATCCAAAACGTTCATTCATCTCTTTTTTCAACATGTCGAGAGCGATGTCGAGAGTGGTTCCGCTGGCAGCGTTATAGGTTTCGATAATAAGTTGTGCCAATGCGATACCCGATGATCCGGCCGGCAGTCGTGTCGCGCAACTGTTGACCAGTTGTAACATGCTTTCTTTGGCATTTTTTACCATAATCCAAACGTCGTTGCCTACGTACAGCTGTTGCGACACATTGTGCTCGTATTCGTTTCTTATAATTTCGAGCAACTGGCTTTGAAGTGCTGCAGCAGTCATTGACGCGCATGGTTGTCTCATGACAAGATTGTCCGGAATCATTCTTTCAATGAAAAGCGTGAGCCGTTCGTAGGCCTGCAATCTTGCCGGAGTGATAAGTTCTGCAGACGTGCGTAAAAATTCGTAACGACGGCGTTTCTCGTTTTCGTTGTGCAGTTGCTTAAGAACAACGTATGTGGCAAATACTACAAGCACTGCCGGTAAAGTGTATTTTAGTATGTCGAGAAAAATGTCCATCAGATACAATTAAGTTTCAAGTTAAAATATTTCAAGTTTGTAGTGCAATTTGCGAACAGTAAAAAGAGTACAATCGTTATTCTAATTTGTACCTTCTCCATAATAACCAGACATTGATAGTTACATCAGCTATCCATAATACAATGGCGGGAATAAAAGATACCAGATTATCAGCAAGGTACAGGTAGTATTGGTTTCCCTCCAAGAAAACAAATAATAATATCAATCAGATAAAGTCCTCCACTATCCGCAAAATCAGCTTGAATTAATGTTAATATAACTAACAAAATAGTTGAAATCAAGACAAGAGCTCTGTCAATCGAATATAAAGTTAGCCTTTTATATAATGTACTAAATTGCCCCCAACAATGTAATCCGTAAAGAGGAATGATAATCCAAAAATAGAGATACATCAAATAGCCAAATGCCAGAAATCTTATCGCGCAGCATAAAATCATCAGGGCTGTTAAAATCCTGATCGTCATGTGCGAAAAATCCCTCTCTATTTGGTTTTTTACCATAATATTGGGTCAGTCATGAATCATCTTAAATCGTCTTCTCGATATTGTAATTGTTACGTTCGGCAGAGTTTCTGGAAACGAGCTCGCCTAAAAATCCGGCAAGAAACATCTGCGTACCTAAAATCATGGTGGTGAGTGCCAGATAAAAGTAAGGTGTTGATGTAACAAGTGGTGATCGGGTTCCGGTGGAAATTGCGTACCACTTCATGCCGCCGACAACCAGCACGGCAATAAATCCGAGCAGAAACATTACGGTGCCCCAAAAGCCGAAAAAGTGCATGGGACGTTTGCCGAATTTTGCCAGAAACCAGAGAGAAAAGAGGTCAAGGTATCCATTTACAAAACGGTTCAATCCGAATTTTGAAGTGCCGAATTTGCGGGCCTGATGTGAAACTACTTTTTCCCCGATTTTTTTGAATCCGGCAACTTTCGCCAGATAAGGAATATAGCGGTGCATTTCGCCATATACCTCAATATTCTTGATCACTTCGCTACGATAAGCTTTCAGCCCGCAATTCATATCGTGCAGTTTCAGTCCTGTTACCTTGCGGGCAGTAGCGTTGTAAATTTTCGAAGGAATATTTTTAGTCAGAGTGCCGTCATGGCGCTTCTTTTTCCATCCCGAAACGAGGTCATACTTCTGATTGACAATCATGTCGTAAAGTTCGGGAATCTCTTCAGGACTGTCTTGTAAGTCCGCATCCATAGTGATTACCACATCTCCCTGGGCTTTGTCGAAACCGCAGAAAAGAGCCGGTGATTTTCCGTAGTTGCGACGAAATTTGATGCCTTTAACAACATCAGGTGCCTTCTTTTGTAGTTGTTCAATTACTTTCCACGAATGATCGGTACTGCCGTCGTTGATAAAGATTATTTCGTAACTATAGTTATGTGCGGTCATAACTTTTGCAATCCAGTCAAAAAGCTCCGGAAGCGATTCTTCTTCGTTGTAAAGAGGTACTATTATTGAAATATCCATATTTTTATATCGAAATGGTGTGTGATTTTTATGATTTATTGGAATGGGTTTGCTTTGCGTTGAACAAAACCTGCGATGATGAGCGAAATGATGCATCCACCCAAAATGAATGAAACAAAAAAGTCGCTTATCACATAAAAGTGAGGTTGCATAATTTTGTCAAGCATATTTAGGTTTTCTGCTGATACATTGAATTTTTCATACATCACTTTCGCAGCTTCCGCGGCCTGAGCGAGAATGTCCTGATTAATAAAGCGGAAATACACAAACTGAACCAGTTCTACTATCATGCCGGAGAAGAAGTAAAGTCCGAAGCCGATACCCCAGGCAGCACCAAGACTGATAGTCCCGTTCATCTGTTTGTCCCGGTAATTTTTGATTACATAATAGATTAATACAGGTATGCCAAACAGCATGATGAAAGATATGACCGAGAACAGGGCGAGATGAGTTAATCCCAGAAAGAATCGTAAACAAATATAAACACCTAAATACAAGCCATATTGCATGGCATATTTTGTCTTGCTTGGTTCCATTTATTAAATCTGTGTCAGTGGCGTAACAATAAAAAAATCCCTACTTTTTAACGTACAAAAGTAGGGAAAATTTTTTGCAATTATAGCGGTTTTTCTTGTCTGCCGGCTGAATCCATTACAGGATGCTTACTGCTAACCGGCATCGGCGTGAATGGCTGCCATTCCGCATTTTCTGACGCATTTACCACACTGAATGCATTTGGAAAGATCAATCACCGGTAAACCGAATCCGGTTTGAGTGATGGCTCCAGTAGGACATATGTTTATTAAGGGACATCTATGGTTTTGAGGACATAGATTGCTGTCGATTACCAAAGCCATACTCTTATTTTACTGCTTCAGCTTTTTTCAACAAGACTTCATTGATTGCCTGTTTCAATGTCTCTTTGGGTAGCGCGCCCATTGCCATTTGAGGTTTTTCTCCCATCGGGCAGAAAAGAATACTGGGAATGCTTTGTATTCCGAATACGCCTGCAAGCTCTTGTTGTTCTTCCGTGTTTATTTTATAAAAATCGACTTTGCCGGCGTATTCATGCGAAAGCTCTTCCAATATAGGCGAAAGCATTTTGCAGGGACCACACCAATTGGCATAAAAGTCGATGATACACGGTTTGTTACCCAGAAAAACCCAATCTTTCGGATTTTTTTCGAAGTCCATTACTTTGGTAAGAAAATCTGCTTTAGTTAGTTCTATTGTTCCCATTTTATTTTCTGTTTGTTTGTTGTTTACTGTTTTTGTATCTTTTTTTGCACTGCACGATAGCGTCGTGAGTGCTAATATGATGCTGAATAATAATGTACGGGTCATATGAATTCGTGTTTGGAATTATTCTGCTGTATCAGGTTTTTCTTTGTCTTTCTTCTTGCCCGGCTTGCCCATGCTGAATAGCAAACCTCCCATTAGGGATCCGTATAGCGTGCTATTTACCGGCGAGCTGGTGATGGGGCATTGTCCGGACGAACATCCGACGAATTTCCAGTAAAGAAATCCTCCTATTGCCCCGACAGCAATACCTGTAACTATCAGTATGTTCTTTTTTATGAATTGAAGAATTTTTTGTCTCATTGTGTATGTAATTTAGAATGTCAGAAGATCTGGAGTTAAATGAGTTGTTTGAGTATTTCCGGAACACAGAGTTGATATCGTGTTATTTGCTTCTGGACTTTGTCGCCTGTGTCAGTCAGTACAAAAAACATATTCCTTTTGTCTGATTTGCCAAGTTGACGCTCTAGCAGTCCTTTATCTTCAAGAGACTTAATGACTTTGGATGTCTGAGAACATTGCATTCCTGCTGCTTCTGCAATCTCGGAGGCACATAAGGATTGATTGTTCAGCGTACAAAGAGTCATCGCCTCATTCAGATTTAACCCGAATTCTTGTATCAGCTGTTGCTCGCATTCTCCGATGGCTTTATAGATATTACGCAGCGTGCATATACAATTTGATCTTTGTGTATCGTTCATTTCTCTTCTATTTTGATGCAAAGGTAATATGATAATTTCCAAAACAAATATTTTCCAATGGAAAATATATATAAAAAAATAAAACAGAATAACTATAGTTAGGTATTCTGTTTTATTTCAATGTATTATATTATAGAGAATTGAGGATGCTCTTTACTTTTTCTGAAATCAATCTGCCTTCAGCTTTGCCGGCCAGTTGTTTGCTTGCAACTCCCATTACCTTGCCCATTTCTTTAGGGCCGGTAGCGCCAACTTGTGTTACAATAGCCTGAATAGCAGCTGTCAATTCTTCGTCGCTCATTTGTTGCGGCAGATATGCTTCAATTACTGTAGCTTCTGCCAGTTCGGTCTCAGCTAACTCAGGACGACTTTGTTCTGTGTAAATAGAAGCTGAATCTTTTCGTTGTTTGATCATCTTCTGGAGAATTTTCACTGCATTTTCATCTGTCAGTTCACCATCAGACCCTTTAGCTGTTTTAGCTTCGAGGAATTCTTTTTTAATTCCGCGGAGAGCTTCCAGTTTTACTTTTTCTTTGGCAAGCATTGCCGCCTTAATATCATCACTTATTATTTCAAAAAGTCCCATAATGTTTATTTTTCAGGTTAGTATCCTTGTGTAACGGATTAAAATTATTTTTGTTTGCGCAAATATGCTGGCGTATTTTCAATTTCAGACAAAGTGTCGTCGTTGTCAATATCTTCCAGCATGAAACTTAATTGCGACATATCTTTTTTTACTGTATTGCCGTAGAATCTGTCCATTTGCTTAAAGTTGGACTGCGGTTCTGCCTGAGGAGTCGGGGCTGGAACTGCTGCTGGCGCAGGTGTGGGCGACGGTTTGGGCGCTTCCACAACGGGTGCCTTTGCTATCACAGGACGAACTATTTCCAGTTCCGGCTCTTTCGATTTCTTTGCAAAATGAAGTTCTTCGATATTCTTGTCTCCGATCATATCGGGAATCTGATCGATGCCGAAGCCGGTAGCTATAATTGTAATTTTCACCTTGTCTTCCAAGTCGTCCTCGAAACTTGCACCCCAGATCACTTCCATATCCGAACCGGTAGATTCCATGAAGCGGTTGATCTCGGCAACTTCTTCCATCTTGATTTGGTTCGAGTTGGAACAGTAAACATTCAGCAATATTTTCTTTGCGCCACGTATATCGCTGTTGTTGAGCAGTGGAGAGTGTAAAGCGTCTTCGATAGCCCGGCTTACACGATTTTCGCCCTCGGCAAAACCAGTGTTCATAATGGCCACGCCTCCTTCTTTCATAATGGTATACACGTCAGCAAAGTCAACGTTGATATATCCGGGAACGGTGATGATTTCAGCAATTCCTTTTGCTGCATTGGTCAAAACATCATCGGCTTGAGCAAACGCATTTGAAAGTTCAAGATCGGGATAGATCAACCGGAGTTTTTCGTTATTGATTACAAGCAGTGCATCAACGTATTTTGCCATTTCGTCCACGCCGTCCAAAGCCTGAGCGATTTTCTTCTTGCCTTCGAATGCAAACGGGATAGTTACGATACCTACCGTCAGAATGCCCATGTCTTTAGCAACCTTAGCAACAACGGGAGCAGCTCCAGTTCCTGTTCCACCACCCATTCCGGCAGTGATAAAAACCATTTTGGTGTTGGAACTAAGCACTTTTTCAATATCGGCTAACGATTCCATAGCGGCATCCTTAGCGCGTTCGGGACGTCCACCGGCGCCTAATCCTTCGGTAATTTCCGCACCAAGCTGTATCTTGATGGGTACGGGCGACTTTTGAAGAGCCTGGTTGTCGGTGTTGCATACAATGAAGGTTACGTCGGTGATGCCACGGTGAAACATGTGGTTTACCGCGTTGCCTCCGCCGCCTCCTACGCCGATTACTTTAATGATAGAAGTGGTTTCCATCGGAAGGATGAAATCAATTAAGTCGTTGTCCTGTCCCATAGTATTCTTGAGTTATGATTTTCAATTCGTTAGAACTAATTCTTGTTTTCGTTCGAAGATTCCTCTTCTTCGCTGAATAGGTTTATTATGCTATTGGCAACTTTGCCTCCGATTTTGTTGAAAACGTTGTTGCGCTTGATCTTGGGTGGTTTCGGTGGCTTTTGCGGTTTGTCTGGTTTGCCGGTTTCAACTGCTTTTTCTTCTTCCACATAGGCGCAGTCCATGTCAGCCGACAATAAGAGCCCGACTAAAGGAGAATAACGAATATCGTAAAAACG
>CAXXPB010000014.1:0-78583 GCA_963678825.2 uncultured Microbacter sp. | reverse complement strand
AAATATTTTTCAAGTCTCCAAGTTTATCTTCCAATCCATAATTCTATTTTAATATTGACATACAGTTAATTGATCTGTATTTTTATTTCAATGCGGTTTCACCAGCGACCAATGGGTTTGAACAATTCTCCACTCGCCATCCTCCTCCAGACGATACACTTCGGTACAGTTCCACTTGTAAACCGTTTCATTTACATATCCTTCATAGTTGAACGTAAGCACAGCCATCGCATCAGTAGCCTGCACATGAGGATTCAGTAACTCGTACCGGTCAGTATGCACTTGCCCTCTGATGCTGTCATACAAAGCCCTTAACTGGTCAATTCCGTCCAACCGTTTTTCCACGAAAGGATCAAAATAAACCACATCCGGAGCTGAAATATCCAGAAAACCGTCAGGATTCCCGTTGCCCCATTGGTCGAGAGCCGCTTTTTCCAGGCAATAATCATTGCCGCAATCTCTTCTCTGTTTTGAACTTGTAATTCCATTGCTTCAATTTTATTTTAGATGAATAAATCCTGGTAATATTTTTCTCGTCAATTCAACGACCCCGCTCTAATTGGATGAAAAACCCAAATTTTCAAAAAGAGTTACACTTCAAAAAATCAACTCTTTAATAAAATAGAATGCCATCAGGAGACACAACACGACCTTAACAACCGTACCGGCAAGAAACCCGATAAAAGAACCGAATGCCGAACGCAAAGCAGTATGAGAATCCTGCCTGTTGATGATTTCGCCCACGAAAGCACCCACAAAAGGACCAATCACAAATCCCCACGGAGGCACAAACAACCCTATTATCAACCCGATAGTAGCGCCGCGCATACCACCTTTCGTTCCTCCGAGTTTTTTCGTCCCCCATATCGGGATCAGGTAGTCGAGTAATGCTACCAAAACGACCACAATCGCCCATGCCACCAAAAAGGCAGTTGAAAAGGGATGGCGACCGGTCAGTTGCAATAAAATAAGGCTGATATAAGCCAACGGAGGCCCTGGTAAAAAAGGCAAAATACTTCCAGCCACGCCCCCGATCAACAACAAAATTCCGGCAATAATTAAGAATGTATCCATATTTATCACTTCCCACTTTCCTTTTTCAACTTATACATCGCCACCGCTTTTCGGATTGAAGTCAGGCCGAACTGTGCAGGGTCGAGTTCTTCGGGTTTCACAAAAAAAGCCTCCGCCACATCGTCGGCAGCTTCCAAACCGGAAAAATCGCTCACCTGGCAGCGAAAGAAGAAATCGAGCGTAGGGATATTCATTCCGGAATAGCAATACCAGTTGGGCAGAGAGAAGAGAATCTCCGAATGATCCACGGACAGATTGAGTTCTTCCTTTATTTCCCGGGCAATGGTCTCGGCACAGGTCTCCTCCATATCGGTGAAGCCACCCGGCAGATCAAGTGTTCCCCTGGCCGGCTCTTTACCACGACGGCACACCAACAATTCTCCCTGTTCATTTTCAATAAATGCAGCAGTAGCGGCCGACGGATTGAGATAATAGACAAACCCGCAATCGGCACACTTCTTCGATTTCACGTTATTCACGTTGAAATGCTCCGACCCGCACACCGGGCAATAACGGAAAATATCCAGACAATGACTCATTGTTATTCTATTTGTATCAAAAGGGGTTGATGAACTAATGCTTCAGCAAATTTACGCCATTAATTGTGGTAACCAAACAAAAGACCTTCAAATCCTACTGGCATCCGTAAACTTTGAAGGTTACATCTGCAATCTCAAAAGCCGTTTTTATGAACAAACGCAATTAAAAGGCCAATAAAACCCGTCAAAATACATCCTTCACAACAAGTTTACCCTTGTCAAAAGGGGAGGTTTCGGCAAAAATTCGTTATCTTTGCATTTTGAAGGATAAACCTACGTTAAATTCGTAAATCCCTACTAATCAATGAGCGATCCGATAAAACACGAATGCGGCATTGTACTGATGCGGTTACTTAAACCCATCGAATACTACAAAGCCAAGTATGGAACCACCCGTTTCGGGCTGAACAATCTCTACCTTTTGATGGAGAAACAGCACAACCGGGGTCAGGAAGGCGCTGGCATTGCGTGTGTCAATTTGAATGCAACAGCCGGAGAAGAATATATATTTCGTGAAAGAGCTTTAGGCAACGGCGCCATCACCGACGTATTCAACAGCGTAGGCCGCCAGATAGAGGCTTACGAAAAAATGCCGGACAACGAAAGATGTACCAATGCTCCGTTTGTCGGTGAACTCTACATCGGCCACCTACGTTACAGCACCATTGGCCGTTCAGGTATTTCGTACGCACACCCGTTTCTCCGCCGCAATAACTGGAAAAGCAAAAATCTCTGTCTGGCAGGCAACTTCAACCTTGCCAATGTCGACGAGATTTTCGATCATATCGTAGCCGAAGGGCAACACCCCCGCCACAATGCTGACACGTTCATCATACTGGAACAACTCGGTGGCATGCTCGATTCCGAAGTGGAACATCTCTACACCAAATTTGCTCTCGAAGGCATGACCGGGAAAGAGTTGAATCAGGCTATAGAACAACACCTCGATTTGGAACGCATCATCAAACGGGCTACTGCCATGTGGGACGGCGGCTTTGTGATTTGCGGGCTTACCGGTAGCGGCGACGCCTTTGTTTTTCGCGACAAGTGGGGCATTCGTCCGGCATTCTATTTTGCCAACGACGAAATCGTGGTGGTCACCTCCGAACGCCCGGCCATGCAAACCGTGCTCAATATCGCAACAGAAGAAATTCACGAACTGAACCCTGGTGCTGGCCTTTTCATCAAGCAAGACGGCTCATTCAAAATAAGCCAGATACATAAGTCGGAGAATCCGGCTCCATGCTCATTCGAACGCATCTATTTCTCACGAGGCAGCGACCGCGACATTTATCGCGAACGCAAAACTCTGGGACGATTGCTGACTCCTCAGATTCTCGAATCTATCGATCAAGATGTCGATCACACGGTACTTTCGTTCATTCCGAACACAGCCGAAGTGGCTTACTATGGAATGATGGAAGGGTTTGAAAACTATCTGAACCAACAAAAAACGGCAGCTATTCTCAACAAAAAGAGAACTTTGTCAGAAGCTGAGGTGGAAAAAATTCTTCAAAAAAAGATACGTACAGAAAAGCTGACCATCAAGGACATCAAGCTGAGAACTTTTATCACCGAAGATAAAAACAGAAATGACCTTGCCGCTCACGTTTACGACATCACTTACGGCACTATCAAAGAAAACGAAGATTATATTGTAGTGATTGACGACAGTATCGTGCGAGGCACAACACTCAAACAGAGTATTATCAAGATTTTGAGTCGTCTCAAACCGAGAAAGATCGTGATCGTCTCTTCTTCGCCTCAAATCCGCTACCCGGATTGTTACGGTATCGACATGTCGCGCATGAGCGAATTCATCGCCTTCAATGCCGCCATCGAACTACTGAAAGAGCGTGGAATGGAAAATGTGATTCACGAAGTCTATAAAAAGAGCAAGGAGCAGGAAAACCAGCCCAAAGAATGGATTGTAAACCACGTAAAAGAAATTTACGCTCCTTTCTCCGATACCGAAATAGCGAAAAAAATTGGAGAGATGGTAACCCCTGACAACTGCCCGGTTGAAGTGGAAATCATTTACCAAACCATCGAAAACCTCCATGTAGCTTGCCCAAAACATAACGGTGATTGGTATTTCTCCGGGAACTACCCAACACCAGGAGGGAACAGGATTGTAAACCAGGCGTTTATTAACTATTATGAAAAAAATGACCTGCGCCCGGGCAAACAGGTATCGAAGAAAAGCAAAGAGAACAAAGCATAAACCACAATAGCAACAGACAGAAACCTCTTTGCATTGCCCTACATTTTTTTTTGAATCGGCAACAAGCCTTTTCTTTATTCTTTGCTCTCAGTTCTTTAATCTAAACTAAAAAGATATGAAGTTCACAAAAATGCAAGGCGCCGGAAACGACTACGTTTATGTAAACGGGTTTGTTGAAAAAATCGAAGATCCGGCTAAATTAGCGATAGCCATCAGTGACCGCCACTTCGGCATTGGTTCCGACGGTCTGGTTCTCATTTTGCCTTCCGAAACGTGCGACTTCCGCATGCGCATGTTCAACTCCGACGGCTCTGAATCAGAAATGTGCGGCAACGCCACCCGTTGCATCGGCAAATTTGTCTATGACAAAGGGTTAACCGACAAAACGGAGCTTACGCTCGAAACTCTTGCCGGAGTAAAACACCTCACATTGAATCTCGAAGATGGCAAAGTCAACTCCGTTCGGGTCGATATGGGTGAGCCTATTCTTACACCCAAGCAAATCCCCATCAACCTCGACGAAACCAGTGTGATCAACTACCCCATCGCTCTTGAAAGCCGCAAGGTAAACATCACTGCCGTTTCTATGGGAAATCCCCACGCCGTGATTTTTATGGATTCGCTCGAAGAACTTGATATACAAAAAAGTGGCCCAAAAGTGGAACACCACCCGCTCTTTCCACGCCGCACCAACACCGAATTCGCACAGATCATCTCTCCCTCTCACATCAAAATGCGGGTATGGGAACGTGGTGCCGGCGAAACACTTGCCTGCGGAACGGGAGCTTGCGCAACAGCCGTAGCAGCTGTATTGAACGACAAGACTGAACGCAAGGTAACGCTGGAACTACTTGGCGGTAACCTTGAGATAGAATGGTCGGAAGTCGACAACCACGTCTACATGACCGGACCAGCCGTGACCGTTTTCGAAGGAGAATACCTGCTTTGATATTTACAATTTATTAATTTACGATTGACGATTTAGAATCAGCACAGCCAGTGCAGATTTTATTCTCAAATCTTCAAATTCTCAAATCCCAAAACTAGCAATATGGCTTTTGTAAACGACAATTTTTTGAATATCCCCGAAACCTATCTTTTTTCGGAGATTGCACGTAAAGTAAATACATACAAGGAAGAAAATCCATCGGCAAACATCATCCGCCTGGGTATCGGCGACGTAACCCGTCCGCTGGCTCCGGCCGTTATCAAAGCGCTTCATGCTGCTGTAGACGAAATGGGCGATGCCAGTACCTTCCGCGGCTACGGCCCCGAACAAGGTTACGCTTTCCTGCGCGAAACGATTGTCGCTAAAGACTATACCGCCCGCGGCATCAACATTGCTCCCGACGAAGTATTCGTGAGCGACGGAGCCAAAAGCGACACCGGCAACTTCGGCGACATTCTCGGCTCGAACAACGTGATTGCCGTTACGGACCCTGTTTATCCCGTTTACGTGGACACCAATGCTATGGCAGGCCGTGCCGGCAAACCGACAGCCGATGGAAAATGGGAGAAAATTATTTATTTACCCTGCACAAAGGAAAATAACTTCATTCCTGAACTTCCAGCGACTCGTCCCGATGTAATCTATCTCTGCTACCCGAACAACCCGACCGGGACAACCCTGAAGAAAAACGAATTGAAACAATGGGTCGACTACGCACGCGCCAACGACGTACTGATTCTGTTCGACGCAGCCTATGAAGCTTTCATCAGCGAAGCGGATGTTCCCCACTCCATCTACGAAATTGAAGGAGCCCGCGAGGTGGCTGTAGAATTCCGCAGTTTCTCGAAAACAGCAGGTTTCACCGGATTGCGTTGCGGGTATACCGTCGTTCCCAAAACGGTTCTGGTTAATTCTGCCGAACACGGACGTGTACCACTCAACCGCCTCTGGAATCGTCGCCAAACAACCAAATTCAACGGCACCGCCTACATCGTACAACGTGCAGCCGAAGCTATTTACTCTACCGAAGGACAAGAACAGATCAAGGAAACCATCGCCACCTATATGAACAACGCAGGCATCATCCGTAAAGGAGTTGAAGCCAAAGGTCTGAGCGCATTCGGCGGTGTCAATGCTCCGTACATCTGGCTAAAAACTCCCGATGGCATCTCATCCTGGCAGTTCTTTGACCGCCTGTTGAGTGAAATGAATGTAGTCGGCACTCCTGGCGTTGGATTCGGCCCTCACGGCGAAGGCTACTTCCGTCTCACTGCGTTCGGCAGTCCGACTCAGACAGAAGAAGCCATGGAACGTATTGCCAACTGGAAACTGTAATTAATTAATAATGAAGAATTAAGAATTAATAATTAATAAAACTATATCGCAAAATGAGAATTTGCAGCAACCTCTGGTCTCTGCAAATTCTCATTATTCATTTTTGATTATTAATTATCAACCGACTATGTCTACATTTTTATTCGATAAAATCGTCTTTGGACCGGTAAAAAGTCGCCGTTTGGGTACATCGCTAGGCATCAACCTTTTACCGGTCAATGCCAAAATCTGCACGTTCAACTGCATTTATTGCGAATGCGGATTTAATTTCAAACCGCAGGAAGCTCACATCCCCACCCGCCAAGAAGTAAAAGACGCTCTACGCATTGCTTTATCAGAAATGAAGGTAGACGGCAAAAAACTGGATGTCATCACCTTTGCCGGAAACGGAGAGCCCACGATGCACACCGACTTTGCCGGGATTGTCGACGACTCCATTGCCCTTCGTAACGAGTTTTTTCCCGAGGCAAAGATCAGCGTCCTATCCAACAGCACACTGATACACAAGCCGTCTGTATTTGACGCTTTGTCCAAAGTGGATAACAATATCCTGAAAATGGATTCGGTGTTCGACAAAACAATCCGTCTGCTCAACCAGCCCGGAGCTGCCACTTTTTCGGGCGAATGGCTTATTGAACATCTAAAACGCTTCAATGGCAACCTTATCATACAAACGCTCTTTTTGCAGGGAGAAATCGAAGGACAACAGCTCGACAACACCACAGAAGAGGAGCTAAGTGCGTGGCTGAATGCCGTGAAAGAAATCAGACCAAAACAGGTTATGATCTACACATTGGCAAGAGACACCCCTGTTCAGGCGCTTAAAAAAGCATCACACAAGCAACTCTCCCAAATTGCAGAAAGAGTAAAGGCTCTCGGCATCGAAGTTTCTGTTTCAGAATAATACAGTTTTTGACATTTATTCTTTGAGATGGACTTTTTTTTGTATATTCGTGCCCTGATTTTAAAGTTTTAGAAAAGAGCAGTGCCGGCAAGCTCATTTCCGCATTACTACTGAATATAAAACAATTATCGACCTTAAAATCATAATCAAAACAGAATCATATTTTTAACTGAAACAAATCAATGGCAACATTAGAGAAAATTAGAAGCAAAGGAGTATTCCTGTTGATCGTGGTGGGTTTAGCAATGTTTGCTTTCATTATCGGCGACTTTCTGAATTCAAGCAAGACCTTTTTCGGCGAACAAAAGCAAAAAGTCGGGGTTATTGACGGAGAAACTGTAAAGTATGCCGACTTCATGAATGCGGTAGACCAACTTTCAACAGTTTACAAAATTGAAACCGGACAACAAAATAACGACGAAATGAGCGAGCAGATTCGTCAACAGGTTTGGGACAACAAAGTGACTGAAATCCTTTTGGGCGAACAAACCGAAAAAGTGGGCATTGCGGTTTCTAAAGATGAATTAAAAGACTTAACCATTGGTAACCATATCAGTCCCATCGTTTACAGCCGTCGTACTTTTACCGATCCTAAAACTGGCACTTTCAGCAAAGAAGCTCTTCTTGGCTTTCTGGCTTCTCTGGATAAGGCTTCAAAAAGCAAAGACAAACAACATGCAGACGAGGTGAAAGAATACCAACAATATTGGTCATTCCTCGAAAACATGGTAAGACAAAATACTTTACAACAAAAGTACAACGCGTTACTTTCAAAAACCATTACAGCCAACTCGCTCGATGCTAAATTCGCATTTGAACGCAGCCAGACATCAGTAAATATGGTTTATACAATGCAACCTTATTTTACTGTTCCCGACGGAGCTGTAAAGGTGTCTGAAAGCGAAATCAGCGACCTTTACAACAAACGCAAAGCCCGTTACAAACAAGAAGCTAATTTCGATCTAAAGTACGCTCAGTTCGAGGTAAAACCTTCAAAAGCTGACTACGCAGAAGTTGAAAAGAAAATCAATAGCCTGCAAAACGGATTTAACACCACAACAGACATCAAAGGATTTGTAAACTCCAACTCCGAAGAAAAATATATTGACATTGCTCTTACAAAGAAAGAAGTTCCTCCATTCCTTCAGGATTTTGCATTCGGTGGTAAAACAGGTGATGTTGTTGGTCCTAAAGTTGAAGGAGACACCTACTACATGGCTAAAATTGTTGAAGGTGGCATCAGCGAACCGGACTCTGTAAAAATCCGTCACATTGTTCTTGCTGACAGCGAAAGCAAGATGGCCGACAGCCTTGTTGCTGCAATCAAAGGCGGCGCTAAATTTGCCGACTTAGCTCAGAAATTCTCCAAACTGCAACAAACCGCAGCAAACGGTGGTGAAATCGGCTGGGTACGTCAGATGAATCTTTTACAAAACGGATTCAAACAAGATCTCGTTACAAAACTTTTCAGAGGTGGTGTAAACGAAGTTATTCTTGACAAACAAACATCTTCTATCCAGATTATTCAGGTTGAAGAAAAGACACAAAGTATCAGCAAAGTAAAACTGGCTTTATTAGCGCTTAAAGCAATTCCAAGCGACCAGACAAGAGAAGCTGTTTACAATCAGGCTAAAGAATTTGCCGCAGCAGCAACCAGCAGCGAGAAATTCGATCAGGCTGCCAAATCAAAAGGCATCACTGTTCGCCCGATGAACGGATTAGACCCCAACACTCCCCGTCTGGGTAACGTTAAGAATACCCGTACCGTTTTCCGTTGGGCAAACGATGCGAAAGCCGGCGCTACTTCAGATGTATTTGAATGCGGCGAACGCAACGATGTTCTTGTTGTAGCCAACCTGATTGCTTCTCATCCGAAAGGATACCGCGACCTGAAAGATGTTTCTGCTGAATTGAAAGCAGAACTCATCAACGATAAGAAAGCGGAAGTGATCACCAAAAACATGAACTCAGCTATGGCTTCAGCTAAAACTGTTCAAGCTCTGGCTGCTGCTTTGAAACAAAAAACAGACACTGCTTCGAACCTGAACTTCTTCAGTGCACAAGCCGGATCTCTTGGAATGGAACCTGCCGTTATCGGTGCTGCTTCCGCTTCTAAAGCAAATCAGCTTTCTTCTCCTGTTAAAGGGAAAGCCGGTGTATTTGTTTTCAGTGTTGTAAGTGAACAAAAAAGAAACGATAAATTTAATGCCAAAGCTCAAATAGACATGCTGAATTCGCGTTATGCTTATATGCTTCCTTACATGACATTACAAGTTCTGAAAGACAAAGCTGACATAAAAGACAACAGGATTAAATTTTTCTAATTAGTCCTCTACACATAATAAAAAAAGGTTGCCAAACGGCAGCCTTTTTTTATTCGGGAGCCTATCCTAAACAAGCTTCAAAAGCGGTTAAAAAAGCCTGAATCTGTCTTATTATCCTACAATATCAAAATTTGTTACTACATTTGCACTAATATAAAAACTATCAGATAAGAATAGCCTTTAATACTTTTATTTGCCTGAATATCAGCCCGCAGACTTTAACATCTGATTAAAAAGGATAAAAACGAAGCAAAAGTAAAAGAAGCAAGTGCCGGCAAAAGGTTAAAATATTTATTTCAAAAACCAATTTTCTTCATGAAACAGCTTAAATATTTGGTTATTTCTTTGTTCACCTTAGGATTGCTCGTGTTTAACTCTTGCCTCAGTAACAGCGTCACAAATTACTCCGACGATGCCCGCGTTTATTCCTTTTCAATAAAGAGTGACAGCGTACCTGCTTTTGCGAAACGCACTTTTACTGTTGATCAAACGAACTTCCTCATATATAACGCAGACTCATTACCTTTCAAGACAAAACTCTACAAACAATACAAAGCGATACCGGTCATCTCCACCTACTCGTCTGCCGCAATGTTTTTCAATGACACCACCTATACTTCGGGTGACTCTATTGACTTCAGATGGAAGCACACATTGAAAAACTACGCAGCAAATGGAACAACTTTCCTTTCATACGATGTTCAGGTTCGCGTTCACAAAGTAGAACCAGACTCCATCGCATGGCAAAAACGGACATATCCTTCTTATGGATCTTCAGAAACAGCCCAAAAAGCAGTTTACTGCAATGATCTGGTAATGTTATTCTTAAATAATGGTTCTGACATCAGTCTGTACACGACTACCGATGCCAAAAACTGGAACGGCGGATCGACCATTTCATCTTTGCCGGCTTCTGTTTCATTGCAAAACATGATTGTGCTCAATAATGTTATGTACGTAATTGCGGACGGACAAACCATCTATTCAAGTTCGAACGGCACAACTTGGAACAAAATTACGATTGCATCGGCTAACCAGTTAAAATCACTGATCGCCGGTTATGACAACAAACTGTTTGCAGTTATGTACGATACCAGCAATAAGTATTATGTTTCCACCTCAAGCGACGGACAAAACTGGACCGAACAATATTCAATAGACAACATCGAAAAGAACTATAACAACGGCAATAAGTTTAACGGTTTTCCGGTTTCTGATTTTGCAGTAACCACATTCAAACCTCAGACCGGAAGTCCAAAACTAATGCTAATAGGAGGTAAAGATCTAGCAGGAACGACAGTCAACTCTGTTTATACTTACATGGCCGGTACCGGACAATGGATGGACTTCTCAACCGAGATCAAAGCTGACTCGTTCCCTGCCAGCAAGAATTCATCGTTGATCTGGTATGATGATCGTTTAATGCTCTGGGGAGGTACCAATACTTCGGGCGCTATCGCAAAAGACACATTGCTTTGCTCAAAAACCGAGGGATACATCTGGACAAGACGTGATACACTGGTCAACTTCCCTAAAGTCCTTAATTACAAACCCAGAACTAAAACATCCGTTATAGTCGATAAGTATAACCGAATATTTATGATTGGAGGGAAAGATGCCAACGGTAATTTTATCAAAGAAGCTTGGGTAGGACGGAAAAACAAGTTAGGATTCGGTTTATCTGCCATGTAATTTATACTCCATATATTTATAATAAAAACTGTTCTTCCGGGAGCAGTTTTTTGTTTTGCACCACATGATTCAACTTTTTCCACCGACAACACAACCTATTACAGGATCAATAGACCTGCCGGCTTCAAAAAGCATCAGCAACAGAGCCCTGATCCTCTCAATGCTTAGTAAAAGCACAAAAGAGATAAGCCATCTGGCAGACTGCGACGACACGAAAGTAATGTTGAAAACTCTCAAACTAGACAAAACGACTTTCGATATCGGAGCTGCCGGAACTTCTATGCGATTCCTTACGGCCTACCTGTCAAATCTGCGAGGAAACTGGATGTTAACAGGCAGCGAGCGCATGAGAAACCGACCGATCGGCGTTTTAGTTGATGCCCTAAACCACCTTGGTGCCAACATCGAATACGCAGAAAAAGCAGGTTACCCCCCACTCCGCATTTCAGGGAAAGCATTACAAGGAGGCATAATTAAACTCGCAGGAAATATCAGCAGTCAGTACATCTCAGCTTTACTGATGATTGCCCCGACAATGAAGAACGGATTGGAAATAACCCTGGAAGGTAAAATAATCTCCATTCCTTATATCCGGATGACTCTTCACATGATGGAAGAATTTGGCGTATCTGCGAAATGGGAAGGCCAAACGATAACAATTCCTCATCAGGAATACCGCCCGATAGCATTTCACGTTGAATCAGACTGGTCGGCAGCTTCCTACTGGTATGCTATCGTGGCTCTTTCAGGAAACAGTTGCTTTAAGTTATACGGTTTAAAACAAGAAAGCACGCAAGGCGATTCTCAGGTGGCGAAGATTTTCGAATCGTTGGGAATAAAAAGCGAATTTACGCCTGAAGGTGTTATCATAACGAATTCAAGCAAACCTGTTTCTGTGTTCAATTACGACTTTATCAACCAACCGGATCTTGCTCAAACTGTTGTAGTTTGCTGCTGCTTGCTTAATATTCCATTCTCTTTTCCCGGATTGCAAACGCTGAAGATCAAGGAAACTGACCGCATTGCCGCCTTAAAAAACGAGATGATCAAGTTGGGTTATATACTCGAAGAACCGGAAGAAGGCATGTTGGCATGGAACGGGCAACGCATTGACCCCGACTACGGACAGGCCATCTGCACCTACGAAGATCACCGCATGGCCATGGCTTTTGCCCCGGCAGCGTTAATTCATCCTATCAAAATAGAACATCCGGAAGTAGTTTCCAAATCTTACCCGGGCTTCTGGACAGACTTACAAAGCGTAGGTTTCACTATCGAATAAAAAGAATGAAGGCTGTCAATCGCAATGATGACAGCCTTCATTCTTTTTCTATCTGTTCTTCTTACGCGTCAATTGTAGCGTAAGTGGCATTTTCTTCGATAAACTGACGGCGAGGACCAACATCGTCACCCATCAGCATGGAGAAGATATGATCGGCATCAGCAGCGTTTTCAATAGTAACCTGGCGTAAAGTACGGTTTTCAGGATTCATGGTGGTATCCCACAACTGTTCAGGGTTCATTTCTCCCAAACCTTTGTAACGCTGCACATGCACCGAGTTTTCATTCCCATCAGCAAATCTTTCGATAAAAGCAACACGCTGTTGTTCGTTCCAGCAATACTCTTCCGCTTTCCCTTTTTTGCAAAGATAAAGCGGCGGAGTAGCAATATAAAGGTGACCGCCTTCGATCAGTTCTTTCATGTGACGGAAGAAAAAAGTCATAATCAGTGTGTCGATGTGGCTACCATCGACGTCGGCATCGGTCATCACAATAATCTTGTGGTAACGAAGCTTGGAAACGTTCAATTGCTTGCTGTCGTCTTCAGTACCGATGGTAACGCCCAAAGCTGTGTAAATATTACGAATTTCTTCGCTTTCAAGCACTTTATGCGGCATTGCTTTCTCCACGTTCAGAATCTTACCACGAAGTGGCAGAATAGCCTGTGTGGTACGATTACGGCCTTGTTTGGCCGATCCACCTGCAGAGTCACCCTCCACAAGGAATATTTCGCAAACTTCAGGATGTTTTTCAGAACAGTCAGCCAGTTTGCCAGGCAATCCACCACCGGAAAGCGGTGACTTACGCTGTACCATTTCACGAGCCTTGCGGGCAGCGTTACGGGCGGTAGCAGCCAGAATCACCTTCTCAACGATCATCTTGGCCTGTTTCGGATTTTCTTCCAGGTAATTACCCAAAGCTTCACCCACAGCCTGATCAACAACACCCATTGTTTCGTTGTTCCCGAGTTTGGTTTTAGTCTGTCCTTCAAACTGAGGTTCCTGCACCTTCACCGAAATGATAGCAGTAAGACCTTCTCGAAAGTCGTCTCCGCTGATTTCAAGCTTTACCTTTTCCAGCATTTTGCTGTCTTCAGCATATTTTTTCAACGTACGTGTCAATCCACGACGGAAACCGGCTACGTGAGTACCGCCTTCAATGGTGTGGATATTGTTAACATACGAGTAAACATTTTCGTTATACGAAGTATTGTAAGTCAAAGCGATTTCTACCGGAGTACCGAATTTCTCTGTAGAAATATGAATTACCTTGTCAATCAGAGGTTCGCGTGAAGAGTCAACAAATTCGGCAAATTCTTCCAGCCCGCGTTCCGAATGAAAAACTTCTTTTTTAGGCGTTCCATCTTCGTTCAGGGTTCGCATATCCGTCAGCGAAATTGTAATTCCCGCGTTCAAATAAGCCAATTCACGCATACGGGCAGCCAGAATGTCATACTTGTAAACGATGTCGGTAAATATATCTTCATCGGGATGAAATTTTACCAACGTTCCGTTTTCCGTTGTGGTTCCTATTTCTTTTACCGCAAATTGAGGAGTCCCTCTTTGGTATTCCTGCATGTAAACTTTACCTTCGCGGTATACCTCAACATGCAAAAGAGAAGACAGCGCGTTCACACAGGATACGCCCACCCCGTGAAGACCACCTGACACCTTGTAACTTCCTTTATCGAATTTACCTCCGGCGTGCAGCACCGTCATTACGACTTCCAGTGCCGATTTTCCTTCTTTTTCGTGCATATCGACAGGGATACCACGTCCGTTATCTCTGACTGATATGGAGTTGCCTTCATTGATAACGACACTAATGGCATCACAATAGCCTGCAAGCGCTTCGTCGATTGAGTTGTCTACAACTTCATACACGAGGTGGTGCAAACCTTTGACTCCAATATCGCCAATATACATGGCCGGGCGTTTACGAACTGCTTCAAGCCCTTCAAGGACCTGAATACTACTTGCTCCGTAATCATTGTTCCCGTTCAATTTCTGTTCTTCGGTCATATCTAAATTATAATATTAGAAACACGTCATTCTTTTTCAAAAAGCAAACAAAGTTACTATTTATCATCCATATTAACAAGCCTTTTAATACGCTTCAAAGTAAAAAAACGACAAAAAAAAGGGCATGAATGAAGTGATTCATTCATGCCCTTTTAAGAATAATCTTACAATTTATTCAAGACTTTGCCTTAAAGGCTAAAGCATACAATTTTATCTGTTTTACCATCGACAGGAGTCCATTGGCGCGTGTCGGAGAAAGATGCTCTTTCAACCCGATCTGATCTATAAAATAGAGATTTGCCTCCAGAATCTCATCGGGAGTATGTCCCGACATCACTCTAATGAGCAGCGAGATAATCCCCTTCACAATCACAGCATCGCTTTCGGCCGTAAATACTATTTTTCCACCTTGTTCTTCAGCATCGAGCCAAACGCGGCTCTGGCAACCTTCAATTAAATTCTGCGGTATTTTTGCTTTTTCATCAAGAGGGTCAAGCGAGTTCCCGAGATCAATCAGATAAGCATATTTATCCATCCAGTCAGAAAACTCGCTAAACTCTTCTATTACTTGTTCCTGTGCTTCGTTTATTGTCATTACTTTATTTACAATTTGAATATTTACAATTTACAATTTTCATCTGTCGGTCAACTGTCTTTCTGAAAAGAAAAAAGGTTGATAAAATTGCTAAAACATTTTTTGCACCCGATCGACAGCAGCTACCAACGCATCAATTTCTTCTTTTGTATTATAAAAAGCGAACGAAGCTCTGATCGTTCCTTCAATGCCCAACGTGTGCATCAACGGCATGGCACAATGATGCCCGGTTCGCACTGCAATTCCCAGTTTATCGAGCAGGGTTCCCATATCGAAATGGTGAATATCGCGCACCAAAAAAGATATTACGCTTGCTTTCTCGGCTGCGGTTCCAAAAATACGCATCCCGTCGATTTTCATCAACTGTTCGGTGGCATATTGCAGCAGTTGGTGTTCGTAGTCTCCGATAGCTTTCGGACCAAATTTCTGCATATATCGGATTGCCTCAGCCAACGCGACCGAACCGACATAGTCCGGTGTTCCGGCTTCAAACTTAAACGGCAGTTCTGCATAAGTAGTTTTCTCATAGGTAACGGTTGCAATCATTTCGCCACCACCGTGGTAAGGAGGCAGTTGTTCCAACCATTTTTCTTTACCGTATAACACTCCGATGCCATTTGGCCCGTACATTTTGTGCCCGGAAAAGACATAAAAATCAGCATCCAGCGCCTGCACATCGACCGGCATATGCGACACCGCCTGAGCGCCATCCACCAGCACCGGAATATTTTGCGAATGCGCTTCGGCAATAATCTTCGCCACCGGATTAACCGTCCCCAGCACATTGGAAATATGGGCAACGGAAACTAATTTGGTTTTAGGGGAAATCAATTTGGAGAAAGCCTCCATATCCAGCTCTCCACGCTCATTGAAAGGCACAACCTTCAATACAATACCTTTACGGTCGCGCAGCAATTGCCAGGGTACGATATTAGCATGGTGTTCCATGCCGGTAATCAGAATCTCGTCGCCTTCGTTGCAAAAAGTCTCTCCGAACGAGGTAGCAATCAGGTTAATTGCTTCGGTAGTTCCCCGGGTAAAGATAATTTCGCGCGACTCAGCAGCATTGATAAAAGCCTGCACCGTTTGACGAGCCTCTTCATGCGCTTCAGTTGCCACCTGACTCAGGTAATGGACTCCGCGGTGAATATTCGCGTTTTGGTTGTAATAAACCTTCTCGATCGCCTCCACCACACAACGTGGCTTTTGCGATGTGGCCGCATTGTCGAGATAGACTAACGGACGGTCGTAAACAGTGCGGGAAAGTATGGGAAAATCGGCCCGGATGGCCGCAATATCTAAAGTGGTATCCACGACAAAATGTTTTATGGGTGATTGATTTTGAAACAAAACATTTCAGGTATAGAATTCAGGCAATAATTGAATTAAATGTTTCGTTATCCGTAAAAATTGGATAGTGCAAAGATAGCTATTTAACCACAAAAACAGGATATTCAAATTGCAAAAACACATGTTCATAGCCAGATACTCAACGAAGGTATTTATTTTCGGTTTTTTTTTGAGTAATTTTGTGTCGCTTGAACACGAAATCAGGATACCGCAATCCAAACTGTTGCAAATAAAAAAACAAGCTTAAAACTTCAAGTAATTTCAATTTTCATGAAAAAAATTATTCTGTCTTTAATAGCTTTGACAATGACCATCCTGACTTACGGACAGGAGTTACGCTGTCGTGTTCAGGTAAATTCCAGCTTAATTCAGGGAACAAACAAGCAAATCTTCACGACACTTGAGAAAGAGCTGAATGAATTGATGAACAACCGAAAATGGAGTAACGCGACTTACACCTCCAACGAACGCATTGAATGTTCGCTTGTTATCACCATAAAAAACTACTCGGGTGGCGATAACTTTACCGGAGAATTACAAGTGCAGGCTCGTCGTCCGGTATACAATTCTACCTACTTCACCTCATTATTCAATTTCAGGGATCAAAATTTCAATTTCAACTATATTGAATCACAACCTCTTGAAACAAACGAACGACAATCATCCAACAATTTGATTGCCATGCTCTATTTTTACGGCTATATCATTTTAGGGTATGATGCCGATTCATTTTCCCGTTTAGGCGGTTCTCCATTTTTCCACCGGGCAGAAGAGATTGCCAATGCGATGCAAAGCTCATCAGAAGCTGGATGGAAAGCATTTGAATCCGAGCACAACCGCTACGCATTAATCAACGGAATTCTGGACGAAAAACTGCGTCCCGTTCGCGAACTTTACTACGACTACCACCGCCTGGGACTGGACATAATGCCCGAAAATGCAGATAATGGCCGGGCAAAAATAGCATCTTCCCTCATGGTGCTGCGTCAGGCGAACAACGACCGTCTTTACAACATTGCTATAACATCGTTTCTTGACACGAAAATTGATGAGATCGCCGACATTTTCATCAATGGACAACCAAAGGAAAAGAGTGAAGTCTATGCCTTACTGTTGGACGTAGCGCCATCGATGCAAAAACGCTTTGAGAAAATTCAGAACGGAAAATAAACACGCTCAAATCAGAAAATGATAACTTCTCTACACATAGAAAACTACGTACTGATTTCCAATCTTGACATACAATTCCAACCCGGCTTTTCGGTTATTACCGGAGAAACCGGAGCCGGAAAGTCAATTATTCTGGGAGCTTTGGGACTTATTCTTGGACAACGGGCCGACTCTAAAACCATAAAGAACGGCGCCTCAAAGTGCATCATTGAAGGGACGTTTAGAATAGGCGATTACAACCTGCAGGAATTTTTCACCCAAAACGATCTGGATTATGACAATGATTGTTTGATTCGTCGCGAAATATCCGGCAACGGCAAATCACGCTCATTCATCAATGACACTCCGGTTGGGCTTCAGCAACTAAAAGAACTGGGCGACAAACTGATAGACATTCACTCGCAGCATCAGAATTTACTGCTATCAAACGACAGTTTTCAACTTCAGATTGTAGATACAATCGCGAAAAGCGAACAGGAATCAATCACATACCAAAAGAAATATAACGATTACAAACATTGCATACAGGAACTTTCAGCGCTAAAAGCATCTGCACTGCAACAAAAAGCAGAAAGTGATTTCCTGCAATTTCAGTCCACCCAACTGAACGAGGCTCAACTTACAGAAGGAGAGCAAGAGCAACAGGAACAGGAATTACAGTTACTTTCTCATGCAGAAGAGATCAAGACCGAATTATCAAAAGCCGCATATCTGATTGACGATGAAAATGGATCCGCCATGCCGCCGCTCAAAGAAGCATTGTTGGCTTTACGACATGCAGAAAAACTTTACCCTCAAAGTTCAGAATGGCTGCAACGACTCGACTCCTGCACCATAGAACTGAAAGACCTGGCCGCGGAAATACACAAGACACAGGAAAACATTGATGTGGATCCTGCAAAAGCGGAGCAAATCAAACAACGGCTGGATTTGCTCTACACGTTGGAACAAAAGCATCGGGTTGCTTCGGTAGAAGAACTCATTGAACTGCGGGACAAATTTGACGAGCAGCTGCAACAAATAGAATCTCTCGACGATAAAATTGAGCAGCTCGAAAAAGAATCTACCAAACTGAACAACGAGATGCTGGAAGCCGGCACAAAGCTGACTCAAAAGCGCAAGGCAGCGTTTCCTCTGATTGAAAAGCATCTTATTTCTCAGCTAAAACAGCTTGGAATGCCTGAAATCCGTTTCGAGGTAAGACTCTCTCCCCGCTCCGATTGGTCGGTAACCGGCAACGACGATATTCAGTTTTGTTTTTCGGCAAACAAAAACAGTCAGCTGCAACCCGTTGCACAAACCGCTTCCGGAGGTGAAATTTCACGCGTAATGATAAGTCTCAAATCGCTGATCGCCAGCGCGAAATCACTACCTACCATTATTTTCGACGAAATAGACATGGGTATTTCCGGAGAAGTAGCCAACTCTATGTCACTCATAATGAAAACCCTGGGAACATACATGCAGGTGATCGCCATCACTCACTTACCGCAGATTGCAGCGCAAGGATCATCGCATTATAAGGTATTCAAAAGCAACCAGAATGATTCCACAGAAACGTCGATCAAACAACTAACGAATGAAGAAAGAGTCACCGAAATTGCAGGAATGCTGAGCGGGAATTCTATCTCTCAGGCTGCCATAGAAAACGCGAAACAACTTTTATCAGCTATTGCATAGCTTTTTTAGAGTAAAAGAGCATCAATTCGCGAAAAAGCAACTATTTTTGTACAAAATACAGGTGCTTATGAGGAAATGCTTTACCATTCTATTCTTGTCATTTTTCCTGTTATCAGCCAGCTATTTAGCTGCACAAACCACTACTTATCCTGACACACAGGAGCAAACTCAACGCATTGGAGTTGTGGTTTCTGAGAAAAAAATGACCGTGTTTAATGCCCCTTACAACACCTCATTAAAGGTTTTCAGCCTCGTAGGTGTGAAAGTCGCCGAGTTTAAGGTCACGTTAACACGACAGGATTTTTATCTGAATCTCCCAATTGGCTATTACATCGTCAAAGTTGGAGAACAGACGTTCAAAATTGCAATAAGATAAACAAAAAAGGATGCCAATCGGCATCCTTTTTTTGTGACCCTTTATGAATACGACCAAAAAGTACCACTTTTTTTCCTGTTGATATTACCACATCCGCTTTGAGTATCGTAATTTTGCATCAAAGAAATTATTGTTGTTTCAGCTGAAAGTAACACAAAACTAAAAATTACGATTATGAAAAAGATTGCTTTATCAATAGTTTTAGGCATGTTTGCCTTATTAGGTTCCGCACAGACATGGGTTTCGGATCCGGCTCACTCCCATTTAACCTTTGCCGTCAGTCACATGACCATTTCGGAAGTAACCGGCAATTTCACTCAGTTTGAAGTAAAAGTTACGGCAACAAAACCCGATCATAGTGATGCAAAAGTGGAGGTAACCGTTCAGATTGCCAGTATCAACACCGATGTGGAAGCTCGTAACAATCACCTGAAGACAGCCGACTTTTTCGACGTGGCCACTTATCCGACAATGACATTCAAAAGCACGTCAATTAAAAAAATCAAAGGGAACCATTACCAAATGGCTGGCAATCTCACCATGCACGGAGTAACCAAACCGATAGTGCTGGATGCGTATTACAAAGGCACCGTCACCAATCCGATGAATAAGAAAGAGACATCCGGATTTTTGCTTAAAGGCAAACTCAACCGTATGGATTACGGCGTCGGATCGAAATTTCCGGCTGCTTTCGTCGGAACCGACATTGCCATCTCCGGCAGCGTAGAATTTACAGAGAGCAAATAACGTCTATCAAAGTTTAAACGACAAAAGGCAGTCTTTCGGCTGCCTTTTGTCGTTTAAAGAAGTTCCGGAATTAATCCAGCTTATGTATTACCAAACCTGAACGCAATTTTGGTTCAAACCAGGTTGTCTTTGGAGGCATAATATTTCCGCTATCGGCAATATCGATCAATTGCTTCATTGAAACGGGATAAAGAGCCAAAGCCACTTTCATCTCACCGTTATCCACGCGACGTTTCAGTTCGCCCAGACCACGGATACCGCCCACGAAGTCGATACGTTTATCAGAACGAAGATCTTTGATGCCGAGAATTTCGTCTAAAATCAGGTTCGACGAAATAGTTACGTCCAGTACGCCAATAGGATCGTTGTCGTTGAAAGTGCCTGTTTTGGCAGTCAACGAATACCATTTACCCGAAAGGTAGAGCGCAAAATTGTGCAAAGCTGTCGGCTTGTAAATATCAGCTCCTTTTTCTTCCACTGTGAAATCTTTGCCCAAAGCAGACAAGAATTGTTCTTCTGTCAACCCGTTCAAATCTTTCACCACGCGGTTATAATCGATAATATTGAGTTGGTTATCGGGAAAACAAACAGCAAGGAAGTAGTTATATTCTTCGTCACCCTTGTGGTTCGGGTTTTGTTTGCACTTTTCGTCGCCAACCAAAGCAGCAGCAGCACTACGGTGATGACCGTCAGCAATATACATAGAAGGGATTGACGTAAAAATTTCGGTAATGCGATTAATGACAGCATCATCGTTAACCACCCAAAAATGGTGACCAAAACCGTCGGGAGCCACAAAATCATATTCGGGAGCGTTTTTCGTAACGCCGCTGACAATAGCATCCAATTCGGCCTGATGCGGATAGGCAAAAAATACCGGTTCGATGTTGGCATTATTCACGCGGACGTGTTTCATGCGGTCTTCTTCCTTGTCGCGACGAGTCAGCTCGTGCTTTTTGATATTGCCTTTCATGTAATCTTCTACGGCAGCAGCCACGCAAAGTCCGTACTGAGTGCGGCCATTCATGGTTTGTGCATACACATAGTAACGATCTTTGTCGTCCTGAACCAGCCATCCTTCTTTCTGGAATTTATTGAAGTTTTCCAGGGCTTTGGCATACACTTTTTCGTCGTGTTCGTCAGTACCGACAGGAAAGTCGATCTCCGGTTTGATGATATGATAAAGCGATTTTTGGTTATCCCCTGCCTCGGCACGGGCTTCTTCCGAATTCAACACGTCGTAGGGACGCGAAGCTACCTGTTCCACTAATTCTTTCGGTGGACGAACGCCCCGAAACGGTTTTATTACTGCCATAATCAAGTATAAATTTGGGTTTTCAAAGGAGTTGCAAAGGTAGCTACTTTTCCCGACTTATTAAAGCAAAAGCAGGTGATGTTTGCCCCTCATTATCAAAGAAGAAAGTCCTGATAAAAAATTATCAAACTCTTTGGTTTGAAAGAAAAAAATGATTACTTTTGCATCCTGATTTTCCGAAGGGGTCTTAATGAAGTAGCGCTGTTGCAGAGATGCCGCATCTCACCTCCCGGATGTAATTGAAAAACAATTTATTACATGTACGCAATTGTTGAAATTTTAGGACAACAGTTCAAGGTGGAAGCCGGACAAAAACTGTTTGTTCATCGCATGCAGGAAGCCGAAGCTGGCTCACAGATCGAATTTGAAAAAGTATTATTGGTAGACAAAGACGGTGCTGTTACCGTTGGTGCTCCCGTTGTTGAAGGTGCTAAAATCGTAGCCGAAGTAAAAGGCCACGTTAAAGGCGACAAAGTTCTTGTTTTCAAAAAGAAAAGAAGAAACGACTATCAGAAAATGAATGGTCACCGTCAGTACTTCACTGAACTGTTTGTAAAAGAAATCGTAGCATAAACTCATTAAAACTTAACAATAATGGCACATAAAAAAGGCGTCGGTAGTTCCAAGAACGGTCGCGAATCGGAAAGTAAACGACTTGGAGTGAAAATCTTTGGCGGCCAGTTTGCTAAGGCAGGCAACATCATCGTTCGTCAACGTGGGACTGTTCACAATCCCGGCGAAAACGTTGGTTTAGGCAAAGACCACACACTGTTTGCTTTGGTTACAGGCAAAGTTGTTTTCCGCAAGAAAAAAGACAACAAATCTTTTGTATCTGTAGAACCGGTTGCTGAAGCGTAAGCTCAGACACTGCAAAACAATATAAAACCTCTCCGTTCAATAGAACGCGGGAGGTTTTTTTGTTATACGACACACAAAACGTAAAAACAAGCTCCAAAAGGCCAACATCACTTCATTTGATTGCGTTTTAATTGAAATCCATTTCAATAAACAACGGATAAATCGTACCTTTGTTTCATCTGCGAAACACAGACCAAATATTTCAATTGTAAATTGTAAATTATAAACATACAACATGTTAACGCTAAAATTCATCACCGAAAACAAAGAAGAGGTGATTCGCCGGTTGGCAAAAAAACACTTTGATGGCGCCGAAATCATCGGGCAAGTTGTAGAACTGGATGCAAAACGCCGTAGTGTGCAAGCATCGCTGGATGCCGAATCCGCCGAAATGAATGCTCTCTCGAAAGCCATCGGAGAACTTTTCAAACAAGGCAAACAGGCAGAAGCATCCGAAGCTAAGGCTAAAACTGCAGAACTGAAAGAGGCTATCAAAGCCCAATCGGCCGAATTGGATGCTATTGAAAAACAATTGATCGACATATTGGTAACCATCCCGAATCTTCCTCACGAATCGGTACCGGAAGGACGCGTCGCCGAAGACAACGTTGTGGAAAAAATGGGAGGTACTGTACCCGAACTACCCGAAGACGCCCTACCCCACTGGGAATTGGCAAAAAAATACGACCTGATTGATTTTGAATTGGGCGTTAAGATTACAGGCGCCGGCTTCCCCGTTTACAAGGGCAAAGGCGCCCGTTTGCAACGCGCTTTAATCAACTTCTTCCTCGACAATGCCCGCGAAGCCGGTTATCTGGAAATACAACCTCCTTACGTGGTAAATCAGGCGTCGGGCTACGGAACCGGCCAGTTACCTGACAAAGAAGGACAGATGTATCACGCCAATCTGGATGATCTTTACCTGATCCCTACAGCAGAAGTTCCTGTTACCAATATATATCGTGATGTAATTTTACAGGAAAGCGAACTACCCGTCAAAAACACTGCTTATTCGGCCTGTTTCCGTCGCGAAGCCGGTTCGTATGGCAAGGATGTTCGCGGATTGAACCGTCTGCACCAGTTCGACAAAGTGGAAATCGTTCGCATCGACAAACCGGAGCACTCCTACGAATCATTGCAAGAAATGGTTGCTTACGTTCAAACGCTGGTTGACAAGCTGGAACTTCCCTGGCGTATCCTGCGACTCTGCGGTGGCGACATGAGTTTCACCTCAGCACTTACATTTGACTTCGAAGTATTTTCGGCAGCTCAAAAACGCTGGTTAGAAGTAAGTTCCGTTTCCAATTTCGAAAGCTATCAGGCCAATCGTTTGAAATGCAGATACAAAGGCGACGACAAGAAGACACAACTCTGCCATACACTGAACGGAAGCGCCTTGGCTCTCCCACGTATCGTAGCTGCATTACTCGAAAACAACCAAACTCCCGAAGGTATTCGCATACCAAAAGCATTGGTTCCATACACCGGATTTGAAATGATCTAAACTAATATTTCAACGCAAACTCATCAACCGCTCTTCCCAGGAGGAGCGGTTTTTGTTTTAAATTGAAAATAAATAGGCGAAAAAAATTTCAATTCGAAATACAAGGCGTTAATTTAATTGAAGACACATCAATTTTCACAAAAACAATCCATTTTATCAGTTTATTCTTTCTATCTTTGTTGTGAAAACATTCAGATAAGGACTGGAACACAGAATGCGACTAACCAATTCGACAAATGGTGCCAGAAAAAGTTAGGGTACCATTATCTTTTTTCGCACGAATATTACCAGGTGATGAGTCAGTGCAAATGATATCCATTAAGGCATACATTCTTACCTAATAAAATACAAACGCTCATGAGTATGCATAGCATCTCATTGTTTTCTCAATTATTCACTTTTAAGTTACAGGGCGACGTGAGGTCGCTTTGTAACTACAACAGCCACTCTTCTTTGTTTTCAGGATATTCACCAAACATCATTTGCTTTCCCATTACGAGGACAATAGCGGAATAGACATTTTGTTCCCAAGTGACCAAATAGTTATAACGCCTTCAATTTCACTCCGGACAGAGCCAACAAATCCTCCAAAGAAGGAGTAACCATTTCTTCTCCGGCTTTCAGCACCAACTTCGCACACGCCTCGGCATCGGCTCCTGCCCGATGGTGACGAAACCGAATATCAAACATATCGCACAAGCTGTTTAACTTGTACGAAGGAAGACCTTTCCATGTTTTTCTCGACAGGGACACGCTGCAAACGTAATCACTATGAGGAATAGCCAAATCATAGTGCCGCAACGAAGCCCGCAATACTCCCATATCAAAAGCCGCGTTGTGAGCCACCAGAATCGTATCTTCCAACCAGGGACGCAATTCACCCCACAACTCTTCAAATGTTGCTTCAAACTGCAAATCGGAAGCCGAGATTCCGTGCACTTTTTGACACCATGGATTCATATATGGAAAACAGGCAGGCTTAATGAGCCGCGAAAAAGTCTCTGTAATTTCACCGTCTTCCACCCGGCACAAACCTATCTCGCAAGGATATTGCGCATGTGCCGTTTCAAAATCTATTGCTGTAAAAGTCATTATATATTGATCTTATTATTTTACATTGCTGACATTTGGAACTGGTTTTCCTCATCATTTGCCCTGTTTGACTACTTTATCAATCACCCATTGTAACTCCGGATCTACACCCTTTAACCGATCATCGAGTGTCGGAACAACCGGAACATCCGGCATAATACCCCTGCCATCAGGAGTAGATGCATAAGGTGTCACGACCTCAAGCAATCCAAACGACATCCGCAGTTTACTTCCAGGCAACGTAAACGATGGCATTTGACCCGCAACACAACCATTATAAGCCCCTCCGGTTTCCTCGCCCACAAACAACGCCCGTCCGGAACCTTTCAGATTGGCCGATATAATGGATGAAGCCGAAAAACTGCACCCATTAATCAACACGAATACTTTCCCCTTGAAACGGTTGTCCTTAGGATGTTTTTGCCAAATAGGAGGATAATAAAAATAGTAGCGTCCATCCTCTTTTTTATGTGTAATAAGCGTCGTAAAGGTGTTATAAACCAGCCAGCCGGGAGTTCCCAAAATACGCAACGCAAACTGCGATGGTGAAGAGGCATTGAAATAGTCGTCATGCCACAAACTGGTTTTAGAGGTAACAACCGCAGGTTTCACAAAGCGAAAATTCTTTTCAGCCAGATATGCATACAGACATTGAATATCAGAAAGATCTCCGCCTGTATTATCACGCAAATCCAGCACCAGTGCACGAGCCTGAATCGAATCAATCTTCCGGAAACTGTCCGCATAAAAACGTTTGTACTTCCCTTTCACAAAATCCTTAACAGTAAGCACGGCGACACTACTATCCTGTCCCATAAAACGCAGGTTTTTACTGAACTCTCCGGTCAACGCATCATAGCCCTGCACTTTCTTTTGATGTTCAAAAATCTTCCGTCTCGCCGTCTCAGAAGACGAAGGCAACGGCTTTTCTAACTTTTTCTTCCGCTTCTCCGGAGATTTAAGCCACACCGACCGAACAACGCCGCCATCGCTCACCTTGCACAACACACTATCTCTCATCCCTTTTTCGTAATAAAAGTATGATGCGAATTTCTTATTAAAAAGGCGATCGTGAAAAGTCGTATTAAAACCGTCGGAAGCGAATGTAGGAGCATATTTAGCAAATAATTGCTGCGGAGTAATACTGTCGAGCGATAAGATCTCCATTCCCGGCTTCAAAGTCGAATCGGAAGCCGCTTTTTTCAATAAATAAAGCCGATGATTAATCCAGCCCAAGTGCAGTTTCATTACCGGAGAAGCGCCGTTTTTCCGAGCTTTGATCATCTCTTGTTTCGTCAAACGTCGTGTCAACGGAAAAATGCGCGTATGTCCCTGACGAACCGAAGCGACCACAGGGCTTATCTGGAAAAAGAATTCATTGCTGGTCATCGGCGAAGTGATGGCAGCCTTCAAACTATCGAATTTACGATCCAGCTCCAGCTTGCTTATATATCGGTATAATGACGGGTGAAGTTTTTCCAATTTATGATGCACAAAATCGACGTCCAACCTCAACGCCTTTGCGCTTTTAGGTGTACAAAGCTGTCTGTTAAAAGTTTCGACAGACACACAACCACATATCACAACAATAAAAGAAAGCAAAACGGCCCCAATTCTCATCCCCTAAATTCCTATTAATTTATTTATTTCACTGCAACAACACAGGCAATTTTTGCCTTTTCCCGTTTCCCTTTGAGAGGCAAAACAGCATCTACATATACAACATAAACGCCGACATTGGCAAGTTTGCCCGCATCCGTCAATCCATTCCAAATCAAAACACCTTCTCCTCCCAATAATGCATTATTAGCAATTTGTCTCACTTTGCGACCAATGGCATCATAAATCGTCACCGTGACAGAATACCCATTATCAGGCATTTTATACCGTAACAAAAGCATATCCTCCACGCCATCGTTATCCGGAGTAAAGGACTCATTATCGAGCCAAAAACACTTCGCAGAAGTTGCACTGTCTGACATTTGCCTGAACTGAGAATTCACATAACCAGGCGTAGCATATCCGGCATCAGAAGCGCATGAATGCCAGTTATCGGCATTGCTGCTTGCCCAATCGGGATTTACCCTTTCGAACGAAACCCCGGCAGGATCTTTAATCGTCACATCGTGCCGTTTTTCATCGTAACTCACAGAGTCGATCACAGCCCCTGCACGGTTGACCAGCATCACATTACCGGACACATTGGACAACGACACAAAATTACTCATTTCGTTCCACTTGCTCTCTGTTTTACAATCATAAAAATCATTCACTCCTTTTTGTGAATCCGTCAACACCAGATAATCGCCCGGTAATATTTGCCGACCCTGAGGTGCAATTGACGAACCGACATCCAAACCTCCGCCTGACTTGATCCGGTTTAGCCAGAGATTCTTCAGTTCAACGATTTTTTGCGAACGATTGTACAACTCAACAAAAGTAGCGCCCCCATTTTTTGGATGAGACAATACTTCATTAATCACCAAATCATTATATTCGCAACTATCCGGCACTCCAAACATTATCTTTTCGCTTAGAAGATTTTGATTTACATCTCTTAAATGATTCAACTGCAACTGATATAATGAACCGGTTTTGGCAACCGGCGATAACGCCAACTTCACCCATTTTCCCTGAGGATAATCTGCTTTGGCAGACTTCATCTCCAACCCACTCCCCAAAACATAATGAGACAACACTGACAGATCAGTCAACAACATTGATTTATTAAATACAACAAGCAATGTATCGGGCACAATGTAAGAAACCGCCGCCACATGGGGATCAAGATTATCTTTTACAATGGCAACCGAAGAATTCTTTCGTCCGGGAGTACCACCTGCAACATCCGAAGATGCAACCCAGTTGGGTGATGCCCCACTCATATTTTTACTATCGATACACTCAAGAGACCAGCCTCCGGAGGCTTTGAAATCATTTTTATACCAGCTGTTGCTATAACTTACGAATGAGATCAGAGAATCCTTTTCGTTGGTTAGATAGAGCAATTGACCCGTTGATGAAAGCGATGGAAAAATGCTCATTGTAGCCGTAGCGCCATAGGATGACAGGGTTGATACAGAACCGGGAGCACACAAAAGCAGATAACCGTTTGCCGGAATTTTACCTCCGAAAATTTTGTATGGTTTATCTCCATAAGAGAGTTTCCAGCCCGAAAGATCGATGGGAAAATCTTTTCTGTTGTAGAGTTCTATATATTCCGTTTCAGGCAGTCCAACTTTCGGAGAAGGATCGCACATAATCTCATTAAAAACAATATCACCAAATGAGGTCGGAAAAAGGCCAAATGACAATTCTCTTTTAGGAAGAAAATTACCTGCCAGGTCCACTACCTTATCCAGTGTTATTACGAAAGTTTGATAACGGGAAATCGGTTTATCAAACAAAAAAGTAAGCGTATCGCCCGACAACTTCCGAGTATAGCTACCCAAAACAGCAGGAACCGTAACTATCGCACCCGACAAAGACACAGGCTCGGACAGAATCACCTTCAATTTCCGATCTCCCGCAAGGTTATACGACACAATAGAAGGTGGCACAGTATCAAGCACAGCGGAACCGGTCACGACAAAGTCATCAAACACAAATTTCTGACTATTCTTTGAGGAGTATTTACAATAAATTCCGGAAAAACCACTTTTGTCAAACGCAGCATCATGTACGGTTCCTTCAAGCACAAAATCGCTTTCAGAGGACAACTTTGAATAGAGCGCCCAGTTACCGGCGGCATCGCGCGTCACCCGGACCGTAATTTCGGTCACACTTCCGGAAGTCGGAAGCCGCTTGCTAACCCCGGCTACCAGTCTCGTTTTTATCTTTCCCGACTGCCGGTACAATACCACTTCTTTATTGGTATTGCCAACCATTACATAATAACCGTTTAATGCTTTGGATAAATCACTGTTATCAGCGACCAAATAAAAATTCACATAATTACCGCTTGTCAGCAACAATCCGGCTTTCAGGTAGAATTGCCAGGAAGCATTATAAATTGCACCTGACGAGGTAGCCAAATAAGCCGATGAACTCGCCGCTGGAGCCTTCAACTGAAGTTGTTGAGAAAGGGATACCACGAATTTATCCGCAGTGCCGATCCATGAAGGATTAGAAGCAAACTCCCCGTCCGAGAAATTATCTTTATATTGCCCGAACGAACAAACCGTAAGCCAGAGAAGTGAAAAAGTGATAATCTTTCGCATAAAACAGTGTTATTTGAGTAAAATAGCGTAATTTTGCACAGAATTTCGGATAGTGTGAAAAACTAATCAAAACCGAAATAAAAGTACAAACATTTTTTTAATTTTTCAATTTTTAGAAGAAAAATGAAAGTAGCAATTGTCGGCACAAGCGGCGCCGTAGGACAAGAATTCCTGAAAGTGCTTGCTGAGAGAGATTTTCCGATGGACGAACTACTACTGTTCGGCTCATCGCGCAGTGCGGGAACCTCTTACACCTTTAAGGGTAAACAGATCGTCGTCAAAGAGCTTAAACACAATGACGACTTCAAAGGTGTAGATATTGCTTTCACATCTGCAGGTGCAGGAATCTCGAAAGATTATGCCGAAACCATCACCAAATTCGGAGCTGTGATGATTGACAATTCAAGTGCTTTCCGTATGGACAACGATGTGCCATTGGTAGTTCCCGAAGTGAACGCCGCCGATGCAAAAGTCCGTCCGAGAGGCATTATTGCCAATCCAAACTGCACAACCATCCAGATGGTTGTCGCGTTGAAACCCCTCAACGACATCTCCAAAATAAAACGGGTGCACGTGGCTACTTATCAGGCTGCAAGCGGAGCAGGTGCTGCCGCCATGGACGAACTTCTCCAACAATACAAAGAAGTTCTCAACGGTGATCCTGTGACTGTAAAGAAATTTGTACATCAGTTGGCATTCAACATGATTCCTCAGGTAGACGTGTTCACCGATAACGGCTACACAAAAGAGGAGATGAAAATGTATAACGAAACACGCAAAATCATGCACACCGACGCTGAAGTAAGCGCCACATGTGTTCGCGTGCCTTCTTTAAGAGCCCACTCAGAAGCCGTTTGGGTTGAAACCGAAAAACCGGTTTCAGTAGAAGAAGCCCGCAATGCATGGGCAAATGCCGATGGAGTTGTTTTGAAGGACAATCCGGCAGAAAAAGAATACCCGATGCCGTTGTTCATTGCCGGCAAAGACCCTGTGTATGTAGGACGTATCCGCCAAGACCTTTCCAACGAAAAAGGACTCACGTTCTGGTGTGTCAGCGACCAAATTAAAAAGGGAGCGGCTCTGAATGCTGTACAAATTGCAGAATATCTGATAAAAGAAGGCGATTTGAAATAAAAATCAGCTTTACATCTATACTCACAACGCCGCCTGTTCGCAGACGGCGTTGTTTGTTTTTAAAATACAAAATACATGCAGGTTAAAATTTGATTCGTATCTTTGCAGCCGAAGCCGGCTCCGGCTTATTCTCATCGGCCCTTCATCTTTTACCGCAATATTTTATTTACAATGAACGCATTAATCGTATATTCGGGAGGGTTGGACAGCTCAACACTCCTACACCAATACAAAGACGACATCCGCCTGGCCGTATCGTTTCATTACGGATCGAAACACAACGATCGTGAAATCTCATATGCCCGGCAAAACTGCGAGGAGCTGGGGATTCGTCATATTGTAATCAACCTCGGCTTTATGAATGAATACTTCAGAAGCGACCTTCTCCAGAGCGGAGGTGAAATTCCCGAAGGCCATTATGAAGCCGATAATATGAGAAAGACAATCGTTCCTTTTCGGAATGGCATTATGTTAAGCATCGCTGTAGGATTGGCTGAAAGCAACGATCTTGACGCCGTGCTTATCGGCAATCATTTTGGAGATCACACCATTTATCCTGACTGTCGTCGTTCATTTATTGACGCCTTTACAGCAGCTGCCAAAGCAGGCACAGAAGTAGGCATTCAGATTCTTTCTCCGTATTGCGACATCAGCAAAAGAGAAATCGCGCTTATCGGGCGACAGCTGGAAATTGACTACCGCAAAACCTATTCGTGCTATAAAGGAAGAGAAAAGCATTGCGGAAAATGCGGTACTTGCATCGAACGTAAAGAAGCCCTCGAAGGCTTCGATCTAACTGAGTACGAAGAATAAACCACAAAACAATGGAAATCGGATTCATAATTTTAGGCATAGCTGCCGGAATACTATCCGGATTGTTCGGCATTGGAGGTGGAATGGTAATGGTGCCTTCTCTTATAGCAATTTTCGGGCTGCCCATCCTTGACGCCAATGCCACTTCTCTGGCCGCCATGCTACTACCGGTTGGCATTTTAGGTGTAATAACCTACTACAAAGCCGGATATATAAACATACGGAACTCTTTGTGGATTTCCGGCGGCCTGGTCATCGGATCTTACTTTGGGGCCGAATGCGCAGTCCTTGTCAAAGAATCAATTCTGGCAAAATGTTACGCAGCGCTGCTGTTTTACATTGCCTTCAGCTATCTCGACATTCCTGCATATTTCAAGAAAGATAAAACCCCGCTACCGCCATCTAACCCTTCACAACACCTCAATTTATGGGGTTTGATAGCAGTCGGCATAGCAGCCGGAATCATTGCCGGCCTGTTTGGCAAAGGCGGAGGCATTATCATCGTTCCGGCCATGGTAAAATTCTTCAAGTACGATGCCAAGGCAGCTGCCGCCACTTCGCTGGCCGCCTTACAACTACCGGTTGGACTACCCAGCGTGATGGTATATGCCGAAAACGGTCACTTAAACCTTCTAAATGCCGGACTTATTGCCATAGGTATAGTTTTCGGAGCCTTTTTCGGCACCAAACTTGCCGTGAAAATGCCAAGCAAAATGTTCAAAAAAGTGTATGCTGCCTTTTTGTTGCTGGTGGCATTCTACATGGCTTTCAAATACGCATAAAAAAGCCTTTGCTCTTTTCAGAGCAAAGGCTTTGACAAATATTCTTTGGAAGGATTACTTTGCTATTAGCAAGTAGTAGTTCTTCTTTCCTTTTTGCACCAACAAGTAACGACCGTTCAATAACTGATCAGCAGTCACGACAGCGTCCGGCTGAGTCAGTTTTTCTTTGTTAATAGCAACGCCGCCGCCCTGAGTCATTTTGCGCATTTCTCCTTTCGACGGAAAAACCACACTTTTCTCTGTCAGCAAATCAATTGCTTTAATACCTTCATTTAGTTCTGCCAGAGAAATTTCAAACTGAGGAACACCTTCAAACACAGCTAAAAATGTTTCCTCATCCAGTTTCTTCAACTGATCGGAAGTTGAATTACCAAACAAAATAGACGAAGCATCAACAGCCGCCAGATAATCGGCTTCCGAGTGAACCATCGTTGTCACTTCTTTCGCCAGAGCTTTCTGCAACGGACGAAGATGCGGAGCCTGACGTTGCTCTTCAATTAAAGCGTCAATTTTCTCCTTTTCAAGGAATGTAAAAATCTTAATATACTTTTCAGCATCGGTATCGCTCACGTTCAGCCAGAACTGATAAAATTTGTAGGGTGACGTGTATCGACGATCGAGCCACACATTACCCGATTCTGTTTTCCCAAATTTACCGCCGTCAGCCTTTGTAATCAACGGACAGGTAAGAGCAAAAGCTTCTCCGCCGGTTTTACGGCGAATCAATTCTGTACCGGTAGTAATATTACCCCACTGGTCGGAACCGCCCATCTGAATCCTGCAATTATGATGCTGATAGAGGTAAAGAAAGTCATAACCCTGAACCAACTGATAGGTAAATTCCGTGAACGACATCCCATCGGATGTTTCTCCGTTCAGACGCTTTTTCACCGAATCCTTCGCCATCATATAGTTAACGGTAATATGCTTGCCAATATCGCGAATAAATTCAAGGAATGAAAAGTTTTTCATCCAGTCGTAATTATTCACCATTTCAGCCGCATTAGGAGCATCCGATTCAAAATCAAGAAAACGGGACAACTGAGCCTTGATGCAGTCCTGATTATGACGCAGCGTTTCTTCTGTCAGCAAATTACGTTCCTGCGATTTTCCTGAAGGGTCGCCAATCATACCTGTGGCACCACCCACCAACGCAATCGGTTTGTGCCCGCAACGCTGAAAATGGCGTAAAATCATCACTCCCACAAGGTGACCTATGTGCAATGAATCTGCTGTCGGATCAATACCCAGATAACCGGCAGTCATCTCTTTTTCAAGCTGTTCTTTTGCGCCCGGCATCACATCATGAATCATGCCTCGCCATGTCAGTTCTTCTATAAAATTCATGTTCAGATCTAATTATTTAAGTGCTGGCTCAGAAGTCTTTCTGCCAAACGATTTCCTCTTTGGCAACGCAAACTATCAAACCTCTTAAGTTATTAATTTTCGGACTGCAAAGGTCGCTTTTTTCAGCCGTAATTGCAAGAGTCTTTACCAAACACAAAGAGGGCGAATCATTTAGATGATTCGCCCTCTTTGTATATATTTTGCGCCAGTTTCAATTACTTTGCAGCACTCTTCTTTGTTATTTTTTTAGCCGGAGCCTTAGCTTCTTTTGGTTCAGCTGCTTTCTTTGCAGGAGCTTTACGTGTAGCTTTCGGCTTAACTTCCTCAAACAAAGGAACGACAATATTTATCGTACCCATTTCATTCCTTACAAAATACGGCTCCAACCCCGCATACAATTCGCCATTATCATACACCTCGCACCAGCAATCGTTGGTGTTGTCAAACACTTTGAACGAGAGAAAAGTTGAGTCTGCCGAAAGTGACACCTTAACTTCTTTACCACCATTGAGAAAGGCACTTTTCGCATCCTTACTATCCCAATCATTAAAATTACCGGCAATAGTCATTCCAGAAGAATCTACATTCTCGACCGTAAAAACGACTTGCCATTTTGAACCCTTTTTGCTGTAATTTACTTTCATATCAAATATAGTTTAGAGATTGATAATGATACATACTTTTCAAAAAACATTCTTATATTTTAAGACTATACAAATATAAGAAAAAAATTAATTTTTATTCTGTCTGTATTTTTTTTATCTCTTACAAAGCTAAAAAATATTTTTGACATATTCGCAAATTAGTTTTTTTCACTTAACTAATATGATTTATATCTATTCAGTAGGCGGAAAAGATTCATTTAATATAATATATGTATTTTATGCATTAATGCGCTTCTAAGAAACAAGAAACAATATTTACATTATTTCAACATGGTTAATTTATGTGAATATATAATATTTACATCGCACCCAAAGATTTTGCCAGAACAACTATTTTTTGTATTTTTGTTAGGTATCAAAGCATTTTTACGGCAGCAACAAAGACGTGTTGCTCTTTATCTTATACCAAAACCTATTGAGATGATGTTCGACTTAGCTATTATCGGAGGCGGACCCGCCGGTTTTTTCGCAGCAGAATGCGCAGGAAACCAAGGGCTTAAAGTTATCCTTTTTGAGAAAGATGCGTTGGGGGGAGTTTGCATAAATGAAGGGTGTATACCTGCAAAGACCTTACTAAACAGCATACAGGCTTACAACATTGTAAAAGATGCGGAAAAATACGGCATTGTCACCGACAAGAATGCTTCATTTAACATGGAGCTGGCCCTGCAACAAAAAGAAAAAGTTGTAAGGAACATGCAAGCTATTGTCAATGACAAATTCAACAACGATATAGCAACAATTGTACGGGGAAACGCTTATATAAAAGGACGTTCTTCTGATGGCTACATCACAATTTCCTGCGACGACCAAGAATATAGCTCAAAAAATTTATTAATTTGTACCGGCTCTCGCCCGGACATGCCTGAAATACCGGGAATTGACAGCCCGCTGGTATGCACATACGACACTATGCTAAACAGCACAGAACCACAAAAAAAGCTGGTTATGATTGGTGGCGGGCAAGTTAGCATTGAGCTGGCTCATATTTACAATTCTCTTGGAACCGAAATTACCATCCTTGAAGAGAATGACGAAATATTATTAGACACCGATAACGAGATATGCTCTGTTCTGAGAGAAGAATACGCCAAACGCGGTATTATTACTCATCTAAACACCAGAATATCAAGAATCGAAGGAAACAAAGTCTTCTTTAGCGTCAAAGGAGTTGAAATGACCGCCGAAGGAGACAGAATTATTTGTGACATCGGACGACGCCCTAACCTTGAAGGATTTGGGCTCGAAAACCTTGATGTTGAATGTTACAGAAAAGGCATCCGCATCAATAATCAAATGCAGACATCGGAACCCAATGTTTTTGCGGCGGGCGATGTCACCGGTTTTTCAAAGTCCGCTCATGCTGCATACTGCGAAGCCGCAGTTGCAATCAACACCATACTGGGTATTGATGATCAAATGAATTTCAAAGCAATTCCAACATGCGTATTCTCCAGTCCAGAAATTGCACACGTAGGAATTACGGAAGAAACACTGAACCTTGCATGGAGACCTCATAAAATCATTCGTTTGCCACTCACACAATCAAGCCGATATGTAATTAACGATGAGAAATTTGAAGGATTATGCAAAATCATAGTCGGAGATGATGAAACCATTTTGGGAGTACATATTATTGGTAACAATTGCTCTGAAGCCATTGTTGCGGCCGTGATGGCCATAGAATCGCAAATGACAATTTCGGAATGGAGTAAAATTGTATTTCCCTACCCTACTATAGGAGAAGTAATGAAAGGAGCCCTGATATACTCCAAAATACCTTTTGAACAAAGTAAATCATGATAGAAGTAATTCACGTAAATAAATCTTTTGACAACAACCCCGTCCTGAAAGACGTCTCTGCCACATTTCAACCCGGTCAAACCAACATGATTATCGGGAAAAGCGGCTCCGGAAAAACCGTACTTATGAAATGTATCATAGGTCTGCACTCTGTAGATTCGGGGAAGATATTGCTCAACGGGCAAAATCTGACGGAGATGACTTTTCAGGAAATAAAGATATTACGTCAAAAAGTTGGAATGCTTTTTCAGGGATCTGCACTTTTCGACTCGTCTACCGTTCTCGAAAACGTCCTCTACCCATTGGAGATGTTTTCTTCGATGAGCAAAGCCGAACAAATAGAACGTGCCAGCTTTTGTCTTCACCGGGTCAATATAGACCCAAAGGCATTTAGCCTTTCCCCCTCTGAAATCAGCGGAGGCATGCAAAAACGCGTAGCTATCGCCCGTGCTATTTCAATGAACCCACTATACTTGTTCTGCGATGAGCCCAATTCCGGTCTTGATCCGCAAACTTCTTTAATTATCGACCAGCTCATCCACGAGATCACCGAAGAATTTAAGATCACAACAGTCATAAATTCTCATGACATGAACTCCGTAATGGAAATCGGAGACAACATCATTTTCATCGAAAAGGGAGAAAAATCGTGGCAGGGACACCGAAGCGAAATCTTTGATACCGGCAATAAAGCGCTGGAAGATTTTGTATTCGCATCCGATCTCTACAAAAAAGTCAAACTATCCCACTCACTATTAGCTGAATAACGTTATTATTTAATTTTAACAGCTCAAACTCTTGACAAAACATGTTGCGTGTTGTACCTTTGCAATCGAATTACATTTGTAATGATTACAATTTTATTTCATTTCCAAATATGGATGCATTAGATATTTTAGTAAAGCACGACATTAAACCATCACTCCAACGACTGGCCGTAATGGAATACATGCTGACGCACTTTACGCATCCTACGGTTGACGAAATTTACAGTTCATTGTCGCCTTCAATTCCTACTCTTTCCAAAACTACTATCTATAACACGCTGAGTCTTTTCGAAGAACAAGGAGTGGTACTGTATCTTGGTATCGATAAAAAGAATGCCCGCTTTGATGGGAATACCTCTCACCATGCCCATTTCCGTTGTAAAAATTGCGGCGAAATCGTCGATATTTTTAACCAAAAACAGGAAGAAGTTGTTTTGGAAGGCCATCCCGAACTTGTCATTGACGATGTACAAACATACTATACAGGATATTGCAAAAATTGCAAGAAATAACAATTTAACTAACTAATTAAATTACACTATTATGGAAAAGAAATTCATTTGCACCGTTTGTGGTTATGTTCATGAAGGAACCGAAGCTCCTGAAAAATGTCCGGTTTGTAATGCTCCGACAGCAAAATTCCAGGAAGTAGTAGAAAACGAAGGTCTTACATGGGCTGACGAACACCGTATTGGCGTTGCAAAAGGTGTAGATGCAGAAGTTCTGGATGGCTTAAAAGCTCATTTCAACGGCGAATGCGCTGAAGTTGGCATGTATTTGGCAATGTCTCGTCAGGCTGATCGTGAAGGATATCCCGAAGTAGCTGAAGCTTACAAACGTATTGCATGGGAAGAAGCAGAACATGCCTCAAAATTTGCAGAATTACTGGGCGAAGTTGTTTGGGATACAAAAACCAATCTCAAAGCACGTATGGATGCTGAAAGCGGAGCCTGCGCCGACAAAAAGCGCATTGCAACAAAAGCAAAAGAACTTGGTTATGATGCAATTCACGATACTGTTCACGAAATGTGTAAAGATGAAGCTCGTCACGGACAAGTATTCCAGGGCTTATACAATCGCTTTTTCAAGAAATAAATATAAACCAAAATATAGAGAGAAATAGAGAGAAGAAAGGCGCTCCATTAGGGGAAGCGCCTTTCCCGTTTTATAACATACTATAGAAAATCCGAAGCAGGAACTGATAGGCTCGCGAAGGAATCCAGGTTTTTGACATAGCAAAACCAACCTGAAGGATATTCCCCACTTTATACCTGAATTTCGGATGTTTGCTGTTTGCAATACGGAAAACCACTTTCGCCAGGTGTTCCGGTTTCAGTCCGTTTTGTTCTTCTTTTTCGATGTTTTTGAGCGTTTTTTCAAACTGAGCGCTATACTCTTTGCTTTTCTGAGTCGGTTCCGACAAAATACGACTGGCAGTAAACCCTGTGGCAAAATCACCCGGCTCGATAAGACACACTTTCACATTGAATGGTTTTACCTCCAGACTCAAAGCCTCGCTATAACCTTCCACCGCGAATTTTGAAGCCGAATAGTAAGCCTGAAAAGGCAAACCCATCACACCACCCAAAGAACTTACGTTAATGATTGTTCCACCACCATTTTGGCGCATATGTGGTAACACGGCAGAACAAACATGCACTGTCCCCATAAAGTTGGTACGCATCTGCAAACGGATTTCATCGACAGAAGCCAACTCTGCCGCACCGCCAATACCCATACCAGCGTTATTCACTACCACATCAATGTGGCCTTGTTCCGCAATAACCTTTTCGATGGTCAGTTTTACCGAATCCGGATCCGTCACATCCATCTGAAGGTGCTTCACCGATCCCGTTTCCGGCATAGCACGTCTTCCTGTGCCGTAAACAATCAAACCCCGTTCCGAAAGATATTCGGCACAGGCTTTTCCCAAACCGGAAGTTGCCCCGGTAATCAAAATGACTTTTCCCATTGTATGAAATTATTTTGTTTTATATTCGATATTGTACATTTCTCCAAATCAACGCTTCACAAGCTTATAAACCTCAGACGACTGAGATCCAACCACGGACAGCAAATAAAAACCGGAAGGAAGAGCTGGCGTTCCGATTTTTGCCGGCAAAATCTGCAACTGCCATTCGGCGAGCTTCTGCCCCGTCTGCGTATATAGTTTTGCAATTGCAGGCATCTTTACTTTGGCAAGGCGGTCTATCTTCAGAGCTCCATCTGCAAAATAGACAACTCCCTTATTTTTGTCAGACAAAGGATTCGGCCCCGGACTCACAAAATTATTTTTATAAATAGCATAAACATCCGGAATACCATATCCGAGTATATTGTCAGGAGCTGCGTACATGGACGAATACTGCTTAAAAAAATTAATAATCTGCATATTATTATAGGATGGCAAAGCCTGCCACACACAAGCAACCAATCCGGCCATAATGGGAGAAGCAAAAGAAGTTCCATTGTTGGTTGCAATGGTATTTGCCGAAGTTGCTATCACAGCCCGATAGCCTACCGCACACACATCAGGTTTAATTCTGCCATCGACAGTAGAGCCGTAGCCGCTAAAAGAAGCATGGGCTCCGCTGACATCGACAGCGCCAACAGTAAGAATTGAATCGGCATCGGCAGGAGCAGAAATGTAATGCCACAATTTATTCCCTTCGTTACCGGCAGAGTTGACAACGATTATCCCTTTACGAGCTGCCATGGTTGCCGCAATTGAAGCTCTTGAAGTTTTGCCATTAAGCGTCTGGTAGGTATAATCCATGCCTGAGTTATCAAACTGAGTGTACCCTAATGAAGAATTAACCACATCAACACCAACACTATCTGCAAACTCTAATCCGGCGACCCAATTATCCGGCTCCACGAGATATTCTGAAGGAGAAAATTCTGTACGAATAAGCCAGTAAGATGCATCAGGTGCGGTACCAATCATGATGTCAGGTTGGTCTGCGGCCATAGTAGAGAGTACGTTTGTTCCGTGAAATTCAGCATTACCAAAAAACGGGACAGACGAATCTGCAAAATCTTTTATACCTAATAGCCTACCCTGCAATCGCAAACTATCAAACACGGAAATCTGGTCGGTTTTATAAAACCCAGCATCCAACACACCGATAACCACCCCTTTACCCCGGAATCCTTCGGCATGTAATTTCCTCCCGTTATGCATATCTATTTGCTGACTGGCAGTTCCGTAAACATCGTTGATCATCGAAGGCATCTCCGGCATTTTAGAAGGAGGTGGCAAGGTATACCCGACCGGAGTAAGCGTTAATTCCACCTTTTTCACAAAAGGCAAAGCCCTGAAAGCTGAAAGCAAAGAGGTATCCGGCAGAATTACCGTAATACCGTTCAGCCAACGACTTGACGACTTCAACACAGCCCCTTTTTGCAGAACAGACTGAACATACACATGACTCACCGGCAAATCAGTGGAGTCTACTTCAAGATGCTGTTTGGTTCGCCGCGCAATCGCCTTAGACGACAAGTAAGCGGAAGGATTTGATAATGAGGCGAAGGTCCCTTTCTTATTCGCAAACTGTATCCAGCAATTGTATTGAGCTGTAACAGTCAAGAAAAAACCGAATAGCGACATAAATAGAAGAACCCGTTTCATTAGCGGCTGTTTTTGCATTTATTTGCAAAGATACACTCTTTGTGCAAAAACACCACGCCGCAATCAACATTCTCGTGTTTTCAGCATGCAGATCTTGCCTTGCCTCACCATACTAAATAATGTTAATAGTGATACCAAAGCAATTTATCGATACTATATTTGTTTATGAAATCTGAATTCTAAGACTGCAATTTCGACCCAACGCCACCACCATCAACAACCACAATAACAATAAATTATGCAAACAGCAATCATTGTAGGCGGTAACTTTGCCGGTATCACTACCGCTTTGGAACTAAAACGCAAAGGAGGCAAAGAGTTCAGGGTAATCGTCATTGACCGGAGCCCATTATTCGTCTTTATGCCTTCATTGATTTGGGTACCCTTCAAACGACGCGAAATCAAAGATATCACTTTGTCGCGCGAAGAAATATTGACACGACACGATGTTAAGTTTGTTTTGGCGGAAGCGCAACAGGTCGATCCGAATGCACAAATCGTAAAAACGTCCGCCGGCGACTTCAACTATGACCAGTTGGTTATTTGTACGGGGCCAAAAGTCAATTACAATATTGCGCCGGGTGTGGCCGAATTCACTCATTATATTGGAACACCGTCTGGCGCCATGAAAACCCGCCAAGCGCTGGAAGAATTCAAAAAATATCCAGGGCCTGTAGTTATTGGCGCCACTCAGAGCGCAGGATGTATGGGCGCAGGCTATGAATTTCTTTTCAATTTCGAAAAATGGTGTCGCGAACAAAAAATTCGCGACAAGGTGGATATCCACTGGATCACCCCAGAGCATTACCTCGGCCACTTCGGAATGGATGGTATGACCGGCGGCCAAACCATGTTCAAAGCCTTCTTCAAACTCTTCAACATGCATGTCCATACCGAAGTTGCCATTGACAAAGTGGATGCAGAAAACGTTTATCTGAACGATGGCACGGTACTCCCCTACAAGTTTTCGATGCTGATGCCTCAGTTTATAGGCGACGATTTTGTAAGCAACAGTCCGGAACTGAAAGCGACCCCAACCAGATTCATCTCGGTGGGCAACGACTATCGCCACCCCGATTTTCCGAACATTTGGGCGGCAGGCATTGCTGTTAGCTTCCCCATTCCGTGGCATGCCGGAAAAGTGCCGTTTGTAGCTCCCAAAACCGGCTTCCCGAGCGATATCACCGGCAAAGTGGTTGCCGAAAATATTATGAGGGTACTGAAGGGGAAAGAGCTCAAACAAAAGTATTGGGGCGACATTCCAGCGCTCTGCATTATGGATGCCGGTAAAAAAGAGGTTCTCATAGTTGGCAACCGGCTTTTCAAGCCCCGGGCCATTGCCATCATGATGCCCAATCTGCTGTACGATTTCAGCAAGGTTCTTTTTGAAAAATATTTCCTCTGGAAGACGAAAAAAGGATACGCATTTTTTCCGTAAACAGTTCTAAAACCAAAGGCTTCAGTATCATTCATACAGAAGCTTTTGGTTTCTTATCCCAAAATCAATCCTGCACAAGAGCACTAAATTTGCACAAGAGAAAATAATCCAATCGTTATGCAGGCATCAGAAACGCATATCTACAAAGCCCTGAGGCAAATTCTTGCGGACAATCTAAAGGCCAAAGGCATTACCGACAAACGGGTATTGGAGGCAATCCGCCAAGTACCCCGCCATGCCTTTATGGACGACCGTTTTATTCGGTTTGCATACCAGGACGATGCCTTTCCGATAGCTGCCGGGCAAACCATTTCGCAACCTTACACGGTAGCCTTTCAAACACAACTTTTGGATATACAAAAAGGAGACAAGGTACTGGAAATAGGCACCGGATCGGGATACCAATGCGCAATTTTACTGGAACTCACATCTTCTGTATTTTCGATCGAGCGTCAGAAAATATTGTATGAATCGGACTCAAAACGGCTGAAAGAACTGGGTTATGCCCCTCACCTCCGTTATGGCGATGGACACGACGGATGGCTGGAAGAAGCTCCTTTCGATAAGATTTTGATTACCGCGGCAGCTCATGAAATACCGCCACGCCTGCTGGAACAACTAAAAATCGGAGGAAAGCTGGTGATGCCTGTGGGTGGTGCCCATACACAAAAAATGACTCTGGTCGAAAAAATTTCCGACTCAGAGTCTATTTTCAGCGAACACGGAGGTTTTGTATTCGTCCCACTCCTCAAAGGCAAGGTCTAAAACACACAACCCTTAACACATAACAGTCTCTCTATCTTTCTCTTCTAAAGTTAGCGCAACTTATCTTTCAATTTATCCTCAAAAGCCGACAATGCAGCTTTAGATCCTTCTCCCATAGCAATAACAATTTGTTTGAACGGCACCACCGACACGTCACCGGCAGCATAAACACCCGGAATATTGGTACGACAATGAGCTTCCACTTCTATTTCTCCGGTCGCACTCAGCGGCACCAGATCTTTCACGATGTCGCTGTTGGCTGTCAATCCGATCTGAACAAAAATACCATCAACAACCAACGATTCCATTTTGCCGGAATCACGGTGTTTGAACGTCAAACCGGTAACTTTTGTACCATCACCCTCCACCGAGAGGATCTGTGCGCCGGTAATGATTTTTACATTGGCAATAGTTTTCAATTTTTCTTTCAATACCTCGTCACCTTTCAACTCATCGGCAAATTCGAGCAGAGTTACTTCTGTTGCGATAGCCGAAAGATCGATGGCCGCTTCGAGCCCGGAATTTCCACCACCGATAACAGCTACCTTTTTCCCTTTGTAGAACGGTCCGTCGCAATGGGCACAGAATGCCACCCCCGCACCGATATACTGACTCTCGCCCGGCACATTCAGTTTCCTCCAACTGGCTCCTGTAGCAATAATCAACGCCGGTGTTTTTAAGGTTTCACCGAGGGATGTTTTGACAATTTTCTCTCCATTTTCAACAACCACTTCGGTAATTTTGCGATTCTCCAGTATATCGACCTGATAGGACAGAAGATGTTCCTTCAGGTTTGCCGCCAAAACGTTTCCGGTTGTTTGCGGAACCGAAATAAGATTTTCAATCCCTACCGTCTCGGTCACCTGCCCACCCATGCGATCGGCAACAACAGCCACTTTCAACCCTTTCCGTGCCGAATAGATAGCTGCCGACACTCCTGCAGGACCACCGCCCGCTATCACCACGTCGTATTCAACCGCTTCGGACGACGATTCCTGTACAGAACCGACAGCCTCCTCTATTTTCGACAACAGTTCGCCTAAATTGGAGCGACCCACATGCAATAATTCTCCATTCAGATAAACTGAAGGTACTGCTTGTATATTGAGCTTTTCCACTTCACGTTGATGAATACCTCCGTCAATAATTTCGTGTTTGATTGCCGGATTCAATATTGCCATCACATTGAGTGCCTGCACCACATCGGGACAGTTAGTACATGTAAGAGAAATGTAGCTCTGCAAGTGAATCTCACCCTTAAGGTTCTTAATTCGCTGTTCGATCAGTGCATCGGGAAGATTTTTGCCCAAACCATCCAAATTGAGCACCGCCAACAACAACGAACTGAATTCGTGACCGTTCGGAACTGCCCTGAACACAAAAGAGGAGGGCACTCCGTTTTTCACAACGGTAAATTTCAAATCGTCGCCGGGGAGTATTTCACATTGGATATTATCGGAGCAGGAAGCCACCTCTTCCAACAGATCAACCAGTTCATTGCGCGAAGGATGAGACGGACTGACCTCAGCACGAAAAACGAAATCGGATTTCAGGTTTTCGAAAAGAGAGCGAATCTGATCTTTTAAGTCTTGTTCTAACATAACAATTGAAAGTTAACGGGGAGAACCGACAAGCAGCTCTCCCCGGGAGAATATATAAAGGAATTGTTAGATTTTCCCAACCAAATCGATGCTGGGTTTCAATGTTTGATCGCCCTGTTTCCATTTTGCAGGACAAACATCGGCGGGGTGAGCGGCAACAAATTGTAACGCCTGCAAACGGCGGAGGAGTTCGTCGGCATTACGTCCGATATTGCCCGCAACCACTTCGTAAGCCACAATTTCGCCCTGAGGATTCACCACAAAGGTTCCGCGTTCGGCAAGGCCAGCCTCTTCAATCATCACATCGAAGCCACGAGCCAAAACACCGGTAGGATCGGCCAACATCGGGTATTTGATCTTTTTGATGGTCGCCGATGCATCGTGCCATGCTTTATGAACGAAATGAGTATCGGTTGAAACTGAATAAATTTCAGCACCGGCAGCCTGAAAATCGGCATATTTACCGGCAAGGTCTTCCAGTTCGGTAGGACACACGAATGTAAAGTCGGCTGGATAGAAGAAGAACACCGACCATTTGCCCAAAACATCCTGTTTTGATACTTCTTTGAAGCTATCGTTTACGTAAGCCTGTACTTTGAAATCTACGATTTGTTTTCCAATTTGTGACATAGTTGTAAGTTTTATGTGTTTGTGAATTTTGTAATGTTATTCGTTGTTGTTTCTGATGCAAAGTTATGGCGCCAAAACCCATAAGTCAAACAGATAATTTCTATATATTTATTGATAAATTCTATATATCTTTGTAATGGATTAGTACACGGAAGACACGGATAATACAGAATAACACTGAACTAAACATTATCATCAACTTCATAGACAGATAATTGAAATTGATATTCTGTCTAATCCGTGTTCTCTGTGTGCTTGTTATTAAACCTCAACTAAAATGACTTTACAACAACTTGAGTATATTCTGGCGCTGGACAAGACCCGCCATTTTGTGCGGGCTGCCGAGATGTGTTCAGTTACGCAACCTACACTGAGCACCATGGTTCAAAAACTGGAAGATGAACTGGGCTGCCTCATTTTCGACCGTTCGGTGCAGCCCATCGAACCGACCGATGCCGGCAAGCAGATTCTGCAACAGGCGCAAATCATCCTTTTCAACATCCGGCAACTGAAAGAGAATGTCATATCGATTAAAGGAGGGTTAGCGGGCTCTCTCTCATTAGCCATGATTCCGACGGTAGCACCTTACCTGTTGCCGAAATTCATTGCTGCGTTCAAAAAAAGTTTCCCGGAAATATCACTACAGGTAACGGAACTGCGCACCGAAACGATTATCGAAAAATTGAATAACGCCGAGATTGACATGGCCATTCTGGCTACGCCGCTCAACAACCCAAAAATTCTGGAGGTGCCACTTTATTACGAGAAATTTGTAGCGTACATATCGCCCGGTGATCCGATTTATTGCAAACAAGAGCTGACACCAACCGATATGCCGACCGAAAATCTTTGGGTATTGGAAGAGGGACACTGCCTGCGCAATCAGGTGCTCAATTTTTGCGATCACAAAGTGCACACCTCTACCATCGAAGCCGGCAGCATCGATACGCTGGTAAAAATTGTCGACATCAATTGCGGTTACACCATCATCCCGGAACTGCACATCGACTTTTTGACGGAGGAACAAAAAAAGAACCTGCGCCCAATCGTTCGTCCCGAAGCTACCCGAGAGATCTCAATGATTATTCGCCACGACTACGTTCGCGAAGGACTGATGAACGCCGTCGCCGATAGCATCAAGCAGGTAATTCCCGCTCACATGCTCGACGAACGACTGAAGAAATTCGCCATAAAACTGTAAAACGAACCCCATTGGGATCCGTACAAATTAAGAGGCTGTCTCAAATCCTATTTTGAGACAGCCTCTTTGCTCTTTAGATTAGGATTAAATATTCTTCTTATAAAGGAAGTTGATCCTGATATCTGTTTTTGATGGTCGTCCTAACGATTAAACGATACTTTGCATATTGAGACGCCGAAAGTACATCTGCCGCACCCGCAAAATTGTAGTGCAGTGCCTTGGCATAGGCAACCTGATCTCCCGCCTTTTCGGCACGTTCCAATTGGATTTGCGTTTTTTCAATAACACTTTTCAAATCAGCAGCCTGATTGTCCGACACATTTAGATAGGCAGATAAACGCCCAAACACAGTTTCGTTATTAATGGTCTTAATAACCCCACTTTCTACACGGTTAATAGCTTGACTTGAAGCTACACATGCAACCATAATTGCTAAAACTAACACAATCTTTTTCATAATCAATCAAATTATAATTATTACACAATCAAAAAAATTAAGTTTCAACTACACATCTTTTTTTGCCTCTCTGTGTCATCAGTGCTTTTATCTGATACGTCATAGCAGTTCTGCACCCAACACCCACTAGCAATAAAAAACAATTTTGTGATTCAACACTCAAACCATCCGGAACAGTTCCCCGTTGAATTCGATGTAAAGGTATAGCGATATATGAAGCCTTAGAAATCAAATAGATGAACAGGCGAATAAGACCGACCAACAAGCTATTTGTATCGACGTATGTATTTGACAATGTGAATTTACAATTACAAAAACGTCCTCAATTAGCACGATCACGCCTATAAATCTCATTATAAAATCAACAATCGGAGACCCTAACAAGAAATTTTTTGTGTGGAATATCTGAACGAGAACAATCAACATGACCAACTACAGAGCCAGAGTACCAACCCGAATCTTTCAGAAAAGTCAAAAAAAACGAGGCTACCTCAATTTTTAATTTGAGATAGCCTCGTTTTATAAAGCCTTTATTTCATTTCCGGATTCGCAACCGGGATTCCCCATCGTTCCAACGTTGCGATAAAACTCTTTTTTTCGTCGGGAGTCATATTCACAAAGCGGGCAGTGCGGTGATTCTTGCCTTTAAGTATAAACCATTGCGCATCCACCTTATCGGACGGTGAAACTCCTGTTGCACTCCAGGTATCGAATGATCCATTGATATAGATCATTCGGTTGCCTTCTTTCGCAATCCAATCGTTTGCTTTTTTCAGCAAGGCATCGTCAAAATGCACCGGAATTCGCTTCGGCACAATCGCTGCATAAGGATGCGGCTGCAAAGGCAGTGCTTTCAGGCCGTTCTTAAACGGTTCGGTACGGTAACCGTAATAGCCCATCTCGGTTGCTGCCTGATAATAGTGCGACAAATAATAGTTAATATGATCTTCGCTATACGATTTTATATCGCTTGTCTTAACCAAATATTGCGTGGCTGCCAGCAGCGAAGAGGATTCCGAAGGTATATCGTCGCAGGAGGTATAATATTGCCAAAATGCAAAAGGCAGTTCCAACACGCTGTATTCAAATGCCTGTTCCAGGGTAAGGGTAGAAAACTTCAGACCAGCACCGTCGCTATACATCTGCAACAAAGGAAGAACCTCTTTGCGGTGTTTCAGCATCCGTTTCTGAAAGGCAAACAGCTTTTGTCGACAAACTTTGGATCCAACGGTGTCCAGAAAAGCATAGAGACGTTTGTCTTCATACTCACGATTTAACGGAGCTACATAAGGAATCGCCACATCCACATCATTGGGGTAAAAATATTTATAGAAAATCGTCGTGGATCCGCCTTTGCTGATGCCGGTACTAATCCATTTACCTGCATAGATCTTTTTGAAAATTTCATTGATATGATGCAAGTCGGCTGTAGCCTGTTCCAGATTCAGATAAGTGTAGTCGAGGCTATCCGGCAGACTTTTACCGAAATAACGATGCTCAATCGACAACTGATTGGCATCCACTAATTTCGACAACTCATTTTTATACGGTTTGTCCTGATTATATCCCGAAAGGTACATCACCATCGGTTTTTCAAAACTTTTATGACTCAGGAACGCCCGTTGGTAAAAATAGCCCTTCTCCGGATGCTGGTGATCCAACGGCTGTTTAATTTTCAACTCAAACGTATCGGCCTTCCCGATTTCATTAAAAATCACATCGGGCAAGTCATACAACGCATTCTCAATAGTCACTTTCTGAGCCTGTACATTCCAGCAGACACAGCAGACCAACAACAGATTCAATACAATTCTTCTCATTATTCACTTATTAAACGTAACACAAAACGAAAGCCCGATTCAACCGGGCTTTCCTGCCACAAAGATAAAGAAAACTCACCGTTTCGCCAGACACGGCGTAAAATCGAGTAAAATAGCACCAACACAAAAGAGGTTGCCCGAAAACCGAACAACCTCTTCTCCTCTATTTATTAATTAACGCTCTCTTTTTTTATTCCTGATCGCTGTTTTTGTACAAGCCAACGTTGTCGATCTGGAAGCTGTCGATAAATGCCAAATGTTTGGCAATTTCAGCAGCAGCAAAATTACTGTAGATTTCAGCCGAACGGGCAAACATATCATCGCGAGAAGCATCTATAATCAATAAGTTGCTCATCACCAAATGACCGGCAATTTCCACCAAACGACGAGCCATAAAGTCGTGGTATTCGGCATTTTTAGGCTCAGCAACCTTAGCAATTGCTTTCTCGAGGCTATCGGTAAAGCCTGCCAAGCGGTTACGCAATCCTTCGAAAGCCGGATTGATAGGCTGAGCTTCGTACTGACGCAGTTTTGCTACATAAGCGCCATTGGTTACGAAACGGATAGCAGCCACCACCTGCAACTGCGACGTTCCTTCGTAAATGGTAAGAATACGGGCATCACGGAAGATACGTTCGCAAGCATAGTCTTTCATAAAGCCTGAACCACCGTGCACCTGAATAGAATCGTAAGCATTCTGGTTGGCATATTCACTGGCAAACATTTTTACCAACGGAGTCATCATATCTGCCAATTTCTGATATTCCTTGGCATCCATACGTTCTTCCTTGGTCAACGGACGTTCGTCGGCAATAGCGCCATACGCTTTGTAAACATCCACAAAACGGGTACATTCGTACAACAAAGCACGGGATGCATCCACTTTAGCTTTCATAATGGCCAGCATCTCGAATACTGCCGGGAACTCGATAATGGCTTTGCCAAACTGAGCACGGTCTTTCGCATAAGCCAATGCTTCGTCGTAAGCAGCCTGAGCCACACCTACCGACTGAGCACCAACGCCCAGACGAGCACCGTTCATCAACGACATCACGTATTTAATCAACCCCATTTTGGGTTCACCCACCATTTTGGCAGGAGTGTTGGTAAATACGAGTTCGCAGGTCGGCGAGCCTTTGATACCGAGTTTATTTTCGATACGACGCACTTTCATTGAGCTATCGAACTGGTTGTCGACTACAAAATAAGAAAGACCGCGGCCGTCGGCAGTACCTGCTTCGGAACGAGCCAACACCAGTTTGATCTGAGCGTCACCGTTGGTAATCGAAGCGTTTCACACCATTGAGCAACCAGATCTTTTTCTTTTCGTCGTAAGTAGCTTTAAGCATCACAGCCTGAAGGTCGGAACCGGCATCCGGTTCGGTCAGGTCCATCGAGCAGGTTTCACCCTGATTGATGCGAGGAAGGAACTCTTCGCGAATTTCTTTCGATGCAAATTCATGAATAGTTTCAGCACAATCCTGCAATCCCCAGATGTTGGCAAAGCCAGCATCGGCACGCGAAACAACTTCGCCGGTCATCACGTAAGGCACCATCGGGAAGTTCAAACCTCCATATTCGCGGGGAAGAGAAATGCCATAAACGCCGGCTTTCTTCAATGCTTCGTGGTTTTCCTGTGTTCCGCGGGCATATACCACACGGTTGTCAACTACATGAGGACCTTCATGATCAACATCTTCGGCATTGGGAGCGATAATGTCTCCACAAATTTCGTCTACAATTTCCATCACGTGGTTGTAACTATCGATTGCATCCTCAAAATCCTGTGGAGCATAGTCGAATGTATCTTTTTCACGATAGTTCTGCTCTTTGAGCGCCACTATCTTTTCCATCAACGGATGCGTAAGATGAAACTTGAGTTCGGGTTTATCTAAATAGTAATTTGCCATGTTGTTTTTCTTTGTAGATAGTAAATAGACTACTTGCTGTTCTGTTTGTAATACTTAATCATTTTCGGCACTACGTCTTCCACGTTAGCGGTAATCACGTAGTCGGAAATTGCATTGATAGGAGCATTTTCGTCATTGTTGATGGCAATGATGATGGAACTTTCCTGCATACCGGCAATGTGCTGAATCTGACCGGAAATACCACAGGCAATGTATAGTTTCGGACGAACGGTAACCACCGGTCTGACCGATTTGCAGATCATGTTCGGCAAAACCGGCATCGACAGCGGCACGTGAAGCACCTACCTCACCGCCCAATACAGAAGCCAGTTCTTCAAGTAATTTGAAGTTATCTTTTGAACCCATACCGTAACCGCCGGCTACGATAATAGGAGACGTTTTGAGATTGCTCTTCGATTTTTCCATGTGGCGTTCGATAACGCTTACCACAAAATCAGAATCGCTTACATATTTTGTCACATCAAGGTTTACAACTTCACCTTTGTAGTTGGCATCGAAAATCTCTTTCTTCATCACACCTTCGCGAACGGTTGCCATTTGAGGACGGGCATTCGGGGTTAATGATGGTTGCCACGATGTTACCACCGAAAGCAGGACGAATCTGATAAAGAAGATTAGTATACGATTTACCCTCTTTTTTATCTTCGTGGTCGCCGATTTCGAGCGCGGTACAGTCGGCTGTAAGACCGCTGAAAAGAGCAGAAGATACGCGGGGACCCAAATCACGACCGATGCTGGTAGCACCCATCAGAGCGATTTGCGGTTTTTCTTCCTTGAAAAGATTAACCTAACACCGAAGTGTGGGGCATCGAAGTATAAGGATAGAGGCGAGCGTCATCGGCAAGATAGAGTTTGTCGACTCCGTATGGGAAAACCTGAGCGCCAAGATCATCCAATTGAGAACCCATATGGCAAGCGCTTCGAGTTTACATTTCAGTTTATTGGCCAGAGAGCGAGCTTTTGTAAGCAATTCAAGGCTTACGTCGGCAACCAGACCCTCTTCAATTTCGAGATAAACTATAATATTGTTCATGTTATGCGTTTTTGTGATGTTTATGAGACAGTTATACGACCCAAAGGTCATCTATCCCCGACAATTGATTATCCGATTGTATGGTTTGCAATAAGCTCCTTCATCAACTCATCGATTTCGGTGTCCTTTCCAGCTAAGCGCTTGCTTTCTTTAGCCTGGAACAAACAACATTTTTCGATAGCTTTAACCTTTGTAGGAGAACCTTTAAGACCCAACCAGTTAACATCGGTTTGAATATCGTTAACGCTCCATTCTGTAATATTCAGATAGGGGCGTTTGTCAAACATGAACATGTAATCGTCGTTCTGTTCCTGACGTTCGGTAACCGTTTTGGCGTGGTGGTATTTCATCACCATCTTGGCATGACGCGGACGGCAAGCCGGAGCCGACCCATTCACGGTAATAAGAATAGGAAGTTTGCCTTCCACCACTTCCACTCCGCGTTCGAGACGACGTTTCACGGTAATTTTACCGTCTTTTACATCGAGAATCTCCTCTGCATAGGTAATTTGCGGCAAGCCCAATTTTTCGGCCACCTGAGGACCCACCTGAGCCGTATCACCATCGATCGCCTGACGACCGCAAACAATTACGTCTACTTCGGGGAGATTTTTGATTGCGCAAGAGAGCGCATAAGAAGTTGCAAGCGTGTCGGAACCGGCAAAAGCACGGTCAGTAAGGAGGTAACCGTTGTCGGCACCCCGGTAGAGGCTTTCGCGAATAATTTCGGCTGCACGTCCCGGACCCATGGTTACGATGGTAACAGTGGAACCTTCGAAACGGTCTTTCAATCGCAAAGCTTGCTCAAGAGCATTCAAGTCTTCGGGGTTATAAATGGCAGGCAGAGCTGCACGGTTTACCGTCCCGTCGGCTTTCATGGCGTCCTTACCCACATTGCGGGTATCTGGCACTTGTTTTGCTAATACTACAATTTTTAGACTCATAAGGTTTCTGGTTTGATATAATAAATTTATTGTTTTTCAACACAAAAACAGGGCCCGATCATGCTCATAAAGCGCATACAAAGGACTCTGCCGCAAACAGCCCAAAACTGTCGCATCCAAAAATTTAGGGATTGCAAAAATAGCAAAAGCCCGCCGAAATGGAAAGTTTCGGCGGGCTTTTATTGTTAAAACTCTTTATTATCAACTATTCCCGTGTCAATTTGCGCCTAAAACCGGCTTTATTCGAAAAGCAGCATAACACGCACGCAACTACAAAACAGACAATTATACCTTCATCCTAAGACATCAAGTCTGCACTCTTCTTTGGGTTTGAATGATCGGCGTAACCCTCTTTCCATCAGTTTTAGCTCCATTTTCACGTTAGCACGGTAATTGTGAAAATCGGTTTTGGGAACCATGTAAAACCCGAACCTGATATACATGTTAATTGCGGCATGAAGCCGGGTATTTGAATACAGCACCAGTTTGCGCATCCTCATCCTTTTAGCTTTGGCAATCACGCTTTTCATCAGTAAAGTACCGATCCCAAGTTCCCGGTAAGCTTCTGCCACTGCCATTTTGCCCAGTTCGCACACATACGGATCTACCCGCATCAGCGCGCAGGTTCCCACAATCACATTGTTCAACCGGGCAAAGAAAATATATCCGCCTTTTGCAATCACGGCCTCGTCCGGCTGGTTGAGAACGGCTTCGTCGGTCGGTTCAATCCAGAAATATTTCTGTATCCACTCGCAGTTCAATCGCTTAAAATCTTCTTTATACCAATCCGAATATTCAATAATTTCAATTTTACTCATCTTTCCTTCTCATTAAATTACCCAAAAATCTTCACTCTCTGTTCAAGACAAAGATAATTTAGAGAACAATGCACAATATTACACAACAATAAAGGTTTCATTAAGAGAACATTCCAAACCGGCCATTGTTATCGCCATGAAACAACCCAGTATTCCGCCAACAACAATTACAGATATTTATGCATTTCGCATTCGGCTATCGTATATTTGTAATTGAAACATAGCCAGTCTTTGAGTCTCAAACTTCACAAAAACACGTATGAATCTGAATATCAAAGATGAAACAGCCACACTAAAGACCGTCGTGCTCGGACAACCCGGCTCACTCGGTTCCGCTCCAACCTTGCGTGAAACTTTCGATGCAAGATCTTACGAGGCTGTATCGTTGGACGTTTATCCCACAGAAGAGGCTATCAAAAAAGAGATTGACGCGTTCGAAGACATCCTGCTCCGTTACAACGTGCAAATATTCCGCCCCGAAACACTTGAAAGTTGCAATCAGATCTTCGCCCGGGATGTAGCCATTGTCATCGACGACAAAATCATCAACTCCAACATTATCCCTGATCGCGAAGACGAAAAAGAGGCATACAAGAATATTTACAACCAAATAGCATTTAACAAAATATACAATCTCCCAGAGAAAGCTCATTTCGAAGGAGGCGATATCATACTGAAAGGCAATACGGTATTTGTTGGCATTTACACCGCCGCCGACTATCCACAAATAAAAACAGCGCGGACGAATCTCTACGCACTTCATTTTCTACGGGAACTCTTTCCCGAAAAGGACTTTGTTCCGCTCGAACTGCGCAAACACGACACCGACCCAAGAAAAGGAGTTTTACATCTCGACTGCACCTTTATGACCGTGGGCAGCGACAAAGCTATCATTTACAAAGATGGTTTCGCAAAAGAAAACGATTACCGGATGCTTATTGATATTTTTGGCAGAGAAAACGTATTTGAAATCGACACCGAAGAGATGTACCGGATGAACACCAACGTATTCAGCATTTCGCCTTCGGTTGTTGTTTCCGAAGCAACTTTCACACGCCTTAACCACCACATGGAAACGGAATGGGACTTAACTGTTGAAAAGATCCCGTATCAGGAAATCGCAAAAATGGGAGGCTTGCTCCGCTGTTCGACATTACCTTTAATCAGAGAATAAACCGATCAATATGGAAACCAAAACATTACCCTCAAATCAGCTGGACGATTCTATTGCAAAATGCGTTTTAATGATAGAACCGGCATCCTTCGGCTACAATCGGCAGACTGCCGTGAACAATTTTTTCCAGAAAGAGCCCAACATCTCCCCGGAAAATATTCAGCAAGATGCTTTGGAAGAGTTTCAGGCCATGACGGCGCAACTCCTGGCAAACGGGATTGAAGTCATCGTCATCAAAGACACGCTTCATCCGCACAAACCCGATGCGATCTTTCCAAACAATTGGGTTTCGTTTCACGAAGGCGGTCTGGTGGTCATTTACCCGATGTTCGCTCACAACCGCAGGTTGGAACGGCGGATTGAGATTCTGGACATCATTGAAACATATGGTAAAACAATCAACAACGTGAACAACATCAGCTTTTGGGAGGAAGAAAAACGCTTTCTGGAAGGCAGCGGAAGCCTTGTTCTCGACCGCAAAAACGGGATTGCCTACGCCTCATTGTCGGGACGTACGGATCAGTCGGCCGTGGAACAGTACTGCCGGATTTACAACTACGAACCGATCCTTTTTACGGCACGCCACACAGTCAATGGCAAGCGAAAAAACGTTTATCATACCAACGTCATGATGTGCATCACCGACAAATTTGCCGTCATTTGTCTCGACAGCATAGATGATCCGGCAGAACGAAAGACCGTAACAGAATATATCACCCGTTCCGGGAAAGAAATCATTGAAATTTCGGAAGAACAGATGCATCATTTTGCCGGAAATATGCTACAATTGCAAAACGACTCAGGCAAACATTTTCTGGTTATGTCTCAGTCGGCGCATGATTCCCTAACAGTAAGCCAAATTGACAAATTAAAACCTTTCAACGAGCTGATTATCTGTCCTATTCCAACCATCGAACAAGTTGGAGGAGGCAGTGTACGTTGCATGATGGCTGAAATATTTTAGAAATTTTCAGCGAACATCATTGAGCAAAGCCCGAAGAGGATTTATACTTAAAAACGACAGAATACGTCACTTATGAACAAAAGCAAACTTACCTCGACCGAACTAATGGCTCTCGAAGATAAATTCGGCGCTCACAATTATCACCCGCTTCCGGTTGTTCTCGAACGCGGCGAAGGTGTTTTTGTCTATGACGTTGAAGGGAACAGATATTACGATTTTCTTTCGGCCTATTCTGCCGTCAATCAGGGACATTGCCATCCGAAAATCATCCACACACTCATCGAGCAGGCTCAAAAACTCACGCTCACTTCGCGGGCGTTTTACAACAGCAAGCTGGGCGAATACGAAGAGTTTGTGACCCGCTATTTCGGTTATGAGAAAGTGCTGCCGATGAATACCGGCGCCGAAGCGGTGGAAACGGCACTGAAACTTTGCCGGAAATACGCCTACGAAAAGATGGGCATACTCTCCAATCAGGCAAAAATCATCGTCTGTGAAAATAATTTTCACGGACGCACCACCACTATCATCTCCTTTTCGGTCGATCCGGAAGCTTACACCAACTACGGACCCTACACACCTGGCTTTATTGTCATTCCCTACAACGATGTTCCTGCATTGGAGAAAGCTATTGCGGAGAATCAAAACATTGCAGGCTTTCTGGTTGAACCAATCCAGGGCGAGGCTGGCGCTTACGTCCCCGACGATGGCTATCTGCGCAGCTGCTATGAACTTTGCAGAAAAAACGACATCCTGTTCATCGCCGACGAGGTACAAACGGGCATCGGACGTACCGGCAAACTGCTTGCCTGCGACTACGAAAATATTCATCCGGACATCCTGATTCTCGGTAAAGCCCTGTCGGGAGGCGTTTATCCGGTTTCGGCAGTACTCTCTTCGTCCGAAATCATGGATGTATTCAAACCCGGCCAGCACGGCTCTACCTTTGGCGGGAACCCAATTGCCGCCGCCGTTGCCATTGCAGCACTACAGGTAATTGAAGAGGAAAAGCTGACCGTGAATGCCTCCCGGCTGGGAGAAATATTCCGGAGTGCTATGCAAAAACTTTGCGAAAAATCCCACATTGCCTCTTTTGTTCGTGGAAAAGGGCTACTCAATGCCTTAATTATCAACAACGACCAGACCAAGAATCTTGCCTGGGAGATTTGCCTCCGGCTGAAAGAGCACAGGCTTCTCGCCAAACCGACCCACACCAACATTATTCGGTTTGCGCCCCCGTTGGTAATGACCGAAAGCCAATTACAGGAATGCATTGCTATAATTGAGAAAACGCTTGCTGAATTTGAATAATAATTTTTCATTAACATGCAAGATTACCGGATAGACGTACCACAATCCAGACTCTGAATAAGAGCGATTTGACACGCCTTCAGAACAGTGCATTTTGATTTTACCACCTACCAAGAAAATCGTATCTTTGCAGTCGCAAAAAAACAACAAGTCACACGACTTGCTTATCTGATTTTCAACCCAAACACATAAATTAGAGCAACGGAATACTTGGCAAATGACGTTTTTGTCTTTGTTCTTTATTCTTTGTTCTTTAATCTAACAACATGGCAGAATTAAAAGAACTCACCTCCCGAAGCGTTGATTATTCGCAATGGTATCAGGATTTGGTAATAAAAGCCGATTTGGCCGAAAACTCGGCTGTTCGCGGCTGCATGGTAATAAAACCTTATGGTTATGCCATTTGGGAAAAAATACAAGCCGAACTCGACCGTATGTTTAAGGAAACCGGTCACCAAAACGCTTATTTCCCGCTGTTTATTCCGAAATCGTTTCTAAGCAAAGAAGCGGACCACGTGGAAGGTTTTGCCAAAGAATGTGCAGTGGTTACACACTATCGTCTGAAAGCGAGTCCCGACGGCAAAGGTGTAGTAGTTGACCCTGCTGCAAAACTGGAAGAAGAACTGATCGTTCGCCCAACCTCCGAAACCATTATCTGGAACACCTATAAAAACTGGATTCAGTCGTACCGCGACCTTCCTATCCTCATCAACCAATGGGCCAACGTGGTTCGCTGGGAGATGCGCACCCGCCTGTTCCTGCGTACCGCCGAATTCCTCTGGCAGGAAGGCCACACCGCTCATGCTACCGAAGCCGAAGCATTGAAAGAAACCCGCCAGATGCTGGATGTATACGCCACATTTGCCGAAAATTTCATGGCCATGCCGGTGTTAAAAGGTATCAAATCGGCTAACGAACGTTTTGCCGGTGCTGTTGAGACTTTCTGTATCGAAGCTTTGATGCAGGACGGGAAAGCCTTACAGGCAGGAACCTCGCACTTCCTGGGACAAAACTTCGCGAAAGCATTCGACGTAACCTTCGCTTCAAAAGAAGGCACCCGCGATTACGTTTGGGCAACTTCATGGGGAGTTTCCACCCGACTGATGGGAGCGCTCATCATGTGCCACTCCGACGACAACGGCCTGGTATTGCCGCCAAAGCTCGCTCCTTATCAGGTTGTCATCGTTCCAATTTACAAGAACGACGAGCAACTGGCTAAAATCGACGAAAAAGTCGCCGAAATTTCTGCCAAACTGAAAGCACTTGGCGTAAGCGTAAAATACGACAACAACGATGCTAAGAAACCAGGCTGGAAGTTTGCAGAATACGAACTAAAGGGAGTTCCCGTACGCCTTGCGTTAGGCGCCCGCGACCTCGAAAATGGCACCATCGAAGTGGCTCGTCGCGACACATTGACCAAAGAAACCCGTTCGACCGAGAACATCGAGCAATATATCAAAGAGCTGCTCGATACTATTCAGGAGAACATCTATACTAAAGCGTTCGACTACCGCACATCGGTGACCCGCGAAGTAAACAGCTACGACGAATTCAAGGTGGAGATCGAAAAAGGCGGATTGCTCCTCTGTCACTGGGACGGCACCACCGAAACAGAAGAAAAGATCAAAGCCGATACGAAAGCAACTATCCGCTGCATTCCACTCGAAGGCGACAAAACTCCGGGTGTCTGCATGGTAACCGGCAAACCGTCGGCCCAACGCGTGGTATTTGCAAGAGCATACTAAACTACCGGCGAAAACATGAGACAGCGAGATGGTGAGGTTTCAAATAAAATTGCTACTTCACCATCTTTCAAAAAACATACCCCCAAATGAATATCTGCAATCAACTTTTTGCAAATCACTGTTTGTCAAGGCAGAAGAAAAAAGTTGAAAAATAATTTGGGACGTTCAATTATTTTGCCTACCTTTGCATCCGCAAAACAATGATGGTGCCATAGCTCAGTTGGTAGAGCAAAGGACTGAAAATCCTTGTGTCCCCGGTTCGATTCCTGGTGGCACCACAAAAAAAAGCGCAAAGGTCAAAATGACGTTTGCGCTTTTTACATAAAAGAACACTTGAAATTATTGAAGAATAATAGTATTTTTGTTCTCCCAATCAGCGGTCCTGTAGTTCAATGGATAGAACGAAAGTTTCCTAAACTTTAAATCCGGGTTCGATTCCCGGCGGGACTACCACAAAAAAAGCCATTAATCTACCAATTAGATTAGTGGCTTTTTAACGACTACTCCACTCACATCTCACAAAGCCTTCCGGAAGTACCAGACCATAGCCATCTTTTGCATCTTTTTTATCGCAAAGATAGAAAATCTAATATTGCCCCTCAACTTTTACAGGAGAGCCAAAATTTTGCATATCAGCGCTTTCCCTTTAGACACAAAAAAAGCCAACTACTTATTTACTAAGAAGTTGGCTTAAAGCTTGTGACCCCGACAGTTTTAAAATACTTTGCTTCACTTTGCTTCATTTAATGCAAATAACACTGATTATCAAATGTATCGATTTGGAACTCTCATTTTCATTTTATATATATACTAATTACATAAGCACATTTTGTTTTACCTATGTTTTACCGACTAATATGTACAACTTAAAAAAATGAATTATGAGTGTAGAAGTTATAGTTCGATTAGAAAAACAAAAAAAATCAACCAAAGAGCTTCCTGTTTGTGTTCGGATTATTCAAAATCGACGAACCATGTATAAAACTATTTGTCATGTCCTTAAAGACAATTGGGATTTCAGCAAAAATGAAGTAAAGAAATCAGATCCCAATGCACAAGAAAAAAATTGTTTGCTAAGCTCCAAGAAGGCTGAATTTGAAAAAGTTGTTTTAAGACAAAATATTGATTCAGGAGAATTTACTATCGAATCAATAAGAACTCAGATTACAAAACGAGTTTTTCTTGATTTTTTTGAATATGCAGAAAGTTATAATCAACAATTACAAGAAAGAGGGAACTATGCTCTTTATAAAAGATATAAGACTATTGTTGATAAATTTAAACGGTACTGCCAATCTGAAAAAATGGATGTTAGAAAAATAAATGCAGAGTTAATAAATAGCTATCGTTATTATCTAACCAGAGAATTGAGGAATTGCCCTAATACAATCACTTCTAATCTAAAAATTATTTCAAAGTATATACGAGACATTTACCATGCGAATAAATTAGATGAAAAAGAAAATCCATTCAATAACATCAAGCTCAAACTTCAAGAAACAAATCGAGAACATTTAACCCCTGAAGAGATTGGAAAAATCGAGAGTCTAAAATTAACTCCCCTAAACCGTTTATATGACGCAAAAGAAATTTTTCTGTTTGAAAATTATACAGGCATCCGAATTGCAGATATTTTGACATTGAAATGGAAAAGTTACAAAGGGAAAGAATTGAGATTTCTTATTAGAAAAACTAAGAAAAACATAATCCTTCCTTTGTGTGACAAGGCTGATAGAATGATTCAAATTAGGCAACATCGTTTACGACATCATAAAATAGACATTAATCCTGATGCATATATTTTTAATATTTTGCCGCAAAATTTTGAAAAACTGAATGCTGAAGAAGCCTTAAATGCAATCAATTCTTCCACCGCAATAATTAATGCTAAGCTTAAAGAGATTGCTGTAGCAGTTGGTATTAAGAAGAAAATATCAACTCATGTAGGACGGCATACATTCGCCACAACATTAATTTCAAGAGGAGCAGGCATATATGATGTGCAAGAGTTATTGGGTCATGCAAATATCAAAACAACTATGATTTATGCAAAAGTTGTTGACGAAAGAAAGAGAAAAGTAATTAATCTTTTAAATTGAAAGGCATGAACGAAAATAATAACCCATCAACACTACTTACAACAGAAGAAGTAATACAATTACTACGTATAAGCAAAAGAACTCTACAAACATATCGATCGGAATATAGAATCCCATTTCTTAGAATTAGTTCTAAGGTCATACGTTATAGAGAAATTGATGTATTGAATTTTTTATTAAGCACCACGTCTAATTCTTATCTAAGAGATAAATGTGGAAAATTATTGGCTAAATATAGAATTAAGCATTAATGTTATTTTGTATTGCTATGTCTTGCGCTATAATTAAATGGGGGTAAGTAGAAAATCGTATTTTTCCCGACATGCAATTTCGCCGATTTGTGGGCAAAATTTATTTTACGATACATATTATTGTAACCAATTATTTATCTTGATTGTACGCAGATTATAAAGATCCATTTGCTTAGGGTAAGTAATAGAAAGTACCGCAAAATAGTCGTTGTGTAAAGGTATCTAGGTGAGGGTTATATCATATAATGGAGACAACATATTCTTAACAAAAGAAATAGCTCCGGCTATAAAAATAAATGCCAAGTTAATCTATATGGTATATACTTTAATAACTGGTAAATTTACGACTATAAATCCCTGCAACTACGCATTGAGGTAAGCAAGATGAAAATTAGAAAAGAAAAATAATTACGGAAATAGACACATGTATTTTGCTCGTGACAGGAGGGGGTACCCTTAAATGACTTCGGATATAGAAATGGGTTGAGGTAGTCCCGTTAAGCTAAGAAGTAGATTTCAAGAAACGAGGTGTATATATTATTAGTCAATAATTTGTATCAGTGTCTCAACTAAAATTATAACTTTGTGATGTACGAGAACGGAATGCAATGTAATTCACATTTGTAACCTGATGTTTCAGTATAACAACTATTAGCAATACAATTTTATGGACTCTAAAATAATGCCTCCTATAAAAACAGATGTTCAATATCTACCATTTGAACAATTATCTTGGGAAAAATTTGAAGAGCTTTGTTTGTCACTGGTTACACTTGAATTTGCGATTGAGAACACAGAAAGATATGGAACGCCAGGGCAAAAACAAGATGGTATCGATATTTATGCTTTGGATAAGAAAGATGGAAAATATGTTGTTTGCCAATGTAAGAAATATACAAAATTTCAAAAATCTGATATAAATAAGGCCATTATAAAATTTCAAAATGGTAAATTTTATAACAAGAGTAAAAAGCTTATTCTTTGTACTGCCTGTGAGTTAAATAGCACAGCGATTCAAGATGAGTTTGAAGAACAAAAAGTAAAATTGATAAATGAGAATATTGAATTAATCAAATGGGATAAAGTACAAATATCTCGTATCCTCAAAAATCATCCAGAAATAGTCTTGGAATTCTTTGGTGCTGAATGGACAAAACGATTCAATGGAAAAGAAGCATATACTGCAATATCAAATGCAAAAGTGTTTCTACCAGATACGGAAATTCAATTATTATTGAATCGGGCATCTTCAGATTTACTCGTGATAAATAATAATTTTGAGGCAGTTCAAAATTCGCATATAGAGAGAATGGAAACAGCGGACTTATATGAGTGGATTTATACACCTCTAACAGAAGAGAGTTCAAATATAGCGGTCTTGGCCGGTAATGCCGGAACTGGCAAAACCGTTATTTGCAAAGACCTGTTGGATTTATTAGTAAAAGACAATATTCCTGTTTTAGGATTAAAAGCAGACCGGAAGCAACTTGATCCTTGTCAGATTGGGAAATCGGTGTTTGGACAGGAGCTGGATATATTTAGTTTATTCCAAAAATTGTTAGCCAAATATAAGGTTGTTGTTTTAATGATAGATCAGATAGATGCACTATCCCAATCATTATCCACTAATGGACAGCAACTGAACATTTACACCTCTTTGATTAATCAAATATCAACAATAAAAGGTGTGAGAATTATTGTATCCTGTCGGATTTTCGATTTGCATCACGATGCACAATTAAAACAATACACGAATAAAAAAGAAGTTACATTATCCTTATTGACAGATTCAGAAGTAGAAGCCGTAATCAAACAACTAACAGGAAAAGGATTGGAACTTATCCCCAAGGAATTAATAATCTTATTACAAACTCCTTTACATTTAGATATTTTTTGCCGAATCTATATAGATATAGCATCAATCACAGGGATTAATAGTCTTCAGGACTTATACAGAAATCTCTGGAATCAGAAAATGCGAAAGGCTCAATCCAAAGCGAATATTGAGCCTTATATAATAAAAACGCTTTTGTATAATATTGCAGAATGTATATATGCAAGAGAAGAAAATCTTTCAGCTCCTTCAACTCTCTTTGAAGACTATAACATTGAGATCGCATACTTAAAGTCAGAAAATATTATTGTGGAAAGTAATGGGCGCCTCCAATTCTTTCACCAATCGTTTTATGATTATACTTATGCTCGAAATTTTGTAGAAAAAAAAGAAGGAAATCTTTTGGAATTCTTGCAAAAGCAGCATCAAGGTTTGTTTGTTAGATCGTTGATAAAGCAGGTTTTATCATATTTGAGGTATTTTGATTTTAAACAATATATAAAACAGCTCAATGAAATTATTTTTTCAATCAAAGTTAGGTATCATATTAAATTGTTAGTTGTAGAACAACTAGCATTTGAATTTGAGCCTAAAGCTGAAGAATTTGTGTGTATCTTATCCCTATGTTCGTATAATGAAAATTTAGCAACTTCTTTCTTTGATTCGATCCCCTCAATAAGTTGGTTTAAGCATTTCATAAGGAAACGACAGGTTCTAATCAATCTACTGAATACACCTAAGAGGGTTCTTCAAGAATCAGTCTCTAAATTTATCGTATTCTCTGCTAATATAGAAGCTGAAAAATCAATTCAGGTTTTGTTAGACATTGATAATGTTGAAAGAAAGAATAGTTTGATAAAATGGACATTATATAGAATAACAGACTTTTCTAGCCCGTTTATCACACAAGTATATTTTTCTATTGAAAAAGAGCTAAAAAATGACAGTGAGAAATTTCATGTTTTGAGAAATGCAATTAGGTCCAACCCTGAATTTGCTATACATGAAGCTATTAAAGCCTTTAGAAATGAACTTCCCGCCTGGAAAGACAAAAGAAGGCATGAATACTCATCAAGCAAAGAAGGACATGAATTCTTCCGTTTCTGTGAAGATTTTTATAAAAAGAATCCATTGTCTGGATATGAATTAATAAAAGAGATTGTTTTTGAGCTAATTAAGCAAACGATTTTCATTCCTACATATAGAGACTATAACATTATAAAGATAGATTCGGCATTTCAGGATTACGACCCGAACACGTATAAATATCATAAATATTTAGACTGGCTTGTTGATATGCTCAATAAAAGAATTGAGAATGATAAAGACTTTGTAAGAACAGAATTAATAAGTTTTTTGCGGACTAATTATTCAACCTGCATTCAAATTGCATTGCAGATTTACAAACATAATTCATCTCTTTTTTTGAATGACATATTTGAAATTCTAATAAATAAAGATTTAGCAGAAGATTGTCTTGATATTGCAGATTTAGATTATTGGTATAGATGCTTGTTTGGTGTGTCTTATCCTCTTTTTTCTGAAGAACGTCGGTTAGCCTTGAATGAATTTATTCTTTCTTTTTATGGAGCAGAAGATATTATGCCTGACAGAGGGTATAAAAAGAAGAGAGATGAATACAACTCGCTTAATAATAAATTGTATCCATATCAAAATTGGAGATATAATCAGTGGAAATTATTAAACTCTTTGCCTTTTGAAATAGTAAACCAATATGACAAATTAAGAATCAGGCGCTTGGAGCTTAACAGGCGTTTTGCTGGATGGACAGTAAGCAATACTAGACCCTTCCATGGTACTACAATGGCACCTATATGTGGAGGGCTTTTGTCTGCAGAAAAATACAAAAAACTAACGCTTAAACAATGGCACAACTCTTTTATCAGATATGATAAAGATTATCATTCCTTTGGTCAGAGATATTTCAGTGTTGACGAACATGCAAAAGCGTTTGGTTCTGTTATTAAAGAACAACCCAGACAATATTATCCATTTATATTAGAGCTTATAATAGAGAATAATGTTAATATACGATACCAGATATGTGGAATAGAGGGGCTGATTGAAAGCAAATTCGACATAAATAAAGTCAGAAGCCTTTATGGTATACTGATGACCAGAGAGATTCCTGCAAGTTATATACATTCATTTATAAGATTGAGCAAAGTCTTTATTGTTGAATCAACGATAGATGATGATTTATTGGATTTTTGGAAAATGCACGCATTGGCATCGTTTGTATCAACAGGAACGTATGCTCTTAACGAACAGGATGAAGGCAACGATAAACTATTTAGTGATGGCTGGCGTTCCAAAAATGCAGAGGCTCTCATGTTATTGGTGAACCTTTCTTATTTAGATGCATGGACTAGCAAAATATTTGAATATCTGCTTCAAATTTCAGAATCATTACCAACACAATTAAAATTGGTTGTGTTATATGAGATAAATTTTGAATCTCATTTCTCTGAAGAGCAGATCTTAAAACTTTTCTTTGCATATAGTGAACCTATTAATTCTGAGATATTTCATATTGCAGGCGAATTGATGAATCATTTGTTTTTTGGTAAATTTGAGATGATGATTCCTTTTATAAATCAGTCAATCAGTTTACCAAAAGCTGCAAAATACTTAGGCGCATATTTGCTGTATGGTTGGTTTTATGGTTACGAAGAAAGTAAGGATTTATTGTTGGAGTTACATCAAAGCCAAACAATTGCAATCTGTGAATCAATAAATCAGGCAAGTAGATATTGCCACGACATGGCATACAGAGATAAATGTTTGTTTATTTTGAACCGTTATGCAAATGATAGTAGAGAAGAAGTAATGGACGCTTTTTCGTCAGGATTCCTTCATTTTAATTCAAAAGATTTTCTGTTGGTGAAAAATATCATAATGATCTATATAAGGCATTCAAGAAAGACGGACTTCCATTGCCTTCTTCATTATTTGATGAAATGCACGAAAGATTATCCCGTTGATTGTCTTGAAATTCAAAAAATCATTGGCATTTCAAATGACATTAACAACTCATATGAAATGAGAGAGTCTGTACAATTAATTACTCAAGCATATAACACACTAAGAAATAATCACTCACAAGATGTTAGTCTCGATTATGCAATGGATGTTTTTGATGAGTTTCTTCAAATATTTCCATATAAAACAGAAATTGATAGCATTCTTAAAGATATTGATAATTAGGCTTCTATTTATCAACCGAATAGCTTATTAAAGAATTAGTTCACTCCATTGGTTGTCTGATGAACCAATAAAACTCAAAGAGACACTTAATTTCACAGAAATGAGAATTTGTACTAAGACTATAATAAGGTAAAAAGAAATTGACTATTTTTGTGTGATAAACAAATTCATTTACAAATACGAAACAGAAATATACTTGACATATCATTTTAATTAAAAGCATTAGCTTTTATTCTTGCTATCGAAAATCGCCAGTTTTTAAAATGCAGATAAGAATAAACATGTTAATGCCTACGTTCTGCGTGGGCTTTTCTTGTTTGTCTGCATGGTGTCTGGCGATACCACGATAGCGAATGGGTTCTGTCCACGCACTTATTTTAAATATTCAATATAATAATATGGAACAAATTTGTATTATCCTTGTATGTGTCGTTTTTCTTGTATTTATAATTGGCATGATAAAGCCTAATTTTTTTATTCCCAATCAATTCAAAATAAAGAAGCAACGTGGATTTATTTTTCTTGCTTGTTTTGTTTTGTTTTTTGTGTTTGCGTCAATTGGGGCAATTAATGATGCTCCATTGAATAAATCAGTCAATAAATCACAACAAGAAAATAGCGTCATTTTACATCAGAGCAAGAGTGAACCTAATACGGCTTCTCTTAATGAAACTAAGCCAGGCGACTTTATTGAAGCAGGGAGTGATTTTAAGATTGAGGTTTTAAAAATCAAAGACAAAAAAAGAAATGCGATAATTTTGGAGGGCGGTAACGGAAAGTATCGTTACTATTATCTGAAAATCACCAATGTTACGAAATATCCGCTAGACATTAGCCGTGATAATTTTTATGTTATGAGTGCTGATAGTGCTTATTACAAACATAACCATACACAAGCCATTAGTGATTTCATTATTTCAATAAATCGTGATGCTTTTGCAGGAGAAGCTCTTCCGCCTAATGTACCAGTGAAAGGAGTTATTGCATTTGAAGTTCCTAAAGAAGGTAAATACAAACTCCAATTTAAGCAATAAAGGATCCTCTTTTTTTACGTTCTGTAATTATACTTATCAAACCTCAAAACAAAAGTTTTATGAAGAAAATTATTTTGGCATTGGTTTCGATCTTGTTTTTCAATTATGGTTTTGCCCAAACAAAGATTCTCAGTGAAGAAGAGTTCAATAGTGATTCTTTGTTGCAACAAAGAAGAATTGAGTTTTTGACTCCAAAGTTTATAAGTCAATTTATTGGAGCCTCTTATGTAACTCGATCTACATTGGAGCATGATTTACAAATGGATGCTACTGCATATAAAGGGGGCGTTATGTACTATGAAATAAATGACATACCAATTGGGCTCAGATATTACAAAATAATTACCCAAGGAACTGTAAGAGAAATCTGTATCGAAATGTCATTGAGGTTATTTGGCGAAGATGCTCAACATTACGAAAACTCTTTAATTCTGGCTGGTTTTGTCCTAAAGAGTAGAAAGTCAACGACAAATTTAGAACTCGAAGGTGATATGAGCTCGCAAATAATGAATGGCGAGGTAAGAATATATAGGCTGGGAGACGTTGTCTGCAAAGTAATTGATGGAAGTTATATGGGTTTTGCTTTCTATAGAGAAAAACCATCAACCCAAAAGTCAGTACATAAAAAACATTAGCATAGTTAGCACGCACAAAAAAGCTTCTCAATAATGAGAAGCTTTTTTTGTACTTTTAAAGCCCTAAACACAGAACCATGATTGACCGTATCAAATTTAAAATCATTGACTTTGACGTTGATCTATTAGAAAAGCATATAGAGCTATCTCCTGTCAAGGTTAATAAAAAAACAGAGGCTTTTATTCTTGGTGCTACAATAAAAAACATTCAATTTACCGTATCTTCATCCAGATATTTGACGATTTCTGGGTCTTTACACAAATTTTGGAAAGGAGATAATTTCTCGTTCTTTACATTTGAAGAAGCTCAATTGGCATTGGCTGAAATTTCAACAACCTGTGGAATCCCATTGGAAAATTTCATCGTGACTTCAATTGAAATCGGAATAAATATAAAGATGAAACATGATCCTAAGACATATTTGAACATTATAAAAAGTTTCAAAGGACTTCCTTTTATTCCTATGACTCCCTTGTCTAAAACAAGCCAAATTAGGGGAGTTAGATGTAAACTTTCAGAATATGATTTAAAGTTTTATGATAAAACTTTTGAGACAATAAGAAGCGAAAAAATTAAAGTAAAAGACAGAGTCAAAATTCCTTCTAACTTGCTGCGATTTGAGGTTGCTTTTTCTGGAAAACAGCTAAAAACCATAGGGTTTCACAATATGACTGGAAGGAGTTTGCAACATCCCCATCATGGAGCTATGTTAAAGAGAAAGCTCAAATTGATCTTTAATGGAATTAAAACTTTTGATGCCTCATTAGATTATTCAAAAATGTTGGAAAATGACGTAAAAAAATATATATTTGCAATGTCGAATGACTATAATCTATTTTTGGAATACTTAAAAAAATATATCGGAGAAGAAGCGCTCCGCAAAGAAATCCGACAAACAAGAACTTTTCTCGGAAAAATTGAACCACTCAAAAGAAGCGAATTGGAAATAGAATTAAAAGAAAAATTCGCTGCCGTCCTTTCAAAAGTATAACTTCACTTTTCTATAGTTTAGCATCAACAATGTAAAATTTCCCTACTCCAATAAGTAGGAATTATATTCTATTGAAAATCTAAATTTATCAACTAAAGTTGGATAATGTTTATTGATATGTTTTCTTGCATTCTTGTATGAGCAATAATTTTGTAATGTCGCAAAGTATATCAATTCAAAAGCTGTGCTTGAAATATAATCTACACTTGTTTTATATCCGGAGATACAAGAACATTCAGTTCGAGTAAGGAAGTCGGTTATATTGGATCTTGACGTTCTTAGTGTAGAGCAACATCCAAAATGCACTATTTTACCCTTTAGCTTGCCTTCTAACGCACTTGCTATCTCTTGCAATGTCATGTACTGCCTCCCAAAATATATGCGATTTGTGCGCCCGTGAAACGCTAAATACAAAAGGGTATAATTGTCGTAACGCTTTTGAGTGAATTTTTTCAACCCCACTATGAAATCTTCTTTTGAGTGGCATTTGATATAAATATACTTCGTTTGAGATGCTGTATGCAATAATTCAAGAATCGGTTTTATACTTTGATTGCTTCGGGGGCTCTTATTCCAATTTCCCTCCAAACAAAAAATATGCTTCTCGTTCGTGTTTGACACTTCTATAAATTAATACTATTAAATACGTCGTAATAACGAGGCAAGTCTTGCTCTCTTATAATTTCATCGTTATATATTTCAAGCATTTGAATGCTGTGATGTCGGCTATACTTTGAAACGGTTAGTAACTCTCCTTTGTAGGATTTAATTAGTTTTGTAACAAAAAAATGACGGAATCCGTGGGTGGTTCCGTCAATTTCCATGTTCGTGAAAACTTGCTTTATTATTTCTCGAACTGATTTAGTTGTAAGCCTTGATCCTTTTGAAAAATTACTATTACTTCTAAACAAAGCTCCTTCCTTGATTTTGATTTGCTGAAGATATTCTTTTAGAGCTTTGACTGTGTGTGGATGCAAATAAATGGCTTCTTTATCCACTTGACCTTTCCCGATAATGTTGGCTTTTTTGTTTTTGAGATCAATATCATTTACGTTGAGTCTGACAATTTCTATTTGTCGTAATCCTTGAAATAGGAGTAATGATATTAAGGCTTTGAACCGAAGATTGTTTGTGTTCTTTTCGAGTGTAGCGCAATATTCCTGAAGCTTTTTAATTGCCTCTTCGTTCAATCCGTCTTTTTTATGAAGTTTGCTTTGCGAGAATCCTTTGATGTTTCTTGTTACACTTAACGGAATAAGTTGCAGATGATAAAGTTCATTTAGAAATACTTTCGCTGAAATTAAATACTTATTTTTTGTTGATACGCTATATGTATCTATGCTACCTAAAAAACGCTTGTATTCAAGGAAAGTGTTGCAATTAAAGCCATATTCTTTTGTATACTGAATAAAATGATTAATCCGCACGCTATATTCTTTCCTTGTATTCTCAGAAATATCTAAAGAATGAAATACTCTTTTCTTGAGTTCCTCTAAACTATCTAACTGCAATAATTCTACCGCAACATTACTTTTCATGTTATTTTTTATTGATGTTGCCGTAAAGTTACAAAAAAAACCTTATATTTGCAAATATAAATATCTGAATATGAGGTTTTTATGCAGTGTTCAAATGCTTGTTTTACCTATGTTTTACCAATACAAAACAAAAAACGTTATAATCAAATAGATTACAACGTTTTATAAGTATTAAAAAAGTGACCCCGACAGGATTCAAACCTGTAACCTTCTGATCCGTAGTCAGATACTCTATTCAGTTGAGCTACGGGGCCTTGCTTTTGCGTGTGCAAAGGTAGGTCAACTTTTTGAAATGCGCAAGCTTTTTAGGTATTATTTTTTCAAATAAATTACTGTTTAATGGAAATCAACCAATTATCAGAACGGCAAGAGATCACTCATGGTAATAAAACCCTTCTTTCCGGCTGTAAATTCAGCAGCAAGAACGGCTCCTAAAGCAAATCCACGGCGTGTTTTAGCATCATGTTTAATGCTAATGACGTCCATTTCCGATTCGTAGATGATTTCATGAATGCCCGGCACGGCTCCTTCTCTCTTGGAGACGATAGCCAAATCTTCAGGACGATCTTCTACCTCCTTCACCCATTTGCTTTTGCGGTCGAGTTCGTCCAGAATACCTTCGGCAAGTGTAATGGCCGTCCCGCTGGGAGCATCCAGTTTTTGGGTATGGTGCACCTCTACCATGCTCACATTATAGTCTGGGTAACTATTCATGATCTTGGCCAGATAACGGTTTACGACAGCAAAAATGTTAACCCCGAGACTAAAGTTGGAAGCCCAGAAGAGTGTGGCGTTTTTATAAGCCATCTCTTTCTTTACCTCTTCCAGATGTGCTGACCATCCGGTTGTGCCACACACCACAGGCACCTGCGCGTCAAAACAACGGGAAAGATTGCTCATGGCCACTTCCGGACGGGTAAATTCAATTGCAACATCGGCACTACGAAATGCCTCCGAGTCGAATTCTCCTGTATTGTCCATATCAATGATTGATACTATTTCGTGACCCCTGTTCAGAGCAATTTGTTCAATCTCATGCCCCATTTTACCGTATCCGATTAATGCTATTTTCATATATTTTTTCGTTAGAATTATAATTCGCGTTGATTATTTTGTTCTTTGCCTGCGGCAGGCCTTACTTTTTGGCGCAAAAAGTAAGCAAAAACATTGACGAAAAGAACTCGCTCGCTCGGCCATGAAACATTTGCTCATTCACAAACTTCTGTAACTGACCTACTCACTCAAACAGCTTTTCGTCTGTTTGGTATTCTTTATTTATCCCTTCGGGGCTGATTTCGCGATTGATTACAAAAACAATTCGATTCTACTTTTATATATGTTGCTCATGCAGATTGGAATGGCCTTGTCCGATGAACCAAAAAAACAAGTGAAGCGACTCAAAAATCATCTTTGTTTGAAGTTTCCGACGAAAGGAAGAAACAAGTTTGGATGATTTTCGTCGATGAACGCCAGTTTTTTGAGTGAAGCGGGCAGCGCCTTGACTTTTTTGTTTACTTTTTGTGTCAAGGCAAAAAGTAAAAGAAGATATTGGCTAAGCTCCCAAACAAAAGCAATTATATTTTATTTTACCTGCAATTAGAATTTATCCCTTTCCATACACATTATTAACAGGCCATCACAAGCTTATAAAAAACAGAATTTATCAGTTAAACTTACGGAGCAGAATCCGGAATGTTGTTCCTTTGCCCACCTCCGATTGTTTTACAAAGATACGACCTTCGTGGTATTCTTCCACAATTCTTTTCGCAAGCGACAGTCCTAATCCCCATCCGCGTTTTTTTGTAGTAAACCCGGGATTAAAAACCGTTTTATACATCGACTTCGGCATCCCCTTGCCGGTGTCTTGCACATCAACAACATAATATTTCACCTGTTCGCTCATTGTAATGGTTATAGATCCGCTTCCATCCATGGCGTCAATGGCATTTTTGCACAAATTTTCGATGACCCATTCAAACAAAGGGAGATTAAGAGAGACTTCTGAGTCTTCTTTGGTGGTATTGATAACGTCTATGAAAACTTTACTGGAAATACGCTTGCGCATGTAAGCAATCGCATCGCCCAAAGCTTCGCTTAAGGGGATTGGAATAAGTTCTGCCTTTGATCCAATTTTTGAAAAACGCTCGGCAATGATCTTCAACCGCATAATGTCGTTTTCCATTTCCGGCAGAAGAACATCTTGCGGATAACGATCTTTTAGCAGCTCCGCCCATGCCATCAATGAAGAAATAGGAGTCCCCAACTGATGCGCCGTTTCTTTTGAAAGCCCCACCCAAACCTGATTCTGTTCCGCTCTCTTTGTACCGGCAAATGCCAAATACGAAAGCAGAATAAAAAGGGCAATCACTCCCAGTTGAACATACGGGAAATAGGCCAGCTCTTTTATCAGGATCGAATCATCGTAATAAATGTATTGGCGTATAGTAGGCGATATTGAGATTTTGATCGGAGGATGCTTTTTCTTAAAGCTGGCGATATAGGCATGACGAAATTCGTCCAGATTTTTGCGCGGCTCCGTGATGTTACGTGATGTTATGTAATTGTCGCTCCCATCCACAATAACCACCGGAATAGTAGTATTGCTTTCCAACACACGCATCACCAGAGTAAGATCCGACTGATAATCGGCACTTGCCGCCAAGCGTGTCGCCTCTGCCCACACAGCAACTTTATTCCGCTCCTCATTGGCAAGCTGATTAACCAGTTTATTGGTAAAAAAGAGGGAAATCAGAGCAATAGCAGACGCAACAGCAATAAATGCCAATCTAAGATTCAGTCTGTGGGTAGTATTAAACATAGGGAAAAGCGCAATGCAAGCTTCACATAAATGAGATGTACATGCCGCAACTTCTTTGCCGGCGCATTTCAGCCAAGAAGAAACGAGATGACAAAAATAGATAATTTTTATGAATTTCTTCTTCCGTTATCAGAGCCTGTTGGGTTTCTTTGTCCATGTTTAAACATGAAAATTCCAACTTTGTTGTGTGTGAAAACAATTGAAAGTGAATTTTTTACTAATAGAACCAAAGACATTCTTATTTAGGTTTCATCCCTGCGGATTTTAGCTTAATTTTGCAAGAAATTTCTTTATCTACAATATGATCTTTTCTCCCAAGCTTTTAGGAACTCTGAAGAGCTACAATCGCGCTCAGTTCTACAAAGATTTAATGGCCGGCGTTATCGTTGGTATTGTTGCCCTTCCATTAGCAATTGCCTTCGGGATTGCATCGGGCGTTTCTCCCGAAAAAGGTTTAATTACTGCTATTATTGCCGGCTTCATCATCTCCCTCTTTGGGGGTAGCAAAGTTCAGATTGGTGGGCCTACCGGTGCATTTATTGTCATTGTTTACGGCATTATTCAGCAATACGGCATTACAGGCCTTGCAATTGCCACCGTCATGGCCGGGGCGATGCTCATTACAATGGGAGTGCTTAAACTTGGAAATGTCATAAAGTTCATTCCTTTCCCAGTCATTGTCGGATTCACAAGCGGTATCGCGCTGACTATCTTCACCACACAGGTAAAAGACGCGACCGGAATGCAACTTGACCAAGTTCCGGCAAGTTTTATAGACAAATGGGTTGTTTACTTCGAACACTTTTCCGGGATTGGCATCTGGTCTGTCCTGACCTGCGCCATCACGATTTTGATTATTGTCTCTTTCACTAAAATCACAAAAAAGATACCGGGCACCCTGATTGCGATTGTCCTGATAACCTTTGTTGCATGGCTAATTCGCCATTTGGGGTATAATCTGGGCATCGAAACAATCGGTGACAGGTTCACTATTCAGGCAAGTATGCCCCAGCCGGTAGGACTTCATTTCGATTTTGCCACCATACAGCATCTTTTACCTCCGGCTTTCACCATCGCCATTCTGGGAGCTATTGAATCCCTCCTGTCGGCTATGGTTGCCGATGGCGTTATTGGCGACAAGCATGACTCGAACACCGAACTGATCGGACAGGGAATTGCGAATTTAATTACCCCTCTGTTTGGAGGAATACCCGCCACAGGAGCTATTGCCCGAACGATGACCAATATCAACAACGGGGGACGCACACCGGTAGCCGGAATCATTCATGCGGTTGTCCTTTTGCTGATTTTATTGTTTTTATCCCCATTGGCTCAACACATACCCATGTCATGCCTGGCCGGGGTTCTGATTGTAGTTTCATACAACATGAGTGAGTGGAGAACCTTTCGCTCATTGCTCAAAAACTCTAAATCAGACGTATCTGTACTACTGGTAACTTTCAGTTTAACAGTCATTTTCGATCTTACCATAGCAATTACCATTGGACTGTTACTGGCAATGCTATTGCTTCTAAAACGCCTTACAGAAACTTCTCACATCACGGTTTTCACCGACGATGTATCTGCTGCTGTTTATCAGGAATCAACAGCCAGTGACGAAAAGCTGGAAATTCCGGCAGGTGTAGAGGTGTACGAAATTAACGGCCCGTTCTTTTTCGGAATTGCGAATAAGTTTGACGAAGTTGTGGCTCAGGTAGCCGAAATGCCAAAGGCACGTATCATCAGAATGCGTAAGGTGCCATTTATTGACTCCACCGGCTTACATAACCTTGACAGTTTCATACGGTTGTCACGCCACCACAAAATCAAAATAATTCTTTCAGGAGTTAATGAGCAGGTTCACAATTCGCTGAGAAGATCCGGCATTGCAAATGAAATCGGAGATGAAAATATTTGTTCAAACATTTATGATGCATTAAAGGTCGCTTCCGAAAAATAAGTGATATATTAGCAAAGCAAAACGAACATGTTGCATGCAAAATACTAAAAAGCAATATGCCGCGAACAGCTATTGAAAAGACCACTGCACACTATAAATTACAATATGAATACCATGATAAAAAAGCACCACAACAATCCATTGGTAATCTATATGATTATCAATATCGTTGTTGCCGTGTGTCTTTTTTATTTTACGGTAGGCTTGCTCCCATTTACCAGTCAAAATCCGATTGAGAAATACACGCTCCCTTTTTTCATCTTCCTGCCCGGATGGATATTCTTTGGCATATCATTCAAGAAATACCTGAACTTCCGCAAACGCAAACTAAAACACGTTGCAAAATGCTGTTTGAAGGCCGACATCTCCGCTCTTGCTGCGGGTCTCATCGTACTTATAATTTTCCCCGAGTTTAATAATTACTCAAAGGTTGCGTTCATCTCGTTTTCAGTTTTGCTGTTCTTTGTTGAAACAATTCTAGTTTCCGTCTATTTTGGTTTTCACGAAGCTGAAGTGGCCACCGAATTACATCTGGATACGAATCCGACCCAATACGAAACCACCCTCAACAAAGAAGTCCGCTTTGTAAATGACGAAGTCAGAGACTTCATGACCGGCTATATCATAAAGCATCAGGGGAATGAACTGCTGGATTTTCTGCAGGAACATGCCGGATTATTTTTATCGTCAACCTTGTTGATTAACACAATAGAGCGTTTCAACATCGAAAAAGTATCCAAAACCCGCTATTCAACCATAATCAATCTACACCAAGTCAACGACATTAGAGAAATAAACATGTTTTTTGCAACCATTAACGAACGGCTGCCATACGGAGGCATGTTTGTCGGTTGCTTTGAAGCGCTGCAACAACGTAAAAGAAGAATTTTAAGTGGCAAAAACAAACTTCTCCGCAGCCTAATATACTCACGTGATTTTTTTATTTTCAGAGTATTACCAAAACTGAACATCACCCGCGAATTGTATTTTTGGATTACCGCAGGAAAAGGCCGGGCATTATCAAAAGCCGAAGTGTTTGGGCGAGTTTATTTTTCAGGCTTTGATATAGTGGACGAAGTTAAGATCGGAGGATTATCCTATTTCACTGCCCGAAAAGCAAAAGATCCTTTACGAATCGAATCTGCGCATTATAGCTTTTTGTTGGCGCTGGAGCGGATTGGCAAAAACAATGAGTTATTTAAAGTTTACAAAATAAGGACAATGTACCCTTACTCCTCCTATTTACAGGGATACTTATACCAAAAGAACAACCTGAGAGAAGGCGGAAAATTTCAACGCGATTTCAGAATAACGACATTAGGCAGGTTTATGCGGAGATACTGGCTGGATGAATTGCCAATGCTGGCAAATCTTCTCAAAGGGAATATGAAGCTGGTTGGAGTCCGCCCCTTAAGCAAACAATATTTTTCGCTCTATTCGGAAGAATTGCAACAACAACGGGTTCGCCACAAACCGGGTTTACTACCTCCATTTTATGCCGATATGCCAAAGACATTAGAGGAAATACAAGCTTCCGAAAAAAAATATTTGGATGCTTGTGAAAAACAAGGTCTGTTTTTTACAGATTTGCATTATCTTGCAACTATTCTTTTCAACATTCTTTTCAAAAAAGTACGTAGCAAATAACTACGGAGTTGATCTTGAGCAGTTCCTGAATGTTTAACTTTAAATTATTCCCGATGAAAAGACAACTGACCCTCTTAATCGTAGCATTATTCACTGTCGGAATATCAGCTCAAAACATTCCTCAACATCAGTCGTATTCCTCTCTTTACGATCTTCTCGACGAGTTGGCCAACGACGGCATCATCCAAATCAACTCAGCTATTAAACCTTATAGTCGCACATTTATTGCATCAAAACTACAAGAGGCTTCCGCTCAGGATTCTTTGCTTTCAAAGCGCCAGCGAGCCGATGTTGCCTTTTATCTGAACGACTTCGCTCTTGAAACAGGAAAGTTGCCCTTCACTCGCTTTGACGTAGTTGACGAATCTGCCACAAAGGTATCGTTGTGGCACCCCGGCGTATTTTATCGCTCCGGCGATATGTGGATACGAATGACTCCTGTTTTGGGAGGAGAAATTCTGAGAAACAAAAACGGGACAATATCGCAACGAACAGTAGGGGCTGAATTGATGACCCAACTGGGAAAGCATTTCACGTTGTATGCCAGCCTGCGGGATAACTCACAGAGTGGAGAACTGCTGTCGAAAGGAGAGAAATATGCCAAAATGAAAAGCCCTTACACCGCCAAAGATACATTGATGAGATTGCCGTCATATCTCACTCAGGCTCCCGGCGCTGCATATAAGGTAGCAAACGGAACCAATGCCGGAGGCGATTTTAGCGAAATGCGCGCGGGAGTTTATTACTCATGGGACTGGGGGAATATTGGCTATGCCAAAGATCATATTCAGTGGGGCGACAATTATCACGGATCAAATATTTTGTCCGGGAACACTCCTTCTTTTCCTTTTCTGGCATTAAATCTATATCCTTTTAAATGGGTAGAACTGAACTTCTTCCACGGATGGCTCACTTCCAATGTAATTGACTCTACCGATTACTACCTCCAAAACACAGGCGAGAAATCGTATCGCTACCGGAATAAATACATAGCCGCCAACATGCTGACATTTAAACCCATGACGGGTTTGAATATCTCCTTCGGAAATTCAATTATTTATGCAGAACGAAACATACAACTGGCTTATTTGCTGCCGCTGGCCTTTTACAAATCGATAGATCACACATTGACAATGGGAGCGGAGAACCAAAACTCCCAGATGTTTCTGAATATCAGTTCACGCAACATCAACCACCTGCATTTATTCTTATCAATGTATATCGATGAGTTTTCCGTTAAACGATTGAAGGCCTCTAACCCTCAATCTAATCCGATTTCATGGAAACTGGGTGGGCGTTTGAGTAATTATCCCTTCAAAGACTGGTCATTAATAGCCGAATGGACACGCAACAACATTTGTACTTACAAACACTTTATACCGGCAATAGACTACACATCAGGCGGATATACTCTAGGAAGTTACTTATGGGACAACTCACAAGAGATGTATCTGGCTCTTACATGCCGTCCTGTTCGGGGACTATTTCTGCAAGGATCATTTTTATCCGCCAATCATGGCAACGAGTACGACTATATTCACAAGGATATATTGAAAATAATCTCCCAGCCGTTCATGAAAGACAAAGTATGGACGAACAAAACAATCTCATTCAGCGCCAATTACGAAGTGATAAATAATTTATTCCTTCTATTCAACGTCGATTCGAGTAACATAGAAGGGCACAATGCAACGGGAGCCAAAACATACGGAGAATACAGATCGAACGCAAGTGGCTATCTCTCCATGTATACACCGGAATATCTACAGGGCAAAAACCTCACCTTCACACTGGGCTTAAGAGTTGGCCTGTAAGATAATTTAATCAAATGAATATGAATACCATTCAGATGGTTGACCTTAAAGGTCAATATGAAAAAATTAAAGCTGAGGTGAACCATGGCATTCAGGAGGTAATAGACTCTACTGCGTTCATTAAGAGTGGCAAGGTAAATGATTTTCAACAACAACTGGAAGCTTATCTGGGTGTCAAACATGTAATCCCGGTAGGAAATGGCACCGACGCGTTGCAAATCTCGATGATGGCACTCGGACTCCAACCCGGCGATGAGGTAATTGTTCCTTCGTTTACTTTTGTGGCAACCGCTGAGGTGGCTGCATTATTGGGACTTACTCCTGTTTTTGTAGATGTAGATGCTGATTTTTGTATTTCCGTCGAAGCTGTAAAGCAAGCGATTACACCAAAAACGAAAGCAATTGTTCCGGTGCATCTTTTCGGACAGAATGCCGATATGGAAGCCCTTATGCCTATTGCACAGGAATTTAATCTCTTTATCATAGAAGATGCGTGCCAATCAATAGGATCGGTATATACATTTGCAGACGGACGCAAAATGAGTTCCGGATGCATGGGCGATGTGGGTTGCACCTCTTTCTTCCCGTCAAAAAATCTGGGCTGTTTTGGTGACGGCGGAGCTATTTTTACAAATAACGATGATTTAGCAGCCAAAATTAGATCAATTGCTAATCACGGAATGACAGTCCGTTATTATCACGACCGGGT
>CAXXPB010000013.1:0-22685 GCA_963678825.2 uncultured Microbacter sp. | reverse complement strand
AGTAAGCAAAAAAGCAAATAATCATCAGCTGTTTCCCTTATAGAAGGTGTCTCCGCAGTCGAATAGCGAGAGGCACCTTTTTTACATTTGTCAGGAAAATATCGTCGGACATCCTTAGTGCCAGCAAATATTTTTTGTACTTTTGACACAGCAATTGCCTTTATCATGTTTACAAAGAAAAAACTCAACATAAACCGTCACCTTTTTTATGAGACATCTCACTCTCCTTCACTCGCTGATATTGTAGGAGAAAAAATGCTGTCGAAAGTAACCGATTTCTGTTTTATTGCCAACCCATATTTCCCGGACAAACGTCTCACAAAAAAAATACAGGAACGTTTGCCCATGCTGATGAAATCGTATCCATCGAGCAATCCGCGCCTGTCGCAGGAACATCTGGCAAAAGTGCTTCACGTAAAACCCGAACAACTGCTGATTGGCAACGGCGCATCCGAACTGATTACCATCATCCAGAAGGAATTTATCGACGATTTTGCTATTCCGGTACCAACCTTCAGCGAATATACCGATAAACTGAGAAAGCAGGAATGCGCGCATCTTTTTCAGCTTCCGCCGGAAAAGAACTATCAGCTCGACCTGAACGAATATGCTCGGTGGATTGATGAACGCGGGATCACATCGGCTCTGATTATCAACCCCGGAAATCCCACAGGACAGTTACTGTCGCTCAATGATATGATTGTGTTCCTTAACCGGATGCAACACCTTCGCCTCATCATTGTCGATGAATCTTTTATGGATTTTGCCGCCGAGGATATTCCTTCGCTGTTGCCTCATGTAAAGCATCATCCCAACGTAATTATAGTGCGTTCCATGAGCAAACATTGCGGAGTTCCGGGCTTACGTTTGGGCTATTGCTGCACGGCCAACATGGAATTGTTGAAACGGTTGCGGGGACTTACTCCTGTTTGGAATATCAACACCATTGCCGAATATTTCGTATCACAATTACCTGCTACCGATGCGCAATACCAAAAAGCACGGTTACGAGTAATAAAAGATGTTCGCTGCCTTTACAACGAATTAAAGAATCTGGACGGCTTTTTTGCCTACCCTACCGGCAGTAACTTTGTACTGATTAAAATTCTGCACGGAATGACCGCTACCGAGCTGCAACACAAGTTACTGGAAGAGTACCATCTCTACGTGCGCGATTGCAGCAACAAAACAGGTATGGACAACCTGCATATCCGGGTGGCTTCGCAGGGAATGGCAAAAGACAAATTGCTGATTGCTGCTCTGAAAGAGATAAGCAAACAATAACATGACAGTGCACATCGACAAGCAAGCAATTTTGAGTAATATTTGCTACACGGAACTTGTGTATGACCGAATAAACAAAAAACTCAACACAATGCTGCCGAAGCATGAAATCGAAGCGCTGATAGCTGGCCTGATCGAACAAACAGAGGTGAAACATTTTCAGAAAACAGGAAAGAATTTTTACATCACCAACACGCAACAAAACATCAGAACAACCATCAATTCAAACACATTCAGAGTGATAACAGTCGACAGGATATAGCACAAACACCTTTACCACGAAAAAAACAAAGTGCCATCCGACGTTATCTAACATAGAAATTGCAGAACAGAATAAACATGTCAACCAAGAAGAAAGTACTGATCGTAACACGACGCGAACTACGCAAAAACAAACTGATAAATTGGGTATCCGAAATATACCTTCAAATATTGGCGCAGGGAGGTGTAATGCCCATCCTTGTGCCCATTTCGCAGGGCACCATTGCCAACCTTCCCGATTATCTCGAAGATTACGATGGATTACTGATGTCGGAAGGTGGCGATATTAGTCCGGCCTATTATAATGAATCGTACAGCGTGAGCAAGCTGGACGAATACGATCCTATTAAAGACGAAATTGAGATCGCCTGTTGCCACCACGCCATGGAACACGACAAACCAATTCTTGGCTTCTGCCGGGGCATGCACATGATTAACGTGGCTTTCGGAGGCAGCCTGCATCTTGATGTACACGAGGTAAACAAACGCAGCGTTGTCCATATCGACTACGACCATTACGACACGCACCGCCACCCGATTTCCATTTTTGAAAACACACCTCTGATGGCTTGGTACAAGCAAAAAGACCTTCTGGTAAACACGTATCATCATCAGGGCATTAAAAAGCTGGCGCCGGAACTGGTTGCCATGGCGCAGGCTCCTGATGGGCTGATTGAAGGAATATACCATCCGAAACACAAATTTGTGGTGGGATTGCAATTTCACCCCGAACGCATGTATCAGGAACACCCCGGCAATAAGCTGGTATTCAAATCATTTATAGATTCACTGTAACAACTCACTTTTTATAATTCATAATTCACAATCACTATGATGGGACTTGACGATTTTAAGGACGTTGCCTTGAAGTACAAGGTAATTTTTTTCGATGCTTACGGCGTATTGAAAAACTACAAGGGTATGTTGCCGGGAGTAAAAGAAATGTTCCACTTCCTGCAGGAAAACAACATTGCTTTCTACATTCTGACCAACGATGCTTCGCGTAGCCCTGAGCTACTGGCAAAATCATATATTGATGCCGGAATTTTGGAAGTAAACGAAAATAAAATTATTTCGTCAGGGATGTTGGCCCGCGAATACATCCAGAACAAAGTGCAAAGAGGACGCATTGCTTATCTGGGAACAGAAGCTTCCGCCCATTACATCGAAAATGAAGGCCTCAACACCATCTCTATCAAAGACGTAGACCTCGAAAACTACATAGACATCAGCGCATTAGTTCTCCTCGACGATGAAGGTTTCGACTGGAACATCGATTTAATCAAGGCGCTCAACCTGATTCGCAAAAAACCGATCCCGGTTATTGTGGCCAATACCGACGGCACCTATCCTGTAACCAGAAAAGATGTGGCTATTTCTGTCGGAGCTGTGGGAGACATGCTCGAAGCTCTAGCCCGTAAAACATTCATCCGTTTTGGTAAGCCCGATTCCCAAATGTTCAGTTTTGCATTTGATTATTGCGCTAAAGAACACGATGTTACAAAAAAAGACATTCTAATGGTGGGTGACTCTCTGATTACAGACATCATTGGTGGAAACAAGTTCGGAATCGACACTTGTCTCGTTCTGACCGGTAACGTTCAGCCTGACAGCTATGAGCTGATGATTCGCTCTTACGGTATCATTCCCGATTATATCTGTGAGTCAATTGTTTTATAGGCTACACAGCAATAGCATTTTTTAATGTTTGACAGGTCAGATTAACACACAGATTACAAGTAGATTAAATAAACTCCTTTATCTTTGCACGGAGACTATTCCCATTCTATTTTCAATCAATCAGCTGATTATCTTACATTTAAAATGTTGCGACTGACAACTATTTTCTTATTGTGCATTTTAGGTTTCCATTTTTCAAACGCACAGGAAATTAAACCGGATTTTAGATTGCCGGCCATTGGCAAATGGCTCGAAAGGCATGATGGTGCTCCGGCCAACTGGCTGGGAAAGAAATTTCAGCACAAAGAACTCCGCGAACCAATCAACGTGGTTATTATCGATCCTTTTGCAAAAAGCAAAGAAGAAGCGATCAATAAACTGATGGCCGAATGCAAAAAGCATGGTTATAAGGATAAAATCGGACATTCGTCGGGCTATTGTGCAGAATTGGATAGCACTCGCCTGTCACAGCTACCGGGTGAACACAAAAGGGCGCTGGCTAACAAAGGGTTTATCAGGACGAATAATCACGGCAGAATATTAGGCCCGGAATTTTTTGATGGGAAATATATTTTTGTAGGTGCATTCAGCCGCGAGGCTTTTCAGCTGTTCACGAAAGCTCACCACACATACCGGTCATTCCTGATTGCGCGCAACGACTTTTGTCAAAAGCTGAGCAAAGGAGAAACCTATAAAATAGCCGGACAATACAATCTCGGAAACGACATTAACACCAATGAGGTGACCACAGGCGATCATGACGGCAGAGCCATTCTACTCTTTGCCAACAGGTAAATAACGAATCATTTCCATATAAAACAAGAAGAGACATACTACCGTGTGTCTCTTTTGTTTTACAATATTTTCATTTCACTCCTAAAACAAAATCTTTTCAACGCGCTGGGATTAATTTGTTTTCCGCCTGCGGCTGGCCTTACTTTTTGGCGCAAAAAGTAAGCAAAAACAGAGACGAAAAGAACTCGTTCGCTCGGCCATAAAACAGTTTTCTCATTACCAAAAGTCTGCAGCTGGCCTACTCACTCAAACAACTTTTCGTCGGTTTGGTATTCTTTGTTGTCCCTCCGGGTCTGGTTTTGCCAAAGATTATAAATATGATTATCTGATATGTCACCTAATTGAGTTTCATCTCGTCTGAATTGAATTGAAAATCAGCGCAGCTAAAATCAGCGTAGCTAAAACCAACGTAGTCAAAGGCATCACTTCGACTATTGTCCGACCCTTCAGGTCGTTTAGACTAAAGCTATGCTCACGCGCAGGTCACAGACCTACGGTTATAAAAATGAGGCTTGTCAAGCCATAAGGTAGAGTACCTGATATTCAACTCCGAAAAATAATCCAGGTCCAACTCTATAACCCTCACGTTTAAAACAAAAGAGACACACTGCCGTGTGTCTCTTTTGTTTTTATGAATCCATATTGGTTCGGATTATACTCTGGGACGAATCTGTTTGAAGAAGTCGTTACCTTTGTCATCCACCAGAATGAATGCAGGAAAATCTTCCACTTCGATTTGCCAGATAGCTTCCATGCCCAGTTCCGGGTATTCCACGCATTTGATGCTCTTGATATTGTTTTTGGCGAGAATAGCAGCCGGACCACCGATCGAACCAAGATAGAAACCACCATGTTTTTGGCAGGCATCTGTCACCTGTTGGCTACGGTTTCCTTTTGCAATCATAATCATGCTGCCACCTTTGCTCTGGAACAGATCCACGTAAGAGTCCATACGACCGGCTGTAGTCGGCCCCATAGAACCGCAAGCCATTCCGGCAGGAGTTTTAGCAGGACCTGCATAATAGATCGGGTGTTCTTTCAGATACTGCGGCAAATCTTCACCGCTGTCGAGGCGTTCTTTCAGTTTGGCATGAGCAATGTCGCGACCTACGATAATGGTACCGCTAAGTAACAAGAAAGTAGAAACCGGATATTTGGAAAGATCAGCCAAAACTTCGTTCATCGGACGGTTCAGGTTGATTTTCACACCGTGGCTGTGACCACCGGCTTGTTTGTATTGAGCTGGAATTAAACGACCGGGATTGCTATCCAGTTTTTCGATCCAGATACCGTCTTTGTTGATTTTAGCTTTGACGTTACGGTCGGCACTACACGAAACACCCATACCAACCGGGCAAGAAGCACCGTGACGAGGCAAACGTACCACGCGAATGTCGTGAGCATAATATTTACCGCCGAACTGAGCTCCAAGACCAATATTTTGTGCGGCTTTCAGCAATTTTGCTTCCATTTCGAGGTCGCGGAAAGCCTGTCCACCTTCATTACCTTCGGTAGGCAATTCGTCGAGATATTTCACTGAAGCAAGTTTCACTGTCTTGAGGTTGGCTTCGGCCGATGTACCGCCAATTACAAATGCAATATGATAAGGAGGACAAGCAGCTGTACCCAGTGTTTTCATCTTTTCAATCAGGAATTTTTCCAACGTGTCGGGATTCAACAACGCTTTTGTTTCCTGGAAAAGATATGTTTTATTAGCAGATCCCCCACCCTTTGCGATGAAAAGGAATTTGTACTCGTTACCGTTAATTGAATAAACATCGACCTGAGCAGGAAGATTGCAACCCGTATTCTTTTCAGTGTACATATCCAACGCTACGGTTTGAGAGTAGCGAAGGTTATCTTGTGTATAAGTATTGTACACTCCGTGCGAAAGAGCTTCTTCGTCGCCACCACCGGTCCATACGTTTTGGCCTTTTTTAGCAACAATAGTCGCTGTACCTGTATCCTGACAGAAAGGCAACTGACCTTCTGCTGCAATTTCAGCGTTAAGCAGCATTGTAAGCGCAACTGCTTTATCGTTCTGACTTGCTTCGGGGTCGCTCAGGATAGATGCCACCTGTTCGTTGTGAGCAGGGCGCAACATAAAGGAAAGATCGTGCATGGCGGCACGAGCCAGCTTGGTCAAACCTTCCGGTTCAACTTTCAAAATTTCATTTCCTTCGAAATTGCTTACCGATACGTGTTCTTTAGTGAGCAGATAGTACTCTGTTTTGTCTTTCCCAAGAGGAAACGGCTCCTGGTACTTAAATTCGGGAGTTGCCATAAATTATTGATTTAGTTTTGATTATATTTTAAAGATAAATGATAGGTTTCCATCACAACACTTTATGATAAAAGTATTTATGTTGTAGTAAATCAAGTTGATAGACAAAAAAACGACAAGTCATTTTTTCCTGCGGCTTATTTTCTCTCGCAAAGACGCAGAGACGCAAAGTACTCATAAATGATTGAACTACATATATTATGATTTAAGCCGCAATAAAGAAAAACCGAAAGTTTTTCTTTATGACTTTGCGGCTTTGCGTGAGAAACACATTTTATAGCGAACCATTGCATCAAAAACGAGTTCAAAATTACTAAAACTATTCCATTCGGACGGAATATAAGTGGGCAAAATATACTTAAAAAAGACTTCCCTGTAAGTGTTTCAGCTCATTACAAATTCATAATTCATTGAATATCTACACAAAACAAACAATATCTGTAGTTGAAATTGTTAAATTACCATAAATCCACCAAAACCCAAACATAGATATAAAAACTTGCCGTATATTTGCAGTGTATTAATATAGTAATACACTAATACGATAACATTATGATTGAAATAGAAAACATGTCATTTTGGTACAAAGAAAAATCGAAAGTATTCGATTCTTTGACCATGAAACTGGAACCCGGAAAAATTTATGGACTTCTGGGAGAAAATGGCGTTGGTAAAACCACCTTTCTGCGTCTCATTGCAGGCTTGCTTTTTCCCGCTGACGGCAATTGCAAAGTGATGGACTACACTCCGGGAAAGAGACAACCCGGATTGTTATCAAAAATCTTTTATCTACCGGAAGAGTTTATGGTAACACACCAGAAAGCAGACGAATATGCCCGCAATGTTGGTCCGTTTTACCCCAACTTCGAATACAACCAATATGCTACGCTGATGCAGGAGTTTGGTGTGGATGGCGAAAAAAAACTGCATGAAATGTCATTCGGACAAAAGAAGAAAGCGATGATTTCGCTGGCTTTGGCTTGTAACACGGATCTGTTGCTTTTGGACGAACCTACCAATGGTCTCGACATTCCATCGAAATCTATTTTCCGCAGGGTAGTGGCACGTGCCGCTGATGAAAACAAGTGTATCATCATTTCTACTCATCAGGTGCGTGACCTCGAATTTCTGATTGATCCGATTGTAATTCTTGAGCGCAACAACGTATTACTAAACGAATCGGTAGAATCGATTACCAGCAAACTGAAATTTGCAGTATTATCGTACGTTCCTGAAGATGCACTCTATTCGGAACCGATGATGGGTGGCTACGGAGTGGTGGTACCAAATACGGATGGAGAAGAAAGTAAAGTAAACATAGAATTGTTGTTTAACGCGGCTATTGCCAATCGTGCACGCTTTGCCGAATGGTTCAATTAATTTCCAACACATTACAAATATGAACGAAACATTTAATATCCAGAGGTTTTTCCGTATTGTAAAAGCCGAGACGGTGGCATTTCGCCGTCACTATCTGTTTTATCTGATTTTTGCAGCCGCCTATGCTGCATCGGACATTTTGATCAACAGAACCAGCTTTCATCCCAACGTTTTTGCCGGGCTAGGCCTATTTCTGATGATCATTTCTCCCTTTATGCTTTACAACGACGTATTCCATAAAATTAAAGGGGTGAATTATTCTATGCTACCAGCTTCAAATTTTGAGAAATGGCTTGCTTTCTGGTTTCAAAATGTCATTGTAGTCCCTCTCATTATCGGAACACTTTGGCTCATCTTGTGGGGTCTTGAATTTGCACTGTTTGGCAGATCGATTGACTTACAAATCGGAACAAACGAATGGCATGCTTATTTTATCGGAGTCTTGGGCGGACAGGCCATTGCGATGATCGGCACAATGTCGTTCCGCAGACTGAAATGGCTCAAAACACTGGGAGCGATTTTTATTTTACAAGTTACATTCGGGCTGCTTACCAATCTGCTTGTTTATCAATTCGACCTCAAGAGCTTCATCATGGAAGTGCAGATGGCAAATATAGAGCCTTCTACCACTTCATGGCTAATTGACTATATCAAAATTGTTGCACATATCATCTTCCCATTTGGATTATGGCTGGTATCTTTCTTCAAATTACAGGAACAGGAGTTGTAAATTCCGTTCCGCATCATTAACTAACCAAAATAAAAATGGAATTCGATAACAATAAACCAATATACCTGCAAATTGCTGATTTTGTATGCGAAAAAATACTTCGCAACGAATGGAGCGCAGGTGGCCGTATCCCTTCGGTAAGGGAATTAGGAGCCGACTTGCAGGTCAATCCGAATACCGTTATGCGAACTTACGATTATTTGCAGGGAGAAGATATTATCTTCAACAAACGGGGTATCGGATATTTTGTAGCAGAAGGCGCTATGCAAAATATTATAAAGCTTAACCGCACAGAGTTCTTCAGTCATCAGTTGCCAATGATTTTCAGCACAATGAAAGCATTGGGAATTACTTTTGAAGAGATAAAATCTCAATATGAAGCGTTTTTACAAAAATAATCATCTGGGATGTATCGCACTCCCCGAATAAACTTATGAAATTTATGAAAATCATAAACAAACGCAGCAATATCACATTAATGATCATCCTCCTGCTTTTAATCAGCATTCCGTTTGCCGCGTATGCCTATTTCCGACATTTGGTAAACGACGCTGAAAAGAATCCTTTGAACAAAGGCTTAAAGGAGATTCGCTTACAAACCAATGACAAGGATAGCATCAGTATCAGTCTGGAAGGCAACAATGTAAAAGGAGTGTCTGTTAAGACAAAGGTTGTAAAACACTAACAATGGAAAAGACAACATGCGATCGATTCGCAATGTCCGCCACCATAGACGATCACCAGAGCGTTTGCCCCGTCGAATTGGCGGGAGGACTCGACAACCGGATCAGGCGGTGGTTGCAACGACCGGATAAACTGCTGAAACCCTATATCAGACCGGGGATGACTGTGCTGGATATGGGATGTGGCCCCGGTTTTTTCACCATAGAGATAGCCCGCATGCTGAAAGGAAACGGCAAAGTGATTGCCGCCGATCTGCAACAGGGCATGCTCGACAAGGTAGGGCAAAAGGTACAAGGAACCGAACTGGAACCGATGGTAGAGCTGCACCGATGCAATGAACGACAGATCGGGCTGACCGAAAAAGCAGACTTTATTCTTGCTTTTTACATGGTACACGAAGTACCCGATAAGCCCCGATTCTTTGAAGAACTCCGGAGCCTGCTTCAACCGGACGGAACCCTTCTGATTGTAGAGCCGAAGTTTCATGTAACGAAGAAAACCTTTTCCCAAATGCTCTCCGTAACAGAAAAAAGCGGTCTGCAAGTTATCGGAACTCCCACATATCCTCTCAGCAGAGCTGTACTACTAAAACAAACATATTAACAGGTAAAAAATAGTTTTTTACGACAAAAAGAGATTCAGATTGTATCATTTATTTACACACAAAAGAAAAAAGACAATGAAAAAATGGTTATTGGCGGTAATGATGATTGTGCCGCTATTAATGAGCGCTCAAACAGCAGCTACCAGGTATCAGGTAAAAGGACAGGCAATTGACTCGGTAACTTCAGAGACAATGCCGTACGTGACATGCTCCGTCGTTTTAGCAAACAAACCGCAACAGGTCGTTGCCCGTTTTGCAAGCGATATTGACGGAAAATTTACCGGAGAATTAAAAAATCCGGGCAAGTATATCGTTATGGTATCTTTTGTAGGAAAACAACCGGCCAAACGCACCTTTAGCGTTGGGCCCAACAACCGTATAATCCAATTAGGCAAAATAGGTCTTGCAGATAATCAACAATCGCTCAAAGAAGTAAGCGTTATTGCTACACGCCCGTTGATTAAGGCCGAAGCCGACAAGATCACTTACGACACAGAACAAGATCCCGAAACCAAGACATCCACAGTGCTCGACGTACTTCGCAAAGTGCCTATGGTAACAGTTGACGGACAGGATAACATTCAGTTGAAAGGAGCTTCCAACTTCAAGTTCTTCCTCAACGGAAAGCCTACAAACATGTTCAATAACAATCCGAGCATGATACTGAAGAGTATGCCGGCCAATATGGTAAAAAACATTGAGGTGATTACACAACCGGGAGCCAAATACGATGCAGAAGGTGTCGGTGGCATTATCAATATTGTAACTGTTCAGAAAACCGCTACTCAAGGATATTCGGCCACCATCAACACGCAGGTTTCATCCCGTGGTTCGTATGGAGGAGGACTTAACCTGATGGTACAAAGCGGCAAATTCAGTTTCTCGGGCAACTACAACTACAATCACAATAAACAGTTCCCTCTGACCACCACTTCCGACAGACAGACTTATTTTACCAATGCTCCCTACCCTAATGCTGCACAGGTAGCTACAGTAAAAACCACAGCTCCAATGCAGTTCGGTAGCGGCCAATTGAGCTTCGAGCTGGATACTCTCAACCTGTTCACATTATCGTACAACCGTCGTTATGGTCTTCCAAAGAGTGAAACAACTGCGTTTACCGATAATTACGACAACAATATGAATCCTCTGTTTTCCTATCAACAGGAAAGTTCTCAAAAACAGACCTGGGGTTCTACTGATATTGGCCTTGACTACCAGCACTCGTTCAAGAGAAAGGGAGAACTGTTTACTTTATCGTATAAGCTGAGTAACACACCGAATAACAGCAACTACGAAGCGACAAATATTATCAGTCCTTCGTATCACAGTTTGCCTCAACTAGGATTGTTCCAGTCAAGCACAAGCAAAAATGATGCTAAGTCTAACGAACATACCTTCCAGGCCGATTACACCACACCTCTGGCAAAAGGGCATACACTGGAATTGGGAACTAAATATATTATACGTTTGAACGACAGTAAAAGTGATGAGGCATATAATTATTTCAATGTTTTACAACCGTATCCTTATAAACCCTATATTTCGGCCGACAGTATCACTAATTTCACAAACAATCAGGATATTCTGGGTGTGTATGCAAGCTATGCTGGCAACGTAGGCAAATGGGGATTCAAGAGCGGTGTGCGCTATGAATATACGTGGCTGAAGGCTGAATTTGACAAAGCTGACAGAAATTTCACAACCGATTACGGAGTTGTAGTACCTTCGGCAATTGTGACCTACAAATTATCGGACATGCAAAGTCTTAAGTTCGGATATAACATGCGTATTCAACGCCCGAGCATCGGCTACCTGAATCCTTATGTAGACCGTAAAGACCCGAACTACATCAGCTATGGCAACCCGAACCTCGATCCAGAAAAAAGCCACAATATCACTTTGGGTTATAGCAATTTCGCCCCCAAATACAACCTTAGCGCCGAACTCACTTATACTTTTGTGAACAATGCCATCGAGCAATATTCGTTTATGAAACCGAACGCATCGGTTCATATAGAAGAAATGACCTACGCCAATATCGGACACAACAAACAGGTGAACATGAACCTGTTCGGCAACTATCGCGGCATCAAATGGCTCACCCTGTTCATGAACGGCAACGTCAGCTATATTAACATGAAGAGCGGCACTTTCAACATGTCAAACGACGGGTTCACCGGCCGTTTGTACGCAGGTGGAACGGTTATCCTGCCAAAAGATTTACGTATGAGCGTGGGCGGAGGTGGAATGCTTCCACAAATCAACCTACAAGGAAGTCAGTCGGCATTCTACTATAGCTTCTTCTCTCTTTCGAAAGACCTGATGAAGAAACGCCTGAATGTTTCGATGAGCACAGTGTGGTTGCCTAAAACACACATCACAATGGACACACATGGTACCGACAGCAAAACAGGTACACCGACATTCGATCAGCACACCGACATCCATATCGGACAACCGCTTGAATTCCGCTTCAATGTATCATACCGCATCGGTAGCATGAATGCGCAGGTAAAGAAAGCAAAGTCTACGATCTCTAACGATGATCAGAAAGCAAAAGAGAATAGCAGTGCCGGGCAGAACCCGATGCAATAATTCACTTTGTTCTTTTATTTTGAGCGCCGGTTCCGTGAGGAATCGGCGTTTTTTTCATAAAGCCGCGTGGGATTAACTACACAAGTTCATTACAACAAGAAGTTCCTATATTTGAAGGAATAATTGAGTGCGGGTTATCAAACCAAAAGTCACAGAAGTCCAGAACAAACATGGATTCGGATCAGACGTTAAATTTTCAGAAGTAAGACCAATAAAAAGAATATTATGACTAAGGATTGTAACATCCCGTTTCAGGTAATCGGGTGGAACGAAGTTCCAAAAACCGAGCATAAAGGAGAGAGGGGAACTGCATTCTGGCAAACCACGCAGTTTCCCGGATTAAGAATTCGGATGGTAGAATATTCAAAAGGATATTTAGCCGATCATTGGTGTCGGAAGGGGCACATTGTTCATTGTCTGGAAGGTGAATTTGTAAGCGAGTTGAAAAATGGTGAACGCTTCACCCTGACGCAGGGCATGACCTATGTGGTTTCCGACGAATTGAGTTCACACCGGTCGAGCACGGAGCAAGGCGTGAAACTCATGATCATCGATGGTGATTTTTTGCAATTGAAATAAACCGGGTAAAATCAGAAAACATTAGACATTATACCGGTTAATTCATTTCTTAATTTTCGCATTTGACCTCTCCCCTAGCCCCTCTCCCGAAGAGAGGGGGAGAATCTGCAATTGAGATTTATATACACTTAATCGATATAATGTCTATTGTTCTACCCGGAATTGCTGCTGTATTGGGCAGATATGATTCATCCTGTTTTTGTGTGCCAAATTAGCATCAAAAACAGGATGAATTGTAAACGGGTCTAATATTTATTCACGAACCAACAATATCACTATTGAACGGCTTTGGATGTGGCGAAATGAGTCAATTGATGAGTGTACGGATATATTTTGCACGCTAGGCAAAAACCGATTGCAACCTCTAAAAAGGCACAAACTCCAAACACAGCACTAAACACGAATGCCAGTTGATTAAATCCCAGAAGCGCAGATACAAGGATCGACAAGCTGAAGACAGCTCCTATTTTAGCTGCAAAAAACTTAGGCCCGGCATTTATAATTTTTGGTTTGAGCGACAAAACAGACATTACCTTTTTCGACACAAAGGCCAATGGACTATAGGCCGCAAGGTCAAACCCTCGCAACAAAAAGTCAGCCAGCAGAAAAAGAATTATGAGTGGATTTGCACTCAGCTGAAAGATTACTAAAAACAACACGGTGAAAGCTGCATTGCTACGAGCTACGTTTTCGTCTGCTTTTTTATTATTGATGGGGCATATCGCTTTGGTTTGCATATCTGTTATTCTGTTGAGTTATTACTGATACAAAAATACGACCCTGCACATGCGGTATCAATCCCACACATGGAGTATTTTGATACCACAAACATGGTATTCCTAACTTTATAGCACGGCATCTCCAATTCATTTGCAAAACCGTATCTTTGCCTCTCAATCAATTCATCCGATGGAAACCGACCCAACATATTACGGATTACCTTCACGTGTTCAGTTGGAAGCGCTCGGAGACAACCATCTGGCCATCCGCAAAGTGATTAAAAGCCGCATTATCCGAAAAGATGCCGAAAAGATCGTGCAAATGGCACGACAACTGAAAAGCGTAAATTCCGAACTGGAAATTACGCTTCTTTGTAGCCGCAATATCTGCTCCAAATCGTTGGTTTTGCTCCGCGAAGAGGAGATCGGGATCGAGTATGTCGATTAGTCCGGTCGGTTATGGAACATCCGATCTAATTTCAGCTGATGCTTGATGGTTTGACGAATGGTGCTGAACTTGGGATGAAACGAGTGGGGACGCAGGATGCTTTTCCAGATGAAAAACAGCAGCAATCCAAAACAACCGGCAATGCAGAGCCATCCGTAAATCTCCTTGATGCTGACCAGCATGCTGTGCATTTGCAACTGTTGAAATACCTCCGACTGCGGAATATGAGCAATGAAGGGATTCACACTGTCTAGATTTCCTTCGGCCAGCATCAGGTCCTTTTTCAAGGTAACAGTAAAGAGTCGGGTCACAAAAGCATCGCCGATAACGCCACCCAAACAGGCGCTCATAAAGGCCTGCACCGACAGTGATTCTACGAAAACCGGGAATGGTGACGATGTGAGAGCTGTAAGAAACACTGCGGCAATAATGGTGTACCCGAATCCTCTCATAAACAGCGGCAACAAAATCCGTTCCTTCGGCAGGTTGGCATCCACTATAAAATACATCATCACCAGATAGGCAAGTACAAACACAAAGCCGAGCATCGTCATGTTTTTATAGGTCCATTTGCGACGGGCAAAAAGGAGATAATTACACCCCATTCCCACCACCACTCCGGCCAGAATAGACCAATTGAGTGAAATATAGTTCAGTTCGTCGTACCCCAGTATCCCCTGAAAATAGAGATGTTCGATAGAATGTGACGGACCCAGCAACAGATCGATAATGAGATAGGCAATAAATGTCGCCCACACCGGCCGGAACAGCCAGGTGCGCAATCCGATAAAGGGATGCCGGATAAAGGAGGCACGCCACAAGTTCAACCCCAGTGAAACGAATGCGATCAGCACTCCCACCCGAATATAGAGGGAGTGAAACCAATCGAAATGCTCTCCGTAGTTGAATACGAAAATCAGGCTTATCAAGGTGGTGGCCCACAGTATCATCCCCATCCAGTCGATACCGAACAAAGGGAGTTTCGGCATTGTCCGGTAGTGTCGAAAGATGGCAAACGTGATGAGCGTGACCGCAAGCAACAGTCCGATAACCAACCAGTGCATCAGCTGCCAGGTTCCCAGCCAAGCGGTATAAATAGACAACAACCCCGACATTTGCAGACTCCCCTGCACAATAAACGGTATAAAACAGAACCAAACGGTCATGTCGCGCTTGGGCGTTATCCACAACTGAATATTGGTGTTACAGGTAAAGGTGCCCCACATTCTGAAAAAGCCAGATACAAAGGATACCGTCGTCAACAATGGAACATTGTCGGTGTGCATGCAGATAAGATTGCAGGCCGCGATAACCAACGAACAGATGATCAGGCTATCTTTGGTCGGGAGGTAAAACTTGAGCCGAAACATGAGGTTAAAGTTGAGGGCAAGCCCAACCAACGAAGCGTATCCGGCCATCATGATATCCTCCTGAAGCAATGAAAGCGAACCTTTCATCTCACTGGCAGAAGCCATGTAAACGCCTCCCGAAAGCTGAAAGACCAGCGCAAAAACCAGCAGTATCCAGGGTTTAAGTTTTTCCGGCACGAAATCCCGTATGTCGGGAATCGTAAATTTTCCTGTTTGTTGGTGCATTCTTTTCAATAGTTTATTTCGCACTCCACATTCATTCCTTTGCTCAGTTGTGCCAGATCTTCGGGCTTGTTTTGAGAGGAAAAGACAATCCTCACCGGAATTCGTTGTTCCACTTTCACAAAATTACCGGCCGAATTATCCTGCGGGAAGAGCGAATAGCTGGATCCGGTAGCTTTGGAGAGTGATTGTACCTTTCCCCTGAACGTAATACCAGGAACAGCATCCACCGTCACCTCTACCGGCATACCCGGACGAATGTTGGCGGTTTGCGTTTCGCGGTAATTGGCAAGAATCCACTTTTCGTTCGAGTTCACCACATCGAGCAGTGCCTGTCCCGGCTGAATGAGCTGTCCTTCCTGAATGTTTTTACGTCCGGTCACTCCGTCGCAGGGAGCAACAATTACCGTGTACGAAAGATTCAAACGCGCCAGATCGACGGCAGCTTTAGCCAGTTTGATGGCAGCATCGTTCTGGTTGAGGCGAATGTTTTGTTCGCTCTTTACCAGAGAGGTAGAGTTGCGTTGTCTCTGCAATTGGTCGAAGCGGGCTTTGGCCGCTCTGTAATTGGTGTTGATATCGTCAAACTGTTGTTGAGTGACCGCTTTCTGCGCCAACAGGTTTTTGTAACGCGTCTGCTCTCTCTCCGCGTTTTCCAACCGGGCTTTTGCCTCTTCGATGGTAGCATCGGTCACCCCGATGTTGCTTTGAGTGGTCTGAATGGTGGTTCCCATCGCCTTTTTGCCGATGAGGGCATTCTGATAATCGGCTTCGGCCTGTGCAAGACGGTAGCGGAACTCGGCATCTTCGATCAGAACCAACGTATCGCCCTCGTGTACAGCCTTATACTCTTTGAAACGTATCTCTTTGATAAATCCCTGCACCCGGGAGTTGATCGGAACTATCTGCTGTTGAATCTGAGCGTTGTCGGTAAATTCGACGTTTCCCAGATGTACGAAATGAGAAAATACCCACACAATGCCGCCAACCAGCAGCAATCCCACTACGATGTTAAATACCAGTTTTTTTGTCTTTTTTGCCATGATTAAATATGTGTCAAGAATAAATATATGTCGTTTTGTCTTGGATCGAATGTTTCCTATAAATCTTTTGTCCCGATTGGATTTTAATCTGTATCAACCATTAAGAAATGAAGAGGTTAAGCCGCCTCGTTCTTAATACCTTAATGATAGTCGTTTATAAAATCATCTTTACTTTTAATAATTTCGCACCTACGGAGCTCCAATTCATACAACACGGCTTACTTACTACCATAATTGTGTTCCTACCAGAACTCAATGTGACTCCTCAGCTTCGGAGAAGCGATATTATGGTAGAATGAGGAATGTTCTATGTGCCGAATCCGCTCCGTAGGAGTGGAATATTGCATCTATTGCAATTTAGGATGCCCCCTTTACAACTTCAAACAGAACGATTAATAGAACTTTGCACCTGTTTCGCGGAGCAATTTGTAATAGCAATAGCTCAATTTGAGTCGAGCATTGACCACCGCCAGTTCGGCATCGAGTTGGGTGTTGCTGGCGTCGAGCATTTCGGTAATCAGCACCAACCCGTTCAGGTAGCGGTTGTAAATGATGCCGTAATTTTCGCGGGCTAATCGCAGACTCGTTTCATACACGCTCACCTTTTCGGCAGCTTCGGTGTAGTTGGTGTAAGCATTGTGGAGCGCAATTGCCGTTTGTTCCATTACCACCGCCTCCGCACTGGTAGCTACCCGTTGCGACTGATTGGCAAGCGCCACCTTGCGGTTGTTTTTATAGAGCGACGCCAGATTGTATTTCACTCCCAGACCGAAATACCAGTAATTGAAATTTTTGTTGATAACCGGAACCTCAATCAGAATAGGTCCGTTGAATTCGTTCGCAGCAAAGAGCGACAGATGAGGGTAATAATCAGAACGAGCAATGGTCACCTCCTTGGCGGCAATCTGTTTGTTGAGAGCAGCTGTCTTCAATTCCGGGAGATTATTCTGAGCCGTGGGTATCAGGGTCTCGCGGTTGATTAAGTTCCTATCGTAAGCCAAAGCCGATGAGTCGGGAACGATTTGCGTCCCTGCGGGCAATCCGAGGGTTAACGAAAGCTGGTTATTGATGATTTTAGTGTTGTTGTCGACCTCGATAAGTGCCAGTTTCAGATTTTGCATCATCAGTTCGTGGCGGGTCACATCGTTGCTCAGCGCCATGCCCTCTTTTTCTTTCGACCGGATTTGCTGGATCAACAGTTCGGTGCGGCTGATATTTTGCAACAGCACCTCGCGTTGATTTTGCAGTTTCGAGAGGTCGAGATAATACCCGGTAATCAGAAAACAGATATCGAGCTCCTTTTGCAGGTAGCACAGCTGTGCCACCTGCTCCTGAAGCCGTGCTTTTTCGATATTACCCGAGATGGCACCACCTGCAAAGAGAACCTGAGAGGCTTGTAGACTGAAGGTATTGCCAAAATGGGGCATCTCCACCGAATGCCAATTTCGGAAAAGACGGTCGCTCAACATACCGTTGCCGATATAGGTAGCCGAGAGCGAAGCGTCGAGCGAGGGAGTGCGCAGTGTTTCGGTTACCTGCGTGGCTTTTTGTGCCGCTTCTGTTTCGGTGCGCGAAAGTTGCAACTGTTTGCTGTTTTCAACTGCCAGTTGACAGACCTGAGTGAGGCTCAGTTTTTGTGTCGTTTGTGCGTTAATTACAAGAGAAATAAGAATGATTGAAAAGAGAAAGGGAACTGTTTTTGTGAGTCGATTCATTACAGATTCATTAAAATTTTGGTCTGCAAAGGTCGATTTAATCGGCGAGGAAACAACTATCAGTATTTCTATTAAAATTGACCTTTTTTCCACAAACAATCCAATAAATAGGAAAAAGAGCGTACTTTTGCATACAAATTAGGAACAACCGATGAATTCAAACAAAGCCGCCTCTTTCGATTTCGGCAACAATCAGGAGATCGAATCACACTTTCACATCTCCCTCAAAAGCAACGACATTTCGCTCGGCTCGCTACCCCACCGTTCGGACAGTTGCCTGGTGATGATTTGCCTGAACGGGTATGCCGATATCAACGTCGACCTGCAGTCGTGTCGCCTGCAACGAAACGATATTTTCCTCGTGTTCCCCGGATTGATTTTGTTGGGATGGAAGCAGTCGGACGATTTTGAGTTTGCCTACTTCTCTTTTTCCAACCATCTGATCGACGAGATTTTGTTTCGCTTTCCGGCGGCCTTCATAAGCTTTCTGAAAGAGAACGCGACCTACTCATTGCCCGAAGAGGAAAAGGAGCAGCTCTTCGCCGAATATTTCGCCATTTTGCACAAGCGCTATACCGACACCACCAACGTGTGCCGGAGCGAGATCATTCAGAACCTGTTGTGCAACTTCTATCTCGATCTCTACAGCAAAATCGTAAGGCGGAACGATATCTACGTACAACCCCGCCAGCGCAAGAAAGAGATACACGAAGCCTTTCTGCAACTGCTCAAACAGTATCCCGACCGGCGCGAAGTGTCGTTTTTTGCCAACGAGCTTTGCATCACCCCCAAATATCTCTCCATTATTGCCAAAGAGAGCACCGGAAATACCGCCAAAGAGATGATAACCAATTACGCCGTAGCTGAATTGAAGCTGCGACTGAAATCCGACTCTACGCCGTTGAAAGAGATTGCCGACCAGCTCAACTACCCGGGCGAAGCCTTTTTGTGCCGCTTCTTCAAAAAACTGACGGGCATGACCCCCTCGCGCTACCGGAACGAACAGCACTAAACAAAACAGTAGCACCTCACACCTCTCGGCTTAGATTGCAGCGCACTTTACCCTGTATCGTATACAAACCGAAAGAGTCTCTTCTCTCTTTTGTTGATTCTACAATAAAATTAACCTAATAAAGTGTTTTTTCAAAGGGAATGCGTAGATTTGAAGCATCAATTAGTCGATGTAGACTTTGAGAGAATGACGATCGGTTAGTTCAAGATTGAGCGTAGTGGTATCTTGAACTGAAAATAAAATCAGTTTATTTATATTTGTCTTTGTTGATCGCAGATTATGGTTGCAAACCACTTTGGTTTTGGACACAAGTTCGTTCTCGCTCAACTTGCGCAAAATAGATAACCCACATAGAACAAGTACATATCTTAAGTAGAAAGTAAATATTTATAATTCAAAAATCATGAGAAACAGTTTAGTCATTTTCATTTTGTTCGCAGCGATATTTTATAGTTGTAGCAAGGATAATATTCTTCCTATATCATCCATTAGACTTCAAGGAGACACAATTAGTGTTTTGAAAGTTGGGACGTCTGACAACTTTAGGATAACCAGCAAATCAATAAATTGCGATTCAGTATGTTGGGATTTTGGAGATGGAAGAACTTCCAAAGACACTTCTTTGGTAATCTCATATCCTAAATCGGGAACATATACTTTGAAATTGATTGCAAAAAACAATAACGGAGAATCATCGGTTTCTTCAAAAAAAATAATCGTTTTAGACAGGGTTCTAAAGAGAATAGATATTTATTTTACCTCATGGGATCCGGCAAATTATACAGAGCCCTGGCCAAGAACGAATAAAGTGGATATTTATTTTCAAATGCAGAAATACACTGACGAGTCGTATGATGTGAATGGTTTCTATTCTAAATGTCCAATTTTATATACCTCTTCAATTGTAAAGGACGTAAGTAATTCGTATGCTTCATATACATCGTCAGAAAAACCTTCTTTTGTTATTAATGTTTCAGAAAAAATTATCATTGATAAGAATCTTGTTCAGTTTGCTCCGGGTCATCTGAATAATGCTTATTTATTTAGCATTATGGGAAAAGATTCGGCAGAGAAAACATATCGGATAACAAATAACGCAATGTTTGGTTTCGGATTTGGAATCATCAAAGATGACATCGCTAAAAACACTTTTGTAATTAGTCAGAGTGGATATACTTATTATAATTTGATTTGCGATTTTGAATAAGTAAGAGAAATAATTCCACTCAACCGAGCTCTCGCTGGTGCAGGCATATAGAGATGTTTGGCTTTGTGCATATATAACTTGACTTTTACCCCTAATCCCCTTAAAGGGACTTTTGGCTGGTGCAAACGGCAAAATTTGCAATTCAATGGGAGTACAAGTTACTCCGTATCGACGGATCTGCGATCCGTCGCTGCAATGGAGTATAAGGATCTGTGATCCTGCAAAGAACAGTATATAAAAATTCAATCCCGTATAAACGGCATCGGGATTATATTATAGGATTAAAAATCCTAATATTCGATTCCGTCGTCGGATTGCAAATCCGACAGGACGGGAATGCTCTTAGTTTGGAGAGTAAAGACAACTATGTTTAGAACATGAATTACTACAAAAAAGTTGTGAATGCTCTTAGTTTGTGGAGTAAAGACAACGTACTATCCCTAATGAGTTCCGCTGATCTTCGATTCCCCTTATGGGGACTTTTCGGTAGTGAAACCAGAAAGATTTACGACTATTTTTCAAGCCAAACCAACCTGATTATTTGACAATAGCAGATTAAAGCCCCTTAAAGAGTTTGGGGTAAATATGCAAACGCCCCTTTGATGCAAACCGGAATCAGCATGTAATTGATTAACTTTGCGACCTTGCAAAACTTGTGTTAAGTCAGAGACATGATGCAGCATTATTTACGGGTAAGATTCAACAACTAACACATGACCAGATATTCGGAAAACCTTTATATGCACTTCGACAGGGATCAGTGGGCTGCTCTTCGCAATAGGCAGCCGATGTCTCTCACGGCAGAGGAAGTACAAAAGCTGCATGGCATTAATGACGAATTGTCTATTGATGAGGTAAGGGATATCTATATGCCGCTTGCCCGCCTTCTCAATTACCACCTCAATGCCCGCCTCAACAGGCAATCGGCATTGATGCAATTTCTGAATCAACAAGAACAACACATTCCATTCATTATCAGCATCAGCGGCAGTGTTTCGGTAGGAAAAACAACGAGTTCGCGCGTATTGCAGGCTTTGCTGAGTCATTGGAAAGAAAATCTGAAAGTAGTGCTGGTAACCACTGACGGCTTTTTATACCCCAATACTGTGCTGGAAGAAAAAGGATTGATGCTAAAAAAAGGCTTTCCGCAATCGTACGACACCCATCGACTGCTACAGTTTGTGATGGATGTAAAATCGGGAAAATCGCACCTGCAAACGCCCAAGTATTCGCATAAAATTTACGATGTGGTGCTCAATGAATTTCACGAAGTTGACCGACCCGACATTTTAATTCTCGAAGGCCTGAATGTGCTGCAAAGCAATCTCGATGCGCCGCATTCCAATCAATCGCATCTGTTTGTGTCCGACTTTGTCGATTTTTCCATCTATGTCGATGCCGATGAAGCTTTGCTGGAAGAGTGGTTTATATCGCGCTTTCTGAAACTGCGCGAAACGGCATTTACCGATCCCGACTCTTTCTTTGTTCACTATTCAAAGCTACCTATAGACGAAGCGATGCAAATTGCCCGCACTGCATGGCAGGAAATCAACCTGGTAAATCTACGGAAACATATTCTCCCTACACGCAACCGTGCCAACCTGATTCTGCATAAAAGCGCCGATCATTTGGTTGATTACGTCCAGCTCCGAAAATAAAGAGGTGGACCAATCCAATGAAACCTCTACGAGGTATAAAATCTGTTGGATAAACTGACTGCTATGGATATGAAAGTCCTGATAGACTAAATCAAAAAGCCCCACGCTATCAAAAGAAGCCAATAGGGGTCCTTCTGAGAATAATTGTAGTTTTGCAATACGAATAATACAACAACACACATGTCCAAAATTTCTTCAGCGGCATTTACAGATACCAAGCCGCACTACAACCTCTTAGACGGACTGCGGGGAGTAGCCGCACTTTTAGTTCTCTGGTACCATGTAAACGAAGGTTTCGGCTTTGCCGGAGCTGTCAATGGAGTGAGCGACGGCCACATCCTCAACTTCAACCACGGTTATCTGGCTGTGGATTTCTTTTTTATTCTTTCCGGATTCGTTATCAGTTATGCTT
>CAXXPB010000012.1:0-29819 GCA_963678825.2 uncultured Microbacter sp. | reverse complement strand
GAGATTCGCTTCTACAATTTGATGTAGACCTTTTTCTTGTCGAGCAACAGGCCCACTACCCAGCAGGTGAGCATCCACCAAATGGCAAACAGGAATGAACCAAAATAAGCTCCGGTATGGATAAAAATATGATTGTAAAGCCAGCCGTAAAGTGGTTCACTTCCAACCGGAATGAGGAACATTACCGTTACTCCCAGTTCGGCAAGTAAGTAAATAAACAGCGGATTTCGCCCGAATACCTGGAAGAAATACGATCCCCGGGTAAATTTCACAAAATCCACAATAAAAATGACAACCGATAACAGTACACAGTCCAGACCGACAGTCAACAAAGCATAAGAGCTGGTCCAGAGCTTTTTATTGACAGGAAGAAAATCGTTCCAGCAATAGGCCAGAAACAACAGTCCGCATGCCGCAAGTAATATCTTGGCAATAGCCTCAAAAGAGATACCCTTTTTCTGCAAGAAACTTCCAACTGCAAAGCCAGCCACCACATTGAAAACAGAGGACAACGTACTCAACAACCCTTCCGGATCGAACGGAAACCCTTCGCCTGTGTACAAATGGCTGGTTCCTAATAAAACCGAATCAAGACGAAGTACTGCATTGCCCGTTTTGGTATATTCAGCGCCCTGCACTCCAAAGAAATAGAGCAGCACCCAATAGACGAACAACAAAGCAATACTTATTCGAATCGTTATTTTTTTATCGAAGAAATAAATCATCAAAGCTACTATGCCATAGCACAGTGCTATACGCTGCAAAACACCCATGATTCGGGTGTGCGAGATAGGAGAAAGAGTTAAGTGTGATTGAGTATCAAACGTAAAGAACGGGAACCAATACATCAGGTAACCTGCCAGAAAGATGAGAAATGTCCGTTTCAGAATGGAGTATACCACCTGTCCCTGCGACATATTACCCCATTTTTTCATGGCAAAACTCAACGCATTGCCCACCGCAAAAAGGAAAGAAGGAAACACCAGATCGGTAGGTGTAAAACCGTGCCAATTGGCGTGAAGCAAAGGCCAGTAAGTCGTTGCACCATTACCCGGAGTATTGACAATAATCATAAAACAAACCGTCATACCCCGAAAAATATCGAGAGCGGTAAAGCGAGATGAGAGGGGAGACGACAATGCGGTCATAATGTTTAATTTAGGGACGTTCTATTTACTTTTCATGTGTTTGTTTCTATTTTTTAAATTAAGGACACATGGAACTCGCAATGAACATGGCCTTTTGGCTTAAGCGTCTGTTTTAATGTTCGTTTCATGTTATCTTCATAACAAACATGAGAATGCCGAAACCGGCACCCTCATGTTTGCAAAATTAGAAATTATTGAAATGTATTCGCAGGCACCGAACTTTTAGTATAGGTTTTATCCTGTCCACACAATGACCACCAAACACCTCTTTCCTCTCTTTTTGAATAGAAAGAACTGCCAGACTTATAGTTTGCCGGCATATTAGCCTCATTGTAAGTATATTCATTGATAGGGTACGAAATTCGTTGAATCCAGTTACCATCTGTTACCACCGCACTTGAACTTACATCAGGATAAGTCAAATCGTCGGGATAACCTGTGCGTCTGATTCCAGACCATCCTTCACAGCTATTCGGGAAAACGGCAATCCATTTCTGAACAGCAATTAATTTTAACTTAGCTTCTTTGCTAGCTGCAGCAGAGAACGAAGGCAATCCGGCAATGTAGCTATCAATATCCGTTGATGCAATATTAGTTCCGGCCACAGATGCTACCTCATTCATGGATGCAGTAATAGCTGCATTGTAGAGAGATTCTGCATCTCCGCCCCACCCTCTTAATGCAGCTTCCGCTTTTAAGAATAAAACTTCCGCATAATTTTGCACCGGATAATACAGACGACTTCCAGCAGCATCACTATACGAATAGTAAAAATAACCGGTTTTTGAATAGTTTATATTTGCATAGTGACTCCAGTCGTAATCTGTCGGATAAGTAGAGGGTGACATTCCATTCTTAAAACCAACATAGCCATAAGTACCCGGGGTAAACCATATCGAAGCGCGAGGATCCAATGTATTTGCACGAGGATAATTGGTAGTTGCCCCTCTCATGTAGTTACAAAAGTCCAAATCTGCCGTACATGCCTGCCAATCAATCAAAAGGTAGTTATAATAATCATAAAAACCTTGACCACTCATATCACATTTTACTTTTGCCACATCATCATTTGAAGTGAAGGTACCACCTGCAATAGCTGCCTGAGCATATGTTTTTGCATCCGTTGCATCTACATTAGAGATACGCATTGCCATTCTCAGCATGAGCGAATAACCGAATTTTTGCCATTTGGCATAATCGCCGCCATAAAGCAAATCACTTGCACCCGGGCTATATTGTGTAACAGAACTTGAACCGATAGAGGCACACGCACTTTTCAGTCGGCTTAAAAGATCTAAGTAAACCTCTTTTTGAGACATATAAGCAACAGCTGTAGCCTTTCCGGCTCCTTTATAAGGCACATCACCCCACCTGTCGGTAACCCGTTGCCAAAGAAAACAATTCCAGATTTCATTAATTGCTTTCATATTGGTATAACTTACTGCAGTACCGCAAATATCGGCAATATCATAATACTCTTTTAACCTTTCCGAATAAAACTGAGTCCATCCACAAGAAGCCCAACTATCATTATATTCATAATTTCCTGTTTTGAAACTTCTTTCCACATTTGAGAAATAATGAGCATATAAATCGTCATACAAATTGTAGTTTCGTTCATAATCTGCAGAAGTCCCTTTATTGACCGAAGTTGCAAATAGCATTGAAGCGGAAAGAGATGATTTTGTAAGCGCGGTTGTCGTTGTATTCATTGTATCAAAGCCATCCGAACAACTATTGAAGATAGCCAAACATGACACTATTAATATTGATAAATATATTTTTTTCATGTGTTTATTTTTTGATTTTAAAGAACAAATGGAAATGAATTGTAAAATAAGCGCAGCTAATTCCATGTTGCATTATTTTAACTTCGTTGCTCTTCGATTCATTCTTGTTGGTGTTGTTAAGCAACATGTTCATTTCATAAGTTCATAAGTATATATGCTATTAAAATCCTATATTAACAGTAAAACCATAGGTTCTGGAATTGGGCAACGGTGAAAAATCTATCGCTTGAGAGAAGATGTTTGAAGCCATTGCACTACCATCAGGAGTTGTACCCGGTGTATGCTTAACTAAGTACAACAAATTTGAACCCACTAACGAGATTTTTAGGTTATTCACAATATTATGAGAGATCGATCTTAGTAACTTCTTAGAAATATTATATCCCAAGGAAATTTCTTTCAATTTTATGTAAGAGGCATCATAAATAAATTGTTCGGCTGTGGTCCCATTTTGCCAATAGTTTTGAGCGGTAATTGACGTAGTATTCTTTGTTCCATCCGCCAACACACCACTAATCACTCTGTCTGATCTATCTTCGGTACAAGCTGCTGTTCCTGAACCGGAAGCAAGAGCTTCTGTATAAGAGTATACATCTCCACCTTTTTGAAAAGCGAACAAAGCAGAAAGATAAAATCCTTTATAATCGGCATTCAGAGCAAAAGAACCTGTAAAATCTGGTTGAATACAACCCAACACCTCCCTTGAATCTGTTTTTACAGGCAATCCGTCTGAACCAATAATCATATTTCCATTAGCATCTTTCTTGTAGCCAACAGCATAAATCTCTCCCAACTTATGACCTTCCATCGCAACTACCTGAAGTCCATTATTCAGTTCCCCGAAAGTGTGAATTTTTACAGCAGGATCTAATTCATCCACCATTGTTTTATTCTTAGCAAAGTTTGCCGTGAAACCCAATGAAAAATCTTTAGTTTGAATAGCTGTTCCTGTTAGCATCAATTCAATCCCTTTATTAGAGATTTTCCCTACGTTTGCAGTTTTATAGGCATATCCGGTTGAATTTGTAAGAGGGATATTCAAAACCTGATTTTTTGTCGTCGTATTATAATAAGCAAAGTCAAGACCTAGTCTGTTTTTAAAGAATTTCCATTCTGTTCCAAATTCATACGAAGTGGAGATTTCCGGTTTCAAATTTACATTAGGAAGCGTAGTTGGCTCATAAGCATATAGAAGTCCAAATCCACCCTTTTCTGTGGAGTAAGTTTGCTGCAACTGATAGGGATCTGTATCTTTACCTACCTGAGCAAGGGATGCTCTGATTTTTCCATAAGAAATAACATCTTTATTATATGACACACCATAAGTATTGAAAGCCTCTGTAATCAATCCACTAAAGCTAACTGACGGATAAAAATAAGATCTGTTATTGGAAGGCAAAGTAGAAGACCAGTCATTACGAGCAGTAATGTCCAGATAGAGATAATTTTTATATCCCAAATTCATAAACCCATAAAGAGAATTGACCTCTTTTTCATAAATAGAATTGCTGGCTGATTGAGAAGTTCCAAGACTTAAGTAAGCAGCTCCTGCTACTGAAAATTTACCGGAAGCTCCATACAACCATTCCTTTTTTGTGTACATTTTATTTCCACCGGCACTGATTCCTAAAGAGAAATCGTTGAATGTCTTATTGTAACTCAATAAGAATTCCGTATTTTCTTCCTTGAAAGTCGTCTTGGACATGGTCATCATAGGAAAGGTTGAATTAACGGCATCTGTATAATTATAATTGTAATTATATTGAAGACCCGAATAATCGAGACCTTGTTTGATTTTCAACTTCAAATCATCCGTGAATTTAATGGTGGCTTGAGCGTAACCAAAAAATCTATCTTCTGTATCTTTATTCACTTCCTGATCTTGAAGAAAATATGGATTTCTGTTACTTGCACTGGGCGGTGTCCAGTTTTGTTCGGAGTAGGTACCATTAACCAAGTCTGCAGCGTTAAATCTATTGGCGCTCAAATCTGACAACTGGATGCTTCTTGGCATAGAATACAAGTAGCACATTGTACTATAATAGCCTAATAGAGGTCGGTTTTTCCCTACCGAATTGATATAATTTGCCTTGGTTTCAACATCTAAAAATTTATTGATCGTATGCTTTGTCACGACATCAAAATTTGTTTTTTCTACCGTTTGTTTCGGGACATTACCCTTTATATAGTCGTTCCCCAAAGATGCTCTAAAAGAGCTTTTATCATTTCCTCCGCTTACAGACACATTATGTGATTGGTTACTCCCATTCTGGTAGTAATTTTTCATTATGTCTTTTTGAGCAGTGTAAGTCGTTGTCTTTGAATTACCCCACCATGCAGCTATTTGCTGACCATTCATCTTTTCGCCCCAACTATTAGTTGAGTTTGAATTGAAAACGCCATAATCTCCCTGTCCGTAAGTATTTTGCATATCTAAAGAATAAGCAATGGGAGAAACGCTCATTTTATAGGTATAGTTTACACCTAAACTTTGATTCTTCTCTCCTTTTTTTGTAGTGACAAGAATAACTCCGTTACCAGCCCTTGAACCATAAAGAGCTGCTGCCGAAGCACCTTTCAATACAGATATTGATTCAATATCTTCAGGATTCAGATCAAAAGCTCCTCCGGCTCTGTCATACCCTCCCCATTGATAATTCACGGTGGAGGTAGATTCACTGGAATTGTTGTAAGGGACGCCGTCAACCACCCAAAGAGGCTCATTGTTGTCTGCCAGAGAAGAGTTACCACGGATTACAATTTTTGAAGATCCTCCGGCTCCAGTACCGGCGGTGTTAATGGAAAGACCGGCTACTTTACCCTGCAAGGCGCTTGTAACGTCTGAACTTCCTGCTTTGGTAAGTTCGTCGGCTTTTACATCCTGCACTGCATATCCAAGCGATTTTTTATCCCGCTTAATGCCCAAAGCAGTAACCACAACATCTTTCATTGCAACCGTATTTTCCTGTAAAACAACATGATATTGTGTCTGATTGGAAACCGGAATTTCTTTGGTAGTGTACCCCACAAATGAAAAGAGCAAGGTACTTTTTTTGTCTGCTGAGATTTTAAATTTTCCACTCTCATTCGTCACAGTACCAGTCTGAGAACCTTTGACAACAACCGAAACATACGGCAGCGGTTGACCGTTGTCATCAACAACAGTGCCTTCCAAATTAACCTTCTGTGCAAAAGCGCACACCGAGGTTAAAAGCATAAAAATAAACACGACTTTTCTCATAAATTCTTCTGTTTGTTTAATGAATAAATTGAGCCTGATTTGTTAGTAAAAACTACACGTTCTGTAAGTCTGATTTAATCAAAGAATAGATTTGGCACATAAGTCATTAACAAAAACATTACCCTATCACACAAATAATTAACCATTAGCTGAACACTTCTACACTTACCCAACTATCAAATTTCAGTGTTATAAAAAAGCCCTCCTGCAGGTCCAGAATAAATAAACATGATTTTTTCAATCCGAGACATCTCTTTTGAACGCACGTTGAACCCTTTTGCAAGTGCATCTATTAATGCATCTTATCGGCTTTAAGTTGTCGTTCCACAATTATATCGCCTAATGTATCTACCATTTTTTTCATCTCCGGATCGCTACTGTTGACCATCTGCAACCAAGCACCGCCTCCTTCGTAATAAGCAACCGGACAAAGACTCCACACATTATTTTCTTTGAACGAGTTGACATAGTCATAAAATCGTTCCCGGAATTCGGGTTTGTTTACCCGCTCGTCAAATTCCATTTCAAGTCCCATCCGATGCTCTTTGGCAAACGAGCATGCATCGGTCAACCGTTGTTTCGGAATGGTTGTTTCAAAAAAATAGTTGGGTTGTTGCCACGCAAAATCAAACCCAAGCTTTTGCCATTCACCTTTACCTTCTGCTCCCCAATATGGAATCCAAAGAAGTTGATAATTTTTCTCTTCAAGGTATTTTCTCACAAAAGCAATAGCTTCTGAAGATTGGGCTGCATCCTCGTGTACCCAATAAAAACCGCTCAGCTTTATATGTTTATAGTTCTTTTCACTCCATTTTTTGATTGCCTCGTCAATAAACCAACAGGCTGCTTTCTCCTGATCTTCCGGGTTATTGAAATTCATCTTTTTCCCATTCAATTCGCCCCATTCCGTAAACCCGTTGACGGGGCATGGAATACTTATCACAACCTCACGTTGACGGATTGGCGTTGTCCCTTGTTTTGAAAGACTATCGAGCAGGAATTCAAGAGCATCAGGTCCCTTTTGTAGAGCGAAATAGCGGTTAAGCAACCATTGCCATTGCTCTTTCCCGGCTGTCTTATATCCAAATCCCGGATCATAGTTATACTTTTGAATGTTGTCAAAGATCTCAAGAAAGAGAAACTTATCGAACAGCCATTCCGTTTTGCCGGAACGTTCGCGATAGAGATAAGGTTTGAGTTGGTCAGATGACCAAGCCAGACGCTGTGTGCCTCCATGGTAAATTAATACCATGTCAGAAATTGATTGAGCAGCACTTTTCTGCTTCTTCTGACCACAAAGAGCCTCTGTTCCTGACAATAGTAATATCGCCAGAACAATAATAGAGAAGCGAACCGATTGATTCAATTCTCGCCAACGGATATTCATTGTCTAATGGTTCTGTTTTTGATAGACCTTCACATAATCGACTATGAAGACATCAGGAAAGATAGTATGTTCTAAACTTTTACGGGTTTCTGGAAGTTCCATACTGAGGATCATGTATTCGGGAATATTGGAAATGCCGCGGGTTTCTTCGTAAAACTTATATCCATCAATAAAGAATGAATATTTCTCCGGCGTCCATTCAAATCCATAGAGATGAAAGCCTTTACTCAAGCCTTTCAGGTAACTTTTCATCGGCCCTATCGATTGCATGTGTGGCCCATATGCCCAGTGAAGCGAATGGGTTAGAGTATCTGTTCCTATTTCCTTGAAGAACTCGAAAATATCCATCTCTGTTCCGTACTTTGAAGGATCTTCGCCCTTGAAAATCTCCGGCGACTGAATCCAAAAGGCTCCCCACACGCCTATCGAATTCTGAAGCTGAGCGCGACACTCGAAATAACCGTATTTAGGCGTGAAGTGTTTGGCTGTTCCAACAGCACTGCCCAAAATACTATCCCCTTTTTGCAATGCGTAAAGTTTCAGATAACCATCTTCCACTTTCACCGCTTCGGCAGAATTATATCCGATCCGCCGTGGGCCAACTCCTCTGACATCCCATTTGGTGGTATCGAGTTCATGCCCTTTGAACTGATCTTCCCAAACAAGTTTATAACCCATCGATTTAGGCGACATCCGTTTTTGCGACATCGCATTATTGGTTGCAACTGTTTTTGCATTAGCAAAATCGACCAACAAAAAAAGAAATAAGATAATTCCCAGCTTTTTCATGTCATATAATGATTAGATTATAGCACCACTTAAAAATCAAAATCGCATTTTGTACGCTTCTTCAAGAATCGGTTTGTATTTATCATAAAGCACAGAGGCAGATTTGATTGGATTTCCTTGTGGATTTTCCGGATATACCGGATCTGTCTGATTCACCCATTTCCATTCAAAACTTTTTATCTGTTGTGCTATCTTTTCAAAGTCAGGTGCTGTATGTTGTTCTGCCGCCTGAGTCGTTGCTGAGAAAAAGAGTTGCCATCGTTGTTTATAGAAATCCTTCATCAGCCCCGACCATTGTTTGCAGGCATAATCGTGCAACGTACTATTTTCTCCGCCCCAAAGTGTCAGTTGATCGCGTGCATTTTGCTCATACAGGTTAGCTTCTTCTTTCGTTGTTCCACATTTTCTGGCAGAAGCAATCCATGGCCCTAACGAAAAATCTTTGCGGGTGGCAAGTAAATCATCCAAATCATCCAGCAGAACTAAAAACTTATTCGTTAGCTGTGTGTAGAGAGCCCTATTTTTTTGGGCATAAGCCGCAGCAAACATACCTTGCAATGTATCTGCATAATTCACTAACACCTGACGGGTAAGATCTACTATATCATATTGAAAGCCGTCGCTATTTTTCAAATCACCGGATGCTTTAACCATGCGTGTCCAAGCCGGCAATAAAGCTTCTGAGGCATATTCTCTTTTTTTATCCGTGCTTCTTTCAAATGTTGGGCGGGAAGTAACAACAGACTGAGATCCATCGTTTTGATTATCGGAAGCATATACCGTCTTTTGCAAAATTTTCCAGGCAGCCAGAGCATCTTCATTCGCCTTGCCATAACGACGATTTACGTAGTCTGCCAGCCAGGAATCGACCTCAATTGGTTCGTTGCGCCATACGTTTTCGAGCATCAGTTCATACATCACCGGATTTTGCTCTATTGCTTCCGGAGTAAGTCCGATCCCCAATAAATTACCCGATTTTGAATCGTGTAAAGCAGCAGAAGGAGCCGAAGCAATTTCCTTCAAGTTTCCCCGCATACTGACATTGCCACCAAAATTGTGCAACATACACCAAATCCATGATTTACCGTAATAAGCCTCCGTTTGTTTCCACACCGGATGACTTTCGCTCCACAAATCAAGAATAATCATCTTCTTATCCGGCACCGCGCTGAATATTGCCTGAATTTGTTTTGGTTTCCAAAAATCGGACTGATAGTAAAACAGCCAACCTTGCATTACCCAAGTTGCCTTAGGATCAGCCGCTGCCATTGCTCCGTATATTTTCTTGCTTACATTATTCAGGTAAGTGCTATCATTTGTGGGTGGAAGATTTTCATTAAATGTATCCGACGAATAATAATGGTCGGTGCCATAGGTTTTTGTTTCTTCTTCAACAAACAGCTTTCCTATTTTTTCAAACATAGGATCCTGAGGATCGAGAATATTTACCGAAGGATAATCAAGCCAAGTCGTTTTCTTTAAAGACGCCTGTGGAAATTTATCCTTAAAAGTTGGAGGAACATGACCGGTAAAAGCCGGCAGAATGGGAGTCATACCAAGCTCTCTTTCTCTGGACAAGATATTCTTTTGCAGAATTTCGTGACTCTTCATCCAACTTTCGGGCAACGGACCGCCCCAGCCATCCAGATTTCCCATCCAGAACCAGCTGAAATAAGCGGGACCACTGAAGAAAGGCGTAAGTTCTTTTGTTGAGAAACCGAGTTTCTTATACACCCTATCCCATATAATATTCTGTCCGGCAAGAGCCAACGGCATATTGATACCATTGAGCGCCATGTAGTCTATTTCTTTCTGCCAACGATCCCAATTCCACCAGCTCATCGAATAGTTGAACGTGCAATAATTAAGATAGTAACGATACGTGTAAGGTGTTTCTTTGTGAACTTTTGTCGGCACCTCTGGCAATGAATTCGGAAGGTTGAGATTTATCCCGTTCCAGGTTATCTGGCAATGGCAATAATTCTTCAGATAATAGTTCAGTGCGCTGGCAATGGCAACACCAGTTGTCCCTCGTAAGGCAATTTTGCCATTGTCACTTTCCACCTCAAAGAAGTCTTTACTGTCTTGTTTTTCGATCAAAGCGACCGTAAAATGAGTAGCTTGCTGTGGTACAATCCGTTTTACAAGAGCGTATGCTGCGTCTTCTTTTTGCTTCTTTGAGGCCTGAATAGTTTGCACTCCGGAAACAAAAAAAGCCAAAATACAAAGCACACAAACATTGAAAAAGGTTCTTATGTTTGAATTAGCTTTCATAGAATGAATTTATTATTCTTTATTCCACAAGCGTTCTATCTCTTCCAACGATTTACCTGCTGTCTCAGGAACAAGTTTCCAGACAATCAGCATGTAAGGTATGCACATGGCAGCAAAAAGGAAGAAAGTTCCTGCCGGAGTAAAATTCTGCAACATCCATGGAGTTAACTGTCCGATAAGATAAGTACCAATCCACAAGGAGAATCCGGCAATCGACATCGCAATTCCACGAACAGAGGTTGGATACATTTCTGACAGTAACACCCAAATAACTGCACAAATGGAAACTGCACAGAAGAAGATATAACTCAAAAAGAATACGAGAAGCGCAATATTGGAAACGCCCCAGTCCTTTCCTGCCACAAAATAGAACCCTATCAACAACAAGGATATAATCATGCCTGACACACCGTAATAGACCAGTTTTTTACGTCCTACTTTGTCGATAATCATCAATGCCAAAACCGTTGTCAGCATATTGACCAACCCCACCAGCACCTGATAGAATAGAGAATCACCACTGGAAAGTCCACTATCAGTAAAAATGGTAGGACCATAATACAACACTGCATTGACCCCCATAAACTGCCCAAGTATTGCGATGGCAACACCAATCAGCAAAGCCTTAAAATACCCTGGTTTGAAAAGCAATCGCCAATTGGTTTGCCCATCGCTGGCCAGTTGTGCGCGTACTGCGTTGGCCTGCTGAGTGGCCTCAGTGCCACTGCTATAGATCCTGGTTAGTATAGTGAGAGCCCGCTCCTCACGTTGGCGCACAATCAGCCAACGGGGACTTTCCGGTATAAAGAAAATGACAATAAAAAACAACAAAGCCGGAAGTGATTCCATTCCCAACATGCCCCGCCAAACTTCAGTTTCAAAGACTTTTGACATAAGACCACTCCCCTGCACTATTCCACTTCCGGCAATTTGTAACAATTGATAATTGACCAAGTAAGCTCCTAAAAAGCCTACCGTTATAGCCAACTGATATAGAGAAACCAAGCGTCCGCGATAGCTTGTGATAGCGACTTCTGAAATATACAACGGCGAAATAATAGACACCACGCCAATACCAATACCACCCACAATACGATAAAAAACAAGCTGATCGAAGCTTCCCGAGAGGGCACATCCAATACCCGATGCCGAAAACAGGATTGCCGACAAAAGCATTGTTTTTTTACGTCCAAACCGATCGCTTAAAACACCTGCCACTGCGACTCCCATTATGGAACCCACCAATGCACAGCCTACAAACCAACCCTGATGGAAAGTATCGAGATGAAATTGAGTGGTCACCTGATCGATAGTACCTGAAATAACAGCCGTATCATAACCAAACAGGAAACCTCCCAATGCAGCTACAATCGACAAAAAAATTACATATCCAATATTTTCGGATGCTTGTTTCATTATATAGTTGATATTGATTTATAGAATACTTGTTATCTGATATTGAAATACTCTTTATAACGATCGTATAAATGTCCGGCTTGCACATACGACGATTGCGGACTCATAAAATGCGAGAATTCGAAAGTAATGCCTTTGTCATAACCTGCCCGCTTGGCTGCTTCTAGTTTAAGACGCAACTTGTCGAATTTGATCGGGAAGAAACGGATAGGCATATCCCGGTCAAAAGTTTCGGCATTAGTCCAACATTTCATACCGTATTTATCCGCCAGTTTTTTATTCACCGAGAAGAAGGCATCCAGCTCATCGTAGTCGATATGGCCATCCTGAAAAGCACAGGCATCAACTACATCATGAATTCCATCGAAAATTTCGCCCCATTCTTTTTCGTGTTCTTGAACTGACACTGCGTTCGTTTTAGTCAAATCGCCCGTAGCAGCTTCCACGGCCTTTTTCCCGTCAATCCAAGGAGAAATAAAAGTCGGCAGGCCGTTTGATACATCTTTGCACTGTTTTCCCATAGCATGAAATGCGCCTATAGCACCTTTTGTTTTCCGGCTTATTTCACCACTGATATACCATCCGCCAAAGCTCTTGTATTTACTTCCGTAGTTTTGCCATACTTCATCGATAACATATTTGTTATCTTCTATTTCCCACGACAAATCGCCCGTATCCCAATATTTTCCGGAATCATACAGTCCGAAATAGAACTTCATGCCGTATTTCTGGGCTAGACGCAAATACATATCAAGCAAATCGACAGACGGCATGTAACATCCTTTCTTCAAAAGGTATTTCGACGGGAAGGTTATGAACTTCCTGTAACCGGAACGAATCATAATCACTGTATCAATACCGATTGCTTTCATATGCTGAAAGTCACGATCCCATTCTTTTTCACCCCAGTTTTGATGGGGAATATCGTGCGAAATCTCATCCAGAAAAGTACCGGTAATACGCAGGCCATTTTCTTTTGGAACAATCAGTTTACTGCTTATACCTTCTGACAAGTGATGCTTCGATGCCGATCCAGAACCGGATTCGGAATTCATGCTGTTGCCCACCACTGGAAAAGCCAATGCAGCAGCGCCGGCAACAGAGGCTTTCTTTAAAAAATTACGACGACTGTTATCTCCCATTTTTGCTACGTTTAGAGTGATTCTTTTTTATTTAGTACTAATAATGCGGAATTTGCCGGAAGATTATTTGATGAGATTTTCTTTTTGTGCTTTATCAATTTCTTCGAGTGTTTTCCAGCATTGATAAAGTCCGCGGGGAACATGGAAACATCCTTTCCACTTACCACCTTTCAATGGCAACAACACCTCACCTTGTCTGTTCAGGTAACCGAACCACTCCGGATATTCAGGGTCTTTGAAATGACTCCAGGTGTATTCGTGAACCTTTTCAAACCATTCAAGACATTTTTGCGATCCTGTCAACTGATAGCCTTTTAACATGGAAATCATGGTTTCGATATGCACCCACCACAATTTCTGATCCCACTCCAACTGTTGTGTCGGATGTCCTTTTCTGTCCAGAAAATAGAAAATGCCGCCGTCTCTTTCATCCCAACCGAATTCAACCATCTTCACAGCGATACCGGCGGCTTTTTCTATTAAATCAGGGCGATTGAGCCGTTTCCCTAAATCCATGATGAACCACATTGCTTCAATGGCGTGGCCCGGATTAATCAAACGACCTTCAAACGTATCCGATAGTTCTTCTGTATCTGAGGTCACATTCTCAACAATCAACCCTAGTTCGGGACGATAGAAAACATCCATCACCTCATGAACACAGGTATCAATTGTCTTTTGCATGAAATCCTCATCCAGCAAATGCTCTATTTCGAGCGCAAGATTACAGAGAATCATCGGTAAAGCAAAATTTTTCAGGTTTCTTGTGCCCGGATATGCTTTATTCCATTGTCCTTTCGGATTATCGACCTTGGAAAGTATTATATCGAATGTCTTTTTGGCAATCTCAGCATACTCCTGATTACCCGTTGCTTTGCTCAACTGACCGAAAGCCATAGTGGCAAATGTGTAGGAAAAAATATTATATGGTTCAATCAATGGTTCTCCTTCTCGGTTCAATGAAAAGTACCAGTTCAAATTGCCATCGTGACCGTATTTTTTTAAGAACTCTCCTCCTTGGCGTGCACATTCCAGCCATTCGGGATTCTTCTCCACGTTATTGTACATCAGAGAAAAGAGCCACACCTGACGTCCCTGAAGCCAAATAAATTTGTCGGTATCAAACACATTACCTTCACGATCAAGACATGTAAAATATCCGCCACACTGCAAATCCTGCGATTTGCTCAACCAAAACGGAAGCACATTTTCCAGCAATTCTTTTTTATACTGTTGGGATAATGCTCCAAAATCATCAATACTCATTGTTATATAATTTTTATCTATTGACCAGATTTTATTAAATATCCGATCAATATATTTTAATTTCAAATCAACTAATATTTCAAAAAAGACAAAATCAAAAACAATCGTGTTTTAACAATTGATTTTATTCTCCGTTAAACCTCAATTAGAAACAACTGAATTTTCGCATCCGGGCAACATAATTTTACAAATCATACAGACAAACCCACCAAACAATACGAAATTTTGCGCAAACAAGGCAACAATAGTCTATTTTTTAATCCAAAGCATCTCTGTTTGAAATTATATTTATTAATGACACAAATGTATATAAATATTTTTATTTTCATACTCTATTACGCTCCATTTTGAGTTTAATAATATATCTTAACTTATCAGATTGCCGCCACACACATCCGAAGATTCTTCTCCCTCTCATTTTCTGATATTTAAATAGTTTTCACCAACATTTCAATTTTAATCATAATAATTATTCTCTCGTTTACTCCTGATTTATTTCTTGTATCTTTGCAGCAAAGCGTTCAGAACGGCGGATTTATTAAAAAATAAGCGGAACTACATGCTAATTATCCTATCTCCTTCAAAAACAATCAATTTTCACACCCCTGCCCCACCATTCGAAACGACATGGCCGCTTTTTTCATCTAAAGCCAACAAGATCATTACTTCGCTCCGCCATTTTTCGGCCGAAGATATTGCCCAACGTGAGCGTGTAAGCCTGAAAATCGCATTTGCCACCCGCGACTATTTCCATTCTTTTTCCACAACTCAACACGTGGGGAAACCTGCTTTGTTTGCCTATACCGGGAATGTATTCGACAAGCTGAACCCTGCTACTTTCAACGAAGATGACATAAGTTATACACAGGAACACCTTCGCATTTTTTCATCTCTTTACGGCATACTTCGCCCGATGGACATAACTCAGCCTTACCGTCTGGACATGAATTCCAAACTCATTGACGGGCTTTATGACACCTGGCAAGAGCAGGTTACAAAAGAAATTTCCAAATTGCTCAAAACCGACGATAACATTTTGATCAACTTAGCTTCGGTTGAATATTTCAAAATTCTAAACCAGAAACAATTGCCAGCAAATTGCAGAATAATCACCCCCGTTTTCAAACAGGAGCACAACGGGAAATACACCGTCAACAGTCTTTTTGCCAAGCAGGCTCGAGGATGGATGAGCCGTTTTATCATCGAAAACAAGATAAGCAATCCCGAACATTTGCAGGGATTTACCGAAGGAGGTTACTATTTCCGGCACGAACTATCGAACAATAAAGAATGGATATTTACCCGATAACCAACACTATTAAATAACACATATAACAATGAAAGAGTTTGACGTTCTGATAATAGGAGGCGGCCCTTCGGGTGCCATGACAGGTATAGAACTTCAAAAACGGGGATTCAGCACCTGTATCATTGACAAAGCGTCATTTCCAAGAGAAAAATTGTGTGGCGGCGGACTGACCCTGAAAACAATCGAATTATTAGATACTTATTGTCCGGAATTGGATAAAAACGCTTTTATTCTTGGACAGTCTGACAATGTAGACTTCTACTATAAAACCAACCAAATAACACACACCTCAATAAGCACACCTTATTTTTTCACAGATAGAAGACTCTTGGACACATGTCTGATTAAGCTATACAAAGAAAAAGGAGGCACACTGCTTGAAAATACGCGTATTAATGCAAAAGAGATAAACTTCACAGAGAACGTGATACGGATCGGAGACATGTCGTTGCAATACAAATACCTTATTGGAGCCTGTGGATGCTCCTCCTTACTGACCAAACCTTTCAGTATATCAAGGAATGATTATTTTTGTGTGGAAACCCGGGTTGCAAAAGAGACAACGGGAAAGCAGCCCTTCCGGATTTATCTGGGACCTGTTCAAAACGGCTATGGCTGGTATTTTCCAAAAAACGATCATGACGTTATTGGCGTGGGAGGCAAAAACACCAACAAAACCCTACCAAAACAAGCTGAACTGTTTTTCAAAGAAGTAACAAAGACGACCGACCTCCCCTCAAAAGGAGCATTTATCCCCTCCGGCAAAAAAGTCAATGCCCTGTCGGTCACACATAATACAATTTTGGTTGGCGATGCTGCCGGATTCATTGACCCAATTACCGGAGAAGGCCTTTACTACGCTTTATTGTCGGGAATCTATGCTTCAGAGTCGGTTCTTGAAGCATCAGGCAATTCAAAGACATCTCTCCAAAGAATTTATGCCTGTAAATGCAATAAAATCAAGAAAAATATGAAATGGGGATACCTGTATCACAAAATTTTACATGCAGATGCGGTCACACCCTACTTTATTAAAGCATTGCAAAATCATCCTCATTTTGTAAAATATTACCTCGAGGATGTAATATCAACCTATCGCTTCAACTACAAAAACTTTATCTGGACATATTTTACCAAAATCAGAAAATCATTACATGCCCAATAACGTTCCGCGCCAACCCCGTGTTTTCCGGAAAAACAAAAGTCACTTCCAAACCGGAAGTGACTTTTGCTTAAAAAAACTACTATCAATAAATTCTCTCTCCGAGAGCAATTTTCAGTTTCAAAAGACTAACTGTGTAGTCAATATGTGATTTCATCACAGACAAGCGGCTTTCGGCCAACGAAGTAGAGCTGTCAAGTAAATCGAGATTGGTGATTGCCCCGGCCATAAAATTGGTATCAGCCAACTTGTACGCCTGCTGGGCCTGTTGTAGTTGCAATGCCGTCTGTGCAATTTTTTTCAGAGCAGCATCAACATTTGCCCGGCTTTCAACCACTTCATTCACAATATTCCGGCGGGCTAGTTCGGTATCCTGATCTACTCCGCGCAAGTCTGTTTGAACCTGCTGGCGATTATACTTCGATCTGTTTGCATCGAAAATCGGAAGCTTAAAGCTCACGCCTACCGTATAATTTGCCTTGGGGTCTCCCAATTCGGGAATATAACCATTTTTGTAACCGCCCATAGCAAAAAGGTTTAGCACCGGATTATTTTGCACATTCACCATCTTGAGGCGTGTATCCACCATCTGACTACGCTGACGGGCAATTCTCAGCTCGTCGCGCTGACCTAAAGCTTTCACACTTAAAGCGTCTGCACTTTCAAGAATTTCAGGTGCGTGAACATCCTTCTTCAGCAACACATTCGATTGCTGCGATTCTCCCAGGTACGAGTTCAATTGACATTGCAACACTTTGAGATTAGTTTCCAAATCGGTTTTTTGATTTTCAATATTAGAGATTCTCACTTTAGTAGTAAGAACCTCATATTGAGTAGCCGAACCGGTAGCCGCTTTCTTTTCCACAAAGGCCAAATGCTCATTAAGAGTCTTAAGCTCCTCATTTTTAATATTTATCGCTTCCTGCAAATAAACAATGGAATAATAGTTCCCTACCAAAGAGAGAGAAAGTTTTTGCTTCAACTGCTCCAATGACAACTGAGAAAGAACTTTAGACTGATTTTCGAACACAATATTCTTTTCCGTTTTTCCGAAATCATAGATCTGCTGATTCACATTCAGCGATGCAGAATAATTGTCGGCCGGATACAATTGAAAAGTGCCCAAACCCGGCAGCACAAACTTTGATGTTGGCCCGATATGCGAAAAAGAAGACGAAATATCAATATTCGGATAATATGCCGATTTTGCCAGACCAATCTTAGCATTGGCGGCTTCTATTTCAAGTTCCGCTTTCTTCACCGAAGGATAATTACCGATTACTTTGGTAATCACACCAGCCAAAGACAGAGAGTCCGCCTGTGACTGAGCCACTTGATTCTGAGCTGTCAAAGCCACTGGCAATCCACAAGCCAAAATCATTATGTATTTAAAAATATGCTTCATACGTCAATTTTTTGTTTGCTATTTATTTCACTGCCACGCTTTTCTTTTTAGATTGCGACAACAAAATAGGGATAAAACCTAAAAGAGAAATCACTGCTGCCAGAAAGAAATCATCATCAACTCCCTGAATGAATGCCTGCACATTTACGTGCTGCATCAGCAAAGTTTGTCCTTGTTTCAGAGCTGTTGGCAATGTACTTCCACCGTGTTGCTGAATGTAATACGCCATATTTTGAGTTACATTCTGAAATGTCTGAGATGTCGACTCAATTGCCTGCCCGTAAACCTGAGCATGGAAACTGGTACGCGAAGTGAGCAACGTACTCAGAATAGCGACACCAAGGCTACCCCCGATTTGTCGTACCGTATTTGAAATACTGGATGCCTGAGCCATGTGTTCGCGCGAAATCGTCAGCAATGACATTGAACTAAGCGGAGCAAAAATCAATCCCATGCCAAATCCCCGAATGTAAAGAGCCAGCATAATAAACGAGTGCTCCGACGTAAATGAGAGATTGTAATTGAGAAAGAAGCTGGCGGCCAGCAAACTAATTCCAATAAGTATAGGAATCTTCGGATTTGTTTTGTCCGACACAAGCCCAACAATCGGCGATACCAGACCCTGTATAATTCCCACCGGCAAAAACACAGCTCCCGATTGCAACGCTGTATATCCCAAAGAATTTTGAAGGTATAGCGGAAGCAAAAAAGTACTACCGAACATGCCGAGCCCGAAAATAAGCATAAACAAATTGGACAATCCGAAATTACGGTCGCGCAACAACCTTATGTCAAGCAACGGAGATTCCGTTGTCAGCTCTCGGGTCAGGAACACTGCCAGAGCAATTCCTGAGATCGCAAAACATGCCAGAATATGCGGAGCTCCCCAACCGGCGGAGTTACTTGCCGCGTTCCCTTCGGAAAGAGCATAAAGTAACACCGGCAAAAAGATGATAACCGACATGAAGCCGATAAAATCGAACTTCCGCACATTCGGATGAATAAATTCCCGTTGAATGACAATGGTAAAAAACAATGCCAGAATTCCGACAGGGACATTCACATCGAAAATCAACTGCCAGCTGAAGTTATCCACCAGATAGCCACCTAACAACGGCCCGAATGATACGGAGGCTGCCGCTGCAATAGTCCAGAAACCAAGAGCAACACCGCGTTGTTTCGGCGGAAATTCGCGGGTAATAATTGCCATACCTAAAGGCTGTACCGTTCCGGCACCGAGCCCCTGAATAATACGTGACGTAATCAAAGTGGTTTCATCATTTGACAACCCGCACAATAGTGACCCTAAGGTAAAGACAAACAAGCCCCAGAAATAAACCTTTTTATACCCGAACTTGTCGGCCAACCACCCCGAAGTAGGCAACATAACCGCCATTGCAAGCATATAAGCCGTTACGACCCACTGAATTGTATCAAGCCCCACACCAAACGAAGACATAATCTTCGGTAAACCTACGTTTACAATGGTGGAATCAAGCACCGCCATAAAGGTTCCCAACATCACGTTGGCAAGCACAAACCACTTATAGCGCCGGTTACTGGGATGATACAGAGACTCGCGGTTTCTTAGCTTGCGGCGTATTCTATGTGTTGTAGAAATTCTCCGCATTATTCCTTCACAATTTTAACCACTGCCGACATTCCCGTCAGGAATTTGAACGATGATAGTTTCTGACCGCCTTCGGTTGCATCAATCGAAATCTTAACAGGAACACGTTGTGTCACTTTCGTAAAGTTACCTGATGCATTATTCGGCGGAATCAAAGAAAATTGAGAAGCCGTGGATGAACTTACAGTAAATATTTTTCCTTTGAAGATAACATCCGGATATGTATCAATTGTAAAGATAGCATTTTGTCCCAGGTGGAGTTTCTCCAATTTGGTCTCTTCTAAATAGACAAGAATCCAGAACTTATTATTATTGTTTACCGTATAAATCGATTGGCCGGGTTGTGCAATATCGCCCGGCAACAACCAGCGTTTTGCAATTACTCCGTCGGCAGGAGCATACAATTTTGTATTGTTCAACTGGGTAGATATTACCCCAATCTGTGCATCGGCACTTACAATAGAAGCTTCGGCTGTTTTTATTTGCGACTTTGAAACCTGCAACTGAGCAGTTGCTGCTTCGGATTGAGCCTGAGAAGTTTCCAGCGCTTTTTTACTATGATCGTATTGTTCTTTTGTTGCAACACCACCGTTATACTGAGTTTTTGCACGCTCAAAATCTTCTTTTGCCTTTTCAAAAGCAATTTGAGCAACCTTTATACTCTTTTGATCAAAGATAAATTTTGCTTCGGTCTGTGCTTTATTTGCTTCGGTCTGTGCTTTTCCGGCCACAATCTGTTTCTTTTGCGCTAACAAATCGGCGCTGTCCAATTCAGCAACAAGCTGACCTTGCTTTACGGAGTCACCTTCCTGAACGTACAGGTGCGAAATGCGCCCCATAATTTTAGGACTAACAGAGATGTTGTCGGATGCGACATATGCATCATCCGTTTTCAAATAGCTTGAATAATCTAAATACCAATAAATTCCTCCCACAACGACAGCTATAACAACAACCGCCAAAGGAATATACACTTTCCAATCTTTTTTTACACTACTCATACCTTTTCAATTTTAAGAAGGGCCATTCCCTTTCAATTTATATATAGTCTTAATTTAGTTACTTGAACAACAACCGGTTTGAAGTGACTTTGCCATTTCATCCAACGTCTCCCGGATATAAAGTGAGCATTCATACATTTTATGTATCTTGTCTTCATCAATTATACTAAGATCAGCCCGAAACGACTCAGTCATCATTCTTTTGACCTCCTTGAAGGTTTCTTTTCCTTTTTCCGTCAGCTGGATATAAATGATCCGCCGGTCTCTCTCGTCGCTCAGTCGCTCTACCAGGCCTTCCCCAATCAGTTTATCCACCAACGCCGTTACATGTGGCTTTGGAACCGAAAGATGGTTTCCAATCCCACTCATGGTAAGCTTCTTGTGATACGACAAAGCGCCCAGAGTATACAAAGTTTGCGGAGAGAGATTTGTTTTCGTCCGAAGACCTTTGATAAATATCCGCTTCAAAATCGGAACAATATGAGCCAGGTTTTCCGCAACGGAATCTATTTCATTGTTCTGTTTTTCCATCTTATTTCAAATTTGAATTATTACTATCGAATAACGGTTACAAAATTATAACTATTATACATTCAAAACAATTAAGAAAATGTTATAATTACATAACACAACTCTTAACCAAAGCCAACACACACAATCACCTAAATAACTGTTTTTTACAAAACAAATCAACAAGCCAATTCAATCCTCATTAATGCAAAGAACCCTTCAGGCTGTCAGCTGAAGGGCTCTTTTTTAAAAAAATTAATTCTGTTCTAATTCCAAAAAAGTCGTCAATATTCCGTTTTATCCGGTTTTTCTGACCATTCCCGAAAAGCCAGTATCGCTTCGTCAGCCAGCATCTGAGTCATGGGCAACTGCCGTTTATCCGGACTCAAATCGAGCTCCCTGTAAATAAACGAATCGTCAAAACCAATATCATGAGCATCTGCTTTGGTATTTCCGTAATACAATTTGTCGAGGTGTGCCCAGTAAATAGCACCCAGACACATGGGACAAGGTTCGCAGGAACTGTATATCAAGCAACCTGCCAGATCGAATGTGTTCAATCTACTCGCAGCCTCTCTGATAGCTACAATTTCAGCATGTGCCGTAGGATCATGTTGTTTGGTTACACAATTTGAACCCTCTGCAATAATCTGCCCGTCCTTTACTACCAGAGCACCAAATGGACCACCGCCATTCTTCACACTCGCGCGCGACAGCTCTATGGCTCTGCGCATAAACAATACATCTTCGTTATTCATTGTAAATTAAAAATCAAGTTCAGCAACTACGGGGCAATGATCGGAGAACATCACCTCTGGTAAAATGGAGGCGTTCGCCAAACGGGATCGTACTTCGGGCGTAACCACATGATAATCGATACGCCAGCCCAGGTTTTTGCTTCGTGCTCCCGCCCGGAAGCTCCACCAGCTGTATTTTTCGCCACTTTGATCGAACTCACGAAAAGTATCGATAAAGCCCAGTTCCACAAAACGGTCGAACCACTCCCGCTCTTCCGGCAAAAAACCTGAATCTTTCGTATGACGTTCGGGATGGTTTATATCAATCGGTTTATGGCAAATATTGAAATCGCCGCAAGCCAACAAATTAGGACGTTCCTTTCTTAATTCGAGCAAATACGCTGTAAACGCGTCAAGAAACTCCATCTTAAAATCCTGACGAATATCGCCGGTAGTCCCCGACGGTATGTAAACACAAACAATGGTCAAATCGCCAAAGTCAGCCCTGATAACACGACCTTCGTTGTCAAACTTCGCCACTCCGATGCCGGTCGTGTAGACATCCGGTTTCTGCTTACTAAAAACAGCAACTCCGCTATATCCCTTTTTCTCTGCAGAATTGACAAGAATGTTATATCCAAGCTCCTCAAATAACAGTTGATCTATTTGCTCCGGCTGCGCTTTAGTCTCCTGCAAACACAACACATCAGGCCGTTCCTGTGCCAACCACTCTCCCAGGCCTTTACTTATTGCTGATCGTATGCCATTAACATTATATGAAATTACCTTCATGATTGGTTCCTGTTTTAATTATCTTTCAAACTGCCGTTGAAACACAAAGATATAAAAAATAGAAGATTCAATAAAAACCAACCAAACATCAGCAATAAAAAAACAAGAAATCCTCTACTCTCCTCCATTCCCAATTCTAAAACAACACTAATCCAACCTGCTATTTTGTTAATATAATATCCAATACACAACTAACATTTAACCACATTGACAATTATGTGATTAATATATACATGTGTATTCGATTATCAACACGTCCACTTTCGCCTAATAATCATCGTTATTCAATTCACTATAAAAACAATACACAAAACAACGACAGATCTTCCAAAGCACAAAACCACTTAGACTTCCTCTTCTATTTGTAGCAAAAAAAAAATTGCATCTACATCATAAATATTATACTTTTGTAGGGAATGATCCCTTGGGGGTATTTATACAACAAAATAGTCAAATATGAAATTTCACATATCCGCCTGTATCGCAATCGCCACACTTTTTTCCTTTTCCGTTACCTCCGTGGCGCAAACAAACACACTTTATTTCATGAATAAAATCCCAGGCAGAACTGCCGAAAACCCGGGATTTATTCCATATCAGGATTTTTACATCAGTCTGCCGTCTATATACGCAGGGATGGGGAATAATTCGTTTGCGATGAACGATCTTCTAAAATCCGTCAATGGATCAACAGTTTCCGCATTTGACAAAGGAGCTGATTACCAAAGCTTTTTACGCACACTAAAACCATCAACAGAAATAAAATCCGAAGCAAAGCTGAATATTTTGGGATTTGGATTCCACAAAAACAAGAATTATTTTTCTTTTGGATTAGCCGAAAGAGTCGTTTCTTCGGCAAGCGTTCCCAAAGACATGTTCAGACTATTGCTCGAAGGTGTTGATCAAAACTCGACATCTCAACATTTCAACCTTTCCTCTTTGGCCATTGATGCCACGACTTATGTAGAAACTTCATTCGGATACGCACGTCAGGTCACTCCGCGATTAAGCGTTGGAGGTAAACTCAAACTACTATTTGGACAGCTAAACAACAAAATGTCGTTTTCGCAACTTTCATTAAACGGCACCGAAGCCCAAACGACTATGACCGGAGCCGGCACCATGCGCTTGAGTGTGCCCGGAAAAATATATGCAGACAAAGAGGGTTATCCTGATTTTGCAAACATGCATGGAGATGATTTTGGTCCAACAAAATTCAAAGGGACAGGATTGGGAATTGATGCCGGCGCTGCGTATAAACTCACCAAAGACCTGACTATATCAGCATCCATAACAGATCTCGGATTTATTCACTGGCAAAAAAGTGACTGGGAAGGATCGGTTAAAGCGAACACAACATTCAACAACATGTCGTTTGCAGTGAATGGAGATAATGATTTCGGAGCTGTGCTTGACACACTTAAACAATCTCTACACTTCAAACCGAATGGAAAGGCTTATAATTCATCTCTTACGGCCCATGTAAGAGTAGGCGCCGAATATTCTATTCTAAAAGACAAAATAGGCTTTGGATTGCTATACGACAGCAGATTTGCAAGCTCGGCAACAAGCGGCACTATCACAGCTTCTGCTAACCTGCGTCCATTGTCGTGGATAAATTTGTCGGTAGGCTACTCACTCATCAACAACGAAGGAAGTAATATTGGTGCCGGACTAAACATCATTGCCGGGCCTTTTAACTGGTACGTTATCACAGACTACCTACCCCTTTCGTATGCCGAAGGAGGAATTCCCAAACTTAAACAGTGCAACGTGCAGACAGGACTATCATTTGCTTTCAGCACTCCTAAAAAGAAAGTACACAAGCAACGAGTGGAACAAACTCCACCGCCCCCTACGCCCGGCAACTAAACCGGACATTTTACCCGAAACTAACATTAGCCCCATAACTACCCATGAAAAAAACGATTTTTGTTAGTCTCTTCTTATTACTAGGGTCACTACCCATTTATTCCCAATATGTTGCGGGAATAGGAACTTATGTCAGTTCTCCACTTGCCCTTAACTCCAAAGACATTACCAACCCCGACCGCTTTGTCTATGAAGTTAGTCTGAAAGCATTTACTACTGCAAGCCATTGCTTCGACATCATAGGAAGTTTTGGCAAAGAATATTACAACTTCACATTGATAGGAGAAGCCCATACTCCGATTGCATATCCCTTTGACTGGTATCTCGGCGTTGGAGGCCATGTGGGATCCTGGAAGAAAGCCCACTGGAATGATAATGCCAAACACGACAACACCTTTGCCGGGCTTGACGGCACATTCGGGTTGCAATGTACGTTAGCTCCAATCGCAATTTCTATCGGGGTACGTCCAGTGTACAACCTTTACGGCGGAGATCAGTTTTATTGGCTCAAACAAATAGGACTGCGCATCTGCTTCTATTAAAACAGTTTTCCGTCCGGAAAGCTCTGTTTCAACTTCAAATTACAACACTATGAAGCTTAACACAAAAGTAAAGCCAAGCAAAGCATCTTCCCTAATGGGTGCAATCGCCGGACTTTGTTTCGCCATTTTTGGCATTGTTTTCTTTATTACCGTCAGTCAGGAATCAGGTTTCGACGACGGAGGCCCTTTGATTACTCTGTTCTTTATCATTTTTGTCCTGTTTGCACTGGGCATTACAGCTTTCTCGGCGGTAAACTTCTTTACCAACAAAGGGCTATCGGTAATGGATGTAGATATTAGTCACGAAGATATAGATGACAAACCGACGATGCAACAAAACAACAATTTCGAATCACGGCTTGCTCAACTGGAAGATCTCAAAAACAAAAAGCTTATCACTGACATTGAATATCAAAGTAAAAGAGCTGAGATACTAAACGAACTGTAATCTTACAACTTTCTTTCATCAAACGCACCCTTAATCTTACACGATCATGAAAATCAGACCTCAAACCGGCATACAAATTCTCTGTCTGATGCTGCTTTGCACATTCATGCCTGCAAGCAACCAAGTAAACGCTCAAAGCGCAATCGGCCAGCTTGAGCATATGACAGGTGTACGTATTGACAGGGGCAATACCTCGTCATCTTATAACACAAACACTACCAGTTCTTATTCTGCCTCTTATTACAGAAGACTTGAAAAAGCAAGCAACTATAATGAAAGAGCAATCCGGTTCATGAATTCCGGGGATTACAGTAAAGCCATCCGGATGCTCAAAAAAGCACAATGGTACGATCCATTCAACACAACTGTAAAATCCAATCTAGCAAAAGCAAGAGCTGCAAATGATCGTTCGCACGACATTCCTGTTTACAAACCCGTTAAACCGACACCTCCGGTTGCAAGCAATCACACGACAAACAACAATACGACATCCCGTCCCCGGCCTTTTCCGGGATCTGGGAACACAAGTCAAGGGGCTGGAACGGCATCCAATGGCAATGCAACGACTAACAACAACTTAACCATTACAACACTTGATGGCAAAACCCGATCATTAAAGCTTTGTTATGATTATAACTATATGGCGGAAATGATACCTGAAAAGGGTATTGAAGCAACACAGGGAGAAAGAGTAGACATCGGGGAAACGCTTGAATTCAAAAAAATGACAAGTCGAAACTCTGAAATTGGCGATTTACCGAATGGCAAACTGCCTGCCGCAATCGGAGCCTTCATGCTTAATGTTACCAGATACAGCATTTCGTCAGTTGAAAACGCCGCAAATGATTTTGTAGCCGGCAAGCTCACCAATGTTGACCTTCAAAATTTAAATGTAAATGTGATCATCAACAAAGCTGCTCTCACAACATTAGAAGATGCCGTAACTGATTTGGCTCAGTCCGCTTACAAAAAATTAGGAATTGCATATCTCGACAACCGTTTTGGCGAAATTAGCGAGGTATTCTCAGAATTGGCTATAGACAAGGCATTAAAGGTCAAAGACATGCACGAAACATACACTTCACCTTCTTTATTATTCCCCAAGCTGAAAAAGTAATTCCCAAGTACAAATTCCTGCTTAATATCTTTCAATCATGAAAAAGATCGTTTCATTCATACTGTTTATTATATGCCTGATGGGGATGCAAAACCTCTCTGGAGCCAACATACCTGACACGCTTCGATTTGAAGGATTGCTCTCTAAGGCAATGGTGAAAGACGCAAATATCAATGACTCATTCATTGGTAGTCTCGACATAACACGCAGCAAGCATCTTTTATTGTCTACTAACTCAAAAATGTACTTATTAGGATGGGGAGGTCTGCTTCCATTCGGAACTTCGTCCGACCAAAAAATTGATGCGTTCTCCATTAATAAAGAGGGATTCGTCATTGTTGTCCGCGATAAAGAACTTTGTTTCCTTGATAGTATCGGACACTATTCCAGAATAGTCACCCTTCCAAATTCAGATATGGGCATAACGGCAGGAGATAGCTTACTTTACATTTATGATAAAAACCTACCCGCCAAAAACAGCCTGTATGTTGTTGCCAAAGGTGGAAAATACATGAAACTATTCTCATCGCCGTCTCCTTTCAATGCAGTTATAGAAGCCAATCACGATCTCATTTTTGCCACCGGTTGCGCTGTCTTTTCTCTTAATCCAGTTTCCGGCGAATTAAAAGGGCTAGCTTCCGTTGGTAATGGCAATAACATCTTATCACTTGCTTATGATCCTCAAAACAATATTCTTTTCTTTTCAACCAGGAATGCCATCTATTACATCAAAAAATCCACTGTATATAAGCTTTCTAATCAATATGGAGGCACTTTAAAGTACTTCCTCGACGGATTAATCGTATTCAATCCCGAAACCCAAACCATGCTCCGTCTGGTCGGCATTTCAAATCAGCTATAGAAATCCGCTTTTTAACTCCAAAATTAAATTTACATCTCATGACGAAAAAATGCACACTCCTTTTTGCTTTGTCTGCCATATTTTTTGGAGCATTTGCGCAACAGCCTGCAAGCAAGCAACCCAAGGCTCCTCAATCGGAGATAAAAAAACTCTGTCTGGAAGCAACGAAAACCGCCATCCAGCTTGAAATGGCAAACTACCAGCGTTGGATTGACGTGCGCAAACAGCAAAACGCACCAGTCGAAGCTGCTGAGTTCCAAAAGACGCTGGATTCGCTGAAAATTGAACTGGAAACATACCAAAAAATGCCCATAGACAAGTACATCCTGCCTGAAGGCAAACAGGCTCCTCAGGATTTCTTCAGTCAGAAATTTGTTAAAGAGAAGATTTCCACCACTGCCTGGGTAGAAAGCTACGCTCAAAACAATACGGTGCTACACGTCGAAGGGATGTCTAAAAGTGGTCCGTGGTATCATCTGGCAGGCATCATAGGTAACGACTATACAAAACTGAAACCCAACACAAAATACCGGATAACATTTTATACCGTCTATAAGCGCAATTATTGGAACATGCCAAGTGCTTACGTCTGCATTACATCCATTCAAAAATAAGTTTCACACTAAAAAACACTCCTTATGAAGAATGTCTCTTTCCTCAAAGTGCTATTTATTGTCATTATCGCATCTTTCTTTTGCGCCCCGATGTTGAAAGCTGCCGAACCTGAAACATTATTAGGGATCAGCTTCGATTACGACAAGCAGGAAGTTACCATCACAGTTGCCAGTTCAGGCTGCACGCAAAAACAGGATTTCCAATTCATTGTAAAAGGCAATCAGTTATCCATCAATCGTACAAAACCTGACTATTGCAAAGCGATGGAATCTCCGGCAAGTTTTACTTATAGTTTAAAAGAAGCCGGAATTGAGCCAAACAAAGCGCTTAATATCACCAATAAATTTATTGTGAATCCTTACATTGCCCGGATAAAAAAAGCGCCAACGAAGTAAATTGTGCTGAATAACGAAACCATCACCTTATTCTTACCGTGTATGAAGCCAGGCCAATTCAATGTTATTTTTCGATGTTTGCCATGTATGCTCACGTTCGTGCTTATCAGCAGCTTTTCCGGTCCGCTTTCTGCCGACATGGGAAGAATACGTATCAGTGATGCGAAGATTTCTGAAACGAGTCAGAAAGCAATTATCCTTCACAATTTCAATGAAGAGGTTCTCATACTCGGCACAGATTTGAATGCCGATAAGCCAACCGGACTTATCCGCTTTATCCCGTTTCCTTCTGAGCCAAAAGTACAGCTGGCTTCTCCAAACGCTTTTGAATCGGCAAAAAAGCTAGTGCACGAACACCAGTTAAAAAAGTTATTCTTCACAAAGAGTTCCACACATGTCAATAACGTTGAGATCACCTTCAGTGAGCAATTGGGTGTACACGACATTTCTGTGATAAAAATCAATAGTACAGCAGACTTCACTCAATGGCTCACCAATTTTCTCGCCTCAAAAAAGATTAAGTCTGAAAATGATTTTGAGGATATTGCAAAGATTGCTGCTGATTATACTGCGAGAGGGATCAACTGGTTTGTATTCGATTTCGTAAACATTGACTCTGTCACAAAAATGATTGATCCGATTGAATATCGTTTCAAATCCAACCAACTTTATTATCCTCTCAAAACAACTAACTCTTTTGGAGGAATCGGGAACATCGATTTGATTACCATCTCACCCTGCACGCCGGTAACGGCTTTGGCCCCGGGATGCTTCGGGTTATTCAATATGCAGGCAACCACTTCATCCGAATTACGAACCGACGAACTGACGGGCATAATACAGGATGCCTCTCAGTTTTTTGGGAAGCAAAGATTATTCCTCCAGATGGCGCAATTCAGAGGTGATTATTCATTCTCAAGCGATATCTTATACGACTTATCAAAGGGAGTTAGCCATGCCGTGTGGATT
>CAXXPB010000011.1:0-19140 GCA_963678825.2 uncultured Microbacter sp. | reverse complement strand
TCGACCGTCATCGGTTCTTTTATGAGAAATTTTTTGTATTCCAGGAATATATCGTGCAATTCGGTCTAACATTTTGTCGAATTTAATTGAATCAGTACGTTCAATGTATTGTAAATAGTTCGCTAAATTGTCGCCACTTTGACTCAGATGTTTTTGTGCTCCAGCAACAGGTAATATGCGTGCTAGATTCGGTACAAAATAGGATAAATACCATCCTTCGAGAAATGTTCTAAATGCAACAATTCGTGGGTGTTCAGACAAATTTCCAAATGTGGTAATTCCTAAATACCGAGTGTCATTCAGCTTAATAGCAACTGATGTATTCTCTTCTTCTTTATCAGAACCGCGCCCAGCCCAAGCAGATCCTTTTCCTTTTTTAATTTCCAAAAATGAAAACGGCTTTCCGATCGTTTGCCCTTTTCTTCGTTGTCGTAACCGCTCATACACAACTACTGTGTGACCTGATTTATCCAAGTTAATATGTAATGAATAACTGATTGGACGCGAATTTTGATCTTGCCTGAAGTATAACTCAAATTCTATCGGACCTTTTTGTCCCTGTGTTCTTAATCTTTCAAAGCCCCCACGGTGTGGTTTATCGCACGCTTCCTCAACATTTGTTCGAAGGCAATCTCCAATAAAACCGAGTGCATCCATTAAAGCAGATTTTCCAGAACCATTTGGCCCGAATAACTGCAATAAATTTTGATAGAGGGGCATTTTCGCGGTTTTCGAAAGTTCTGCCTAATGTGACATCTTGTAACGCACGGTAATTCTTTATTCGGATACCTTCTAACTGGGGCATGTCCTCAACTCTTGGATATACATATCTTCAGAGATTTGAGATAGATAAATCATTTGTAATAGATGATTGATGGATTTTAGAAACTGATAACAACTAATAATTATCCGTATTTACTGAAATTGATCTGCCATTGGGGGGGACCCCTTGCTGTGGCGGCGTCAATCGTAACATAAGAATTGATCCCCCCCGACCCCCCACCCCCTTCGATCCGGCTGAGGGGGGGTGACCCTGTTTGAAAAATCATTGGCCCGGGGGTGGGGGGTAGCCCCCCCTCCGCAAATGTGAGTAAGGGGCTGGTTTTTCCCTGCGAGTGACCGGTGCCTTGCGGGAAATTATCGCCGGCAGCCGCGTGGGGAACGGGCTTATCAGAAATGAGTTGGTTTGGGGATTTTCCCCAATGCCGGGGGGGTATACCCCCCACCCGCTTTGATCAGACTGAGGGGGGGTGACCCCGTTTCAAAAATTAGGGGTGAGGGGGGGAGGGGGGTACCCCCACCATGACTTCATCTCCCCCATGCCCAAATACGCTCTATACGGGCTCCGTTTCCCCTCCAACGATTTCCGGCCCCCCGTGGTGGACAGCAAATCGGGCCCGGATTTGTTTCGTGTGGAGAATTCGCAAGGATATTGCCCGGATTGCCAGAAATCGGCTGAAATGCACCTCGTACAATGGCCCTTAATGGTGGTCCGGCAGGGGGTTTTCCGGGAACTGGGGTTGGCCAATCCGGGAGGAGAAACGCGAACAGACCGCGAATATGAAGGTCGATTTTTCCGGGACCGGGGGTGGATTCCTGCTGGTTCTCCCTCGATAAAAACCGGGCCCGTATCGTGCCCGTTTGTACCACTTTTGCCTCACCCCTCTTTTTTGCAGAGGCAATAATTCCGGAAAACGCGGTAATTCTCCCGGAACAATTCATGGTTTTCAGGCGGGAATTAGTGAGGCAATATGTAGCAACGTTACAGCGGGCGGTGGGAGGGAGAGTTGTGCCCTTGTGACGTGTGGGAATTTGTAGGATCCAGGATCAGGCGCCCCAAAACCACCTTCCCACTCCATCCCCGATGCTCTTATCCAGAGAAAAAGAGAGATCGGCCCTCCATACTCTCCTCTATTGTCCTGGTTACTGTCATGGCCATGCCGCGACGTGAAAACGGGACCAATTCGGTGAAACTGTCATGGTAACTATCCAGCCAAAACGGTCCAGTCCGGGATCTGGAACGGAGGAATACGGGGCTGTAGCGGGGCCGGATGGGTGATGGCGGCTCCCCGATTCGAAAACCTGCACATATCTGCTACCCCAGAACTTTGAGATCCGCTGCTGGAAAGGATCTAAAAGGACACGTACGGAGCCCTTACTCCCCAGATTTTTTTCAGACGGAGTTCGTTTTGCACTTTACCGGAAATCGAGGACACATGAAATCGCGAATTCGACATGTGAGTTTATCCGGTAGGGGCGAACGGACACGGAAATGGATTCGAATTTGATTTAGGTTCAATTCTCTAAGGCTCGAATTTCTTCACTCATTGTTAGATATTCTCTAACTCTGATTGGATGATTCAGCCGGATAAATTATTTTATTCTTAAATACTTCATTGATTTCAAATTTATCGTTGAAATAGACTATTGGAGATATGTTTGAATAACTATCGAAAACCTTCTCCAAGATCGAATCCTTTTCAGTATTTTTATTTTTTATAATAATAATTGGAACTGATGACAATTGAGGCAAGAACATACTTAATGCTGGACCCACACCTTTTACATCAGAAATATCAGCGATTATAAATTGTGATAATTGAGCCAGGACACGTAATGTTGGAAAAAATTCTTTTTTTAGTGGTTTATCAAAATCTAAAAGAACTGGAACTTTGTTAAAATTTTTTAGTTGAGTAAAAATTACATCGATAATATCAGAGTTGTTATTGGAATAATGCCCCATAATCAACACAATCTTCGATTTTATGCCGCTTAAAATTTTATGAATGTCTTTGTTGTTTATTAAGAAATACATGAATTGAGCAAATTCAAGACTATCTATAGTGATTTTAGGCTCGTGAGGTTTTGTTATTGTTAAATTTGAAATCTTTTTTGGAGATCCTTTTAAATCCCAAGCGGAAATTCCATATATAGTACAATTTTCAAATACAGTTTTATTAATGTCCGATTCGACAAAAAGGGAATAAGTAAAGTCAGTTTCATTAAATTTTGTGCCTTGTAATTCTGCCCAACTCATATTTGCTCGACTCATGTTAGTGTTATATATTATTGCATCCTGTATCTTTGAACTTCTAAGATTAGTCCAAGTAAAGTCGGCATTACTTATATTCGAATTGTTCAAATTTGCGTCTCTTAAATGAGCCTTTTTCAAATTTGCCTTATTGAAATTTGACGCGTTAAAATTTACATTTCTTAAATTGGCTTCGTAAAGCGAGGCAGCATTAAAGTTTATACAGTGACCTTCGCTCTCACTCATATCTACCCAATTTAAGTTTGCATTAGTAAAATTGGCTTCAGAAAGATGTGCAAACTGAATTTTTGCACCTTGTAGATTTGCATTCTCAAAATTTGCTCGATATAAGTTTGAATAATCGAGTTGTGAATCGCTGAGATTCGATCCAAAAAGATTCGCATCGACTAATGCAGCATTTTTAAGATTAACCCTCATTAATTCGGAGTTAGAAAGGTCCGCCCTTTGAAGATTAGTATTTTCTAAATTTAAATCTGAAATGTGTGCATTTTTTAGTTTAACATTCGATAAATTGGCATTTTTGAAATTAACTCCAAATAAGTATGTATCAATAATTTCACCATTGGATAAATTGACATTTAATAGATTTGAGGTTGATAACGTTGAATCGATTAATTTTGCATTTTCCAGAGTGGAATTAAAAAGATCGACCCTAGTAAGATTGGAGGATTTAAATTGTGAATTTTTTAGATTTGTTTTTGCCAAATTAGATTGCCTAAGATCTACTTCAATAAATGTTATATTTTCGAAATTTGCTCCTTCAAAATTTTCATGGGTGAAATCCAAATCAATAAATTCGATTTTATGTGTTGGAAATGTCTGTCTAAGATCATTAAATTTTTGCACATTTTGGATTAAAGTTTCAGCAAATTTTTCATTTGATATTGGGGATATTTGATCACTCATTAAATTCACCTTTTTTATCCCTTACTTCTATAATAACGCCCTCTATATAATGTAATATATGCCCCAAATAATTCACAGAGAATTCGGGTGTTCCATATTTCCAATGCCAATCTACAGAAGTACTGTCATCCATTTTTATTCTGTTTTCTTCATAATATTCATGAAGTAATGTGCGAATGATTTCTTGAATTTGAGTTGTAACTTGAATTTCGATAGTAATTGGCACCTTTATTGTTCCTTGAAGTGGATGTTTTATTTCGATATTCTGTTCAATATTTATGTGCGCCGCATAGTAACCTTCAGTTCTAGCTTCATAATCACATTTGAATTGACTAATTTCGCCACTATTTTTCTTACTAATTTCTTGAAGAATTGCAATTATTTCCTCAACACCATCTAAATATTTCACAACAATCATTGTTCGAATAATATCGTGTATTTTTGAATACCAATTATTAGGCAATATAAATCCATCGGGAATTGTTTCATTGTTTAAAAATTTAGGGTTATTTAGTATGTTTTTCCTAAATGTTTTTAATAAAAAAGAATTGACCGGTTTAATTACTAATACTGGTTTTTCTTTATGAGCAAATAATTCGTAATTTGTTCTTTTACGGTAATCAGAATTATAATTCTCATAATTATCAATAAACTCTTTCCAAAAAGTCATTTTTTGGAAATCAGATAATATTTTTTCTGCAACATTATTGTATTGGTATTCAAAATCTTCTTCAATCGGAAATCCTTGCTGAATTATCCAATTTTTATACCACTCTAGCAATTGTTCTTCTGTTAAATTTTTTCCATTATTTGGTATTTTTGTTATTTCTAATGCGATTTTATCAAGAATCAAAGTTTTATGATTTGAAGCCATGCTATCAAGAACTCTATCGCTTAAGGTCGCATCCAATGCATATCTTCGACACCAATGAAGGTTCTTGTTGTCTTAACTTCGGAAAGTCCTTGGATATTTTCCATTACAATTTTATCAATTTCCTCCATTTTCTCTGCTTCAACTTTTGCGATAACATCCGTCTCTCCATAAACCGCACATGCTTCTTTAACAGCATCATAATTTTTTAGTTCTTCAACAATATTCCCGGATTTTTTTGCAGGGACCGTTATCAGTATGTAGGCAGTTACAACCATAAATTCCACTATATTTATGTTTCTGCTTCTAATATTTTAATCTAATTTATTTCGTATAATGCTCACATATGAATATTTAATTAATTAATATCAGGAATGAATTTAATACGCTGTGTTCAAAGTTAAAACAGGGAAAGTAATGATCCTAACAAAAATTGATAGATGGTCTTTTTCTTGTAGATCTAAAATGTCTTTCTCTGAACCTTGAGCATTTCAAGTGCATCGCGATATCCATTTTTTGTCGCATTTTCTGTTAGTGAATAAATCAATTGATCAGTCGATTGTCGGTATACTGAGCGGAATGAATCACTTTGACTCTTCCCATCCTCCAGGTTATCCATTCGGTCGCAGAGTTTAACCAGAATAGCTTGGTTCGGGGCATGTTTGATCCGATTCAAAGAATCAGTCAGTTTATTCATTTTATCGTGATATTTATTATTTTTAGTTAGGGCAGAGACGATAGAAAAAATTTCATCACAATCTTGTTGAGAGAGTCCACTATTTTTCAGTGTATCACGAACAATTTTTTCACCATTCTGACAATCTTCCATCACATCATGCAGCCAAGCTGATATAATGCCGATATAATTTCCCCCATAAAATTTTACTCGCTTTGCCACTCTTTCAGGATGGACAATATATGGTGTCGTACCATTCTTACGAAACTGACCCCTATGAGCATTTATAGCGGCAGATTTGGCAAGACCAATTGCACGTTTTTGGATTGAGTTCATAAGGGGTGATATCAGGGTTATAGTATTTGGGTTTGACGAAATGATTGGATACTTTGTCTTTGGGCTGGAACCATAAAAATTCCTGATTCCATTCCCTCCATTTACTATACCAAGATCCACTCCCTCCATCGCCGCTTTGGTCCGGATGCAAGAGATTTTGGCGGCTTAATATCCCATAATTATGCGCTTAAACCTCCACTATTGCCCACACATGATTTACTCCAGCCCAGCCATCCTCCCTCTCGGAAAAAAATCCTTGCGTCACTTGCGTCACATTGCATGCATTTTCCGGGATCTTTTTTCTGTACCATTTTCTCGTAAGACTTTCCGGAAAAAGGGTACATATTGACGCAAGTGACGCAAATTCCGGGCCGACCCCCCCTACCCCCCACCCCCTTCGATCCGGCTGAGGGGGGGTGACCCTGTTTGAAAAATCATTGGCCCTGGGGTGGGGGGTAGCCCTCCCTCCGCAAATGTGAGTAGCGTGCCGGTTTTTCCCGCAAGTGACCGGTGCCTTGCGGGGAATTATAGTCGGCAGTTGCGTGGGGAACGGGCTTATCAGAAATGAGTTGCTTTGGGGATTTTCCCCAATGCCAGGGGGGGTGGGCCCCCCACCCGCTTTGATCAGACTGAGGGGGGGTGACCCCGTTTCAAAAATTATGGGTGAGGGGGGTAGGGGGATACCCCCCTCCGGCCCGATCCCAAAGCAGGCCTTCTTTTCATTTCCGGTATGGTTGGTCGAGCCTGCCTGGGAAACGCCATCCAAACTCTGCTATACCTGCCTGGTCCTCTCCGCCGTAAAAAACGGAAAATCAGGGGAAACCTGGCTGCGTTTTCGCGAAATGTGGTTGTTGTTGTGCACCGGAATCTCGTCAGTGGGAGTGGTTTCCGACGGAGATGCCTGTGGCAGGAGTGTATGTCCCCGGGAGCCCCTCCGGGCAGTGAGCTTGCATCAGGATAGTATGAATTCACGCGGTTAGCGTGATCTTTCTTTCCGGAAGTGTCCGTTTGGAGAATTGCCGGAAAATGCAAAAAATAATGCACCTGAAACAACGATCTGACAGGTTGTAACCTCTTACGCAGATTCAACGAGCACGGACTTTAACGAAGCGGAAGGAACTTTTTCCGAAACCCGGAGGATCTCGATTCCCACGAGATTGTTGTTCTCGTCATAATCGAGAATGACTCCTGGCTTTACTTCTTCCGAGTCGCAGATACGGGTATCGGAAAGCCGCATATAGAGTGCGTCAGCTTCTTTATCAACGGTAAGTTTCATGGCTGAATTCTCCTGTCAAAGAAAACCGTGATAATGCGATGCGGAGTAACTGACGGGTTAAGGATAACCCTCAGGATCTTTTCCCCGGCATCCGGGATTCTTTTCAGATAGTGTCTCTCTTCTTCCCCTTTAGATTCAGTGAAATCGGGATTATTCACCGTCATCGTGATCCATTCCTCCTGAATCATTCGTTCCTGCATCATCGTCCTGGCATGGATCGTATATGTCAGGGGATTGTGCATGACGTACTTTTAGCATACCATAAGATATGTATAACGGTGGCTGCCGGTTTTATCCCTTGGACCCCTCCGGGCAAGAGTTCTAGGGGTTACCTCCACCTGGCCTGGTGGGATTCCTGTAGTACTCCCGGCGGCTGGCAGTTCCCTCCACACCGATCCCGTCCCCCGTTGTTCTACCTCATCTCCCCCATGCCGAAATACGCCCTATACGGGCTCCGTTTCCCCTCCGGTGATTTCCGACTATTTGTTGTGGACAGCAAATCGGGCCCGGATTTGTTTCGTGTGGAGAATTCGCAAGGATATTGCCCGGATTGCCAGAAATCGGCTGGAATGCACCTCATACAATGGCCCTTAATGGTGGTCCGGCAGGGGGTCTTTCGGGAACTGGTGTTGGCCAATCCGGGAGGAGAAACGCGAACAGACCGCGAATATGAAGGTTTTTTTGTCCGGCGGCCCCCCGTCAGGGTCCCCTGCCCCACTCCCCGGATTTGCCTCACGGAGCAATCTGACCCAATATTTTTCCCTGGACAACTGCGGATTGCTGCATTGAATATCCAGCCCGGAAAAATTGCAAAAGAATATCAGAAAATTATTGTAAAAAAGTGGTCCGGGCCTCACGGGGAAGGCACTTTTTTCTTCCTATCCATGATGCTCTTGATAATTTTATCCGGGTCTGTCTCCAGGATTTTTTTCCGGTCCTTTGTCCAGTCGCCGCTCCCGGTCTCATAGATCTGGAGGAACCGGATTGCATCATCAGGGCCAAGTTTCTCCACCAGTACTTCGAGGCCTTCCTGCTGGACCTGATGCAATGGTTTGGCACTCATCGTGTTTCCTCCTTTACCAGATGAACGGGTTCTCAATTTTGTACTTGTATGTCCCGGTGCGACTTAAAAAATGTTATCAGGCCATCATCCGTTGTGAGGAGCACCGCGCCGGCCCATTCGGCATCTCGGATTTTATCAGGGAGAATTTATCGCATTGCCAGCGTTCCACGATACCGGGATTTCTTTGGCCACTTCCATGTATCTGCTTTTAAGCGCCTGAACCGTATGGTGGATATAGATCTCAAGCACCTCGCTGCGCTGGAGGCGCTCTCCTTTTTGCCCCTGAAGTGAACAGACCAATTATCTTCTGTTCGATATCGATCTCTCAACATTCAAGCCGGATCTCTATGTTGTCAACGATACCGCGATGAACATTCCCCGGCTCGGCCTGTCGTATTTCTCCGTCCATGAGCCACATGTGCCGGTTACAACAATCCCGACTACCGGCCTTGACCCGGCTCTTGGCCTGCTGGGAATTGCAGGAGCGTGCGGTATGGGCCTGCTCATACGGAAACAACATCGATAATCCAAAGGGGTTCAGGTTTTCAAAGGCCCGGTGGAATTGCTCTACCCGGTCGTCCCCTTCTACCCTTCCCTTTTAATTCCCATCCATAAAGCGCCTCAAAGCCCACTTTTCGGAACCCGTAATCCCCATAATTTGACCCGACGATTTTATCATTCACAAAGGCAATTTAAAAATTTATGACGCAAACGAAGGATAACGTATCAAGGACGGTGTTTCTCCTTGCCTTTTCGGGAGGACTGGCGAAATACCTCATCTGATGACATTTCCTGAAAATCAGTCACCCTACCCATTGTAATTGCTATTATCTGTGCTATCGTAAGCGGATTTAGGGTATGGTATGCAACCAGAGTCTGTGGCATCATCTGATCCTGACGGAATGGGACAATAAAACAGGATTAGTGGGTTTCCACAAGGAAGATGTAATACTTCCCGTCATACTCCGAAACAAAGTACTTCTTCGGAAAAGCCTGTCGCTCGCCGGTTGTCATACCGCCCATTGACAAGAAACCCCTTGGGGATTTACGTTCCCCGGTCAGCACTTCGTTAATCGCAGGATATTGGGAAAGATCGTTGCCGGTAAGATGCGTTGCATTCTCAATGAGCGTTCTGTCGACATATTCCATAATGGAAGAGGTGCCGCTCCCATCGGGACTGAGCGTGATCGGGTATGCCCGGAGGGTTGACTGCCCCTCGTTCACGCTATGCCAGGAAATGTAGAGATACCCTGAAAGTAAACATGCCCCGAGAATAATGAACGCTGTAAGAATTTTTTTGTGTTCCATAGATTTTCCCAAAAAATTAGATGAGTGAGGCAATATTATTTTTAACTGCATTTATTGCCCCCGCATTGTTGTGTGATGTATCTCCATGATACGAAGGAGACGAATATTCATGCGTATTGATTGAAGACCCGTAATATCCGCTCCACATTACCGTGTACTGCGGCAGCGGGGTGTACCAGGCATACGCTTTGTTCGTTCCTGAAGAATCCTCATGGTCTGCATTGAAGATATGTCCGATTTCGTGGATAACACAATATCTGCGGGCATGTAGTGAGCCGTCATAGACATGAATTGGCAGACCATCATCGGTATCCGTGACCATCTGTGACCATGCGTACCTGCAATATTCGCCGGGATAACTTCCATATCCCCAGGCGGCTCCCTGATTTCCGGCATCGGTACCCTTTTTATCATATCCCCCAAGATAAACAGCGATATCAGCATTATTTGAATTAAGGTAACTTGCCGGGAAGATCGTGTGGAAAGTATTCAGAGGATCAGTTGTAATTGATGGATTGTTTGAGAGCAGAGTTCGTTTCGTGGCATCATAACTGACAATGTTGAATATCACCTGAATATCAGCGCGATCATACTGATACGATGCCATGGACATAATCTGGTTGGCAGAACTGACCCAGTTCGCTTCCTGTGTATAAAATGCATTATCGGTTGCAATGAGGATGTTCACCGTGGCATAACTTAATACAGAGTTCGTTGTCGCCAAATTCCTCACAATCGGCTGGGTACTCAGTGTTACTCCTGGGGGAAGTGGTGCCAGACCCTGGTCAACCGGGTTTGCTTTTTTACTATTGATCACGTTTTTCGAGCTGTACACAATATGAAGCGGATGGGATGCTTTCTCTGTGTTAATACGGTTCTCGACAGGGACAATCGTAATCGTCTCATTGTCAAGTTCCAGATACCCTTGTACTACTTTTCCGCCAAACGTAAACAGGGCAAGAGACTTATCCATCCCTTCGATTTTTCCGGAGTATGAATCAATCCCGTCATCAATATTTTCAAAGTTCATCCGCTCGAGAATCAGGAAATTCGGTTTCCCGTAAATCATTATGGGAATCCGGTTCGTCCCTTTATTTTTCAGCTGGATATTTTCAAACTGAATGATATCCAGACTCTTTATGGTCTTGGGTATATTCAGTTCAGCATATTGTTCCAGAGATTTCGTGGAATTGATATTGCTTGCATCAATTCCCGATGCGATAATCGTTGTTTTCCCCTCAATAGTCAATGGAATATTCTGGTATTGTTCACCCGTGGATATCATGTTAAAATCTTCCGCTGCGTTCACCATCGGTACCATCGCCATCCCGGCCAGCAGCAGTGCGAGCAGGACGACTACCGTTTTGTGTATGTTCATTTTTTGTCAACTCCTCGCATGTTTCCATGCGCTTCGCTCGCAAGGCACAGGGAAAACCTTCATAGGAATGGAAGATAATTATCTCATGCCTACGGGCGGGACCGGGTTCAACACAAAGTTCGTCGCTTGGTGAGCCCGTTCTCTTCTTTTTGGGACAACCACCGGTTATCCACAGGGAGCAATTTGTAAAATTATATTAAATATTTTATTACCCAGTACCTTAACCCTTTTTGGAATGTTCCGGACTTCACTCCGTTGCCTGGCGCAATTTTCTCAGCATTCCCGGTGGCTCCTCCCGTCACCGACCCCGACGCCCGCACCGCGATCAATTGCATGAACGGACCGGGATCTTCTCTGGTAGCCCTCCCTCCGCAAAAGTGAGTAAGGTGCCGGTTTTTTTCCCGCCCGTGCCCGGTGCCTTACGGGAACTCATCAACCGGCCTGATCACTTCCTTTTTATTCCGCATTGTAACAACCATTAATCACGATGATCGACCTCCTGATTGCACGACTGAAGGGTTTTCTTCTTGATCCTGTTGAAACCTTCCGGAAGAGCCGCAACGATGACTCGCGTCTCCTCGTCATCTATTTTGGCGCACTTTTCCTGCTCAATGCAATCCTATCGGTACTCAGCGGATTATTTTTCGGGGTCGGGAATATGCTATTACCTTCTGGAATGTCCCTGGGAGCTGCGGCCAGGCTCACGGGTTTTTTCATTCTTATGATTTACAGTGTAATTTTTATCCTCCTCCTTTCCGCATGGATTCACCTCTGGGTGTATCTTTTTGGCGGGCGCAAGGGAATCATGCAGACCTTCAAAGCGATTCTCTATGGGGATACCCCAAATCTTCTCCTCGGATGGATACCGTTCATCGGGATCATCTTCACACTCTGGTCACTGGTACTGGGTTGTACTGGGAATCCGCGAGCTCCAGGAAATCTGTACCCGTAATGCAGTCCTTGCCGTTACGATAGCCATCATCACCCTGCTCATTCCCGTCATTCTGCTGACAGCCTACTTCATGACATCGAATATGGTCTTTATTCCCGTTCCGGTTTCCCTGGGCACATAGGCTTATGACCGAATCCGTGAAGGTATATCGGAACCGGAATACATGGAAATGCATTTGCAGATCCGAATATTTCGGGGCAGCGACAGGAAATATTCACCATATCCTTATAGTACGGGAATGACCAATTCCATACAGGGAGAGACATCTTGCCCGGACTCATCGCTTCATCCAAAAAGAAAAGCCCGGTCATAAAGAAACTGGCTGCTTCAGCACCGGCTCTTCGTACACAGTTCGGGGTGAGCAGGATCGGGATCTTCGGTTCATTTGCACGAGGGGAAGAGACCCGTACAAGCGATGTTGATGTTGTCGTGGATTTTTGCCCAGGGACATGCCACGCTGAAAAATTTTGTCGGTCTCGCGGAACAACTCGAAGCCCTCTTCCAGCGCAAAGTCGATCTCATTACAAGCGAAGGGATCGACAAGTACATCCGCCCCCGGGTCGAGGCCCGAGGTGATCTGGGTTGAAGGATGAGACGGTCTATCTCCGGCACATTCTCGATGAAATTGCATTCCTGGAAAAGATAGCGAAAGACCGGACCCTGAAGGATCTTATCGAAGACGATTATTTCAGCCATGCCGTCCGGAGTGCGGTTGAGATTATCGGTGAAGCCGCAAACAATGTCCCGCTCTTTATAAAATCCGAATACCCGGATGTTCCCTGGAAGGAGATGGCCGCCCTCCGAAACCGGGTTATTCACGGCTATTTCCGAATCGATTATTCGATTGTCTGGAACGTGATTGTCCATGACCTTCCGGATGTTGAGCCAAAAATTGCGGCCATTCTGCAAAAAAATTGACCAGAAATCCTGAGTCCCCTCGCAACGTTATCCCGTCCCAGTTGATCACGGTTTTCTCGTCCCGGGGAGCCCCCCTGGGCATGGCGGGTAGGTGGTATCTCCCCTCCTGGCTGGGAGGGAGTCATGGTTCGGGCCCGTCAGCTTATTTGACTTCCCCCGGTGTTGAAATTATGCAAATACCGATACTCATCTGACAAACAGGTGTACCGATAGGGATTTGCGTGGGATTGTTGTGTTGCGTAACCTCGTAATTTTTTGGCACAGGCATTGTTTTCTGCTGCTGAATCTCCACGGTATACCAAGAGGCCCCGGCAAAGAAACTTCCGGCAATCGATAAGCAGACCATGAACAGCACAAGCCGTGCAAGCGTTGATGGGGTGGATTCAGACATGAGAGACTCCGGCCCGGAAGGTATCTATCCGGTTTTGATCTTCCATGGTATCTGGCACGGTATAAATCCTGGGAATTTTTACGGGATTTGCGGAAGTTTTACAGGGCAGCGGTCATTTCCTTTTGGATTGATGCAACCGCGGGCGTTCAACGGGGGGACTGTTCATCGCCCTGTGCTGGTGCGATATCCCCGCGGATCTCCTCACTCTTCTCTTTCCCTGGAACCACATCACATAAGGAAATCCGTGTCCGCTCCTGCCGATGCCCAGATCGAAGAGTGCCAGCCGGATTTTTCGCGAGAGGGACCGGGGCTTCGTGCCGGCAAGGATGGACTCCCTCGTGACCGGGCCGGACGGAGGGACGAATGCCGAAGGCATGTATGGACATAGCGTTTGTGAAACCATAACATTTCGTGCATTAAGGGTTGATTCCATGACCGGTATGATTCTCGAACCCGACTCTCCACCCCCCTGATAACTCAGGTATGCCTCCGCGATCAGGAATGTCCAAGTGATGAAAAACGCGATCAGGAAGAACGGTGCCGGTTTGTACAGGGCCTTTGTGTCCATGCGGGTTTCTCCGTTCTGCCGGGGTTATTATCACATTCTTTGGTGGTATTCGATCCCTTCGCACGGGGCCGGCTTTGCCTTTTAATCCTGTTCACGACCCTCTCGGCATCCTGGATCAGCTCAGCCGGGATCTCATCGCTGCCGGAATCCAGCAGCTGGTTCAGGCGCATGACCATCTCTTCCATTCCCAAATCTCCGCTTCCGGTCACGCAGGTCAGGATATCCGATGCAAGCGAGCAGGCTCTGGAAATATTCCCGCATTTGATGTTGATGAGCAGGATCTCGCCGTAGAAGAAATCGTACTGCAGCAGATCCCCGCTCTTTTTCCACTCAGCGAAGATCTGGTCACAGGACCGGTTGAGTATATCGACAAGAGCTGCCTGGAGTTCAGACACCGACTGGTACCGCAGGGCAGGATCCTTTTTCAGGCATTGTTCAATGACCGGGCTTAAGTCTTCTGCATCGGGGTTGATCTCAACCGGGCTTTGTGGCTCCCGCATGAGAATGCCGGTCATGATGTCCTGGGCGCTCTCCCCCGGAAACGGCTGTTCCCCGGTAACTAATTCATACAGAATGACGCCGAGCTGCCAGATATCGGTCCGCTCATCCTTGTGCTGGTGGTTGATCTGTTCGGGAGCCGCAAAGGAGGGCGTGAATATGGTTGTTGTCGTCATCGTGGGCTGGCCGATCTCCTTTGAGAGTCCCCAGTCGGATATCTTCGGGGACCCAGTCCTTGAGAAGGATATTCTCCGGTTTCAGGTCACGGTGGATCAGGCCCTGGGCATGCGTGAACTTCAAGCCCTCGCAGACCCCGAAGATCAGCATCTCCGCCTCGATACAGGTCAGCGGCCGTGCAAGGCAGGCAAGCGAGGAGTCGCAGTACTCCAGCTCAAGATACGGGACCGGCATGATGTTGTAATCGTACACCCTGACAATGTTCGGGTGCGACAACTTGGTCCAGTTCTGGATCTCGGCGATAAAGGATTTGCCGGTTGTTGAGTTCATCACAAGGGGGACCTTGACTGCAACAATGTTCCCGTCTCTTCTTTTTGCTCTGAATACCGCCGCAAACCCTCCCTTGCCAATGAATTCTGCATCAGGGTACCGCTCCGACAGTTCCGGCGGCAGGTGCTGGAACGAGTCCTGGCGCTGGAGGTCCCGGTCGGGGGGGAGGGTGCTTGGCGCAACCACGGTCTCCCGGGAGGAGATCACGGGAGCCGGCGGGTCGTTCTTTGTGCTCTTTTTCCATCGGTATATGCCATATGATACGGCTCCAAGGATGCAGATCGCGACAAGAACGATGACTATGGGAAGAAGGGATCCCCCGTTGTTGGCAGCGGGGGGTGCTGCAGGGGACTGCTCGGTGGCAGATCCTGCAGTAGCAACTCCCGGCGTGTTTTTCCCTGTAATTGCTGGTGTTCTTCTGTACGGGCGTTTCCACCGGTATCGTCTGGGTCACGGGTGCCTTGGTCGGGACTGTCGTTCCTGCGCCGGTTGTAGTATTTACGGTCTGTCCTGGCGGGCTGACGGGATTTTCAGAGGGCATCCGGTTCTGCTGCCCCTGTCCGGGACCCGCCATTCGCCGGGGGTGCCGGGCCCGGAGGGCTGTTGCGTTCCCCTGTCCCTGACCTCCGCCGGGCACGACCGCCCCTGCTTCACCATATACCGGGACGATCAGCACCATAATGCAGAGTGCGAGAAACGGCAGGGGCAAGTGCGTGTGATAACTTCATCATGGGATCCTCGTTTCGGATAATCCTCTCGTTACGGGAATGCGGGTTTGTCATGTAAACGTACAGCGTTATTATTTAAAGACCTGCCGGAACTCCCGGCGCACGCACCGCAATCGATCCCATCCATGGATCTCCTTAACCGAAGATCCCACAACAGGGCCCTTCTTTCATGTTCCGATACGAGTGGTCGATCCGGGAAGCGATCGCCTTCTGGAACATGGCTACATATGACCTCTCCTATCCGGCGGGAAAACACCATCAAATGCGAAAAACTCACCCGCATTTCCGGGAATTCTTCCCTCTGAATGCGACCCGGCAGAACTCCCGGCCGCAATTCTCCGACGGAGAATGGGTATGGCGGGAGATCCCCGGTCATCCGTTCGGCACCGGATCGTTCGCAGCATCAGGAATGACAATACCAGCACGGAAAAATTTACAGGGAACCTTAGTTATGTTGAATGCCCTTCCCGTTGCAGCGATGTGGCTGTATATACGGCTTGCATCCGACTGATTGACCCGCTCATCCGGATTCAGCAGGATAACGATCGCAACATCGGCGTTGTCCTTCCCATACCCGATAATCAGCCCCTGCGGGTAAAACCATGGGCTGACATCTGCTTTTGATGCGTTGATGAATGCATCCATGAGGGCAGGATTATCAAGAAAAACCGTTCGATCCGGATTACTCGTATCGAGGCCGAATGATGCAAAGGACCGGTCTTCAGGAGCGGGATGATGGTTTCATGGACGGCGGGAATGGGGATGGCGACACATATGGTTGTGACGTATTTACCGTCATTCTCGGGACCTCGTTCTGTTTGATGGTATCGGGACGAGAATACAAAGACCAATAATCACTCCCAGAATTATTATCCCGGTACTTACGTTTTGGTAAAATTCTGTTCACCCATTTTTAGAGAAATCCTTCTACTTCAGACCCGAAGAAAAAAGAACCGGCAGGATTTTTATGTGAATCCGGTTTTTTATTGTGGCAATCCGCGCCGGTTCATGCCGGCACGTGCTGTTGTACCCACGCGATATAGTGATCCATCCAGTTCTGCAGAATTTTCTGCTGGCTTCATTGAGGTTTCCGGCCTCATCGAACATTCCTTCCCGGACCTGGAGATAGGCTTCCGGCTGGCGGAGCACGGCAACATCCAGGAACGAGAGAACATTGCGCAGGTGCTGCTGGGCCATGGCAGTGCCGGCAGCCCCCGGAGAGATGCCAAGGATGCCTGCAGGTTTTCCGCCCACACGCTCTGGCCGGCAGGTCGCGACCCGTGATCCAGGGCATTCTTGAGCACGCCGGGATTGAACGGTTGTACTCCGGTGTCACGATAAGGATGGCATCAGCCGACTGGATCTCCCGCTTCATCTTTCGTACGGTTTCAGCCGGGTTCTCATCGTCATCCTGGTTATACAGGGGAAGGTCGCCTATCCCGACCCGCGTGAAGGAAAAAGACGGGGGTGAGAGTTTCACGATGCAGATGCAAGTTTTTTGTTGAATGAATCTTTCCGGAGGCTTCCGACAATTAGGGCGATCTGGTAGGTGCGCATACTTCCACTCTCTTGCTCACTATCCGTGTTCACTCGCAGCTTCATATAATTCACCATAGCCGGTCCGGCATCGCACGAAACATCCGGCGGGGCACAGCACCGGCCAGATGGCAGTCGGCCTTTCTTCGAACGGAAAAGAAGCTCTTTTCGGCGGGCGATCATTGCAATTTTGGATGAGCGAATCTGCCCCCGTACGGATTCCGGTCTGTGGTATCACAAGAAGGCATATAACCTCATTCTGACAAGAGACCACGACAAGTCTGGTGAATTCAGCCAGGCAGGAGATCGTATATGGGTAATTATCATTTTTTGCAGGGATTGTGAATACGTCAAGACCCGGATGGTTGCGGGCCTCAACGGGCGACCGTCAAAGAACTGTCATGCCCGCCCGGTTCAACCCGCGGGAAGGGAAGTGGCTTCCGGTGAATGGGGTAAATCCACACGAATGCCCGCGGAATGAAAATTCATGCGAATCCAGAAACAGTCAGATGAACGCCAGCTCCGGTGAATATACCGTATTGAAAACTCATAACCAGCACGAACCTTTCCGAAAAAAGGCCGGGTCTGCTGCAGAAAATGCGAACAACCAACCGATCATCATCCGGGATTTGAGTGAATGCAGGAAATAGAGGAAACTGAAAAATTAAGACTCCTTCAGTCTGAACGGGAATCGTTCAAATCCCGAACAAAAACAGAGAGAACTGGAGAAGAAAGCGGAAAACCAGACCGAAACTTCCTGTCCGGATGTGCGGCAGCCGCGTGCTTGTCCACGACCGCGAACGGGCAGAACTGGTCTGCCGGAGCTGCGGGCTCGTCATTGATTGACGAGTTCATCGACCGCGGTCCCGAGTGGCGGGCTTTCGATCATGACCAGCGGATTGAAACGGGCCCGTACCGGTGCACCGATGACCCTCACCATCCATGACAAGGGTCTCTCCACCATGATCGACTGGCGCAACAAGGACTCGTTTGGCAGGTCGATCTCTTCCAAGAACCGGGCCCAGCTCTACCGTCTCCGCAAATGGCAGCGCCGGATCCGTGTCAGCAACGCCACCGAGCGGAATCTTGCCTTCGCACTCTCGGAACTGGACCGGATGTCCTCAGCCCTTGGCCTGCCGCGGAACATCCGCGAGAACTCAGCCCGGGTGTACCGCGATGCAGTTGACAAAACCTGATCCGCGGACGGAGCATCGAAGGCGTTGCGGCAGCAGCGCTCTATGCAGCCTGCCGGCAGTGCAGCGTGCCCCGCACGCTCGATGAGATCGCGGAAGTCTCCCGCGTATCGAGAAAAGAGATCGGCAGGACGTACCGGTCATCTCCCGTGAACTTGGCTTAAGGCTCCTGCCAACATCCCCGCTCGATTATGTGCCCCGGTTCTGCTCGGGCCTCGCCCTCCATGGAGAGGTCCAGAGCCGGACCATCGAGATCCTCCGGCAGGCCTCCGAGCGTGAACTGACAAGCGGCAGGGGCCGACCAGTGTAGCGTCCGCGGCGATCTACATTGCCTGCATCCTGAGCGGGGAGCGGCGCACCCAGCGCGAAGTTGCGGAAGTTGCGGGCGTAACCGAGGTCACCATAAGGAACCGGTACAAGGAACTGGCAGAAAAACTGGATATCGAGATCAGTCTCTGATCCTTTTTTTTATTTGTGTCTCACCGGAAATGCTGCGGAAGATACGTGTGCCTAAAGCGGGCATAGGTGTATCCGGTCCCCTGCACCGGCCAGTACTCCCGCCCGGCCCGCCACCCCTGTATATATTCCGGTGAAGATTTTTCTGAATCCGGAATTCCCGGCCGGGCAGGATTTCTGAAACCTGCACCCGTGTCTGTAGCCGCGAGAGCTTCTGCTGGCTGCGGGGGTTATGAAGTGTCCTGACTCCCGCTTTCGTGAAATTCTCTGTGAACTCTTTCTGCAAGAAGGTCTGTTTTCCTCGGATCGTGAGTCCAGTCGTTGCAGCACAGCATCGATGGTGTTCAGCTGTTTAATGATCAGCCACCTGAACGGGAAAAAAACCCAGGAAGGCATAACCTTTGATCACCTGGAGCGGGTTCCGGATCCGGTCGCTGAATGTCTCGAACTCCCGCCACATTGTTCTCTACCTGCCGGCGGACTTCCTGCCGGATCTCCTCTCCCGTGCTTCTTTGAGGAGATATCGC
>CAXXPB010000010.1:0-25360 GCA_963678825.2 uncultured Microbacter sp. | reverse complement strand
GCCTTATGACTCTTTCCGATCAGCTCTAGCGTTGTGGTATTTTCCTGCAAAACGATTTTGGCTTTCGATACGCTTTCGCTCAATGCCGTCATCCGTTCCCGGTTGCTCTTGCGCTCCGTCAGTTGCCGGCTCCATTCTCCCAACTGTTTCTCTATTGCCGGAATGTAGGGATGCTCGTCGAAATAGGTTTTAAGTTGGGCTTCCGTGATTTGGAGCCTTTTCTCTTCGTCTGTTTTTGTTTGCAACGACGATAATAAGCCGGCATGGCTCTTTTCCAACTCTTGTGTCGCGATTTGTTTATCGGCAATCGCTGTTTTATAAATGTTTATTTGCGTATCCAGTGCCGTGACTTTTTCAAGCAGCGGTTGCCAGTCGCGTGCCGACTGTTCGCTTTCCGTCGTTTTGGTGTGGCAATCGTTCTCTTCCGCAACGGCGATCGTTAGTTTTGCATCCAGATCTGTCAGCTCCGTCTCGATGGCGGATGTCCGTGCCTCTTTTTTCATTTTCTCCTGTTCCAATCGTTCTGTTTCGGCCACTATTGCCTTGAAGGGTTCGGCAGCTTCGTGCTTTTCGAGTAACTGAAGCAGGGGCGTGTTCTCTGTCGTCTCACTTTCCAGTTGTGCCCGATTAGCGGCAATCTCTTGTTTTTGTTGTTCCAACTTGTCCCGTCGCGCATACCATTGCAGCACCTCTTCCACCTTGTGCAGATCGTTTTGCAATTCTATTTGATTGTTTTGCAACTGTGCAGTTTCCACCTCCAACAGTTTCATACTCTCTCCATCCAGCAGGTCGGCTGTATTTATTTTGTTGCGGATCTGTTCCAACACTCGCTTCTCGTCCGCTATTCTGTTTTTCAACGCTTCGCCTATCTTTCGGTAGATTTCGTCGCCGGCTATCTGTTGCAAGAGCAAGCCTTTTTCCGAATTCTTGGCCGACAGAAAAGCGGCAAATTCGCCCTGTGCCAGCAATACAGAACGTAGAAACTGTTCGTAATTGAGTTGGGTTATCTCCACTATTTTTTCATCGCATCCCGTCTTTGTTTCGGCAACTATTTGTTCCGAAGTGAGGTTTTTCAGGCGTACCGTTTCCACCGGTTTGCCCAATGGCTTCCCTGTGTTGCTTGTCAACCGGATATTCCATTGTGCTTCGTAGCGTTGCTGCTGTGCTTCGAACGTTATTCGCGCCATGGCCATTGCCGCACCGTAGCTTACCACATCCTCCAGTCGCGCCACATTGCCCGATTTCTCAAAACGTGGCACCTTGCGGTAGAGCGCAATCGTGATGGCATCCAGCAGGGTGGTCTTTCCCGCGCCGGTAGGGCCGGTAATGGCAAACAATCCGACATCTTCAAATCGCGGATGTTCGAAATCGATAACGATCGGTATCTCGCATTTGAGAGAATTGATATTCTGGAGTTCTATTTTCAGTATGTTCATCCGTGCAAAATTGATTTATAAAGGACGGATGGAACTCACATGACTGTGTTCATCCGTGTTAGCGTGTAATGCTAACCATGTTCGTTTCATAAAGCGCTATTCATTTTCAATTACCGACTGCAATATTTCATTGAACGCATCCAGTATTTCGGGCTGCGTTTGCAGATCGACCTGCTGTTCTTCGCATTTCAGCCGGAATACCTCCATCGGATTGAGTGTCTTTGTTTGTTGTGCCTGATCGACCAGACTTTGCAGATGATCGTAGTGGTGCTCGTTCTGTACCGTCACCTTCAGTAACTCCAGTGCAAGGCCTTTCGCATAATCCTGAATCTCTTTGTAGCCGGTGGTTGCTTCCGCTGCATTCTTCAGAATCACCTCCACCCACGGTGTTAACGAATGCGTTCCGGCAGCCAGTAGGCTGAGTTGCGCTTTGCACTCGGCCACCGAACCTTCTATTTGCACGATTTGCCGAAACGTAGGAACGGTAATATCCTTTATCGTTAACGAGTCGCCTGTCTCCAACTCGATAATATTCTTTTGCTGTCCCGCTTCACTGAAGCTTAACCGATAAGGCGATCCTGAATAACGGATGTGTTCTTTGCTGCCCACCCTTTGCGCCCGGTGCAAATGTCCCAGTGCCACGTAATCGAACACTGTTGAGAAATCTTCGGCGCCGATATCGCCAAGATTGCCAACATAGATGCTCTGTTCGCTTTCGGAAGTGCGGCCACCGATGGCAAACAGATGTCCCATGGCAATTACCGTTACGCCTTTCTTCTTCTTAGCTTCGCAACAGGCGGCTGCTTCATTGAAATGACTGACCAATGCGGTTTTATAACGGTTGACAATATCTTCGGACGACTCTGCTGCAATGGCCCGGCGAATATCCTGATCGCGCAGGTAGGGAACTGCAGCTACGATCACCTGCTCGTCTCCCGTCGTTACGGTGAAAATTTCCTCTTCGATATCTCCGTTCGCTTTTCCCACCACCCGAATGGAAAGTGCATTCAACAACTCTTTCGGAGCATTTATGGTTCCGGGTGCATCGTGATTGCCTCCGGTGATAATCACCTCTTTGCAACAGGTGCCATGTAATCGTATCAGAAAATCGTAGTATAGTTTCTGTGCTTGTGTCGATGGAACTCCCACATCGAACAGATCGCCCGATAGCAACAACAGATCGATGCCGTGTGCTTCGATATAGTCGATCAACCAGTCCAGAAAAAGCGTCTGCTCTTCGAGTTGCGACTGCTCCAGCAGGCGATGACCCAGATGCCAGTCGGATGTATGTAGTATTTTCATTTTTGTATGATTGTGATACTATAATGTTGGTTTTTTTTCTTGGCTTTATCCCAACAATATTTTGGCTAAAGCCGATTTCTCTTCTCTGTCTTCTATCCGTTGGCTTCAACCGACGGCAATTGAAAATTGGGAGGGAGGATGATACGGATCAATATGAATATCTCCTCTCTTAGATTATGCCGTTAGAATTTTCAACTGCAATTTATGCTAAATTGTTTGTACGGACAAATCTGTTGTTTAAAACTTTGAGAGTTTTTTACGCTTCGGGGATAACATTAAAAAAGGACAAAAACCTTTGTGGCTTTGCCCTTATCGATCGGTTGTTTTGTCGGATTATGTTACAATGTTAGTGCGGTAATCTCTCTGCCGGCACACCCTTTTTTGCGAATACTGGCTTTGACTATTGATCCGGGTTCGAGCGAAATTGCCGACTTGCTTGTTTCAATGGAACGGAATTCTCCCTCTTCGTTCATGAAAATGTAGAAGGGAGTATTTTCAAAGCTGCTGATCTTTATCAGGGTCAGTATTTCGGTTGATTCGTTGTTCATCGTAATTGTTGCTGCGTAACTACTTTCTCTTTTATCGTAATAAAAAGTATGCCAGCTGACTAATTGTTTGTTAGTTAGTGGTGTGAGGGTGGAATGTGGAGTTGCGACTAATACATTCGTGTAGTTTTTCATGCAATATGTTACCGAAATGTCGGCGATAAACACAGGAGTTGTGGTCTGTGTTGTGATTCATTTTTCTCTTGACAAGGCCTTTTTGATGTTGTAACTTTCGGAATCAAAATGTTCAACATTAAAACTGAGTATATTATGTCAAAACTTATATTGATACGTCACGGACAATCGGTCTGGAATAAAAAAAATGTATTTACGGGATGGGTGGACGTGCCTCTCTCCCGCGAAGGTGTGGACGAAGCCTTGAAAGCCGGTGAGCAGATTGCCGGCATCGAATTCGATGTGATATTTACTTCGGTGCAGATACGCGCCATCGAAACGGCTATGATAGCAATGGCGGCCAATAATAGCCAGAAGACTCCGGTGGTGATTCACACCGAAGGAAAAATGGCAGAATGGACTACTATTTACAACGATGCTATGAGCAGGAATGTGATTCCGGTGTATCGCGACTGGCACCTGAACGAACGTTATTACGGAGAGCTTCAGGGAAAGAACAAAGCCGAAACGGCGGAGGTGTATGGCGAAGAACAGGTGCACATCTGGCGACGCAGTTACGATGTGGCTCCTCCTGCCGGTGAATGTTTGAAAGATACGGCAGAACGAACCATTCCGTTTTTTACAGAAATGATTCTTCCTCAGTTGCAGGCCGGAAAAAATGTGCTGGTGTCGGCGCATGGCAATAGCTTGCGTTCGATCGTGATGCACATCGACGGACTGTCGGAAGAAGAAGTGCTGAAACTGGAAATTCCGACCGGCGTTCCGCTCTATTTCGAATACAATGATGGAATTGTAAAACGAGCTGAGTAAGAAAATAAGTTGATTGATTGGATTAGAATGCTGCAAGAGAGAGTCTTTTGCAGCATTTTTTGTGTAAACCGAACAATAATGATCACGATCGTTATGGTGTGAATTTGAATTAGATAGATGAATATGGAGAAAGTAAATAATGGTTTATATCAATTATTTTCTGAAAAGCTGTAATATTGCAGCCGTTTATGCGACTAATAGAACAAACAAACAAGTTGTGTTTAATTTTAGAGAAAGAGATAACCTTATAATTTTGAATTTAAATACTGAGTTATGAAAAATAATGAAAGATTATTATATGGAATAATAATAACGATAGGAGTATTTTTAATATCAACATTTGTTGGAAGTAAATTACACTTGAATATTGAATTTATACCCTATTCTTTTGCAACGCATTCTTTGATGTTGTTATTTTCGATTGTTTTAATTTACGGTTTAAGAAAACATGTGGACTATAAAATTTCATTACCACGATTCAAAGAAACATTGAAACCCGTATTATTTGGAATATTAACAGCAATAATAATTAATATTTTCATGGTAATGATAACAAAAATATTGGGCGGTAGAATTGAAGCTCACCCAGCATTAACCAAAATGTCTCCATTCCAGATAATTATTTTTGTATTTATTTATGCAAGTATCGCGGAAGAGACATTGTTTCGTGGTTTTCTTATGAACATATTAAAGCCATTAAAAACGAAAGGGATGCGAATATTTAGACGCAATATTAGCATCCCGGTGATTATTAGTGCAGTAGCATTCGGATTGGGACATTTAATTCTAATAACCACAGGAGTAAGCGGGCTCTTCTTGCTTAGAATTGTTGTTTTTACAACCGTTCTTGGACTAATAGCAGGATATTATCAGGAAAAATACAATAATAATGCCTTTGCGATTATTGTTCATATGGCAGGGAATTTAATGGGAGTAATAGGAGCATTATTAGTGAACTTAAATTTATAATAATTAATTTCAAGGAAAAATTGAACACAAGGTTTTGTGTGTAATGAAATATAAATATCAATGTTGTAAATGGATGTGCTCCAAGTCTGCCACTCCTTATACACAACCGACAGGTATTCGTAGCCGGGCCCGCTTGAATCCAACGAATCAACTCATTAAAAACAACTATTATTTGAATGGAAGATCAACAACAACATTTTGTGTCACTGATTGAGCAAAACAAAGCGTTGATATACAAGTTTTGCTATATGTACGCCAACGAAGCCGATACTCCGCAGGATCTTTTTCAGGAGGTGGTAATCAACCTGTGGAAAGGTTATCCTTCATTCAGAGGCGATTGTAAAGTGCAAACATGGATGTACCGAATAGCGTTGAATACGTGTGTAACCTTTATGCGCAAATCGGGCTCCCGTCCAAGGATCATGCCTCTGTCTGAGGATCTGATTGTGTACGATGACTCTACCGATACCTCGCAAATTAAGGAACTCTACACGTTGATTAACCGCTTGAATGAAATTGAAAAAGCGATCGTATTGCTCTATCTCGAAGAGCGTTCGTATGATGAAATTGCTCAGATAGTGGGTATTACCCGCAACAATGTTGGTGTACGCATCAACCGTATCAAGGAGAAATTGTCTCAAATGTCGAATCATTAACAAACAACTATTATGGAACTTGACGAAATAAAAAAATCATGGAGCGAACTGAACCAGCGTCTCGAAAAAACAGAGGTGCTGAATAAACGATTAATTAATGAAATGTTGAACACGCGTCATCAATCGGCGAAGGATAAATTGATGCGTTTCGAAGTGGCGTTCCTGATCTTCTGTATTGTGTTTTCAGTCTTTGTCGTTATCATGTTTTTAACAGAAGTATATTCGGTTCCGATGGTTATACTGATGGAAACTGTATTTATATTGTGCGGAATATGGCAGGTTTATAAAATTTATTTACTGAACCGGATGCAAATTGATACCTGCTCAACGACAGAACTACTTCAAAAGGCGATCCGTTACAAGGTAATTACCCGTATGAGAACGGTGGTTGGCTTGATTGCTATAGTTCCTATGTTGGTGTTATTTGTACTATTTGATAAAGGTCCCCATGATGCATTTGAAATTACGGCAATCGTAGTAGGTGCCTCCGTTGGACTGAGTATCGGCTTATTATTGTCTTTCAAAAAAATGAAAGATATCGACTCATTGATAAAAAGTTACAAAGATCTGAAAGAGTTCGGAAACGAATAACCGCCTTGCTCGACGTAGAAGCCCGTCGTACTACTTGCTATAAGTGGAACGACGGGCTTTTTTGTGTAAGGCTGATTACTATAACTCCGCCACTTTTGGGCGGAGCAGACCTGGAATTGAGTGCTTTCCGGCTTTAGCCATGAAAACAGACTGATGAAATACTGGATGAATAAAAGTCATGGCTAAAGCCAATGATATCCGGCCTCATTTTATCCCCGACTTAAAAGTCGGGGTTATAAATAAGACGGATTCGGATTCGGCACTGAATCTTCTGGCTGATTTGGAAATAATTGCGTATAAAATCCTTATCTTTGCATTACTAAAATCGTTGGATGTTTAAATCGACTACGGACATTGTAAAGTAAATAACCCCGGACTGAAACTCCGCGGTTATCCCCTCGAACTCTCCCGGGCTCTCCTGGCCGGGAAACTTTATCGTATCTTTTTATTTATAAACCTGACTGCCGGAAGGAGATGAAACCGTTCATTTCTCCCGTTGTTGCAGTCATTCAAATCATTTAAACATCATGAGTAACGAAAATAGTTCTATCCACGACTTCGACTTCAATTTAATCTGCGAATATTTTGCGAGTATTGACCGTCAGGGGCCGGGCAGTCCCGAGATGACCCTGAAAGCGCTCAGTTTTATAGATAACCTGACCCCACATTCACGCATTGCTGACATCGGTTGCGGAACGGGAGGTCAGACCATGGTATTGGCGCAACACGTTTCCGGAGAGATTACCGGTATCGACCTCTTTCCTCGTTTTATCGATCATTTTAATGCCAATGCGGCGGCGCTGAATTTGCAACATCAAGTAAAGGGTATCGTCGGCTCGATGGATACTCTTCCTTTTCGGGATGAAGAGCTGGATCTGATTTGGTCGGAAGGTGCCATTTATAATATCGGCTTCGAGCGGGGAGTGAACGAATGGCGTCGTTTCCTTAAAACTGGCGGTTACCTTGCCGTTACCGAGGCATCATGGTTTACCGACGAACGTCCCGAAGAGATCGATGCTTTCTGGAAGAATGCATATCCCGAAATCGATACCATTGCGGTGAAGACCGCTCAGATGCAGAAGGCCGGATACGTACCTGTGGCAACGTTTATCTTGCCCGAAACCTGCTGGACTGATCATTTTTATGTAAAACAGGCTGCCGTGCAGGACGAATTCCTGAAAAAATATGCCGGTAATGCTACAGCCGAAGAGTTGGTTGCCTATCAGCGGCACGAAGCCGAACTCTATCGCAAATACAAAGCCTATTACGGTTACGTATTTTATATCGGTCGGAAAATCTGACGCAATAAAAAAGGATTGCTTCCACGGAGGAGGCAATCCTTTGAATTTATAGCTGTAGATGTCTGAATTGATTCGTTATCAGGCTATTTTGCCGGAAAATATCGTTCGTTGTTGCGAAAACAGAGCGAATTGTTGGACAAGAAAAATCAATTGTTGAACGTGAAAAACGAATTGTTGAGCGTGAAAAATGGTACTGTACAAAAAACTGTTTCAGGAAAAGAATAAAAAGATAACTTTACTTGGGTCTGTTCAACTTTAGTCTGTCAGTTCGAAAATCACTGTGGCATTTTTTTGCTCAATTGACTCAAATATCTCTTTTTCAAAGGTAATGAATTCATGTTGTTCTTTACTATATCTGATCGTGCCATTTTCAAGATAATGAATCTTATCGCACAAATTGGTAAGAGTCTCCATGATATGTGAAGTGATTAGAATAGTTTTGCCTTTATCTTTTAGTCGTAACAATATCATTCTGATATTCCGGCATGTTTCGATATCCAATCCGTTGAAAGGTTCATCCAAAATTAGAATGGGCTTGTCTTGCTTAAGTATTCCCATTAAAGCTAATTTCTTTTTCATACCTGTGGAGTAGTTGTCAATCAACTCGTCAAGGGGCAACGAAAAGATTCCGTTCCATTTGTCATCGTCAAATTCGGTGTTTTCAAACAAAGCCAGGTACTCACGTCCGGTGATGTTGGAATAAAAAAACGATTCTGTTACCAGATAAGCAATATCTTTCTTCTCAATCTTTCTCTCATTATAAAAGATGGTGCCCGATTGGTATTTTACAATGCCGTAAATGGCATTCAGGAAAGTTGTCTTGCCGGCTCCGTTTAATCCAACAATGCCATGAATGAGGTTGGTCTCCAGATTAACAGAAAGGGTATCGAGTACTTTGGCCTTTTTGTTATATTCGACAGATAAACAGCTAATTGAAATCATAAAGATAATGCTGAAGGGTTTTGCGCGATTTGAAATAAAAGTAAATACCCAACAAGAGCAAAGCAGGTAAAAGTACGGGAATAAGACCTCCTGCTATTCCTATTGCTCCGAATGTCTGTGTCGACTGAGGTTTGCTTCCGGGTACATAAAAAGCATATTTCGTCACTATCAGGTATGCATGAATAAGAATAAATATGATGTATTCGCAAACAGGAATGTACCATACTTCGTGATGAAATAGTATAAAGACAACTATAAGCGGGAGAGTGATCAAAGAGAATAGTTTGGTCTGTTGGATGATTTTATACCGCAAAAAACTATCGGCTTTTTTCTCAAAGATAGTAATCAATTGATAGGGTTCGCATTCCTCATAAAACTGGGCCGTGGAAATACCCAACAAAAAGAGAACTATGGGGATGCTTCCTACAAAGAAAGAGGTGCATACGCCAATTATCCAGACAGGAAGAAGAAAAAATAGTGTGCGACGAATACCGGCTTTCCATTCAAAACATTTTGGCGGAATCATTTTCTGTAGTTTTGTATTGAGGGTATTTTGCCGGATGTGGAAATCAATGAATGAAACCAGATATAGCCCACACCCCAGAATAATGACGGCTAACCATTGAAAATGCAGGAATAGAGAGAAGAAGATAAAAGAGGAGAGAAGAAAATATTCTGACAGCAGAATACGCCGGTAATGTTCAAAGCTTGTTTTTAGAAAAATTTTATCTGCTCGTTTTGTCTGGATAATGAACACAATAAACAATTGTGCAATAATCAGGTAAAAAGACTCCTTACGTTCTATAGATAAATGAAATATGGCAATTGCGAATGTTGTAACAATAATAGTTACGACAATCATTCGTAGAACACCTATTTCCCCGATTGTACGAAGCAGTTGCCGAAAACGTAATTTGATAAATGCTTTAATCATTATATTAGATATTTGATAATTCCATTATCTAAACATGTAAGCTCAATTCATTCTTCTCTGGCTCTGTGTACACAGCGTGGTCGTTGTCTATTTGACAAAAACCAAAGCAAAAAGACTAATCTACTGACTGTTATTTAAACACCCTTCGGGTCAATGAATGCGAACGGGTGTGAAAAATAAACATTGGCAGGGTAGCTCCGATAGCCAGCAAAAAGATCACCGTAAGGGTGACGATGCCGTTGGAGAAAAACATCTCCATGTATTTTACCTTTAAATCGGGCTGGTTCATGTGTTGCAAAAACATGATCTGCGAGAAGATGGTGTTGTAGGCGAATTTTCCCGGAATCATGGGCAATAGCGCCGGAATAAAAATCACGGTTGTAGGGCAATAGATCGGTTTGCCGAGCCAGAGACTGCCGAAGCCGATAATAAACCCGCTGATTAAAGATGCCGATGCAATGTCGACATGCAGGTAGGTCATCAGGCAAAAGCGGCAGGCATGACCGATAGCGCCCAGTAACGCAATAAACTTAAAAGCCCGTTTGGGAGGATTGGAAATGGCACCGAAACCGATGGCGGCGATGGCACCGAATAATCCGTCTGAGAGTATATCGAATAGTATCATACTAAGCGGTTTGTAAAGAGGAACAACGTGAAAGAAAGGCCGATGGCAATACACATGATAAGCAAAAAGGCATTCGTGAGCCGACTGATGCCGGTGAGGGTATGCCCTTCAATAATATCAATCACACCGTTGATGAGAGGTACGCCCGGAATGAGATACAACACGCTGGTGGCAAGTGCAATGTCCGAAGTGGTGTTGAAAAGCAGAGCCGTCGACGAAATCATGGAGGCGATAAAGGCCGAAACGATAAAGATGATGTAATGGTTGATCTTGCGTGCCTGTAGTAACAGCCGGGTGTAGAAGCCTGCAAAAGTGGCAATGCAGACAATCAGCATCGAAAGCCAGTCGCCACCGAAAAGACGGCAGAAAGAAGCATTGGCCAGTCCGACGAGCAGTAACACCAGCCACTGGTTCATCCTTGGAGCGGAAACGATTTTGTCGTATTTCGCCTTGATCTCCTCGAAAGAGAGTTTTCGGTCCACTGCTTCCCAGCTCAAACCGCTGAGTTCGGAGTTGTGCTCGAAACTGATGGGTAGGGCGGGGATTTCAATTACTTCACTGAAGATCTGTTGGGTTTCGTCCTTTTGTATGGTCAGAATGATGCTTTTTTGGAAAACGCTGATGTTGACATCAAAATTCAGCGCGTCGCCCAATCGCTTTGTATTCCGGATCACTCTGGAAGTGTGTATGCCACAACCCATTAGGTGAGCGGCATATTCGGCGACAAATTTTACTTGATCCATTGAAAATGTCTTGGTTATAATAAGGTGATTGCAGACTGCAAAATTAATACCAGAAATCCCATGGAACAGTATAATTTTAACAAAATTATTAATTATGCGAGTTTTTTATAAAAAGTAGATAAGGTTGGATGACCGTTTTCTGGGGTGATGGAAGGATTGCGGAATATATTTATGCACGTTGATCACCATTGCGGAAGAGCATCTGTTAATTCAGACGCCATAGAATTTGTCTTCCTGCCATTTTGCGGGGTTGTTGTTGATGTAACGGGCAATGCGGGTGTACGACAATTCGTCGCGGATAATGTGTTCGTAATAATTGCGTTGCCAAACGAGGTGTATGTTTGAATTTTGGCGTATCCATTTTGTTACCCCGATTTTGAATCCCCGTACTACCGACCCGATGGTTTGTGATGTCCCCCGTGGTCTCGACGATTCGGATTTCGACGGTTCCGCTCGTTGGGGCGAAAAATCTTTCGCCCCGTTATCCGGCGTACCGGTTTCGTAGGAATTGGGCGAAATATTTTTCGCCTAATTTTCGGTTGAAATATTTTTCGTCCCTATCCCGAACGTTTCGTTTTCCGTCCCAATTTCGGGCGAAATGTTTTTCGCCCCTACGGACGTTCCGGACAATTCGATGATGCCGTGAATGTGGTTGGGCATTACCACGTATTCATGTAATGTCACGTTTGGAAAATGCGCGGAAATTTCCAACCAACAACTAACGGCTATTTTACCCGCCTCGTTCAAAATCATTTGCGGTTGTACAGGCAATCCTGTGTGGTTGCCTTTATTTTCGCCAGAAATTTCTCCGAACAAACATATTCTATCCTGTACGCATATCGTGATAAAATACAATCCGGCCTGCGAATAATCGTATTTCGGGATTGTAACGGGGCATGACCAATGGCAGGAATGGAATCAGGAGCCTTGCGCTAGCGGCGCAAGAGCCTTGCTTTTTTTCGACGTAGGCAAAGCTATAAGCCGAACTAGGAATATTCATAAGCCTATCTTTGGTATTTTGTCTTTGCTGGATCACAGATCCTAATACTCCATTCCGTCGTCGGATTGCAATTAGCTACGCCCTGAACGAAAATCGCTTTTCAACGATTACATTCCAGTTTTATAGTTTTCTTGTTTTAATTTTGCGAAGTTCTTCTTCATATTTCTCTGGAGATTCTTTGTTTGTTTGAGCCAACTCAACAGCTTGCTTCTGTATACTTTCTGCTGTTTCATAAAATTTCAGCTTATACAAAAGATGAGCATAAGTGTCATAATATGCCGGCTTAGGTTGGAGTTCGATCGATCGTTTGCTCCATAACATTGCCTTTGTTAAATACTCCATCCTGCTACCAGCGACAAGATAAAAGTTCCATGCAGCATTATTTAGTTCTAAGGCATATCGATTTGAGTCAAGAGAATAGCTGATTATTTTAGTCCCATTTCTTTCCGAATCGTCCGTTTCTTGTCCTATTTCAGCGCGTTCTCTGGCTGTAATAATTTTTAAAGCGTCGATTTTTTGGATAGAATCGACCGTAAGTCGCATGTAATAAGAATCATAATAAGAACTGGCCTGCCGTAAATATTGGAGCGTATCTTTTGCTCCCCAATAATATTGTATGTACTGTAACTCTGATTGTTTCAAACCTTCCTGATAATTTGATTTCCATGTACTACGGGTATAATTAGCTATAGCAAAAGCAAGATCCCTATCTTTATCGTCAATAGCACGCAGCATCGAGTTCCCTATGATTGAATTATTGATAGCTTGGCGTATTGCCAAAGGTTCATTTTTGAAAACACTGTCATATACGTTTTTGTTAAGCAACGAAAGTTTAAAGGCCGCGTTATTAATCACCGGTCCGGCTTTCAGAATAAATAAAACTTCACTATAATCGTTCAAATCCGCCACCTTTAACCCCTGTACATATTTTTCTATCAACGCTGCGTTGTTGCGAATTCCCGCTTTTTCTCTTTTCAAAATATACGATTTGAGAAAATCGTTACCGGTTTGCCCATTGGCATATTCGTTATCGAAATCTATTATTGATTTTTCTTTTGCCATTTTCAGCGCTTTATCGGCCGAAGCTAATAGAAGTTCGGGACGGGTTAAGAGCAATGGCTCCGAAAACAGAATTCCACCTTTTGCATCCAGAAATAGTAGGCACGGAATCCGACTGACATGGTATGTCTGAACTAACTTTTCGGTTTCCGAAGTATTCGACAGATCGATTCTGTAATTGATAAAACTGTTGTTATACTGATCAATGACTCTTTTATCACTAAAAAAGTTGACGAACGCAGGTGTTAAAACCGGCTGTTGGACTGTGATTAAAATAGCAAGTGGCTTGTGTTCGTTTTCCGACAATTGTTTTGCTTTTGCCAACGATGACTCGTATCGGATTGATTGAGCCGAAAGACCTGGTATCCAAAACAGGACAATAAGCAGGAAGGCAATCTTTTGTTTCATAATACACGTGCTATTTTATGATGTATAGATAGTTAAGCTATAAAACAGGCGTAAGTCTCAACATATGCTTATGCATTCCATCGGGTAACCCTTACAGGGTTAAGGCATATCGGTTGCATTGGTTTTCCCCGCACTGCGTACGGGGTTATTTATGGGTTGTCTTTACCCGGACAAAGCGTTTCCTTCCTGATTTCCCGTCCCGTCGGATTTAGCTATCGCTGATTGTTAATCGCAATCCGACGACGGCAAAAGAGTGTTAGAATTTGTAATCCGCATTCTGTATTCAGAAATGTCGCTATTGTTTTTAATCGTTACCGGATCACAGATCCTTATACTCCAGCGGCGACGGATCGCAGGTCCGCCGATAGAACTATTCATTCTAATCTTAGCAGTCTGGCTTTCTGTTTTTCTTCTGTGTTCTCCGGTTCTCTGCGTAAATCCTGATTAAGACGTTGTTTGTGTTAACCCACTACCAGCCACCGCTTTCTTTTCGTATAATCTGGGTTCAAAACTACGAAAAACAATTTATAAAACAGCTTTTTTGTTAAATATATTTACTAACAAAGAAGGGAGTCTATTTCGCGAAGAGATTGACTTGAGGAAAGATGGTTGATTGTAGCATAATGCTATCGGGTAGAGAAGTCTCCGGGTTTTTTGGAGGTGTATTTTTAAAGCGCCTGGTTTTCCCTGTCAATCGTTGGGTAATATGGTTACAGCTACCTTGTACAACGTTAGCATGACAGATTATTGAATAGACGCAAAATATGCCCAACTCTCTGGAAAATGTGACTCCAACTTCCGGAAAGCTAAACTTCGCTGTTTTTCGAATGGTAGTACGAGATGCACGACTCACAAAAGGACAAAAGATCACACCGCAACGCGTTTAAACTATGTGATGCTAAAACAGTCATAAATGAATAGCTTCGGCATCAACTGATCTTGCTGAAGCTATCTGTTTGAAATAATGCAAATCTGTTTTGGATCAATACCGGCTGTACCCAAAGGTATTAACCACTTTGGCTTGACAGAATAGATATAAACAACACAACCACTCATATTTAAAACGTCCATGAAACACAAACTTATCGGAATTGTATGTGCAATTCTCTGCGGACTCACTTTTACGGCGTTCAAACCCGTACCTCAAAAAATAAAACTTCCGATTTATCTGAACACGGCTTACTCGTTTGACGAACGAGCCGCTGATCTCGTTTCGAGGCTTACTCTGGAAGAAAAAGAGAGTCTCCTGGGAAATAACATGGCCGCTGTTCCACGGCTCGGCATCCACGCTTTCAATGTCTGGAGCGAAGCCCTGCACGGGGTATCGTTCGGATTTACGAATGGATCGAATTCTCCCTGTTCGTTTTCCAACAGCGCAGCCCTCGGATCGGCATGGGATCCATTTCTGATGCAACGGGAAGCCGCCGCCATTGCGGACGAAGCGCGGGCACTGAACTCACCCCTCATCACAGGACTCACTTACTATTCTCCTGTGGTAGAACCTATCCGCGACCCGCGGTGGGGACGTACCGGAGAGTCATACGGTGAAGACCCATTCCTCGTATCGCAGATCGCAAGCGGATTTGTAAAAGGGATGATGGGCAACGACCCGACCTACCTCAAAACAGTGCCCTGCGGCAAACACTATTTTGCAAACAATAGCGAATTTAACCGACACGACGGTAACTCGGTGATGGACGGACGCGATATGCGCGAGTTCTACATATCGCCCTATAAGCATCTGATCGAACAAGACAAATTACCTTCCATCATGTCTTCGTATAACTCGGTGAACGGCGTACCGACTTCTGCCAGCAAATTATACCTTGACACCATTGCCCGACGGACGTATGGCCTGAAAGGTTATATCACCGGCGACTGCTCGGCTGTGGAAGAGATCTACTCCAGTCACCATTATGCCAAAACCCCGGAAGAGGCTGCTGCCATGGGGCTGAAAGCCGGAGTTGACATCGACTGCGGAAGCGTATACCAACGAAGTGCCATTAAAGCCCTCAATCAGGGCTTAATCTCAGTTGCCGATATCGACAAAGCATTGGTGAATATTTTTGCCATCCGGATGCGTACCGGCGAATTCGACCCTTCGGCAAAAGTTGCTTATAATCTTTACCCGAAAGAACTGGTCGGTTCGAAGGCCCACCTAGAACTTGCCAGAGAGGTAGCAACCAAAACTCCCGTTCTGCTCAAAAACGACAACAGCACAAAAACAAACCAAAAGATACTGCCTCTCAACCCGGCGGAATTGAAGAAAATTGCATTGATCGGTCCGCAAGCCGACAAGGTAGAGCTCGGACCCTATTCGGGAAGACCTGCCAAAGAGAACATGATCTCGCCGTATGCCGGAATTAAGAAATACATTTCGTCCAAAGGTCTTTCGACCGAAGTGATGCTCTCTTCGGGTGGCAATACGGCCAGCAAGAGCAACCTGCTCTATATCGCCCGTTTCGAGCTTCGGAAAACCAACGGCACCGTGACCAAATACGATGCCACCAAATTCAGTTCATCGTCCAAAGGCATCACTACCGGTGCGGGCATGGGTACCGAATTTCAGGTACGCTCAATTGACGACGGCTCATGGACTGCCTACGAAAATGTCGATCTGACCGAGGTCGATACGATCGGCATCAGCCTGAACATTCTTACCGAGGGCGGAATTATTGAAGCCCGTGTCGGTTCGCCGGAAGGAAACCTGCTGACCACCCTGAACGCTACCGTGGCTGCCGGATTCAAAGCTGGCGGCCCTTACGGCGGAGGTAAGCTGACCAAAGTAAAGGTAAATAAACTGGGGTTGAACGGGCTTCAGACACTCTATTTAGTGTACAAAGCTCCTGCCGATGCCAAAGTGGACGAACAAGCCATTGTCACCGCAGCTTCGGCCGATGCAGCCGTTGTATTTGTCGGAACGGACGAAAACACAGCTACCGAAGAGGCCGACCGTCTCTCGTTGGTACTACCCGGCAATCAGGTCGATCTGATCAAAGCGGTGGCTGCGGTCAATCCGAATACCATTGTGGTGATGCAAACATTGGGATGCGTTGAAGTGGAAGAGTTCAAAAACCTGCAAAATATCCCCGGCATCATCTGGGTGGGTTACAATGGACAGGTACAGGGCGAAGCCATTGCCGACATTCTTTTCGGCGATGCAAATCCGGGCGGCAAGTTGAACGGGACCTGGTATAAATCGGTGAAAGACCTGCCCGACATTACCGATTACACCCTCCGCGGTGGTAACGGCAAAAACGGACGTACCTTCTGGTATTTCAACAAGGATGTTTCGTATGAATTTGGTTATGGTCTCTCTTATACTACTTTCAAATACGGCAACTTTAAAATCAGCAAAAACGCCATCACGCCGCACGACAAAATTACGGTGAGCGTAGATGTTACGAACACAGGCAACTGTGCCGGTGACGAAGTGGTACAGGTGTATATGAGAACTCCGGGACAGCCCGGCTGCGTTGCAACGCCCTATCAAACGACTGAAAGGTTTCCAACGGGTAACGATCCCCAGAGGGCAAACTAAAACGGTAAATATCGACATCGACTGCGCTGATCTTTGGTTCTGGGACATGAAGAACAACCGGATAACATTCGATCAGGGCAACTACCTGTTCGAAATCGGAGCCTCTTCAAAAGATATTAAAGGCACCGTGTCGGCCACGATGAACGGAACTTTCAAACCGGAACTGAAGGTAGTAGTTGCCGACTGCAACACCGTTGTACTGAAGAGCGGAGCCACCACTCAAACCAGCGTAACCGCAGCCATGACCGACGACAGTTTTTACGACATTGCCAAGGCAAAGATTGTCTACGCCAGCAACAATCCTGCCGTTGCAACCGTCGACAGCAAGGGTGTGGTTACAGCCAAAGCGTCGGGCGTTGCAACCATTACCGCAGCGGTGACGGTAGATAACAAAACCGTAGAAGGTAACTATCCCATCAAAGTGGTGCCCGATCTGAATCCGGTCTCGATCACTGTGAACAAAAAAGTAGTACCGGGCTTTAATGTTGCCACCATGCAATACAGCTATCTGCAAGGTAAGCCGTCTGCCAAAGCCCCGGTTGTAAATGCCTCATCGTCCGACCCGGACATCGTGGTTGAAACACATCAGGCAAAAGGAGTTCCGGGAACGGCTGCCGTATCGTTGACCGATTACAACACCTTTGAGACCAAAGAGTACGCCGTTAATTTCGGCACCAAGTCGACAAGCGACGAATTCGACAGCAACGCAGTGGGCAAACAGTGGCATTGGCTACGTGAAAATGCCGCTCAATGGGAGCCTCTCGAAAAAATCCGGTTCATTGACTATCACAAGCGGCAAAGGTGACATTACCGACGCGAGCAATAATGCCGAAAACATCCTGTTGCAAAGCGCCAATACCGACTGGACGATTGAGACAAAGATCGTTTGTTCGCGCAAGCCATCCGGATTTTCTCAAAACGCCGGTTTGGTTGCTTACCAGGATGATAATAATTTTGTGAAATTAGTCTACAGAGCCGGTGGTGGCGGTCGCAGAGGCATGATGAGAGCCGGAGCAGGCGAACAACCGGGTTCGGTAGAGTTGTCGGTAGAAAGCAACGGAAGCCAGAAATCGGCGGTAACTCTCAGCATGGATGGAATTATACAAAACGACAATACGTTGATTCTGAAATTGGTAAAGAAAGGAGCCGCTTATACCGCATCGTGCTCTGCCGATGGTGTGAATTTCAAACCCGTCGGTAAGGCCGACATGGTGCTGAAAGATATTCAAAGCGGAGTAATGGTCTGCGATGGTGTTACATCGGGCCGCATGGGAGGCTTCCCCAGAATGCAGCAGGCTCCTCAACCGACCACACCGTTTGAAGTTGCATTCGACTATTTCCGAATCACAAATAACGGACTGAAATAGACAAACATCCATTTTCAATAGAGATTATACCGATTAATCATTTTATGGATTAACCAGAAGAGGCTCTCGTTCCCAATGTTGTTCTCCTAACTCCGTCCTTCAGGACGGAGTAACAGACACGTATTTATGAATTGGCTTTAGCCCTGAATATTCTTTTCTGATCTTTCATTGTCAGGGCTAAAGCCAATAAAATGCTCTTCGGCTTTTGCCTCCGCCTTGAAGGACGGAGTTATTGTTTTTGGTACAAACTTAACCGGTATAATGTATATTGATTATCCGCATAATGACCTAAGTTGGCTTTTTACGCCAAAGGCGTAACCCAACAGTAACGCCCCGATTCATCGGGGTGTAACTACAATGGAGTCAACAGACTCTCTGAACCGCATAGCGGTTTCCCATTGGAAAGGAAACGCTTACAGCGTTTTGCCAAATGCAACATCCATCTCCGTCGGGATTTATCCCAACGTTATTATTGGGATAACACCTCCGGTGTTGAGCTGTCATTTTGCAGATAAGCATTAATTTTTTTAATCCTACGACACACTTGTTATGACTCTACGAAACCTGTTTTTTCTCACCTGTAGCCTGTTCTTCTTTCATTGCACCATCAGTCTGGCGGCAGACGGTACCGAATCCAACCGCCCCAAAGGATACAATGCTGCTGTTGCCTATGCCGACGGATTTGTGGTTGCCGGTTCGGAAGGGAGAATAGACCGGATCTCCAAATCGGGGGCAGTGGTTAAATCGGAAAAATTTGCAGGAGTCGAATTCAACGCGCTGGTAGTACACGACCAGACAATCGTTGCTGCCGGAGAGAAAGGTACCCTGCTGGTTTCGTTAAATAATGGCGAATTCAAACCGATCGATAGCGGGACGGATAAAACCATTCATACCCTTGCCTTCTTCAACGACAAAATTATTGCCGGAACGGATCAGGGAGAGATAGTAGCGGGGACAGAAAACGGTACATTCCATAAAATTCCGTTAGCGCTGAAGGGAAATATCGTCTCCTTGTCGGCTAATGCCTCGGAGTGTTATGGCGTGACCGATGCGGGAGAGATTATCCGCTCGAAAGACGGGATACAGTGGAACATAATCGATTTCAATGCCCAGTACGCGGGCTATTACAAACCCTGTGCGTTTACGCGGGTGCTTGCAATGAACGACCGGATTGCTATAGCCGGGGAAAAAGATGACGGCTCACCGGTGCTGTTCTTTTCAACGCAAGGGAATGTGTGGACCGACCGTATACTGGATTATACCAACGACGAACGGCAAATGAACAGTCCAACCGAAATACTCAACGACATTTACTACTACTATCCCGAAGATCTTTATTTCCTTGCCTGCAAACAAAGGGATAATGATGCAGATTCCTTCCTGTTCGCACTGCAACAAACTTATCCCGATCGGCACCGACGACCTGCGGTGCATGGCGTTCAATGGGAATGTATTGCTCTTTGCCGGATCAAACTACTGTATCAAAGCCGTCGATATGTGATGGTACCTCGTCCCGTCGGGATCGAAGATCAGCGAAGCTAATCAGTTATTTTTGCATGCCTGTGCCAAATGGTGAAATTTTTTGTTCTGTTCGTGAGACTTTCACTAGCGGGCGCTATAGAATTTATCGCCCTGCCATTTTGCGGGGTTATCGGTGATGTAATCGGCAATGCGGATGTACGACAATTCGTCACGGATAATGTGTTCGTAATAATTGCGTTGCCAAACGTGGTGTACGTTCGAATTTTGGCGTATCCATTTTGTTACCCCGATTTTGAATCCCCGTACTACAGACCCGATTGTTTGTGATGTCCCACGCGGTTGCGACGATTCGGATTTCGACGATTCCGTCTGTTGGGGCGAAATATCTTTAGCCCTGTTTTTAGACGAAATATTTTTCGCCCCGTTATCCGGCGTACTGGTTTCGTAGGAATTGTGCGAAATATTTTTCGCCCAATTTTCGGTTGAAATATTTTTCGCCCCTACGGACGTTCCTGATAATTCGACGATGCCGTGAATGTGGTTGGGCATTACTACGTATTCATGTAATGTCACGTTTGGAAAATGGGCGGGAATTTCCAACCAACAACTGACGGCGATTTTACCCGCCTCGTTCAAAATCATTTGCGGTTGTACAGGCAATCCTGTGTGGTTGCCTTTATTTTCGGCAGAAATTTCTCCGAACAAACATATTTTATCCTGTACGCATATCGTGATAAAATACAATCCGGCCTGCGAATAATCGTATTCTTTCAACCGAATGGAACGGCGGTGATGTATGGCTGGATTGTAGTGGGGCATAATTCAATGGTAGGAATGGGATTATTTATAGATCGGGCAGGATAGCTGCGCTAGCGGGCGCAATAGAATTTGTCTTCCTGCCATTTTGCGGGGTTATCGTTGATGTAATCGGCAATGCGGATGTACGACAATTCGTCGCGGATAATGTGTTCGTAATAATTGCGTTGCCAAACGTGGTGTACGTTCGAATTTTGGCGTATCCATTTTGTTACTCCGATTTTGAATCCCCGTACTATTGACCCAATTGTTTGTGATTTTCCCCGTGGTCTCGACGATTCGGATTTCGACGATTCCGTTCGTTGGGGCGAAATATTTTTCGTCCCGTTATCCGGCGTACCGGTTTCGTAGGAATTGTGCGAAATATTTTTCGTCCCTATCCCGAACGTTTCGTTTTCCGTTCCAATTTCGGGCGAAATGTTTTTCGCCCCTACGGACGTTCCGGACAATTCGATGATGCCGTGAATGTGGTTGGGCATTACTACGTATTCATGTAATGTCACGTTTGGAAAATGGGTGGGAATTTCCAACCAACAACTGACGGCGATTTTGCCCGCTTCGTTCAAAATCATTTGCGGTTGTACAGGCAATCCTGTGTGGTTGCCTTTATTTTCGGCAGAAATTTCTCCGAACAAACAGGTTTTGTCCTGTACGCATATCGTGATAAAATACAATCCGGCCTGCGAATAATCGTATCCTTTCAACCGGATGGAACGGCGATGATGTATTTCAGGATTGTAACGGGGCATGGTTAATGGTAGGGTGCCGTTTATAGCACAGGTCAGGAGACCCGGGCTAGCGGAGGTCGTGCCGACCGCACGAAGATCTATGTATTAGCAGCAATTTTTTCATTGTTTCCCGTTTAGAATTCGTTTAGTCTGACGAACAAGATTTACATATAATTCTTCTTTCTCAGAATAATCCATTTTCAAGACAGGTTTATTTGGTGGATTCATTGCTTGGAACTGATTCAAAGAGTCAAATTCTTCAAATAAACACGGTTTTAAAATCACAATTAGAATAACAGCACCATTTTCTTCCGCTGCTTGTAGTAATGGTGGTAATTCATTTGTAGAAATAAAATCAGAACCCAAAAAATCTGTACTTACCAATAAAATTGCGACTTTTGCTGTATCTATTGCTTTCCGAATTTCATCTTTCCATTTCTGTCCAGGAAGAATTTTAGTGTCATCCCAAAAGTCAATTTGACTTAGAAAAGGTTTGAAGTGTCTTTGTACATCAGATAAATAGTCGTTGTCCATATGGCAATAGCTCACAAATACTTTGTTTCTTTCTTGTGTAATATTTGTGATATTTTTTTGACGGGCAACGATAGGTAAAGTATTGATTTCTTGTTTTATGTAGAAAAGTAATTTGTCTGGTTTCTTTTCATATTGACAATTTTCACCAGGTTGTCCTCCATGAGCTTTGTCTCTGTGGTCTTGCAAAGACTTTACTATGAGGTTTTTAGCTTCATCTAAAAAAATAGATTTTGATTCGGGAGAATAGAAGTCATACAACCGACTTTTGATTTCATGAAAGTCGTCAATAGCTTCAATGTTATTTGAGTGTTCAATTTTTCGTTTGAAAAAATCTTTGGCTTCATTTCTAATTATTTTTTCTTCTTCCATATTATTTATTATTCAAGTTCTAATGAAGTTATCTGAAATACTTGTTTCTTTAGTTCTGTTTTGTCAAACCAAATGCACTCAACTCTGTCTGTATAAGATTCACCCTTCACTGGATTCCAAACAAATTTATTAATCGTCATAGAAGGGCTACCTGATTTTAGAACTACTATGTCTCCAGGTTTAAAAGTGTTTTCTTTTGTCATAATTTATGAGTCTTTTTATTTTTAAATTGGTGCTAACACGTGTATATGCTTAGTCGAAATTTGAATATGTTCAATAAACTGCACATATATTGCTTTTGTTTGATTTTTAGTATATCTCGAATGAATTGATAAGTAAAATTGTGATTAAGACGTTGTTTGTGTTAACCTGCATTCACCCACCGCTTTCCCGGTTGGTATTCAACGCTCAAAACTACAAAAAACATCTCGTAAAACAGCTTTTAGGTTAAAAATAAATTTCATAAAAATGAAAAGAGGAAGGTGTTTGAGGTTTTTCTTAATGCCTTAATGGTTAATGTGTATTGGTTTGTATATCAATATTATAATTGGTTGTCTGCCTTGCTGTATCATTGCTTAGGGAGAATTATTTGATTTTTTCTGCTTGCAGTTTTCAAACCTTTCCTTACCTTTGCCGCCGCATTTGGTGATTGTTTCCTGAGCGGGAGACAATCCAAAAGGGAATCCGGTGCGTTTGTCACTGACGAACTATTCCGGAGCTGTACCCGCAGCTGTAAATTCCATAAACGTATCTGAAATACCATTGCCACTGTTTCCGGTAAACAGTATGCAGTAAGCAGTACACAGTGCACTCACTTGTTACTCATTACTCATTACTCATTACTAAAACGGGAAGGCCTCAGATACGGGGATGAGCCAGAAGACCTGCCACATGCTTTTTTATTTACCGGAACTTCGGGAAAAAAGTTCTACGGGCATGTCTCTTATTTCCATTAACAGTCATTCTCACATCTTGCTCCCGAAACCGCTTTGTGTTCTAATCTAAGCGTTGATGGCAACCCGTTACCGTATTGCTTCAACCATAACGACTAAACAACCAGTATGAAAGCATTTGTTTCGTGGAGTGGGGGAAAAGATTGTATGCTTGCCCTCTACCGTTTTCTTCAAACTCCGGAGAACGAGGTGGTGAGTCTTGTAAATATGTGTGACGACCAGAGTGAGCGTTCGCGTTCGCATGGGCTTACCCGTCAAACTATTCAGCAACAGGCTGCCGCCATGAATCTTCGTTTGACGCAGCAAAAAACCAACTCGACAGATTACGAAAAGAACTTCAAAGCGGTGATTGCCGACCTGAAAAAGGAAGGCGTTACGGCCGGTGTGTTTGGCGATCTCTACCTGATGGAGCACCGCACCTGGATTGAACGTGTATGCAGCGAAGCCGGTGTGACTCCTGTTTTTCCACTCTGGGAAAACGATACGAAAGCTTTACTTGCAGAGTTTGTCGATGCAGGCTTTGAAGCGTTGACCGTGTCGGTGAGAGAAAGCCTGTTGCCCGAAAGCTGGTTGGGGCGTCAACTCGACCGCTCTTTCTTCAATGATATTACTGCACTCGATGGCATTGATGCCTGTGCCGAAAACGGTGAATACCACAGCTTCGTCTATAACGGTCCGGTATTTCAACATCCGGTAGCTTTTACAACCGGCAAGCGTTACCGTGCCGATAATCATGTTTTTCTTGAAATTGAAGCCTGATGAAAAAACGAATCTTTTTTCTGTTGATTAGTCTGGCGTTGGTGTGCGCAACTCTGTATGCCGCTCCGAAGCGCATTATTTCCCTGTCGCCGTCCTTAACCAAAAACCTGCAATATCTCGGTGATGAACAGGAGCTGGTAGGTTGTACCAGTTATTGCAAAACCACCCGCAAGGTGAACGTGGTGGCTACAGCCGTCAAGGTGAACGTGGAAAAGGTGGTGTCGCTTAAGCCAGATCTGGTAGTGGCTTCGTCGATGACTCCTCCCGAAACCGTTGCGCAATTGAAAAAGTTCGGTATTCAGGTGGTGATGTTTCCTATGCCGAAGTCGTATGCCGAAATCTATTCGCAGTTCAGGCAGCTGAGCCGGTTGGTGGGCCGCGAAGCCGTTGCCAACAAGGTGTTGCAGTCGGTGCAACAGCGCATCGACCGGGTGAAAGCCCGCAAGGCCGATGGTCGCAAAATCTTTATCCAACTGGGCATCGATCCTCTGTTTGCCGTAATTCCCAATACTTTTCTAAACGATTATATCACGCTGGCCGGTGGCCGGAACATTGCCGAAGGAATGACTTCGGGCTCCATTACCCGCGAAGCCGTGTTGTTGAAAAATCCGTCGGTGATCTTTATCGTCACCATGGGCAATATCGACCGGGAAGAGAAGCATCGATGGGAGAAATTCTCCAATCTGGAGGCTGTGCGCATGAAAAAGGTGATTGTGATCGATTCCAACATGGCTTGCGTACCTACTCCCGTCACCTTTGCCGAAACGCTGGAGGTGATGATGAAGGCGTTGAAATAGTAGACAGTACTCAGTAAACAGTACTCAGTAAACAGTACTCAGTTGGCTCAATCGTAAATCGTAAATGAATAAATTGTAAATGCAACGTAACGGACTTATACACATATATACTGGTGACGGCAAGGGAAAAACCACTTCAGCTATCGGACTGGCGACCCGCGCGCTGGGCCACGGACAGAAGGTGTGCTACTGCTCTTTTCACAAAGACCCGGACAAATATGGTTACAATGAGATGCAGAGCCTGCGTAAACTGGGTGCAGAGGTGTTCAATTTTGCCAAGGGACATCCGCACCTGAACCGTTCGTTAGACGAGAATGTAATTCGGCAGGAGACGCACGATGCGGTAGAGAAGATCAAAAACGAATTCTTTGCCGCGGGTTACGACCTGATGATTCTCGACGAACTGAATATTTCGGTACGCGACAATTATCTGGAAGAGGAGCTGCTGCTCGACCTGATCAAATCGAAGCCGGCAACGCTGGAGCTGGTTATCACCGGTCGCGGAGCTACCGATGCCGTGATAGAACTGGCTGATTACGTGAGCGAAATTAAAAAGAT
>CAXXPB010000009.1:0-83626 GCA_963678825.2 uncultured Microbacter sp. | reverse complement strand
AGCCCGAAAATAACAGGTAAGATGATCGAAATCAGTAAGCCTATCCAGAATTTATCTAAGATCTTCATGTTGTTAAAGATTCCATCCGGTTAATTCGTCTATTACTTCGTATGCCGTCATGTCGATTTTTGTCGGAACCACAGCAATATAATCGTTCGTCAGAGCCCATTCGTCAGTATCGGAGGCTTCCGGTTCGCGATTAGTGAAATTGCCTGTCAACCAAAAGTATGGATGTCCGTTCGGATCTTCATGGCGAACAAATTCTTCGGTCCACAAGCCATTGGCTTGCCGGCAGATTTTTATTCCTTTGGGCGGATTTTCCGGCATGTTGACGTTTAGGCAAACCCCGTAAGGTAGGCCTTTTTCAAGTACTTTTTCCGCAATTTTTTGTACGAAAGGAATAACGTGCGAAAAATCAGCATCTGCATGATGGTTGCATAAAGAGTAGCCTATGGATGGTACTTTGTTGATGCATCCTTCGATGGTTGCTCCCATTGTGCCTGAATAGACTACGCTTATTGAAGAATTGGTGCCGTGATTGATGCCCGTTACCAATAAGTCGGGTTTTCTGTCTTTAAATAAAATATTGAGTGCAAGCTTTACGCAATCAACTGGGGTGCCGGAACAGCGGTATATCTTCAACCCGTCTTCTTCGTGGACTTTGTGTAGGCGCGTGGGGATCGAAACCGTAATGGCGCTGGACATTCCCGAGCGGGGTCCGTCGGGGCCAACGACAATGACATCGCCCAGTGGCAACATTGCGTCTTTCAGTTCTTTAATTCCTTTTGCCGTTAAGCCGTCATCGTTGGTTATTAATATACAGGGTCTCATATTGGGTGTTGCTTTAAGCCTTTTATTGTTTGTGTGGTAGAATATGGTACAAAATTACGCATTTTAATACACTTTCTGGTGACATAACCTGTCAATTTTAGTTTGAGCATGTTTCCCGGGCCTGATTATGATGCGTAAGATGTAGATATTGTATTTTTTTAGAAAATAATCTTTATATTTGGCGCCGTAACCCCTTGCTAAAATAGTATCATGATTAACTCGGAAATTTTACACGAAATTACTCCTTTATCTGAAAAGGATTGTTTTTATATTGTGGAAAGAAATAAATCGGAATTTACTTTTCCGTTACACAGACACTTGGAATATGAACTGAATTATATTGAACATGCCGAAGGTGCACGTAGAACCGTAGGAGACTCAGTTGAGGTGATATCTAATTTTGATTTGGTTCTTATAACCGGTAGCGAATTGGAGCATACCTGGGAAAATCATAAGTGTAATGCAAAGGAAATAAGAGAGATAACGATTCAGTTTTCTCCGGAATTATTCTTCAAAAACTTCATAGATAAGCATCAGTTTAAAAGCATTAAAGTGATGTTGGAACAGGCTCAAAAAGGTCTGTATTTCCCTCTCGATACAATACTCTATATCCGTCCGTTACTTAACTCATTATCACATGAAAAGCAGGGTTTTTATGCAGTGATGAACTTTTTAAGTCTGCTTTATGAACTGTCACTCAGTAACGGAGCCCGTACATTGTCAAGTAGTGCATTTGCCCGGGTTAAGTTGCCTGCTGATAGCAGACGGGTTCAGAAAGTGCATGATTATCTGATGCAGAATTACACGCAGGAAATTAGATTGGGAAAGCTGGCTGATATGGTGGGTATGAGTGAAGTGGCTTTCAGTCGGTTCTTTAGGTTAAGGACGGGCAAAAGCGTGACAGACTATCTCCTTGATATTAGAATAGGAAATGCTATCAGGATACTTGTCGATTCAACGCAGTCTGTGTCTGAGGTTTCGTATAGTTGTGGGTTTAATAATTTGTCCAATTTTAACAGAATATTCCGCAAGAGAAAAGGGTGTACGCCGAAGGAATTCAGGGAGAACTATAATAAGAAAAAGACAATTGTGTGATAAGAAAGTATGATAGGATATGAAAAACTAGTACAATTTATTAGTGTAAAGAAAGTATTATATTTTGATAAAATTGTATTTGAGATAGGCGAGGCAACTCGCCTATTTTTGTATCCGTGATACTGGTTCAAAGAATCAGCACGTAAAGTGTGATGCGATTTGCCTCAATGAAAATATTATTTCAACCGCATTCTACACTCTGATTTTTGAAGTAAAACCTTAAACTAATTAAGCATGACTTAACACGTCCCTCTCTTACTCCGGGTATTTCCAATCATTCGTGAAACAGCCTCTTTTATTCATAAACCTGAGGCCAATTTTACAACATTACTGATCAGAATTTTCTTTTCTGATGCGCGCCGTCGGTTTCCGACATGAACATGTAAGCAAAACCATTCGAACTAAAGCTGCTTTTTGCGCTTCAGTGCGGGTCTTCGGTTTTGAGTATACACTTCAAATCCGATAATCTGATTTTATTAGATGACTATTCATTAAAACCATGAACAAACTTATGAAAAAAACCATGAAAGCGGGAAGATGTACACATATACCTCTTCCAAGACAATGCAAGCGGACTCTGGTCCTGGCACTCGTGTTAACATTGGGGTTTTGTTCCACAAACCTTTTAGCAGCCGGCCTGTCGTCAGCTTCGGCAGCCAGTATGGCTCCAACTGACGGAGAAAAGACCGTGACCGGTAAAATTACAGATGCATCCGGTAATCCTATCCCGGGAGCAACTATTGTGATCAAAGGTCAGAAGACCGGTACTGTTACCGATATGGACGGTAAATTTTCACTTAAGGCTCCATCCAATGCTGTTTTGAAAGTGTCATTCATTGGCATGAAAGCGCAGGAAGTTGCGCTTCAGGGACGTTCTTCAGTAAATATATCACTTGAAGACGAATCCGTAAGCCTGAATGAAGTTGTTGCAATTGGTTATGGAGTTCAGAAAAAGAAACTGGTTACCGGTGCAACTGTGCAAGTAAAAGGTGATGATTTGCAGAAACTGAGTACTACCAGTGCATTTACTGCACTTCAAAGCCAAACTCCAGGTGTAAACATTGTTCAGACATCGGGTCAGCCAGGGGAAGGATTTAAAGTGAACATCCGTGGTATTGGTACCAATGGTAATGCCGATCCTCTTTATGTAATTGATGGTGTAGCCGGAGGAAATATAAATAATTTGAATCCATCTGATATTGAATCAATTGATGTTTTGAAAGATGCCGCTTCTGCTGCCATCTACGGCTCTCGTGCTGCCAATGGTGTTATCCTTGTTACGACAAAACAAGGTAAATCAGGGAAAGTCCAAGTAACCTACGATGGTTATTATGGCGTACAAAATGTTTATAAGATGGCTTCGTTATTGAATGCGAAACAGTATTGTGCCATTATGGATGAAGTCAATTATAATGAAGGCAGAGCAGCTAATGATTGGAAAACTATTTTGGGATCCAAATATCAGTCAGTGATGGACGGTACTTGGAAAGGAACCAATTGGTTAGATGAAGCCAGAAATGTAGATGCTCCAACACAAAGTCACTCCTTGAATATTGTCGGTGGCAATGATATTTCTAAATTTTCAATGGGTGTTGGTTACACATCTCAAGAAGGTATTCTGGGGAAACCGGTTGCATCCGATTATCAACGTACTACAGTCCGTTTTAATTCAGATCACGTTATCTTGAAAGGAAAAGGCTTTGATGCTATTAAAATTGGAGAAAATATTAATTATAACTATTCAGTAAAAAGCGGTATCGGTATTGGTAATCAATATTGGAATGACGTTTCAAATATGCTGAGAGGTATGCCTATTATGCCAGTATCTAATGCCAGTGGAGGATATTTCAATAACGCAGATAAAGTAGCTATGGGTCTCAGTACCTACGATGCAACTATGGCAAATCCAATAGCCGATATGGTGTATGAAAGAGGAAATAATACTTCGAAGAGTCACAATTTGAACATGACAGCTAACTTACAAATTCAACCAATTAAAAATTTGATTTTCAAATCACAATTTGGTTATAAAATGAGTGCAAGTTCTTATCGTTCTTATACGCCGGCGTTTGATCTTTCATCAACGTCTTCAAAACAAGTATCTTCTGTTTCTCAAAATGGAAGCTTAGGCTGGAGCTATGCTATGGACAACTCATTGAATTATAAATTTGGAATTGATGCTCATCATGTTGATGTTTTAGTTGGTCAATCTTTAGAAAAATGGGGTATGGGAGAAAGTGTTAGCGCCTCTAATACTACGCTATTGTTTGACGGATATAAGTATGCTTATCTCGATAATACACAGGGCATAACATCAGCAACTACAGTGGGGGGAAGCCCTTGGGGTCAAGGCGGTATTGCTTCGTTTTTTGGTCGTGTAAATTATGACTGGAACGAAAAATATTTGTTAACTCTCATTTTTAGAGCTGACGGCTCATCTAATTTTGCTGAAGGACATCGTTGGGGCTATTTCCCTTCTGTATCTGCCGGTTGGGTAGTAACTAACGAAAAATTCATGCAATCAACGAGAAATTGGTTGGACTTTTTGAAACTGCGTGGAAGCTGGGGCCAAAATGGTAATTGTAATATTTCTAACTTCCAATATTTATCAACGATAAGTTTTGACTATAAAGGTCGTTACTCATTTGGAAATGCAAAGGATAGCTACCAAACCGGAGGATATGCAGATATTGTACCCAATCCTGATGTGAAATGGGAGACTTCTCAACAGCTTGACTTAGGTATTGATGCCCGTTTCCTGAATTCACGTCTAAGCTTGGCCTTTGACTGGTACAACAAGACTACAAAAGATTGGTTATTGATTGCACCACTTTTGGCCACTTATGGCACAGGAGCACCTTTTGTAAATGGAGGAGATGTGGAAAATAAGGGATTTGAAGTTGCCTTAGGTTGGCAAGATCATGTAAAGAAAGATTTTACGTATGGCGTAAATGCGAACTTCTCATATAATAAAAATAATGTTACTCGTATTGCAAATACAGAGGGTATTATTCATGGAACAACAAATATCTTAAGTCAAGGTACTTCAGAAATGAACAGACTTCAAGTTGGGCATCCGATGGGTTATTTCTGGGGATATAAAACTTCTGGTGTTTTTCAAAATCAGGCCGATATCGATGCCTGGAAAGCAGCAGGCAATGGAATTGCTCAATCGAATGTGCAACCGGGCGATTTGAAATTTACAGATCTTAATCATGATGGTAAAATCACAGACGCAGATAAAACTCAGATTGGAGATCCTAATCCTCATTATAATCTCGGTATCAGTTTGAATTTTGGCTATAAAGGCTTTGACTTGACATTAGCCGCTCATGGTGCTTTTGGTCAGCAAATTGCTAAATCTTATCGTAGTTTTGTTGGCACCAGTCATGATAATTATACAACAGAGGTATATCAACGTTGGCATGGCGAAGGTACTTCAAATAAGTATCCTCGTTTAACGTCAGGTTCAAGTGTTAATTATCAATATATTTCAGATATATATATAGAAAATGGTGATTATCTGAAATGCCAAAACATTACTTTGGGATACGACTTTAAAAAACTATTACCCAAAATGCCGCTTCAACAGGCTCGCCTCTATTTTACCGCGCAAAATCTGTTTACAATAACAGGCTATTCAGGTATGGATCCTGAAATAGGTTCTAATGCAGGAACTTCTGATTCTTGGGCTTCAGGTATTGACGTTGGCTTCTATCCAAGTCCAAGAACATATTTGGTGGGTGTAAATCTTAAATTTTAATTGCAGAAAAGTATGAAAAAGTTAATATATTCATCAATAATTGCAGTAACGGTATTACTTACCGGGTGTAATAATTTTCTCGATACAGAGAGTTTAACGAAGAAGAATACGTCCAATTATCCACAAACCGTAGCTGATGCACAACAAGTGCTTGCAGGTATTTATAATAATTTGGATCTACCTAATGCTAACGCATCCTCATCTTTTCTAATGGTAGCTACTCTTGCTTCTGATGATCAGTTAGGAGGAGGTGGCGAAAACGATAAGCAATGGCAAGCTGAAGATATGATGCTGAACACGGGAACTGATATGATGGGTCAATTTTGGAGTGATCGGTATGTCGGTATTAATAGAGCTAATGTAGCTATCGAGACATTAGGTAATTGTAAAGGTTATGCAAGCACTGATCAACAAAATCAAATGTTGGGAGAAGCATATTTTTTACGTGCTTTTTATTTTTATGAATTAGCATCACTGTTTGAAAACATTCCGTTACCCATTGTTTCTTCAACGAAGGATTTTCCTCAAGCAGCACCTGCTAAAACATGGGGACAAATTATTTCAGATTTGAAAATGGCTATATCATTGATGCCGGCTAAAAAATTTGGGAGTAGTTGGGTTGATGCTGGTCATGTGGATAAATGGGCTGCAGAAGCTTTAATGGGACGAGCATTCTTATTTTATACAGGCTTTTATAATGCTACAGATGTGACGCTTCCAGATAATTCTAAAGTGACAAAGGCCGATGTGATAGGCTGGATAGACGATTGTGTTAATAATTCAGGTTATTCATTGGTTGGCGATTTTCGTAATTTGTGGGCTTATACAAATAGATGTACATTGAAGAATTATACTTATCCAGGCGGAAATGCAGGTCTGAAATGGGTAGAAGATGATAATGGCGTGAATTCGGAATCAATGTTTGCAATTAAATTCAATAAATTTGCAAACTGGGGAACATCAATTGAGTTTTCGAATGGCTATGCACTTTGCGCAGGATTAAGAGGTGCACAAGATTATAATAAAACATTTCCGTTCGGACAGGGTTGGGGGGCAGGTCCTGTAGCCCCAAACTTGTGGAAGGATTGGGTTACTGCAGAACCTAATGATGGACGCCGTGTTGCGTCAGTAGCTTATATTCCTACAGAACTGCCTAATTATGCAAAAGGACAATGGGACTTTGTTCAGGAGACAGATTATTATGCGAAGAAATGGTCTCCTGTGGTTTCCAAGAAGGCTGATGGCACTTGTTATGATACTTTTGAGCAAGATATGTATAGTTATACAACAGTTAATTTTCAGTTGTCGAATATCCACGATTTAGTGCTTATTCGATTTGCTGATGTGCTTTTGATGCAATCGGAACTTAAACAAGATGTTGCGGGTATTAATAAAGTTCGTATACGAGCAGGCTTGCCTACTATAGGTACATATAGTGATGCAGCATTGCGAAACGAACGTCGATGGGAGTTGGTGGGCGAAGGTACTCGCTGGAACGATATTCGTCGCTGGCACATAGCCGAAACAGCCTTGGCTGCTCAAGCCGGACAGCCAACATATTATAAAGGAATTGCAGATGTAAACACGACAGCAAGCAATGGCGGTGGATATGCTGTACGTTATAAAGCAACCAATGGATTTTTCCCAATTCCTGAAAGCCAGATAGCATTATCCAACGGAGTCTTAAAGCAAAACGCAGGATGGGGTACTAAAGAGGCTGAGTACACAGGTTGGAAGTAATATGGATTGTTAAATGTCTAAATTCAAAAATGATTATGAATAAATTTTTAAATATAGCCTTTGCCTTGGTGCTTGCAGTCCTTTGTGTGGCATGCAACCCGGTAGAGAAGGACTTTGGCGTCGGTGATGTTGTTACTTCAGTTGATCAACTTAACGTAACAGTCACTCCCGTGATGTTTAAGACGTATAAGACAAATAAATATAAAGTTCATTGTACAAGTCCCGTGCTGTGTAAATGGACAACAACAGCGTCTTATGTAAGTAATGATACTACCGTAATGATTTTGGGTAAGGGTACTCAAAATATTAGGCTAACTGCAATGGCAGCAGACGGATCTGTTTTAACAAAAACGTATAGCGTAACGGTGGATTCAATGTATTATCCGGTTCCTCCGCAATGGGGTTATTTATGCGGAGCAGGCTCAAAAACATGGGTGTGGGCTGTTGATAATAAGTATAGTGGATCTCAATGGATTTGGGGGAACGGAGGTCGTAGTGGAGACATCGCACCTGCATGGTGGGGACGAACAGCCTCAGATGCTTCTTCTGATGGAATTGATATAAACGGAACCATGAGTTTTAGCTTAGATGCTGCTACATTCGCAAAAGTAGAAAGTGGTGCTACAACCAAAGGTGCATTTTCGTTTGATATGACTCCTAGTTCAACGACCAAAGGAATTGGAACGTTAAGTATAAGTGGTGCAACCATACAACATGGAGTTAGTCAAAACGATGGTAAGAAGGTTGTATACAAATTTGATATTATAAAATTGACCAATGATGAAATGGTACTTGAATACTCCACAGAATCGAATAACTATGAAGGTTGGTTCTGGGTATTTAAGCGTCAGGGATTTTCTTACTGATGAATTACTTCAATAGTAAATGAGTCAGTCAGATTATTCTGAATATTGGAATATCTACAATACAAGATAAAAAAACAGGTGTTCTTTATGTGATTATTAAAAGAAGACGGGACGTTTGTGCCCGCCTTCTTTTTGTCTTATAGGGGTTACAATGAATTATTGGTTACAAAAATATAGTGATGTTGGTGTTGTTGCAGAGATAATGGGTTTGATGCCTCATGGAAAAGTGCATGAATTTCAGGTGATGATGCATGTTTCTCCAATCGAAAGCAATTTTTCCCGGCAACTACAGAATTTATGCAAAGGACTTTCCGAACTTACCAAAGAAACTTTTTTCGATGGGGCTCAGCCTGTCTTTGCCCGTTGCTTTCTGAGTGACGCGTCCAATCAGTATGATCTGACATTGCAGGCTATGGATAATCTGCTGGATTGTCCGTTGAGCTACGTGCAGCAACCTCCATTGGATGGAAGTAAAATTGCAGTTTGGTTGCAGTTGGAAACCAATGTGTTGTGTCCTGATGAACTGACAGATGGATATGAACGTAATGGTTACGTGCATTATTATTCTGTTTTCAATTCAAGTTTTTTGGGTAAGACGGAATCGTCGTACACTCAAACGCATTTGTTGCTGAATGCTTATGAACGAAAACTGGACTTGGCAGGTTGCTCAATTGGAGATAATTGTTTGAGAACCTGGTTTTTTGCCCGCGATATTGACTGTGACTATAGGGGCGTAGTTGAAGCTCGCAAAGAAAATTTTCAAATTAACGGACTGACTAAAGATACCCACTACATAGCAAGCACAGGCATTCAGGGCGGTGCAGCCGATTATCGCACAAAAGTGTTGATGGATGCTTATGCGATAAAGGGTATTGAAAAAGAACAGATTCGTTATCTGTATGCTTTGGAGAATATGAGCCCCACGTATGAATACGGAGTCACTTTTGAACGTGGAGTGAGTGTGGATTTTGGAGACCGTAGAAGAGTTTTGATTAGCGGAACCGCCAGTATTGATAAAAGCGGGAAAATATTACACGAAGGTGATATTGAACAGCAGGTTTCGCGTACGTTGGAAAATGTACAGGCTTTATTGCATGAAGCTGATTGTGATTTCGACGATTTAATGCAAATCATTGTTTATCTTCGTGACGTGGCTGATTACCAAAATGTAAAAAAACGATTTGACGAACAATTTCCTCAAGTGCCAACGGCTATTGTGTATGCTCCCATTTGTCGCCCGGGATGGCTGGTGGAAATGGAATGTATTGCAGTGAAGGAAATTCAAAATCTTCAATTCAGAGATTTATAACTGATGCTACCCAGCTTCTTCAAGTCAGCCTTAACCAAATTGTGAATAAAAAATTACTTTGCATATTATCGGCTTTGATAGTGTTTGTACTCGCGGGTGCAACAATTCTTGAGCGGTTTTATGGAACAACCACTGTTATGAACTTATGCTACCATAATTGGTGGTTTGTTGCATTATGGACATTGCTTGTCGTAGTTGTAACTATTTCGTTTATCCGCACAGGGAAAATTTCGTTCTCTGTTTGGCTATTCCATTCCGCAATCATTTTTATTGTAGCCGGAGCGCTGACTACTTTTATTTTCGGGGAGAAAGGCACAATTCATCTCAGGCAAGGCTTGCCTTCCCGTTTCTTTTTAGATAATACCTCTTCAGATTGTTATTCTCTCCCTTTTGCGATGATTCTGAATCGATTTGAAATAAAATATCACGACGGGACAACACACCCCGCTGATTATGTGAGCAGAGCAACGATTGTGGATCGGAATGGAGAAAAACAGAAAACCGTTTCGATGAATAATGTGTTGTCGTATGAGGGATATCGCTTTTTGCAGGGTTCGTACGACGGCGATAAGCAAGGTGTGGTTTTGCTCGTCAATCATGATCCATGGGGAATGTGGCTTGTCTATTTTGGATATTTGTTATTTTCGGGAGGAATTATCTGGAACCTCTTTCTTCGCGGAGGAAAAATCAAACAATGGCTTACCAATTTGCAATCAAACCGGCAGTCGATCATGTTTCTTTTGGGAACTTTTGTAATTGCCGGAATTATCGTTCCAACATACGTATTTTTACGTATGAGTCATAGTGAAAAATACTTACAACCGGTTTTGCAATCTTTCTGGCTGAAACCACATGTGTGGTGCATCGCAACAAGCTATGCTTTTTTTGTTTTGGTGGCGCTTAATTCATTTGTGGCGTGTTTGTTACGAGTGAAAAAATCATGGCTGGAATTAGAACATCTGAGAGAGACTTCGAAATTGATGCTTTATCCGGCTCTTGCCTTTCTTGGAATCGGAATTTGTTTGGGCTCAGTTTGGGCCAACGAGAGTTGGGGCGCTTACTGGTCGTGGGATCCCAAGGAAGTCTGGGCATTGATTGCGTTTATGGTTTACGCTTTAGCCATTCATGACGAAAAAATAAAATGGCTGCAAAATCCCTTGAGCTTCCATCTCTACCTGTTCTTTGCGCTCATTTCTGTGGTCATGACATACTTTGGTGTCAACGGTTTTCTGGGTGGAATGCACAGTTATGCAAGTTGAAAACCAGGTGAAATGAAGATGAAGTTGTCGTTTGAGAACTTTGTTTTGTGAATGATAATTTGTTTCTTTGAATTTGTAAATCTTAGCGGTGATTTTGACCAAACGTTGAAATGACTGCAAAAAAAATATACCATGAATAAAGTCCTGAAGTATTCCGGGTGGGTACTTCCATTCAGTTTTGGAATAGCCGTTTGGTTGTTTTTTGCGCTCGCATACAGCAATCATTTTCATTACCAGGAACAGTTTCAAATGTTTCTTTTTACGTCCGATTATTGGAATGATTTAATGAGCCGCCCCGGAGGTTTGGCTGATTATTTCGGGACTTTCTTCACTCAGTTTTATTATCACTCGTGGCTTGGTGCCTTCATTATTGCTCTGTTTTTAGTTCTTTTTCAGCAACAGGTCTGCTTTATCTTCTCCAAACTGAAGAAAAATCCTCTCCTTTACCCCTTGACATTTATCCCGTCAATAATCTTTTGGGTTTTATTTTGCGATGAAAACTATTTGCTTGCATCACTGATTGCAGTGATGCTTACTCTGTTGGCAGTTCAACTCTATTTTTACTTCAGGCATCCCTGGATCAGGATTGTTTTTGCAGCAGCAATGTTGCTTGCTTTATACTGGCTGGTCGGAGGCGTTTTCTGGATCTTTGCATTGCTCTGTATTTGTGTTGAATTGTTCTGTTTTAAGCAGTTGTCAAAACTTCAGTGGATTGTGTTGAGTGCATTGTTTGTGGTTTGTATTGCGGTTCCACCTTTTCTCACCAAGCAATTTCTGCAATATCCTCTCTCAAGATTATGGTGGGGAATCAGCTATAACCGTTATTCTACAGTTTCACCGGTTCCTTTATTGCTGGCATGGATTAGTATTCCTCTTGTTTCTCTTATGTTCTTGTCCCCAATTAAATCGATGGGAGCTAAGCAGGAACTTTTCTGGTTATGTGTCGAAATTCTTGCGTTGTTTGTTGTTGGTGCTTGGTTTGTGCGCCATACCGTCGATTGGGCGAAAGAGGAAATTATGGCTTACGACTATAATGTAAGGGTGCAAAATTGGGATAAGGTGATTGAACTGGCCGACCGAAAAGCTCCCAATTCTCCACTTTCGGTTGCATGCCTTAATCTGGCTTTATGCAAGGAAGGCAAGATGAACGATAACATGTTTCATTACTTTCAAAATGGACCGGAGGGTTTGTTGCCGTCTTTTAAGCGGGATTTCACGGTTCCAATGATCGTGTCGGAGATTTATTATCATCTTGGATTTCTCAATACGTCCATGCAATATGATTTTGAGGCCATGGAGGCAATTCCAGACTACAAAAAAAGCAGTCGTGCGATTAAAAGAATGGCTGAAGTCAATCTTCTGAATGGAGAATATAAAGTAGCTGAAAAGTATCTGCACATGTTGCAACATACTCTTTTTTATCGCAGTTGGGCTGATGAGGCCATGCAATGTATTGGCAACGAAACGAAAATAGACGCGAATCCTGAGTGGGCGCAATTGCGTCAGTATCGCCTGAAAGAAGATGTGTTGTTTAGTGAGGAACAGAAAGATCAGATGCTCGGTTTGTTGTTCCTGCATTGTAAGACCAACCGGATGGCATACGAATATCTGATTGCATATACATTGCTCAATAAAGATATTAGCCACTTTGTTCAATATTTTCCTTTAGGGAAAACGCTGGCTTATAAGGAAATTCCTGTTCATTATCAGGAAGCCTTGCTCGCTTTCTGGGCTGGTTCGGGTCGCAAAATGGCGGACTTTCCATGGCCGGTAAGTCAGACTGTAGGTGAGCGCTTTAATAACTATGCCCGGTTAAGTTCTTCGGGTGGATATGCTGAGGAACAAATTAAAAACCTTTATTCACAGACCTACTGGTATTACCTTCAATTCAGAAAATAAATGCTGTAATTATGAAACGAACATGTTTAGCATTATACGCAAAAACGGATGAACAAAGTCATGTGAGTTCCATCCGCCCTTTAAAAATCAATTTTGTACGGATGAAACGCAATTTAGTATATCTATTTCTTCTTTTAATTATTCTTTCGGCCTGTAACGAATCGGTAAAATCTCCTGTGATGGTCAATGCAAAACCATCACTTTATCCTGATTATACGGATGTGACGATTCCGGTTTCCGTAGCACCTCTCAATTTTACCATCACCGCAGAGAAGTTCGACCGGATTGATGTTGTTGTATCCGGTGTTAAGAACGGCGAACTGCACGTTCAGAGTAAAGATATTATTCAATTTCCTCCGAACGAATGGAAACAATTGCTATCCGATAATAAGGGAAAAGATCTGAGAGTGGTGGTTAGCTTAAAACAGGATGGAAAATGGAAACAATATCAGCCGTTTGCCATTCATGTCAGTAGTTACCCAATCGATTACGGACTGGTTTACCGAATGATTGCTCCGGGCTATGAAGTGTATAGCAAAATGGGGATTTATCAGCGCGACCTTTCTTCTTTTGATCAGAAAGCGATTGTCGAAAATACGTTGGTTACAGGTTCCTGCGTGAACTGTCATGCTTTTAATAAGAACAATCCGGCCGAGATGAATCTACACGTCCGAGGAGCCAATGGAGCTACCATGTTGCTTGTAAACGGCAAAATGGAATTATACACTACAAAAACCGACAGTACTATTTCGTCGTGTGTTTATCCTTATTGGCATCCATCCGGGAAATACATTGCCTATTCTGTCAATCAAACCCGACAGGCATTTCATGTGGTGCGAAACGAACGGATAGAAGTTTTTGATCAGGCTTCGGATGTGGTGGTTTATAACTTAAAAACTAATCAACTGACGACTTCGCCACGGCTTAAAACATCCGACTTTGAAACTTTTCCTGTTTTTTCTCCTGATGGAAAAACGTTGTATTTTTGTTTTTCGAAAAAGCAGGATATTCAATCCGATTACAAAAAAATCAAATATAGTTTGTGTAAAATTGATTTTGACCCTGCGACAGGCAAATTCGGCAATAAGATTGATACGGTGATTTCAGCCACAAAGACAGGTAAAAGCATCTCTTTTCCACGGCCATCTTTTGATGGTAAATATCTGATGTACACACAATCGGATTATGGCAATTTTTCGATTTGGCATCGAGAGGCGGACTTGTACTTACTTGACTTAAAAATAGGCGTGAGTCGTCCATTAACGGAAGTAAACAGCAATAATACCGAAAGTTTTCACGACTGGAGCAGCAACTCTCACTGGTTTGTTTTTAGCAGCCGCAGAGGCGACGGATTGTACACCCGGCTGTATATCGCATCTATTGATGATAACGGAAAGGTGTCGAAGCCTTTCTTGTTGCCGCAAAAAGATCCTCGTTTTTACGATGCCTCTTTGTATTCATACAACGTGCCGGAATTTGTAACAGCACCAGTCAGGGTGAATGCTAATGAGTTGGAAAAAGGGTTGTTGAAAAAAGACAGAAAGAAAATGATTTACGCAAAAGAATAAACTTATGAAGAATACAATAAAATGGGGAATTCTGGGAACCGGATGGATTGCACGTAAATTTGCGGATGCCCTTCAGGTTGCGGACAATTGCGAACTATATGCCGTGGGTTCACGAACTAACGAGAGTGCTTTTCAATTTGCGGCAGATTATCACCTGAATGTGGCATACGGAACGTACGAAGAGTTGGTTAAGGATCCGCAGGTGGATGTGGTTTACATAGCGACGCCGCACAATCTTCATTTGGAAAATACATTACTTGCATTGGATAACGGCAAACATGTGTTGTGTGAGAAGCCGATGGGAGTTAATGAGCAAGAGGTAAATCGCATGATTGCAAAAGCGAAGGAAAAGAACCTGTTTTTGATGGAGGCTCTCTGGAGCCGGTTTTTACCTCACATTATCAAGACAAGAGACATAATAGAAAGTGGTGCCATCGGTACGGTTAACCTGCTGACAGCGACTTTTTGCATCCGATCGGAGAATGGCCCGGAGCATCGTCATTACAATGTGGACTTATGCGGAGGAACTATTCTTGATATCGGAATCTATAACATTTTCCTGTCGCTTTTTCTGTTTGGAAAGCCGAATAATGTTTCTGCTATTGCGACCCTGAGTGATCAGGGTGTTGATACAAACTGCAGCTATTCTTTTACTTATCCCGATAATAAACTTTCAGTGATGTATTCCTCTTTTCTTGCAAACCCTGAGGTGGTTGCGGAGATTCACGGAACGGAAGGAAAAATTTCGCTTGAACATCTCTGGTTTTGTCCGGGCAAAATCACACTGACAAGGAAGAATGGTTCGGAAGAAGTATTTTCTTTTGAGATAAAGAAAAATGGCTATGAATTCGAGGCCGAAGAAGTTGCCCGGTGCATTCTTAACGGACAAACTGAAAGTAATTTGTGGAGCCATAATGACAGCTTGCTGTTAGTGTCAACGATGGATGATATCCGAAAGAAGAGTGGCATTGTGTATCCTCTCCACGACCTGTGATTCAAAATCAGGCCCGTGAAATCGGAGTCGGGTTAAAATTATATTATTGGTAGACCATTTTAGTCTCCAATCAACAGAACTGGCTGATACGATCTGGGTATTTCGTATCAGCCTTTTTTTATAATCAGGTTTTCCCAATAGAATAGAAACGGCTTTTTGGCGTATGTGGCTGTTTTATAATGATATGTGCATAGTCTTGAGAAGTTCGTTTTATGTGGGTTTTAGAAGTGTGAATCGGATGGATGAACATGGTTTTGGCTGTTTGATTTGTCTCGCTAAGAAAGTATTATGTTTTGATAAAATTGTACTTGAAACAATAGCTTGAAATAAGCTACTTTTGTGTGAATGATTAATGGTTCGAAAAGCAACCAATAAGGATACTAAGAACCATTAGCTACTAATAAGAAACATTGTATTAGCCTTGAATATTCCTGTTTTAACGATAGAATATCAGTAACCATGAAACGAATACTATTATTTCTGCTATTTCCTGCATTTGCCTTATGTGTAGGTGCTCAACCGGCTTTACGACTTCCGTCCATTATTGGCAATCACGCTGTTTTGCAGCAATTTTCTTCCGTTAAACTATGGGGCTGGGCTCCCGGTACCTGGCCGGTAAAAATTTCTTGCAGCTGGAATCCGACAGACACAATTTTCGCAAATCCCGGCAAAGATTGTGCATGGAATGCTTCAGTAAATACTCCGAAGGCCGGAGGCCCATACAGCATCACATTTATCAGCGATAAACAAAAGGTTGTTATTGACGACATCCTCACGGGTGAAGTGTGGTTGTGTTCCGGACAATCGAACATGGAATACAATTTTTCATGGCCGCAAGGTGTTCTTGATGCCGGGGATGCGGTTGCCAAATCAGCCAATCAATCGATCCGGTTTTTTGAGGTAGCCCGTGGATATAATAATTTCCCGCAAACCAATTGTGAAGGAGAGTGGAAGGTATGCTCTCCGGAAACCGTAAAAGCAATGAGCGTGGTAGGCTATTTTTTCGGCAAGAAACTAAATGAGGTTACAGGTAATCCGGTTGGAATGATAGCGTCCTACTGGGGAGGAACCTGTGTACAGGCATGGACTCCCGGTTTTGTGTTTGATAAAGATCCGGAACTGGCTAAGACAGCGGCTAAAGTAAAACCGGTCAGTTGGGCCCCCGTAGAATCGTCGGTCATCTATAATGCGATGATCTATCCGATAGTACCCTACAAAATTGCAGGGACAATTTGGTATCAGGGAGAAGCCAATACCGATAATCCAGAAGATTACGGAAAGCTTTTTTCGTCCATGATAAAAGGATGGCGTCAGGTGTATCAGAATGATTTTCCGTTTTATTTCGTGCAAATTGCGCCATGGAATGGCTACGGTGGCATTAGTGCTGCTTTGCTTCGGGAGCAACAGGAAGCTACATTATCTTTACCCAATACAGGCATGATAACGGTAGGCGATTTGGTCGATAACATCAAGGATATTCATCCGCGGATTAAAAAAGAGGTCGGTAACCGTTTGGTAAATCTTGTGTTGAAAGAACAATACGGAGTAAAAGACCTTCAGCCATATTTTCCTTGTTTTGCAGGTGTAACGATTTCGAAGAACAAGGCTTTTGTCAGTGTGAAATCATTGTCTAAACTTAGTTGTAAAGAAGAGGAAATAAAGAGTTTTCAGATAGCAGGTGCCGATAAGAAATTTTATCCGGCAACAGCAGTAGTAGATAAAAAGGGGAACATAGTTGTGAGTGCAAAAGAAGTTGCGGAACCGGTTGCCGTACGATATTGTTTTACAAATGACGGGGTTCCTAATTTGTTTGATTCGAGCGGATTGCCATTGTTGCCGTTCAGAACCGATAAATGGTAAAATTGTTATGGATAAAAAAATATATAGTTGTTTATTCGTGTTTTTAATGCTTTCTATGTCGATGAATGCAGTGAATAATTTTGTCAGTGTTACTAACGGGCAATTGACCCGAAATGGGAAACCATACCGTTTTATTGGAATGAATTATTGGTATGGATCGTTGCTGGGAATGAAAACCGGAGACCGTGCCCGTTTGGGGCGTGAACTCGATTTTCTGCAAAAACAGGGGATCACTAATTTACGGGCAATGGTCGGCGTAGAAGGCATCTCAAGAAACGATTCGCATCTCAAATATCCGTTACAGCCAAAACAGGGTGAGTATGATGATGCCGTTCTGGACGGGCTCGATTACTTCCTGGCCGAAGCAGCAAAACGGCATATCACGGTTGTTCTTTTCTTATCGAACAATTGGGAATGGTCGGGCGGTTTTGCCCAATACCTTGAATGGAACGGGAAAGGCGCTTATCCTTATCCTTCCGAAGCGGGGTGGGGTACATTTATAAACTTTGTGGGTAAGTTCTATAGCTGCGATGAATGTAAGGACGCTTTCAATCGTCATTGCAAATACATCATCAGTCGCACCAATCGGTACACAAACAAGCCTTATACTGAAGATCCTACTATCATGGCATGGGAGATTGCCAACGAACCACGTCCCGACGGAGTACAAAATAAAGCAATTTATAAACAATGGATCGGAGAGGTGTCGCATTATATCAAATCGCTGGATAAGAATCATTTGCTTATCACGGGCACTGAGGGCGAAAAAGGAACTGAAGAAGACATTGAATTGTGGAAGGATATTCATAGTTTCCCGGATGTGGATTATACAACCATTCATATTTGGGCTAAAAACTGGAGCTGGATGGATTTCTCCGATTTCGACAGAACGTTCGCCATTACCCGCGAAAAGATGAAAAAATACGTGCTTGATCACGCTCTCATAGCCGATCAACTCAACAAACCAATGGTGATTGAAGAGATTGGCTTTCCCCGCGACGGGCATTTGTTCGATCCCGCTACATCAACGACTCATCGCGATCAATATTTTGCAGACCTGTTTGGCTTGTTCGATAAAAACTTGAAAAGCCTGCAGGGAGTCAATATCTGGGCTTTTGGTGGAGAAGGAAGAGCTTCGGATACCAATTATAAATGGAAAAAAGGCGATCAGTTTGTGGGCGATCCTCCACAGGAAGAGCAAGGTTTGAATAATATTTTTGATACGGATAAAACTACTCTGGAACTGATCTTTAAGTATAATCGAAAATTGGCGAAATCTGTTCGGTAAAAAACGATTAGCCAAGACTTTGTAAAGTATAGAATGTATCTTTGTCATTCAACTTTAAAACGAATGATAGAATGAGAAAATTTATGAAAAACAATTTGTTGATTCCATTTTTATGTGGAATGTTGTTGTTAAATGTAACGGGTGCTTTCGCCCAAAATAAAGCGACTTTCCGTTATAAAGTATTTCCCGGAAATGATTCGAATGTGGAATATATCGGACGCACGGCTCAAAATAACGGTGCTGTCTCGTTTGATTGGACGGGAGTGCATCTGAGAACTCAGGTGACAGGCGGTTATCTGGCTGTGAAAATAGGCGATACCAGGGGCGATTATTACGATCTTTTTGTAGATAGTAAACTTGCTAAAACGTTCAAAGTGAGTCGTGATACAGTTGTTGTTCTTGTGTCGAATGCAACACCTACGGCACATCAGGTGATGTTGTACAAACGCACTGAAGGGGAGCAGGGAACAGCCACTGTTTATCAGTTCATGACAAATAAAAACGGAGGGTTGAAGAAATGCGCCGGTACTCCTACCCGTAAAATAGAGTTTATCGGTAATTCAATTACCTGTGGTTTTGGTACCGAAGTAACAGACGGAAAGGCTCCTTTTTTGCCTTCTACAGAAAATAGTAACCATAGTTACGCCTCGATTGTTTCAAGATACTTTAATGCCGATTATCATTTAACAGCACATTCCGGCCGTGGTGTTGTGCGGAATTATGGAGACAGAAATCCGATGTCTAATCCTGCTACGACCATGCAGCAATTGTTTTTTCAGACTTTCGATATTAATCCGGCGGTAGAATGGGGCTTCTCACAGTGGAAGCCTGATGTAGTGGTGATTAAGCTAGGAACCAATGACCTAAGCAACCCGGCAATATGTCCGACCGAAGATCAATTCGTAAAAGGATATCTCGATCTGATTGCGTCCGTTAGAAAAGCTTACGGGAATATTCCGGTGATTTGTATGACATCGTGCATGTCGGGCGAGACACTTTACCAGTACGTGCAACGCGTTGTAAAAGACAGCAATGATAAGAATGTCCATTTTGTTGGTTTGATGCCGTCGTTGCTTAATGTTGCTACCGATTTCGGAGCATGTATGCATCCGAACTATGAAGGACAAAAGAAAATGGCTTCTATACTCATTCCTCACCTGTCCACCATTTTGGGTTGGCCAATGGCAAATAAAGTGGTTGAGTAAACCCTGATAACAATTGTTGTAAAATAAATTGAAATGAAAATCCGACTGATTCCTGTAATCCTGAGTATGATGTGCGTAACGATGCCCGCAGTGGCTAAATCTGCGACTGTAGACGCTAATGCGACTAAAGAAACAAAAGCCCTGTTTGCTAATCTTAAAAAGATAGCAGGCAAAGGGTTTATGTTCGGACATCAGGACGATGCTTTGTACGGAGTTGGTTGGAAATATGATGCGGGACGCTCGGATGTGAAGAGTGTTTCCGGAGATTATCCTGCCGTGTTTGGTTGGGAATTGGGCAATATTGAACTTGGACGTTCGCATTCTCTTGATTCGGTATGCTTTGATACAATGCGCCTTCGGATTAAGGAGGTTTATAAACGTGGCGGAGTCAATACAATTAGTTGGCACGTCAATAATCCGTTGGGAGGCAATGCATGGAATTGCAAAACGACAGAAGCCGTGAAGAGCGTTTTGCCCGGAGGTTCAAAAAACGCTTTGTTTCAGCAATGGCTTAATCGTTTGGCAGCTTTTCTGAAAAGCCTTAAAGATGATAAGGGTACACCTATTCCTGTTTTATTGCGGCCTTATCATGAGCATACGGGAGCATGGTTCTGGTGGGGGAGCAAACAGTGTACAGTACAGGAATATACAGCTCTCTGGAAGTATACGATTAACTATCTGATTAAAACAAGGAAGCTTCATAACTTGCTGTTTATCTACTCTCCGGCCTCTGCACCGGATGCTGCGTATTATTTTGAGCGTTATCCGGGAGATAAGATGGTGGATATTTTAGGAATTGATATTTACCATTATGGAGGAGAGCAGGCAAGAGGCAAATTTATTGACGAAGTACACAATACATTGAATTTTATGACAGCCGCTGCTGCCGCGAAAAACAAAGTGGCGGTTTTAAGTGAAACAGGCATCGAGTCACTGCCACAAAAAGACTGGTGGACAAATGTGATTTACAAAGCTGTATCCGGAAATCCTATTGCATATATTCTGGTTTGGAGAAATGCTTGCGATAAACCAGGTCACTTTTTTGCACCTTATCCGGGGCAGGCAAGTGCCGATGACTTTATTCTTTTCAAAAACAAAACAAATGTGTTTTTTGAAAGCAAGCTACCATCTATGTATAAGTAAGTTGACATAATAAGACCCATCTAGTCAAATAACATAATAAAAGAACCATTTAACATGAGCGAATTTCAAGATTCTCTGAATCAATTAATGCAACAATATGAGTCTTTGTTGTCGAGCCAAAACGAACCAATTGGACATTATGGATTATTACAACGTTATAAAAATCCGGTTTTAACGGCAGAACATACTCCCATTACGTGGCGTTATGACCTAAATCCGGGCACCAATCCGTTTTTAATGGAACGGATTATGATGAATGGCGTGTTTAATGCCGGAGCCATTAAATGGAATGGCAAGTATATTGTGGTTGCCCGTGTTGAAGGTGCTGACCGTAAATCTTTCTTTGCAGTAGCTGAAAGCCCCAATGGAGTGGATAATTTCCGCTTTTGGGAACGACCGGTTACAATGCCAGAGACCGGAGAGCCGGATACGAATATTTATGATATGCGATTGACCGCACATGAGGATGGCTGGATTTATGGTGTGTTCTGTAGCGAACGAAAAGATCCGAATGCTCCGGCCGGCGATCTTTCTGCTGCTGTAGCTGCGGCAGCAATTGCCCGTACCAAAGATTTAGTGAACTGGGAACGTCTGCCCGATCTTAAATCGAAAAGCCAGCAACGCAATGTGGTGTTGCATCCTGAATTTGTGAATGGCAAATATGCTTTTTATACCCGTCCGCAGGATGGCTTTATTGATACTGGTAGTGGAGGTGGAATCGGTTGGGGACTGGTAGATGATATCGAACATGCCGAAGTTAAAGCTGAAGCTATTATAGATCACCGTTACTACCATACCATCAAAGAACTGAAAAATGGGGAAGGTCCGCATCCTGTTAAGACATCAAAAGGCTGGCTTCATTTGGCTCATGGCGTAAGAGGTTGTGCTGCCGGTTTGCGCTATGTTTTGTACATGTACATGACCGCTCTGGAAGACCCAACCAAACTGATCGCATCTCCGGGAGGCTATTTTATGGCTCCCGAGGGCGAAGAACGCGTGGGCGATGTTTCCAATGTTCTGTTTTCAAACGGTTGGATTGCAGATGAAGACGGAAATGTATTTATCTACTATGCTTCCTCAGACACCAGATTGCATGTGGCTGTTTCTACAGTTGACAGGCTGGTAGACTATTGTCTGAATACGCCGGTTGACGGGCTTCGGTCTGCGACTTCCGTAGAAACTATAAATAAATTGATTGATAACAATAAGATTATAGATTGATTGGTGAACGGACATTCTCTGTACATGGGCTAACAACCCATGTATGGAGCGTGTAATTGTAAATGTATGATGTCATGAAATGAACATGTTGTTTCACAATGCCAACCGTAATGAAGACAAATTGAAGCAACATGGAATTCCATTTGTCATTTAGAATCAAAATTATTTACAAATGAAATTACAAACTAAACTTTTATTGTCAGTGCTGTTTTTGATGGCACTGTATCCCTTGCAGGCACAAAAATTTCAGGGATTGGCGAAAACGCCTCCTATGGGCTGGAACAGCTGGAATAAATTTGCTTGTGATGTAAGCGAGAAAATGATTAAAGAAGAGGCTGATGCGATGGCGGCTTCCGGATTAAAAGAGGCCGGTTATCAATATATTGTTATTGACGATTGCTGGCAGGTGAGCCGGGATAGTCTTGGATTTATCGTTCCCGATCCGCAACGTTTTCCATCCGGAATAAAAGCATTGGCTGACTATATTCATTCTAAAGGGTTAAAATTCGGTATTTATTCTTGTGCCGGAGATAAGACCTGTGCCGGTCGTCCTGCCGGTCGGGGACATGAATATCAGGATGCTTTGATGTATGCAAAATGGGGTGTCGACTATCTGAAATACGACTGGTGCAACACCGGTAAAATGAATGCGGAAGAGGCTTATTCAACCATGCGCGATGCTCTTTTTGCGGCCGGACGTCCAATTGTTTTCAGTTTGTGTGAATGGGGCAATAACAAGCCATGGCTGTGGGGTGCCGCGGTTGGACATTTGTGGCGCACTACCGGAGATATTTATAATTGTTTCGACTGTAAAAAAAATAATGGTAGTTGGTTCGCAAATGGTGTGCTTCAAATACTTGATATGCAAAATGGATTACGTAAATTTGCGGGGCCTGATCACTGGAACGATCCTGATATGCTCGAAGTTGGCAATGGAATGCCGGCAAATGAGGACAGGGCTCACTTTACCATGTGGTGTATGCTGGCGGCTCCTTTGATTGCCGGGAATGACTTACGAACTATGTCTTCTGAGACCAAAGCGATACTTGCCAACAAAGAGGCGATTGGCATCAATCAGGATACACTTGGTATTCAGGGATTCAAATTTGCTTCGAAAGATAGTGTTGAAACCTGGATGAAACCCCTTTGCGGAGGTAAATGGGCTGTTTGTGTGCTGAACCGTTCTAAAGCATCCCGTTCGGTTGACCTTGACTGGAAATCCATGTCCGTGACGGACTCTCTTAGTCAGCGTGAATTCAATATATCTAAAGAAATATTCAAAATAAAAGATATTTGGCAAAACAAAGAAAATGGTGATACCCGCAAACCGTTAAAAGCGGTGATCCCGGCTCATGATGTTTTGTGCCTGAAATTGTACAGAAAAGAATAACCTTAGAGAGATTCCATGTTGGAACCTCTTTTTCATAAACCGTTACCATGATAAAACTGAAAGAAAAAATCGGCTATGGCTTTGGCGATGCAGCCTCCTCTATGTTCTGGAAAATATTCGGAATGTACTCTTTGTTTTTTTATACCGATGTGTTTGGTATAACAGCAAAAGCAGCGGGAACCATGTTTTTGGTTGCACGTTTGTGGGATTCATTTTTTGATGTCTTTGTAGGCATAAAAGCCGACCGCACAAAAACCCGCTGGGGTAAATATCGTCCTTTCTTATTATGGTTTGCTATTCCTTTCGCAGTGATGGGAATGATAACATTTTTTGCTCCTGACTTCGGGCAAACGGCTAAGCTGATTTACGCTTATGTTACCTATTCATTGATGATGATTGTTTATTCGCTCATCAATGTGCCATATGCTTCGTTGCTGGGTGCTATATCAGCTGATCCTACCGAAAGAAATTCTCTCTCCTCCTACCGTATGTCGTTCGCGTTTATCGGAAGTTTCGTGACATTTATGCTGTTGCAACCGATGATCGATTTCTTTGCGAAAACATTTAATCCACAGAGCCTCGAAAATGCGAAACATGCTGTGGATGCTACCGTCAGCACGTCTCCCATCGGCTGGGTAATGGGTGTTGGTTCAATTGGTATCATCTGTGTTATATTATTCCTTTTGTGCTTCAGCTGGACGAAAGAAAGGGTAGTTCAAATTGAGAGCGAAGAACATGTCTCCATTAAACAGGATTTGAAAAATTTGTTCCATAATTCTCCATGGTGGATTTTGGTGGCAACCGGACTTGCAGCGTTGTTGTTCAATGCAGTACGTGATAGTGTTGCCATTTATTTCTTTAGAGATTATGTGAAAATGAACTACCGTGTTGAGGCTACCGGATGGGATATGACGACCATCTATTTTTTAGTAGGACAGGCTGCTAATCTCTTAGGTGTAATGGTAGCGCCATCTCTCTCGGCAAAATATGGGAAAAAGAGGACGTATATGATCTCTATCGTATTGGCAGGTATATTTAGTGTCGGATTTTACTTCATACCCAATAATATTGGCCTTATCCTGGCTTTCCAGTTTATTATTTCTATGTTTGCCGGATATGTTTTACCTCTGCTATGGTCTATGTTTGCCGATATTGTCGATCATCAGGAATTGCAGACCGGGCGTCGTGCAACCGGATTGATTTTCTCCTCATCATCAATGTCTCAAAAGTTGGGATGGGCTTTAGGATCTGCTCTCGGAGGATGGATTCTGGCTTTGTTTAATTACGTTCCGAATGCAACTCAACAGAGTAGTCAAACTGTTTTTGGTGAGCATATTATGATCAGTCTTGTGCCATCTGTTTGCTGTGCATTGGCATTTATTGGTATGATGTTTTATCCTCTTTCCGATCAGAAGGTGAAGGAAAATTCGGAATTGCTTAATCAGAAAAGAAGCCTTTCTGCTGAAAAATAAAATTGATGGAAGAAATTATTAAACAGGAGTTTGCTGACGAATTGTGTTTGAATATCCTGCCGTTTTGGATTAACAACGGTGCTGATACTGATAACGGAGGGTTTGTCGGCAGAATTTCAGGAAATGGAGATAAACATGCGGATGCCCCTAAAGGTGCTATTCTGAATGCCCGTATTTTATGGACTTTTTCAGCGGCATACCGTTTATTCAACAAACCGAAATATCTGGAAACGGCTACGCGAGCAAAAGAATACCTGTTGACTTATTTCTGGGACAATGAGCAGGGCGGAATCTTTTGGCAATTGGCTGCCGATGGTACTCCTATGGATAAAAAGAAACAGATTTATGCACAGGGATTTGCTATTTACGGACTCAGCGAATATGCCCGTGCTACCGGTGATAGTGATGCTTTGGAAAAGGCTGTCGAATTGTATCAGCTTATTGAGAAATATAGTTTTGATCAGAAGCTGAATGGTTATCAGGAAGCCTTTACGGGCGAATGGGGCGAAATTGCGGATATGCGTTTGAGCGATAAAGATGCAAATGAGAAGAAAACAATGAATACTCATTTGCATATTTTGGAACCATATACCAATCTTTACCGAATTTGGCCTACTGCCGAACTGAAAAGCAGTTTGCGGAATCTGATCGAACTATTTTTGGACAAAATACTGGCACCATCCGGTCATTTACAGCTCTTTTTTGATGAACAGTGGCATAACAAGCAAAATATTTTTTCTTACGGTCACGATATCGAAGCATCCTGGTTGCTTTATGAAGCGGCTGTAGTTCTCGGAGAAACAGATCTTACGGACAGAGTAATTGCAGTTATTCCTGCAATTGTGAAAGCTGCTTCGGAAGGGCTTCAGCCAGACGGAAGTCTTATTTATGAAAAGAATCTGGCGACGGGACATGTCGATTCTGATCGTCACTGGTGGGTGCAGGCTGAAGCTGTTGTGGGCTTTTGGTATGCCTATCGGCTGTACGGTAGAGAGGAATATCTCGAAAAAGCGAAGAATTGCTGGAGTTACATAAAAAACAATCTGGTTGATAGGGACAACGGCGAATGGTATTGGAGTATAAAAGCGGACGGATGCGTTAATACTGCGGATGATAAAGCTGGTTTCTGGAAGTGTCCGTATCACAACGGAAGAATGTGTATGGAGATGATTGAGCACTCGTAATTTTCATAGAATCACAGGTAACGCGATTATATCGGATAGTCTTTAGAATAGAGTCTGACATTTTTATCCAATTCGCAAAAAGCTTTTGATTTTTTATTGGAAATAGTATTGTTCGCAATAAGTTTTTTGTAATTTTGTCACACATCCTTCTCTTTTGAGAACAGATGTTCTTTATTAACCATTAATTAAGTAATATACGCAGTTTTTGTGCGTTATTATAAGCAACCTTCTACGAAACGGAACAAAAAATGAGCCAGAAAGGAATCTTAGTTCACAACGCTAAAATTTTTACCGAAAAAAACACCTTCAGAGGATCCCTTCGGATTGAAGGTGAGTTTATTGCAGAAATATTTAAGGGAGAAGTGCCGGAAAGCATTTTGCAAAACAATACCGTAATAGATGCTTCAGATTTATGGCTGCTCCCGGGAGTAATTGATACTCATGTCCACTTCAGGGAGCCGGGGCTGACTCAGAAAGCTGATTTATATACAGAATCCAAAGCGGCAGTTGCAGGCGGTGTTACTTCGTTTTTTGATATGCCCAATACAGTACCTCAAACAACTACTTTGGCACTGTGGAACGAAAAGAGCCGTCTGGCTTCGGAAAAATCTCTTGCTAATTACACTTTTTACCTTGGAGCAACTAACGAAAACAAGGAAGAAATCAAGAATGCAGATCCTAAGCGGATTCCTGGTGTGAAAGTCTTTCTCGGGGCTTCAACCGGCAATATGCAGGTGGATGATAAAGAGTTTTTGCAATGGTTATTTGCAGAATCGCCATTGATGCTGATGGCTCATTGCGAGGATATGGGCATTATTCAGCGTAATATTGACACATACAAAGCCCAGTTTGGCGACAATATCCCAATTTCGAACCATCATCTTATCCGTTCCGGCGAAGCATGCTACAAGTCGACTGCCGCCGCAGTGGAAATGGCTTTGAAATATAAGACCCGTCTGCATATAGCGCATGTAAGTACCGCGCATGAACTGGCATTGTTTGATGCCGGCAAACCTTTAGCCGAAAAACAGATTACCGCCGAAGGTTGTGTTCATTATTTGTGGTTCGATAATCGTGATTATGAAACACGGGGAGCTCGTGTTAAATGCAATCCTGCGATAAAGACTGAAGCTGATAAAAAAGCACTCATTCAGGCACTCACTACTAATAAACTGGATACTGTTGCGACAGACCACGCACCACATTTGCTTTCCGACAAAGAAGGCGGTTGCTTGCAGGCAGCATCGGGTATTCCATTGATTCAGCATTCATTGCCGGCTATGCTCGAAATGGCTCGAAATGGCCATTTTACTGTCGAAAAAGCACTCGAAAAGATGTGTTATGCACCGGCAAATTTGTTTAAAATACAAAAAAGAGGATTTGTCCGTAAAGGTTTTTATGCCGATCTGGTATTGGTAAATCCCAATTATCCCTGGACCGTAGATTCCGGGAATGTTCTTTCAAAATGCGGATGGTCTCCTTTCGAAGGACAGGAGTTTCATGCCCGTATCACACACACGTTTGTAAATGGAAAGCTAGTATACAACAACGGGGTTTTCGACGAATCCCACAAAGGAAAAGAATTGCTATTCAATGGTTGAAACAAGCTGCATTCGATTAATCAATACTCCTGTAGGAACCTTGCGCATTAAAGGAAATGCCGAGGCTGTAACGGCTGTGGAGTTCGACGACAAGCATGAATATTATGTGGAAGGCGAACTAACCAAACCGGTGGAAATGTGCATAAACCAATTGCACGAGTATTTTCGGGGAACTCTGACGGCATTTTCAGTGCCGGTTCAGATGGATGGTACAAAGTTCCAGCAAAAGGTTTGGGGCTCGCTGAGGGATATTCCTTTTGCAGAACAGGTCAGTTACGGTAAAATTGCTGAAGAGATTGGCACTCCAAATGGTCAGAGAGCTGTTGGAAACGCCAATAATCACAATCCGATAGCAATAGTGGTTCCCTGCCATCGCGTGATAGGAGCTGACGGGAAGCTGGTCGGTTATGCCGGTGGCTTATGGCGTAAAGCCTGGCTATTGGAGCACGAAGCTAAAATTGCAGGAAAAGAATCTCTTTCTCTGTTGTAATTAAAAAATTAACGGGAGGAATAAAATCGATCATTTTATTCCTCCCGTTTTTTCTGTGTCCTCATTCTTTTTCAACCCTGACTGAGGCATAATAACTGTCAGCATTATAATTCGCTGATCCGGGATACGGAAGAAGCTCGAGTAGCGTTACTTTATACCCTTGTGAAGATATTGCTTTGGGTTCTAATGTCGTATTCAACGTAAATATGCTTGGATTTCCATTGACAAACAACGTAAAAGTAACCGCTCCGTTTCCTGCCCATACACACATGGCGTTGATTGGACAACGCGAATCTGAAACCGCGTCCATTCGTAACCTCACATAACCGGTTCTGTCCTGCAAAGTCTCTTTTAAGTGAATAGTGACAGGCTGTCCGGACACAATTGTTTTGCTAAATGTTGTGTCGGCATCATTGTTGCAAGCCGTAAAAACTGCCATGCTTATCAATATCCAGACTGATATTTTCAAATTTCTCCACATTGTATAATGTTGTTTTTATTGTCAGATTTTTCTTTCTACGTATTTTGTATGCAGCAAATGATGCGATTTTTCTCCCAAAGGTTCGAGCAGGAACTCTTTGTACAGGTGCTGAATTTCGGGGTTTTCGTGCGATTTTCGTATTCCCTTATGAGCATCTTCATAATAAATAGATTCTGCACGCTTCTTGCGAATCTCCGTGTTTGTAGGGATGGGTTGCCCGCCACCGCCCAAACATCCACCCGGACACGTCATCACTTCAATAAATGTATAGGGAGATGTGCCGTTCTCAATCTCGTCAAGTAGTTTCCGTGCATTTTTCAACGTGTGAGCTACCGCCACTTTAATCTTTGTTCCGTCAAGATCTACTTCGGCTTCTTTTATTCCATTCAATCCACGAACTGCATTGAAGTCAATATTGGCCAGTGTTTTTCCGGTGTAAACTTCGTAAGCCGTTCGAAGAGCAGCTTCCATCACGCCTCCTGTTGTTCCGAATATAACAGCGGCTCCGGTTGATTCTCCCAGAGGGCTGTCAAAATTCTCTTCGGGCAGACGTGCGAATTCGATGCCGGTTTCTTTGAACATTCTGGCTAATTCGCGGGTTGTAAGTACGTGATCCACGTCGTAGAAATGGTCAGAGTCCGATAAATTCATTTTGGCCTGCCAGTAATGAAACGCGCTGTCCATCTCAGGGCGGCGAGCCTCAAATTTCTTGGCTGTGCAGGGCATCACCGATACAACGACAATATTTCGGGGATCGAGGCTTGTTTTTTCGGCATAATATGTTTTGGCTATCGCTCCGAACATTTGTTGCGGTGATTTGCAAGTAGACAGGTGGCTCAGTGATTTGGGATAAAAGTGCTCGATGAATTTGATCCATCCAGGAGAACAGGATGTTATCATTGGCAGTACACCTCCTGTTTTAATCCGCTTAATCAACTCATTCCCTTCTTCAATAATGGTCAGGTCGGCAGCAAAGTTGGTGTCAAATACTTTTGAAAACCCTAGTTTACGAAGCCCGGCAACCATTTGTCCCGTTACGAGGCTTCCGTAAGGCATTCCCATAGCTTCTCCAATTCCAACCCGGATGGCAGGCGCTGTTTGTACCAAAACTGTTTTCTCAGGATTGTGTAAATCTTTCCATACGTCATCAATAGAACTTTTTTCGGTGATGGCTCCTGTGGGGCAAACCAGCGCACATTGTCCGCAGTTGGTGCAAGCCACCACACCCAGTCCCAAGTCCATAAAAGTTGTCACTTTGCTTTTTGATCCACGCCCTGAAAAATCAATGGCCTGTACGGACTGAACTTCCCGGCATACTGCGATACAGCGGCCGCAGAGAATGCACTTTTCCGGGTCACGAACTAACGAAGCGGAAGTTTCGTCTTTCGGTAAAATTTCTTTACGCGTACGAACAAAACGCATGCCGTGCATCCCAAGATCAAACGTCAGTTGTTGCAATTCGCAATTTTCATTACGATCACAAATCAGGCAATCCTGAGGATGGTTGGCTAACAGCAGTTCCAGGTTCATACGCCTTGCATCCATTATCCGTTGGCTGTTCGTGACGATTTCTATCCCTTCGGTTATCTGTGTAATACAGGATCTCAGCAGCGTGCGTGCACCTTTTACTTCAACAACGCAAATGCCACAGGATGCATTGGCGGAGACATCCTTCAGATAACAAAGCGAAGGAATGTCAATTCCTGCAATCTGGCAGGCATCCATGATGGTTAATCCATCCTGTACGTCAATTCTCTGACCGTTTATTGTGATTTGCATAATCGTTAAATTTCAAAATACCGGTTTACAGCTTTATTTTTTTTGCATCCTCGCATTTAATGTCGCAACGCAGGCAACGGTTCGCTTCGTTGTGCGCTTGTTCGCCGGTGAGGCCGGAGGCGACTTCGTGGAAATTACCGCTTCGTTCTTTTACTGAAAGCCTTACCGGTTTGTTTTTGAGTGATGGTTTCGGATTCATCGGTATAATATTACGATAATCAAATCGGCGAAATAATTTGTAAAATCGTCGTTCATTCATTAAGTCAAAGTCGATGGTTTCGGCGGCTTTTTTCGCCATTCCCATTGCTTCGGCAGCCGTGGAAGGACCGGTCACGGCATCACCTCCGGCATACACTTTCGGACGTGAGGTGTGGAATGAGAATTGATCGGCAATCACTCTTCCGTCTTTGGTCGTGGAGAGGTGCTCTGAATTTAATGATGTTGTATCCACCCGTTCTCCTACGGCAAGAATGATAGAATCGCAAGGGATTTCTTCGTAATTGCCTGTCGGTATCGGTTTCCGTCTGCCGGAAGTATCAATGTGTCCGATACTCATTAGCTCAATTTTCAATGCTTTAGCGCGATTGTTTTTGTCGGTGATAATCTCATGTGGAGCCGCTAGAAAACGGTAAGTGATATGTTCTGCTTCCGACTCCATGATTTCATCTTTGTTGGCTGGCATATCGTCTTTTTCGCGTCGGTAGACCACAGTTACTTCTTTGCCAAGTCGCCAGATGCTGCGAGCCGCATCGATGGCAACATTGCCGGCACCAATAATGACGACGTGTTGCCCGAGTTTTGGCGTTTTGCCCAGAGCCAACTCTTTCAGTACTTCCGTTCCTGCAAATACGTCTTTCGCATGTTCACCGGGAATTCTCAGGTCAATGTCTTTCCAGGCTCCTATTGCCAGATAAATGGCATCGTTTTCATTTTCCAGGTCTGATAACAATACATTTTCTCCAAGCCGGGTGTTAAAGATAAATTGCACTCCCAGTTTTTTGATGAACTGAACTTCTTTCTGAAGAACAGACTTTGGTAAACGATATTGGGGTATGCCAAACCGAACTACGCCACCGGCTTCAGAAAGAGCATCGTAAATAGTTACGGAATGCCCCAAACGTACGAGATAGTAGGCCGCTGTCAATCCCGCCGGCCCGGCTCCGATAATCGCTATTTTCTTTTCAGTGGGCGGCAGTTTTTCTTTGATCAGTTTTTTGTATATCTCATTCTCTTTGCCAAGTTTGTACATTGTGTCGGCCAGATAACGGTGAATTTCTCCCTGTGAGACCGGCTCGTCGATCATCTCGCGGCGGCAGCGCATCTGACAATGAAAATGGCAAATACGTCCAATGGTTCCCGGAATAGGATTGTCGCGCAAGGTGAGTTCGAAAGCATCTTCTATCCGGTCTTCCTTCATCAGCTCAATATAGCCGGGGATGTTCATGTGGAGCGGACAACTGTTTTCGCACAATGCCATATAAAGCGATTCACATGCTCCCGCGTGACACCTCTTTTCACGGATGTGCTCTTCATATTCGTTGCGGAAGTATTTCAGCGTTGTCAAAATCGGATTGGGTGCGGTTTGTCCCAGCGCGCAGATGGATGTATCCCGGATGGTTTGGCTTAACTGTTCCAGTAGCGTGAGATCTTCATGAGTACCTTCTCCTTTTGTGATCTTGGTGAGAATAGCCAAAGCCTGGGCTAAACCTTCACGACAGGGCGTGCATTTGCCGCACGATTCGGCTGAATTGAATTCCAGAAAATAGCGTGCCACATCCACCATACAGTTGTCCTGATCCATCACCACCATTCCTCCCGAACCCATTATAGCGCCCAGATTGGCTAACGACTCATAATCTACCGGTGTTGAAAAATATTCCAACGGAATACAACCTCCCGACGGACCTCCTGTTTGTACGGCCTTTACCCGTTTGGAGGTGCCGGTTCCTTCACCTATATTAAAAACGAATTGTTCTATGGTTGATCCAAGTGGTAGTTCTACCAGTCCTGTGTTTTTTACTTTCCCGACAAGCGAAAATACTTTTGTGCCCGAGCTTTTCTCTGTGCCTGTTTGTTTGAACCATTCACTCCCTTTTTCAATAATGACCGGAATGTTGCACCAGGTCTCCACGTTGTTGATATTGGTGGGTTTGCCGTAAAGCCCTTTTTGTGCAGGGTAGGGCGGACGAGGCATTGGTCTGCCTGCTTTTCCTTCTATCGAAGCAATCAGGGCGGTCTCTTCTCCACAGACAAAAGCGCCGGCTCCTTCTACAACTTCTAGTTTGAATGAAAAGTCAGTTCCAAAAATGTTGTTGCCTAAAAGTTTCATGGCAGTGGCTTGCTCGATAGCTGTTTTCAGACGTTTAACAGCAAGAGGATATTCAGCTCTCACATAAGCGATGCCTTCAGTTGCTCCCATTGCAAAAGCTCCTATCAGCATCCCTTCTATCAGCATGTGCGGGTCGCTTTCAATTTCGTTCCGATTCATGTAAGCCCCAGGGTCACCTTCGTCGGCATTGCATATAATGTATTTCTGATCGGCTTGTGCTTTTTGCATAATCGACCATTTTGTGCCAGTAGGAAATCCAGCGCCACCACGTCCCCGAAGCTTAGACGCAATTACTTCGTCAACAACATTCGTAGGCTGCATTGTGGTTAAAACCTTGGCAAAGGCACGATAGCCTCCAATAGCAATATAGTCGAGTATTTTTTCGGGATCAATGAGCCCCGCGTGGCGAAGAACAATTTTTTTCTGACCTTTGAAAAACGGAATTTCATTCCAATGCGGAATGTCGGAGTAACCGGTTCCGAATTTCACTTCTGATGTTAGAAAATCCCATTCGTCAATGCGACAGAGAATCCTTTTGAGATAGACTTTGTCTTTTATTAAACAGTCAATTACATGTGGCGCATCTTTCTCATCTACCTTGCTGTACACCAAAAGAGGCCTGTCGGGTTGATAAAGCATAACTAAGGGTTCTCCGGCACAAAATCCAAAACAGCCGGTTTGCTTTAACAGGCAGTTGACGCCTGTATCTGCGATTGCTTTTTGCAACCGGTTGAAAACCAAATCTGCTCCATTTCCGATGCCGCAGGTTCCCATTCCGACCATTATCATCGGTTGTTCGGGCAGAATGCGATGCCGGTTGTTTTGTCTTATGTTGTCAAGATCAGAAGGTGTCATGGCTTATAGGTTTAATATGAAAGACAAGCAAAAGGGGAAAAAAGGTTACGGCAAGTGATTATTTCTAGCCGGACGTTTTCGCTGAAGATTTAATCTTGCTCAGGATTTTCGCCAGCTTTTGAGAATTTACGTTGCTGAGAATGATGCCATCAATAGAAATGACGGGAGAGAGAGCACATTGTCCGAAACAGGCTACCGTTTTAATAGTAAACTCATTATCTGGTGTTGTAAAGTTCGATTCGGAAGCGTTTGCATCCCGATGTATTCCCAATAGCGGACAAATTTCGTCCAGTAATGCTTTTGATCCTTTGGTGTGGCAGGCTGTACCCCGGCACACAACAATAGAATGCCGGCCCTGAGGCATAAGATTGAAAAACGAATAGAAGGTTACAACGCTGTATACCTGTGAATAGGCTATATTTAGTTTTTGAGCAATTGATAAGAGTGTTTCACCCGGAAGATATTTCTGTGGATGCATCTCTTGTGCTTCTTCCAGAACGGACAGTAGCATCCCTGGTTTTCCCAGATGCTTCCCGATAACAGCGTCGAGTTCGGGTTCTGCAATGATGAATGGAGCGGCTTTTTCCATGGCGTTTGCCTATTTGAGTGTTTTTGTGGCTGCGGGGAAATGTTAAGAGAATCAGCCAGGTAGAGATTGTTCAATTGTTTCTTCACACAACAAATATACTATAATCGGATGCGTTTTTTACATTCATCAACATTTTTTTTAGCTCTGCAAAAATGATTTAGGTTGTATTCAAAGTACACAAAAGAGGCTGCCTCAATTTGTAGTTTGAGACAGCCTCTTAATTGAAAAACAGATATGTTGTTTGAGAGCGATTACTCTTCTTTCTGTTTGTTGGTGTTCCATCCAAATGGAAGATATAGAGGACAAAATCCAAGGAAGGTAGTGATAACCAACAATACAGCAACTATCAGCAAAATGTCTTCCAATGTGCCGGTGACCACATTGTTAATGTCGAGTATTACAATGACACAAGCGATTGCTAACCGGATGCCTTTGTCTAAAGTGCCCATATTCTTTTTCATAGTAAAGCGTTTAAAATGAATATCTTTCGGACATCTGAATACAAAGTAACTACACAAATCAGCTTTTTGTAATTGTTGCTGTTGTTTTATTTGGTTTTTGACTAAACAAAAATTTTGTTTAGTGCTTGTGTGTTTTGCTTACTCCGTTGTCATCCAGTTTTTTAATGACGCAAGAGCCATAAACGTCCAGCCGTCCAACACCGGAATTATCGATGTAAATTTCTTTGCCGGCATTCACGTCAGTACTGCCGACTGCACTATTTACGATATGAAGTATTTGAGTGGTAAAGTTTTGTGCGTCAAAGCTGCCAACGCCAGAGTTGTCGATATGGGCGTCTCCGCAATCCCCTGTAAGCATGGTTTTTCCTACAGCGCTGTTAGTAAAGGCCAGCATGTTGCAGTCAAGAAATAAATTGGTTCTGCCAACAGAACTATTATTGATGATAATCTTTTTTGCCTTAATTTTCAAATCATTACTTCCTACGGAGCTGTTGCTGAAATTAAAAGTGTCTGCGGTTAAAGTGCCATCATTGGTCAATTTTCCGACAGAACTATTGTTTATCGATGTAATTCCTTTTGTGTAGATATAAACTTTACCAGCCGAATGTGATCCGATGTTGACATTTTCTTTCATCCGTACATTCAATGTACTGTCCGAATTAGAAACCAGAACATATTGCTGAAGATTATCGTCTGTTTCTACTACTACTTTTTCGTCAGAAGCCGGAATAATTACGGCATCGAAAACAAGGGAAATTTCTACTTTGTTGAAGCCCTTGGCAGGATGTTCAACCCGGATTACTTTCCCGGAACCGTTTTGGCGGTTGATGTAGGTGCACGAACTGATTACTAATCCTGTTACAATCAGGATAGAGAAGCTTACTTTGCTAATCATCGAATGCGTTTTCATTGTTATCTCTTTTTAGTGTTAATCGTTACAAAGAACAAAAGTAACCTGTAACTTGATTTGTTTTTCTTATTAGACGTATGCAGTATGCAATTTGGATGATAAAGGTACAAATAAAAGATACTTTTTTTCAAAAAAAGAAAGGCCTTATCAGATAAATAGTTTTCTGATAAGGCCTTTAGTCGTTTCGGTAGGTATCTACTGCTTAGGTTTCATTACTACCTGAAGAATATTTTTCTTGTCTGTAAGTTGCTTAGCTAGTTGTTTGATAGTAGTTGCCGAGATATTGTTCATCGCTTTGTCAAAGTTGTTAACCAAGTCAATGTCGGAAAAATAATAATGATTCATGGCGCTTAACCACCATCCGTTTTCTTCCACATTTTCTTTGTGTTGTTTGTTCATGTTTTCTTTCACTTTCTGAACATCTTCTTCTTTGGGACCCTCTTTTGCAATACCATCGAGTTCTTTATAGATGAGTCCGATCATTTTGTCCTCTTTAGCAGGATCGGTATCGAATTGCATGAACAGAGAAACCGTAGGAACCGGTATTTTACCGATGCTGCCTTTCACACCAACTCCATACGAACCACCTTCATCTTCACGAATAGAAGCGACGTAACGAATATCCAGAATGTTCCCTAAAGCCTGTGCCAGTAGTGAGTTGTTGAGATTATACTCTATCTTGTCATTATACAGCACAAAATTCGACGCTTTGGGAGTCTTCATTGTGTGATCGAAAGAAAGACTGATGTTGCCTTGCGGATAACGAATGTCGCGGTCTTTCCAGTTTTCCAGTTGCTTAGATGTTTTTAATCCGCCTAAATAGGTGAGAATAACCGGTTTCATTTTCTCTAAGTCTAAGCTTCCGGCCAGGAAGAAAGTGAAATTTGCTGGGTTTGCAAAGCGTTCTTTGTACAGTTGCATCACATCATCGTGGTTTACTTTGTCAAGAGCTTTTAAGTTGAACAGAAATTTACGTGGCGATTTGCAATAAAGTGCAGTTGTTACCGTATCGCTGAATGCCTGATCCGGATCATTGGCGGCATTGATAAGGCTTGTGCGCACGTTGTTGACAAAGGAACTGTAACCGTCGGTGTCTTTGCGAGGAGCCGTAAAATAGAGATAGAGCAGTTGCATCATCGTTTGGAAATCTTTTACGGAAGATGATCCGCTAAAACTTTCCTGATAGTCAGAAATATTAGGTGTAACTCCGGCGACTTTACCTGACAACAGCTTGTTTAATTCCGTTTTCGAGAATTCACCTAATCCACTGTTGGCAATAACGTTGTCAGCAATTGAAGCCGAGGGTAGTTTTTCTGTATTGTCGATTAGTGACAATCCGCCGTATGCGATTCCGAGTAACCCGATTTCGTCTTGTTTTAGCTTGGTGGGTTTTAGTACCACTTTTATGCCGTTGTTTAAAGTCCATTCTTCAGCATCAAGAGCCTTGTTGTGTGCGATTTTGCGAATGTTTCCGGGTTTTGGAGGGTTCGCAACCAGTGGTTTGTTGATAGTTTCCTCTTTATTTGCTGCAATGTCAGATTGTTTGACACTATTCCACATGCTAATGATGTCTTTCTCCAATAACAGATTTGCTTTCTCGTTTTCGGGGCCTTGTTCGGTAAACAGGAGATTCTTGTCGGAAATGTATTTCTTCACTTGTTGGTTAATCATTTCCAGCGTGAGTTTGGGCATCAAAAGCTGTAGTGTCTTGTATTCCCATTCAATGCCGGGTATCGGTTCAAGGTTCAGAAAATTATTGACGTATTCACGCACGTACGATGAAGAGTTCTGCTTGTCTCTGTTGTTGTATGCTTGTTCAATCTGTTTCAGAATGTCAGCTTTGGCTCTTTCATATTCATCAGTATTGAAACCGAATCGTTTTGTTTTTTCTATTTCATTAAATAACAAGGAGATGCCATCTTTGAGCTTGCCGTCACGGGGAACCATGTAGTAGAGAAATGCGTCTTTGGTCTTAACCAGATCACCATATTGAGATACTGCATAAGCGATGGGAGCGTCAGCTTTCTGTGCTATCTCCTGAAACCTTGTGTTCTGCATCCTGCTTATCAACGAATTGACAACGTCTGTTACGTAGCCTATGGATGTCTTTTTGGCGTCATCGGATAATGGCGCTTGTTTGAATTGTACCATGAACCCGATATTTGAAGCTTCCGCATCTGTAATCCGGGCTACAATGGGTAAATCGTTGTCGGGAACCGTATAAAGAATACGTTCTGCAGGATTAACCGGCTTTGGAATGGTATTGAAAAGTTCTTTGATTTGAGCTTCGGTCTTGTCAACGTTTATATCACCAACAACAATGATGGCCTGAAGATTAGGACGGTACCATTTTTTATAGTAGTCGCGTAATGTGTTGTACGAAAAATGATTGATTACAGCTGTGTCGCCAATTACATCCCGCTTGGCATATTGCGATCCTGCAAAGAGAATGGAATTTCCGGCTTTCCACATACGGCGGTCGGCGTTGGATCCTGTTCTCCATTCTTCACGAATAACACCACGTTCCTTGTCGATCTCCTTGCCGTCAAGTGAAATGAAATTTGACCAGTCGTGAAGCACCAAAAGAGAGCTGTCAATCACACCCTGACGGGTTGTCGGAACATTGGATAAGTTATAGACAGTTTCATCGAGAGAGGTATAGGCATTGATATTTTCTCCGAATTTCACTCCGTTTTTCTCGAGGAAGTTGATTAATTGCTTCTCCGGGAAATTCTTAGTGCCATTAAAAGCCATGTGCTCAAGAAAGTGTGCCAATCCGTTTTGGGAGTCTTCTTCAAGTATAGCTCCAACTTTCTGGACGATATAAAAGTCAGCCCTGTCTTTAGGCTTTTCATTGTGTCGAATATAATAGGTTAATCCGTTATCAAGATGCCCGATTCTGACTTGATAATCAATGGGGAGCTGACTGCTTTGCTGGGCAAAGCCATTGCTCCATAACAAACTAAGCAGGAACATGCAAAACAATGGGACGTATTTTTTCATACTGATTTTTTCGTTTAAGGATGTGGCGTGTGTAGATTATTGAATAAGGTACAAGGATTTGAGTCAATTTGAAGGATTAGCTGCATGCAGACAAACCTGAAATTGGGCAGGATTTTAGTCCTGAGGTTTTGCAGAAGCTACAAGTTGTTTGCGGATATTGAGCAATTCGCGGCGGATCTTTTTCAGACGTTCAACTACATCCTGCGTTTTTGCAACATTGTCTTTGTCGTTTTTCAAACGATGACGTGCTCCTTCAAGAGTGAGGTTTTGTTCCCGCACCAAATGGTAGATTTGCTTTATTAACAGGATATCGTCGTTGGTATAAAAACGGGTTCCCTTGCCATTTTTGCGGGGTTTTATCTGAGGAAATTCTTTTTCCCAGAAGCGAAGCAATGAGGCGTTGACATTTAATTGTTCGGCAACCTCGCTGATAGAATAATAAAGTCGTTCCATTGTCGTGTGGTGTTAAAAACAACAATATTGCAGTATATCAAACCATTATGGAATGATGAGCGTTGATTAATGCTTTTTCCGTTTTGATTTCTTACCGGAACGACTCTTTGATGAACTGCTTTTCTTTTTTGATTTTGACCCTTTGACGGAGTGTTTGGAGGCTTTGGAATTTTTTGCCAGATAAACGCCTTCTGCAGGTTCTGCCAATAATCGGTTAGTGAAGAGTTCGTCCGCTTTGTAAGCAACTATTTTATCCTTATTTTGTAGGAATGAACTCGCTTCATTCAGAGGTAACCGAATGGCACAAGGCTGAAAATTGCCGGGAACAATGTCCTGACGGTATTGAGGATTGAGCGTTCTGAGTTCTGCAATAGGAAGGTTCATCAGGTCTGCAATCTGCACCAGATGAACTTTTTCTTTTACCATGATTGTATCGGTCATTGGCAGGCAAACCGGAGCAACGTTGAGATTGTGCTGCTTGTAATAGTTCATTACATAGTTGGCTGCAATGAAGATCGGTACGTAGTTCCGCGTTTCATTGGGCAAGTACGGATAAATCTGCCAGTAATCACGTTTTCCTCCCGAGCGGCGGATTGCTTTATTTACATTGCCGGGTCCACAGTTGTAAGCCGCAATCACAAGATTCCAGTCTCCGTACACACGGAAAAGATCTTTAAGATATTTGGCTGCCGCAACAGATGATTTGTACGGATCCATTCTGTCATCAATCAAACTGTTGATTTGTAAACCGTAAATGCGTCCGGTTGATACCATCAATTGCCACAAACCTCCTGCTCCGGCACGGGAATAGGCTGTGGGATTGAGAGCTGACTCAATGATGGGAAGGTACTTGAGCTCGTCGGGGAGTTTGTTGGCAAGCAGCTGATCCTCAAAGATTGGCATGTAGTATTGCCCCATTGCCAACATGTAAGATACCTGCTTGCGCTTTTGTATGGTGTAGAAATCAATGCACTTCCTTATATGCTCGTTAAAGGGAAGTTCCATGATAGCCGGCAACTTCGATAACCGATCAATAATTACGGAATCAGAAACATAAGGGTCAACTTTATCATCAACAAATGTAGTGTTAATGTTTTTCCGTTCATACCATTGGTTGAGGAGTCCGTTGAAACTCATGTCGTAACCTTCTGGCATTACAAGCGGTTCAAGCTGCTTTTTTATCTCTTTTGATACAGAGTCATTTACATTCTTTTCTGCTTCAGCAGCGTAAGAACGTAACGGCAGTGTGGTCAAGAGTGTAATAATTAAACAGTTGAACAAAAAACGCATTCCGTTGATTTTAAAAATTAAATTTTAATTTCATGCCCAGAGAAGCATTTAAGCCGCTCTGATAAGTATTATTCATTAGAGTGGGAGCTATCTTCATCGATAAATCCGGCGAAACATCGAAATCGGACAATTGCGCATCCACATAGGCGTCAACCATGGAAAGTGCATACAATCCGATAGCACATATTACACTTAAATCGCGGTAACGGCGAAAGGAACTGACTCTGGTTTTTAGTGCACTTGTCAACCATGTCGTATCGTAAGACTTCTGCTGATCCGGTGTCAGAAAGTGCAGATAACTTGTCGTATTCGGGTTGTTATCAGTAATATCCAGATAGGCATTCTTGTAATCATTATACATTCTGCCATTCCACGAAATTGCATAAATAAGACCTGCAAAACCTCCGTATATCAAAGGGAGCTTCCAGTATTTTTTGTTATAGATTTGACCTAATCCCGGTACAATAGCACCCAACCAAACGGCTCTGGACGGATTTGGTTTGAAAATGGTCTTACGCATTAATGTATCGACAGGTGTTTTCTGAGCTATCTTTTTTTCATGCAGAGAAAAAGCGATCGTGTCTCTTGCCACCTTAGTTGAATCATTAACGGAAAGAGCTTTTGCATTTGTCGTTACTATGCACGCTAACAGTATGAGCAGTAGATGTCTCAATTTATCGCTGTTTTATTCTGTCAATTCAGTTTGTCAAAAAGTTCCATCAATCGTTCAAGTTCCATGTCGGTACCGAACGAAATAGTAATTTTGCCTTTCCCTTTGTCATTGCAGGTAAATTGAACTTTCGATTTCAGGCATTCTGTCAAACGGTTCTGAATCAATGTGTGCTCAACCGGTGTAATTACTCTTTCTTTCGGAGCAACAGTTTCGGTTGTTGGAGTTGCACTTGCACTTTCTTCATTTCCTCTTACAAGCTCTTCCACTTTTCTTACCGACAAATGGTTGGCAAGAATTTGTTCGTAAATTGAAATCTGCTTGGCCGGATCGTCAACTGTTATAAGGGCTTTGGCATGACCCATGTCAATTTGCTTGTTCTTTATGCCCATCTGAATTTCGGCAGGCAAGCGAAGCAAACGAAGGTAGTTCGAAATTGTGGCACGCTTTTTTCCGACCCGTTCGCTCAGGCGTTCCTGGGTCATTTTGTATTCTTCGAGTAAACGCTGGAAGGTAAGAGCAACCTCAATGGCATTCAAATCTTCACGCTGAAGATTTTCGATAAGAGCCATTTCCATCACCAAATCATCTTCCGCTTTCTTTACATATGCAGGAATGGTGGTGAGACCAGCCATTTTCGATGCTCTGTAACGACGTTCGCCCGCAATGATCTGGTAATTATTTTCGTCGATTTCACGGAGCGTGATAGGTTGAATGATTCCAATTTCCTTGATCGAGGTGGAAAGCTCGGCCAATGCCTCTTCGTCAAAAAAGGTACGTGGCTGATGGGGATTTGGATGTATTTTTGAAATTGCTATTTCATTAATGGAAGAAGACCCGCCGGTGCTGACCGGTTCTATATCAATCAGGGCGCCCAAACCGCGTCCGAGTGCGTGTTTTTGTACCATATTGTTTTTCAAAAAAAAGCTTTCGGTTTACAGATAGAAAAATGTTACTTCGGAAATTTTAGACTTCGGCTTCGTCTCTGGCAATAAGTTCTTTTGCCAGATCGAGGTAATTTTGCGTTCCTTTCGATTCTTTATCGTACAATAAAACAGGCTTGCCGTGACTAGGCGCTTCACTAAGCTTCACATTACGTTGAATAACAGCTTTGAATACAAGATCACCGAAATGTTTCTGCACTTCATTATATACCTGATTGGCCAAACGCAGACGATTGTCGTACATGGTCAGAAGGAATCCTTCGATAGCCAGATCAGGGTTGAGCTTTGTCTTGATAATTTTGATGGTGTTGAGCAGTTTGCTGATACCTTCAAGAGCAAAATATTCACACTGAACAGGAATAATAACCACATCGGAAGCTGTCAATGCGTTTACGGTGATCAGACCGAGTGATGGCAGGCAGTCAATCAGAATATAATCGTAATCATTTTTGAGGGGCTGCAACATGCGGCGCATGATTTTTTCCCGATTCTCAATTTCGAGCATTTCAATTTCAGCTCCTACCAGGTCAATGTGAGAAGGTATGATTGAAAGTGTGCTCAGTTCTGTAGGGACAATTGCTTCTTTTGGCTCTATTTCTTCTACCAGGCACTCATAAATACTCTTTTTTACGTCACGCACATCTACACCTAAGCCGGAGGATGCATTGGCTTGTGGATCGGCATCAACAAGCAGCACTTTTTTACCCAGCGAGGCTAACGAAGCAGCTAAATTGATAGCTGTGGTTGTTTTACCAACCCCTCCTTTTTGATTTGCTAAAGCAATTATTTTACCCATATATCTTATTTTTCTAACTATACTACAATTAATATTTTGCCATCTTTTCCACAATGATTTTAGGATCAATGGCATTCAAACATTCATACGTTCCGAATTTGCAGGGAACATTACCGAAAATGGAACATGGACGGCAGGATAATGGCAGCTGAACTGCATTTGATTCCGGCTGATTCATTCCATAAAATCCGGCGAAAGGGTGGGTGGCACCCCAAATGGAGACGACCGGAGTGCCAACTAAAGATGCAAGGTGCATATTGCCGGAGTCCATAGTCATCATTACGTCCAGTTCTTTCATCAGTAGCAATTCTACGTCAAACGGCAATTTGCCGACAACAGATCTGGCTTTTGGATATTTAGTTATCCAGGTTTCAATTAATTGACTTTCCTGCTTTCCTGCACCGAATAAAAAAACCGTTGAGTCAGGTTTCTGGCAAAAATAATCAATTACTGTTTCAATCTTGTTAAGTGGTAACTGTTTGCCAACATGCTGGGAAAACGGGGCAATGCCAATCCATTTGCCTTGTTTTTCTCCGAAAGTTTCAACGAGTTTTTCTCCGGATGTCAATGCTACAAAAGGAAGACTGCTGTTTACTGTGCCAATGGTCAGTCCCATGGATGCAAAAACAGCACGGTATCGGTCTACCGATGATGTCAGTTGAGCTGAATGTTGAAAGCCTTTGTCAACAAGATCTTTCTTTTCTGCTCTTCCTTTGTCGATGATGGAAATCTTGGTTCCAACAACACGAAAGAGCGAACGTAAGATTTTCGTTCTCAATACATCGTGCAAATCTACCATGCAATCATATTTCCGTAGTTTGTTCAACTGACGGAAGAGCTTCAGAATCCCTTTAACGCCTTTGTGCGATGTCTTTTTTTCAAAAGCAACAAAGTCTACATTGGGAAGCCCTTTGAATAAAGGCGCAACCAATGGCATAGAAACTACCGTGAAGTTATGTTCCGGATATCGTTGAGCGATAGAGCTGACCACAGGGATCATCATGGCTACATCACCCAATGCAGATAAGCGTGTAATTAATATATTCACGGATCTCCTTTGCTTTTTGATTCTGGTTAGACCGGAAAGACTCCTGATATAATTGCAGTAATATGCAACTTACTATTGCTTCGCGTACAACACCGGATTTAATGCCGGGTCGTTATACATTTTCATTTGCTTGTAAACCTTCATCCATTTGCGACCTTCTTCAATATCGTTCAATAACTGGTCAATGGCAGAAGACAGATCTACTTGTTGTTCGAGTAGAATTTCCAACTTCTTATTACATTCGGCTCGGTGGCTGTCGGAAGCTTCTTTTCTGTCAACTTCCTGTTGCATATGATAAATCTTCAACGCCAGAATCGATAACCGGTCAATAGCCCAGGCCGGACTTTCAGTATTGATAGTTGCACCATCCAGTTGGGGCACATTTTTGTATTTATCCAGAAAATAGCTGTCGATCAATTCTACCAGGTCAGTACGATCCTGATTTGACTTGTCGATGCGGCGTTTAAGTAACAGAGCCTCGGCCGGATCAATTTCCGGGTTGCGGATAATATCTTCGAGATGCCACTGTACCGTATCGATCCAGTTTTTCAGAAAAAGATAGTATTCGATCGTCTTCAGTTCATACGGATTTTTAATAGGAGTATCTACATTATCCGTAAGATGATATTGGTCAATAGCAGCTTTGAAAATAGGGTTGCAAAGTTGACTGAACATAGGTTGTGAATTAATAATTAATCTTTCATTGTTAATTGATTAATATCTGTAGTGCTCCGGTTTGAATGGCCCGTCTTGCGAAACTCCGATGTAGTTTGCTTGTTCTGGCGTCAGGCGAGTCAGTTTAACGCCGATCTTTTCAAGGTGTAAACGAGCTACTTCTTCGTCGAGTTTTTTAGGCAAACGGTATACATTCACTTCGTATTTGTTGGTGAATAGTTCTATTTGAGCCAAAGTCTGGTTGGTAAACGAATTACTCATCACAAACGAAGGGTGGCCGGTGGCACATCCCAGATTTACTAAACGGCCATCTGCCAGTAATAGTATGCTGTGACCGTCAGGAAATGTATATTTGTCAACCTGAGGTTTGATGTTTTCGTGTACTATTCCATTGAAATTCTTCAACTTATCTACCTGAATTTCGTTATCGAAGTGACCGATATTACAGATAATAGCGCCACTTTTCATTTTTTCAATGTGTTCGATGCGGATAATATCGAGGTTGCCGGTAGTTGTTACATAAATGTCTCCTTCTGCCAAAGCATCTTCAACGGTAGTTACTTCGAAACCTTCCATTGCCGCTTGTAAAGCACAGATCGGATCAATTTCGGTTACCAGAACACGGGCACCGTACGAACGCATGGAGTGGGAACAGCCCTTACCTACGTCGCCATAACCGCATACCACAACCACTTTTCCGGCCAGCATAATATCGGTGGCACGCTTGATGCCGTCGGCCAACGATTCGCGGCAGCCATAGAGGTTATCGAATTTCGATTTTGTTACAGAGTCGTTTACGTTGAATGCAGGGAACAGAAGCTTGCCTTCTTCCAGCATTTGATACAAACGATGAACGCCTGTAGTCGTTTCTTCTGATACGCCACGGATTTCAGGAATCATGCGAGTCCAGAGAGTAGTGTCTTTTTTCAGAACTTCTTTTAATATTGCGTAGAGTTCGCGTTCGTCTTCACCGCCGGCAGCTTTGTCGAGAACCGAAGCATCTTTTTCTGCGTCATTCCCGACGTGAATCATCATGGTAGCATCACCACCATCGTCCACAATTACATTGGGACCTTTGTTGCCTTCAAACACGAGAGCTTGCAGCGTGCACCACCAGTATTCGGCCAACGATTCGCCTTTCCATGCAAAAACCGGAATTCCGGCAGCAGCAATAGCGGCGGCGGCATGATCCTGTGTAGAATAAATGTTGCAGCTTGCCCAGCGCACTTCGGCACCCAGTTCAGCCAGTGTCTCAATCAAAACTGCTGTTTGGATGGTCATATGGAGCGAACCCATGATGCGTGCACCTTTCAGAGGTTTTTCCTTTCCATATTTCTCACGTAATGCCATCAAACCGGGCATTTCTTTTTCAGCAAGAATAATCTCTTTGCGGCCGAAATCAGCCAGCGATATGTCGGCAACCTTATAAGGTAGTCCCGAAAATAATTGTTCCTGTATCATTCAATATTAATTGGTTTATTCTTGAAACAGAGAGCCGCTTTTTGAGTTACAATTTGGCGTCGTATTTCTTTCACAGCCTCTTATAAGATGTATGCAGCGCCTTTGCTTATTAACACAACAAAGCATCTTCATAGGATCCTGATTCTATGAAGAATGCGATTAATCTGCATGTTTTTTCTTAATTGCTGACAAAGATATGTTTTATTTTTGAAAGTAGGGAGGGCGTTTTGGGTATTTTTGCAAGTTGAAGCCGAATGGCGGGTTCTTTTTTGCAAAATTTGAATTTGGCTATTTAACGCGAAAGTCCTACTTTTGCACGGATAAAATAGGATGAGTAATTATGTATAAGGAAATTATCAAAAAGATCATTTTATTACTGGCAAAACCGGAAGTCGCATGGCCTCAGTTTATGAGGGAAGGTTTTACTAATAAGCAGATTTTGAAGCAGTTTTGTTATCCTTTGATGGGAGTGGCATCTGTCTTGAAAATCATTCAGGAGGCGATATTTCATCGTCATCCGGCTTACCCCATTCATGTATTGATAGTACATGGTTTGGTTTATTTTGGCTCTTTGTTGGCGTCATTTTACCTTCTTCAGTATGTTTTGAAGATTTTGATGCAGAAAAGATACAACATTACACCAACAAAAGAACAGTCTTCTATTGTGATTGGATACGGACTGGTGATCGTGTTTTTGCTGTTCATTGCAACAGCTGTTATGCCCAGCTTTTTCTTTCTCTGGATTTTCTATTTATACACGGCATTTTTACTTTGGGTAGCAGCAGAATCTGTTTTTAACCTTAAAGTTGAAGAAAGAGGTGTTTTTGTAATTGGTATGACATTTTTTATGATGATTGTACCGGTGGTTGTTTATGGAGTGCTTAGAGGTATGACTCCCAATCTTCAGTAAAAGTTGCTCTATTATTTATGCATAAAGCTTCCAACATTGCGGTAAAAAACAGGCGCGCATTTTTCGACTACGAACTGACTGATTTCTTTGTGGCAGGCATTCAACTGTTTGGTACTGAAATTAAGGCAATTCGAGAAGGAAAGGCCGGCTTGTCCGATTCTTATTGCATTTTCATCAACAATGAGTTGTGGGTGAAGAATATGCATATTGCGGAATATTCGTTCGGAACGTTTGCAAACCACGAAGCCCGCAGGGAGCGGAAATTGCTCCTGACAAAAAAAGAGCTGGCAAAATTGGTGAGATCGACTAAAGAAACGGGTTTTACCATCATTCCAACCAAGCTGTTTATCAACGAAAAAGGGTTGGCAAAACTTGAAATTGCCGTTGCCAGGGGAAAGAAAAGTTATGATAAACGGCAGACTTTGAAAGAGAAAGAAGATAAACGTCTAATGGACAGGGCGTCTAAAAAATCGATTTAATATACCATTACTTAGATGTGAAGGATAAAATCCCGAAATCTTGTAACTTGGAATTTGAAACTTTGAATTACATCACTTATGCCAAAAATTTCAGGACGGGGCTTTGCAATGCCTCAATCGCCAATACGTAAACTGGTGCCTATGGCAGATAAAGCTAAAGCTCGCGGTATCAAGGTGTATCATCTCAATATCGGCCAGCCCGATCTGCCTACGCCCCAAGTCGCGCTTGATGCGTTGAAGGATATCGACTTGAAAATTTTTGAATATTCTCCCAGTGACGGACTGAAAAGTCTTCGTGAAAAGTTGGTGAAGTATTACGCGAAATATAAGATTAATGTTTCGGTAGAAGATATTATCATCACCACCGGTGGATCGGAAGCCGTAAATATTGCATTCCTTTCTTGTCTCGATCCTGATGATGAAATTATTGTGCCGGAACCTGCATATGCCAACTATACCGCTTTTGCAATCGGTAGCGGAGCAATAGTTCGTCCCGTTGTTTCTTCAATTGACGAAGGCTTTTGTCTTCCGCCGGTAGAACAATTTGAAGAACTGATAACTCCCCGTACCAAAGGGATTATGATATGTAATCCGAACAATCCTACCGGTTACCTCTACACTCAGAAAGAACTCAATCATATTCGCGATATTGTCAAGAAGCACGATCTCTTCCTCTTCTCCGACGAAGTGTACCGCGAGTTTTGTTATACCGGAGCTCCATATATTTCTGCGTTCCACTTGAAGGGAATTGAAAACAATGTTGTTCTTATTGATTCAGTGTCGAAACGATACAGTGAGTGTGGAATTCGCGTAGGAGCGTTGGTGACCAAAAACGAAGAGGTGAAAAAAAGTGCCATGAAATTCTGTCAGGCACGTTTGAGTCCTCCTCTTATCGGGCAGATTATTGCGGAGGCTTCGATGGACGCTTCGGATGAATATATGCTTGATGTTTACAACGAATATGTGGAGCGTCGTAAATATATGATTGACGAACTCAACCGTATCCCTGGCGTCTACTCTCCGATTCCGATGGGTGCATTTTATACTGTTGCTCGTTTGCCGATCGACGATTCGGATAAATTCTGCGAATGGCTGCTGTCAACTTTCGAATATGAAGGACAAACCGTGATGATGGCTCCCGCTTCCGGGTTTTATACCAACAAAGGAGTTGGCCGTAACGAGGTTCGTTTGGCGTATGTTCTGCAAAAAGAAGAACTGGCAAAAGCGCTGTTTGTTCTCAGAAAAGCACTCGAGGCTTATCCGGGGAGAACAATTTAATTGATAATTAACAATTAATCATCGTAATAAGTATAAGGTCGTTACTCCCAGTGGCGGCCTTATTCAAAAAATAGCGATTGTGAACTTACCTTTTTTTATAGCAAAACGAATACATTTCGGAAGTGATAATAAACTGCGGGTGTCAAAACCGGCGGTGCGTATTGCCATGTGGGGTATTGCCATCGGTCTTGCAGTTATGATAATCACGGTAGCTATTGTTTTGGGTTTTAAACAAGAGGTTAGAAATAAAGTGGTTGGTTTCGGGTCGCACATTCAGATTACACGATTTGATAACAATTCGACGTACGAAATGCGCCCTTTGCTTATTGCCGACTCGATGGAAAATGTGTTGAAGGGTATTCCGGGTGTTAAGCATCTGCAAAAGTTCGTAACGAAAGCGGGTATCATAAAAACAGAAGATGATTTTCAGGGCGTGGTATTCAAGGGCGTCGACAGGCAATTTGACTGGAAGTTCTTTACGCAGAATATGGTGGATGGAAAACCTCTTGCTGCTACCGACACCGCGCCATCGAATCAGGTGGTAATCTCAAGGAAAATTGCTGATATAATGCATCTGAAAACACATGATAGTTTCATTGCCTACTTTATACAGGATCGCATCAAGGCAAAGAAATTTGTGGTTTCGGGCATATACTCGACCAATTTCGGGCAATACGACAAACTCTTTATTCTGGCCGACATTAAAGCTGTGCAACGCCTTAACGAATGGCAACCCCGTGAGGTAAGCGGCATGGAAATTACGATCGATGATTTTAATCAGCTTGACAGTGTTGGCGATCGTGTTTATACGAAAGTTGCCAACCGTTTTGATGAAAATGGAGCGCCTTACTATTCGCAGACAATCAAGGATATAAACCCGCAATTGTTTGCCTGGCTAGGGTTGTTTGATATGAACGTATGGGTGATTTTAGGCCTGATGATGGCGGTTTCCGGCTTCGTCATGATATCCGGACTGTTGATTCTGATTCTGGAGCGCACAAATATGATTGGAATCCTTAAAGCTTTGGGCTCAAACAACTGGATGATTCGTAAAATTTTCCTCTATCATTCCTGTTTTCTTATTGGTAAAGGAATGTTGCTGGGTAATTTAATCGGACTAAGCTTTTGCCTGATCCAGAAATATACTGGTCTTATTCCTCTCGATGCGACCAATTATTATGTCTCTTCGGTGCCTATTCTGCTGGACATTCCGTCGATCATATTTCTCAATGTTGGCGTTTTTCTGCTGTCGACGTTTATTCTGGTCGCACCGTCTTATCTTATCACAAAAATTAATCCTGCATCAGCCATTCGGTACGAATAACAGGGTTGTGCTGTGTATTCCTTGCATTAATCAATAATTGTCTTTAAATTTGTCTGTTCCTGATAGAACCATTTACAGGCAGATTGCAATGAAGATATTGATATACACTTCGCAGATAACTTCCCGAATCCGTTATATCACGGATTATATCTTTCACGATTATCTTTTGGTGGATTGCGTCCTGACAGATTCAGTGGATGAATTCAGAAACAGTTCGGACTTAAAAATGTCATACGGTACATCTCCGCTTGGTGATGAGTTGTTCGTGGCACAGCATCCGCTATTATTGGAGGATGGTTTACACGAGCAGAATATAGACGTTTTTCAATGCAATGGAATGCCTGCCTTTTTTGGAACGAAATCAGAATCTTCTCCTTTTTCTTTCGATCTTTTTGCCGCTTCGTTTTATTTGATAACACGTTATGAGGAGTATCTGCCGTCTCCGGCTGATAAATTCGGTCGTTATTCACCCAAAAATGCGCTTGCAGTAAAGGAGAACTTTCTCGAACAGCCTTTGGTTAACCTCTGGGCAAACAAATTGCTTTCCGAACTGCAAAAACGCTATCCGGCTGGTGTCTTTCCGAAACGTGAATTTGATTTCTTACCGACGTACGATATAGACCAACCTTACGCCTATCTTCACCGGAGTTTTGCGATTAATTTTGGCGGTTTGCTGAAAAGCCTGATTAAAAGTCACTTCAGAGAGGCTAAAAATCGTTTTTTGATGATGATCCGCTATCGCAAAGATCGATACGATACCTACGGATTTCAGTTTGCTCTCCAGCAACAATTCGGATTTAAGACATGTTACTTTGTGCTGTGTGCGTTGGACAAAGGAAAATATGAGAGGTCGCTTGCATGTGATAATCGTCATGTTAAAAGGTTAATAAACAAGCTTGAGCAGCATGGGAAAGTTGGAATTCATCCTTCTTTAGCGTCCGATTCTGATGATGTGAAAATCAAGAATGAAATATCTAAATTTTCAGTGCTTGTTAGTAAAGCGATAGAGATAAGCCGGCAGCATTACCTGATGCTAAAGATGCCACAGACCTATCGTTCTTTAATAGCGAACGGTATTAAAGCCGATTATTCGATGGGATATGCAAGCCGTCCGGGTTTTCGGGCTTCGGTTTGCACACCTTTTAAGTGGTTTGACCTTTCGATCAATGGAGTTACTCCACTGGTTGTATATCCATTTGCCTATATGGATGGCACTCTCAACGATCATATGCAGTTGTCGCGTATGGATGCCGAACTATTGATTCAGCGTCTGATAAATAATGTCAAGGCGGTTGATGGATTGTTTGTCAGTGTATGGCACAATAGCTCCCTTCGTAATTCCGGTAAATGGCATGGCTGGAGATCTGTGTATAAACATTCGATTGAGTACGCAGCTGCTTTGTGCAATATCAAAGAAGAGTAGCCGGAAAAAGATGTTCGTGCGGTGTTTAGAATAAACGAACGCCCTGTCGGATTCCGACAGGGCGTTCGTTTTAATGTTCATTCGTATGTGAATTATGCTTCGGCAGCTTTTTCTTCCTCGGCTGCTGCAAAATCATTCAGTTTATTTTCTATCAGTAGGTTGTACCAGCTGATGATCTTTTTAATATCCGAAGTGTGTACCCGTTCTTTATCAAAATCGGGAACTACTTCTTCGAAATAACTGCGTAAAGTGTTTCCGTCAGCTTTCGGGTCGATAGATGCTTTGCTGCCGGCTTCTTTTTCTTTCATGTTAGCAAATACGGCACTCAAAGGCATTTCCTCGCTGTCGGTATAAATGGAGATGTCGCCAAGAGAAACCACGCGATCATGAGCCAAGGCAGGACCTCTTTTTTTGTCGACCAACGACTCGATAATCATCATATTTTTTCCTTGTGAAATCAGTTTGAACAAACCAGGTTTTCCAGATACAGATAAAATCTTCTTAAGCATAATCAATAGTTTAATAATATGTTGAATGTCAGTATTAATCGGATACTGAATTGAAAATATTGCATCTCCGATAAATTAACATTTAGAGCCCGACAAAAATAGTATTTTCATCTTGTATCAACAAATGGTACGGCTGTTTCGTCGGGGTATAACAAGGTTTTTTAGCGTTTCGAAAGCTATCTTGGCAACCATTTGGTAGACTCTTCTACAGTGATGCCCCGTTGCGCTGCGTAGTTTTTGCGTTGTTCGTCGTCAATTTTGCCTATCATAAAATAACTTGATTGTGGGTGTGCAAATAGTAGCCCGCAAACAGACGCATTAGGACTCATGGCTCCGTTTTCAGTAAGCGAAATGCCGATTTCGGAGAGATTCAACAGGTCGTCAAGGTCGAAGATCAATGAAAGATCGGGCAGGGAAGGGTAGCCCACCGCCGGACGGATGCCCTGATAATGTTCTTTCAGAATTTCTTCTTTGCTTAACGCTTCGTTCTCTGCATATCCCCAAAAATGACAACGAACCTGTAAGTGCAGCCATTCGGCAGCAGCTTCGGCAATGCGATCGGAGATGGACTGAATCAGTAATGCCGAATAATCGTCTCCCTGAGCCGCGTATTCTTTTGCAATCTGCTCGGCACCGGCAACTGATGTTGCAAATGCGCCGATATAGTCGGTGCGGTTTTCTCCTTCGGGCAAAAGGAAGTCTGCCAGAGAAAGGTTATTTCCTTCCGGCTTTACCGCTTGCTGACGCAATACCGGTAGCGCAGTCGTTTGTTTATTATTGAGTATAATCAACGCATCGCGATTATCAGTGGCGTTGGCTTCGTAGAACGACACCACCGCTTTGGACTTCACTCCTTTTGTGTTGAGAATGTTGAGCAGACGGGTTGCGTCGCGGAACAGTTTCAGAGCCTCACGCGCTTTTTCCTGATCTTCGGTCGGAAAACTGTTGATCCAAGCCTGCTCACACGAAGGACATTCGTGAATGTTTTCGATGCCCGGGTAACTGCCAGTGATGCGCCATGCCTTAAAGAAGAAGCGCCAGTCAATATAAGGAAACAGCGTCTCAATCGAGATGTCGAGCGTTTGGCGGTCAAATTGAGCCGGACGCAGCGGCGTGAAATTGTTCCAGTCGATATTCAACGCGTTCTTTTTCGCATCTACCAAAGGCAGAACCGGTATTTTTACCTCTTTGGTAACCAGTTTCTCCTGTTCGTCGCGGATAAAGGTGGCAAATTCGGAGTAAGTGTTTTTGTTTACTAATTTACCCAGATAGGAAACTCCCTGCGAAGCATCGCGTGAGTAGACCACCACGTTGTTGGTGTAGTTTGGAGCGATCTTTACAGCTGTATGTATTTTCGATGTGGTGGCGCCGCCAATCATTAACGGAATGTTGAGCCCGGCTTTCTGCATGGCAGTGGCTACATGGCACATCTCTTCCAGCGAAGGTGTAATTAATCCGCTGAGGCCTATCACATCGGCTTTTTCGTCAATGGCAGCCTGAATGATGCGATCGGTAGGAACCATTACGCCCAGATCGACTACCTCGAAGTTATTGCAGGCCATAATGACGCCCACAATGTTTTTGCCGATGTCGTGCACATCGCCTTTCACCGTTGCCAATACTATTTTTCCCGCTTTTTGTATGACCTGTCCGCTTTGGTGCGCCTCGATGTGCGGCTGCAAAATGGCGACTGCCTGTTTCATGGTGCGGGCTGTCTTTACCACCTGCGGCAGAAACATCTTGCCTTGTCCGAAGAGTTCACCCACCGTGTTCATGCCATCCATCAAAGGCTCTTCAATGATGGTCAATGGATTTTCGTAAACGGTCAATGCTTCAGCCAGATCCTCTTCGAGGTGATTTCCGATACCTTTAATCAAACAGTAGGAGAGCCGTTCCTGCAATGAGCGGGTGCGCCATTCATCCTCCTTCTTTTCTATGGTTTCGTTACTGCTTTCGGCTTTGATTTTTTCGGCCAGTTCGATCAATCGTTCGGTGGAGTCGGGTCTGCGGTCGAAGATCACATCTTCCACCCGTTCGAGCAACTCTTTGTCGATCGATTCGTACACCTGCAACATGCCGGCGTTCACGATGCCCATATCCATTCCGGCCTGAATAGCATAGTAGAGGAATACCGAGTGTATCGCTTCACGCACCGTATTGTTGCCGCGGAACGAGAAAGATAGGTTGCTCACTCCTCCGCTCACTTTGGCATACGGTAGGTTCTGCTTGATCCATTCTGTTGTACGGATAAAGTCAATGGCATAACGATTGTGTTCTTCGATACCGGTGGCAATGGCCAATACATTCGGGTCGAAGATGATATCCTGTGGCGGAAAGCCCGCCTTTTCGGTTAATATTTTATAGGCACGTCCGCAAATCTCGATGCGGCGCTCGAAGGTGTCGGCCTGTCCTTTTTCGTCGAAAGCCATCACTACGGTAGCTGCTCCGTATTGACGAATGGTGTGGGCATGATGTAGAAAAACCTCTTCTCCCTCTTTCAAACTGATGGAATTGACCACCGCTTTCCCTTGCAGGCATTGCAGGCCAGCTTCGATCACCTCCCATTTCGAGGAGTCGATCATGATAGGCAGCTTAGCGGCATCCGGTTCGGACATCAGGTAGTTGAGGAACGTCACCATCTCCTCTTTGGCTTCGAGCATGGCATCGTCTATATTTACGTCGATGATTTGGGCACCGTCTTCCACCTGCTGGCGGGCAATGCTAACCGCCTCTTCGTATTTCTTCTCGGCAATTAACCGCAGAAACTTGCGTGATCCGGCCACGTTGCATCGTTCGCCGATATTGACGAAATTATTTTCGGGAGTAATTTCCAATAGTTCCAACCCCGAAAGGTGAGTGTTGGTTGACTCAATAGCTGGTTTCCTTACCTTTTTGCCTTCAACCAACGTATAATATTTTGCAATGTGATCGGGTGTCGTACCGCAGCATCCACCGATAATATTGACCAATCCTTCGTCGAGATATTCCTTGATCTGTTCGGCCATCATGTCGGGAGTCTCGTCGTACGCTCCGAAACGGTTAGGAAGACCAGCATTTGGGTGCGCGCTTACATACCAGGGGGCAAAAGCCGACAACTCTTCGAGGTACGGTTTCAGATCGCGGGCACCGAATGAACAGTTGAGACCCACAGAAAGCAGATCGGCATGAGAGATGGAAGCCAGAAACGCACGGATGGTCTGTCCCGAGAGAGTACGCCCACTCTTGTCGGCTACCGTTGCAGAGAGCATCAGAGCCGCTTTAATGCCAGTTTTTTCCATTGCGAGGTTGGCGGCACAAATTGCTGCTTTGGCATTGAGTGTGTCGAAAATGGTTTCGATGAAAATGGCATCTACCCCGCCTTCGAGCAGTGCTTCTATTTGTTCCTGATAGGCAATGGTCAGATCATTGAAGGTTACGCTACGGAAAGCCGGGTTGTTTACATCCGGAGAAAGGGAGGTCGTTTTATTTGTCGGTCCAACAGATCCGGCTACAAAACGGGGTTTGTCCGGATTCTTGGTTGTAAATTCATCAGCCAGCTGACGTGCCATTCTGGCTCCTTCCAGATTAATGGCGCGTACCTGCGCTTCCATGCCGTAATCGGCCATTGAGATGACTTGAGCGTTGAAAGTGTTGGTTTCGATGATGTCGGCACCGGCTTCCAAATATTGGCGATGTATTGTTGAAATGATGTCCGGTTGCGTGAGGCAAAGCAGGTCGTTATTCCCCTTCTGAGGAATGGAAACACCGGCAAAAAGCTCTCCTCTGTATTGTTCTTCGGTGAGTTTATAGCGTTGAATCATCGTCCCCATTGCTCCGTCAAGAATGAGAATGCGATTCTGTAATGTGTCTTTTAGTAGCATATGTTTAGTGTTCGGTGTTTAGTGTGTAAGACCTCTCTCCCCGCCCTCCCCAAAAGAGAGGGAGCTGATCCTTCGGTGTTGTTACTCTGGATTGCGGCGACTTGTCTCTTTGTTTGCAGATTGCCCCTCTCTCTGGAAGAGGGGTTGGGGAGAGGTTATATTCTCAAATCTGGTTCTATATAGTTTTATCCAGTTTGCCAACCCATAGATGGCCATCAGTGTAAAAATAAGATATTCGAGCGAAAAAAACTGGATGCCTTTCAGCCAGTACATGACGGTACAGATGATGTCGATAACGATCCACACAATCCAGTTTTCTATTTTGCGTTGAGCCAGCATCCAGTTCGCCAGAATGCTGAGTACGGCAACAAACGAATCGGGATAAGGATAGGCCGCCGGCGTGGGGAACACAGAGGGCATTATCTGATGAATATGACTCATGAAATAGCCAATGCCAATGGTGCCGACGACCATCAGTATAATATGCACGATTCGTCCCCGGATGGTTAAAAGCGTTATCGGTGTTTGCGTTTCTGTTTTCATGCCATACCAGTATATCCACCCGTATATTCCGGTGATGACATAGTAGATCTGGAGAAACATGTCGCTGTAGAGGCTTACCTGATAGTAGAGGATAAAAGCCAAAACGAAATTGACGAGTCCCACCGGCCATGACCAAATGTTCGACTGGGTGGCGAGAATAACGGCCAGGATACCGGTTACTGTGCCGAGGAGTTCCACCAGACTCATTTTATATCCTAAAAATTCGGCAATAGTATAATTAATACTTAAAAATTCAGTCATTTAAATGTTGTTGCAAAGTGGATTTGGCGGTCATCAAATTCCAGTACAAAAATACAACACAGCCGTCGTAATTGCAAGTTGAGCAGCACAGCCGGGCAGCACAGTGTCGATGGAGCTCTGAAACCGCAGTGTCTGCAACTTTTTTCGCCTCCAAAATAACTTTAAAACGAGTCTGTTATATCCAAACATTTTTGTACATTTGCAGGCATTAAAAATTCAACCGATGAGCGAAAGAAAACCTATTAAAACAGCCTTTGTATCAGTATATCACAAAGACAAATTAGATGTTATCATCCGTGAATTATATGCACAGGGTGTCACATTTATCTCCACCGGAGGTACACAAACCTTTATCGAATCCCTGGGAATCCCTTGTGAAGCAGTAGAAAACCTGACCGGTTACCCGTCTATTTTCGGTGGTCGTGTTAAAACATTGCACCCGAAAGTTTTTGGTGGTATCCTCTATCGCCGTGATGAGGCCGGAGACCTTGATCAGGTTGCTCAGTACGAAATTCCTACCATTGATTTGGTAATTGTGGATCTCTACCCTTTCACTCAAACGGTAGCTTCGGGCGCATCAGAAGAGGATATTATTGAAAAAATAGATATCGGCGGTATTTCTTTGATTCGTGCCGCTGCCAAAAACTTCAACGATGTGATTATTGTTGCATCGCAGGCACAATATCAACCGTTGTTAGACGTTATTACCGAAAACGGTGCTTCTACCACGCTGAAAGAACGCAAATTCTTCGCTAAAGAGGCTTTTGCCGTTTCTTCGGGTTACGATAGCGCAATTTTTAACTATTTCGATGGTAACGACGGAAGTTATTTCCGTGCTGCCGACGACAATGCCAAAGTGTTGCGCTATGGTGAAAATCCTCACCAACAGGGCGTATTCTACGGCGATTTCGATGCAATGTTCGAACAGTTGCAGGGTAAGGAAATCTCTTACAACAACCTTTTGGATATTGACGCAGCCATCAATCTGATCAACGATTTCGACGAAGTAACTTTTGCCATCCTCAAACACAACAACGCTTGCGGTATCGCTTCGCGTCCTGCTGTGATCGATGCATGGAAAGCGGCTCTCGAAAGTGATTCTGTTTCTGCTTTTGGTGGCGTTTTGGTTACCAATGCCGTGATCGATAAAGCAACAGCTGAAGAAATTACCAAGATTTTCTTTGAAGTGATTATCGCTCCCGATTACGATGTGGATGCACTCGAAATCCTTACACAGAAGAAAAACCGTATCATTCTAGTTCAGAAAGATGCCAAACTGCCGACCAAACAGTCGCGTACGGTGTTGAACGGTATTTTGGTACAGGATAAAGATACTAAGATCGAAACCGAAGCAGACCTGAAGGTGGTAACGAGAAAAGCCCCGACAGCAGCCGAAGTGGAAGACCTTCTTTTTGCAAATAAAGTGGTAAAACACTCCAAGTCGAACTCTATCGTTCTTGCCAAAAACAAACAGTTATGTGCAAGCGGCGTGGGTCAGACTTCACGTGTGGATGCACTGAATCAGGCTGTGGAAAAAGCACAAAACTTCAAAATGGAGTTGCAGGGTGCAGTGATGGCATCGGATGCTTTCTTCCCTTTTCCTGATTGCGTACAGATTGCTAACGAAGCAGGTATCACAGCAGTAATTCATCCGGGTGGTTCTATCCGCGATAACGACTCAGTGGAAGCTTGTGATGCAAACGGTCAGTCGATGGTGATGACTGGTTTCCGTCACTTCAAACATTGATAACAGAACAAAGAGTAAAGAGCAAAGAACAAAGACAAGTGCTTTGATTGGACTCTTTTCTCCGACTAAAAATAAAAATTCATTCATAACCAACTGAATAATGGGATTATTTTCATTGACACAAGAAATCGCTATTGACCTTGGAACGGCCAATACGATTATCATTCATAACGACAAGATCGTTGTGGACCAGCCTTCGGTGGTTGCCCTCGATCGTCGTACCGACAAGCTGATTGCTGTCGGCGAACGTGCCCGCCAGATGCAGGGAAAGGTGCATGAAGACATTCGTACCGTTCGTCCTTTGCGCGACGGTGTGATTGCAGACTTCTACGCTGCCGAGCTGATGATTCGCGGCATGATTAAAATGATGCAAACGCAGAAGACCTTCTTCACCCCTTCGCTGAAGATGGTGGTTTGTATTCCCTCGGGAAGTACCGAAGTGGAAATTCGTGCTGTGCGTGACTCTTCGGAACACGCCGGTGGACGTGAAGTCTATATGATTTACGAACCAATGGCTGCCGCTATCGGGATCGGGATCGATGTAGAAGCTCCGGAAGGAAACATGGTTGTAGATATCGGGGGGGGAAGCACCGAAATTGCTGTGATCTCTCTGGGCGGTATCGTTACCAATAAGTCGATTCGTATTGCCGGTGACGATTTGACTGACGATATTGTAGAATACATGGGGCGTCAGCATAACATGAAGGTGGGCGAACGCACTGCCGAAATGATTAAAATGAACGTAGGCGCAGCTTTGACTTCATTAGAAGATGCTCCGGAAGACTTTGTGGTACGCGGTCCGAACCGTATGACTGCTCTTCCGATGGAAGTGCCTATCTCATATCAGGAAATTGCTCATGCTCTCGATAAAACCATTTCGAAGATCGAAACAGCCGTGCTGAGTGCGCTTGAACAAACGCCTCCTGAACTTTATGCAGATATTGTAAACAATGGTATCTACCTCGCAGGTGGTGGCGCATTGTTGAAAGGCCTTGACAAACGTTTGGCCAATAAAATGAATATTGCATTCCACATTGCCGACGATCCTCTCCATGCAGTTGCGCGTGGTACAGGCGTTGCTTTGAAGAATGTTAACCGTTTCTCGTTCTTGTTGCGATAACAGGCAACCATAAAAATCAGGCATGGAACAGCTGTTGCGATTTTTGATGCGCTATGGGGTCTATTTCCTCTTTGTATTTCTGGAGGCAATCTCTTTTGTCGTCATTGTAAATCAAAATAGTTTTCAACGTGCCTCTTTTTTATCGTCGAGCAATTATATTTCGGCTTCGGTCTATTCGGCAGCCAACTCTTTCGTGGAGTATTTCGGCCTGTCAGAAGCCAATAAACAGCTTTCCGACGAGAACAATCAGCTTAAAAATAAAGTTGTCAGGCTCGAAGCCGAGTTGGCACAACTTACCGATACCACAGACAGACGTCCTTTGGTGCTGGCGGATAAAGAATATCAGTTTATTGCTGCTAAAGTAATCAGCAATAGTGTCAATAAGCTGAAGAACTCTATTACGCTCAACAAAGGTCGTTTGGATGGTATTGAACCGGAAATGGGTGTGATCAACAATCAGGGCGTGGTCGGCGTGGTTAGTGCTGTGACTGACCATTATGCATCGGTAATCCCGGTTCTTAACTCCAAATCGCGCATTAGCTGTAAATCAAAACGGTCAAATGATTTTGGGGTACTTCTTTGGAATGGCATCGATCCCGATTATGTGCAAGTGGATGAGGTTCCCCGCCATGCTGTGATTCATGTGCGTGATACGTTGGTAACCAGCGGATTCTCATCGATTTTTCCGGAAGGGATTCCTGTCGGATATGTCACACGGTGTGCTACTCCTGAAAATAAAAGCTACTATTCGATTGAAGCTAAAACAGCAGCTATTTTCCGAACTCTTTCGTACGTGAAGGTGGTGAAATTCAAATATAAAGAAGAACTGCGTGAAGTGCAGAAGGAGGAGGAGCAATGAGTACGAATCTTGTGTTGAAACATACTTTACGCTTTATCGTGCTTGTGCTGTTGCAGGTGCTGATTTTCAATAATATCCGCTTTTTGGGATATGTCAATCCTCTTATTTATATCTGGTTTATCATCTCGTTCCCAACGGGCGTTAACCGCTCTCTGACTCTTCTGATTGCTTTTCTGATGGGGGGGGTGATAGATATTTTCTCCAATACTCCCGGAATGTACGCTTTTGCAACTGTCTTTGTGGCTTTTGCCCGCAAGGATTTACTGCAACTGTTCGTGCCCAAAGATATGTATGCCAACTATGAGCCTTCGGTGAAAGTGCTGGGCCTGCCCATTTTCCTGAAATATGTGACTTGTATGGTCATCGTGCTTCATTTGTTGTTGTTTACGCTTGAAGCTTTTTCATTTCAACACTACTGGCTGGTACTTCTTAAAACAGCCATCAACTCAGTAGTTACCATTTTACTGGTGCTGAGTGCCCAAAAATTTAAGTAAGCATGATCAACGATGAGCTGCAAAACCGAAAATACGTTATCGGTGGCCTGATAGCGTTGATTATTCTGATCTTCATTGCCCGTCTCCTTTTTCTTCAGGTTTTTACCGAATCGTATAAAGAATCTGCCGAAGGGAATGCTTTCCTGAAACGGACTATCTTTCCTCCCAGGGGACTGATTTATGACCGTTTTGGCAAACTTCTCGTCTACAACCGTCCTTCGTATGATGTAATGGTGACGATGAAGGAGGTGACTTCGCTCGATACGATGGACTTCTGTAATACGTTGGGTATTACAAAAGAAGATTTCGTCGACCGCATGAATGAAATCAAAGACAAGAAGATCAACCACAACTATTCGCCCTTTACTCCTCAGGTATTTGTCAATCAGTTGCTGGCTGATGATTATGCCCGTCTGATGGAAAAATTATACCATTTTCCCGGCTTCTCTATTCAACAGCGAACCATCCGCGATTATGCCTACAAGTCAGCTGCTCATGCCCTTGGTTCCATCGGTGAAGTTTCGCGTACCACCATCGAAAAGGACGATTACTACAAGATGGGCGACTATATAGGCATTACCGGTTTGGAAAAGAGCTATGAAAACGAACTTCGTGGTGAAAAAGGGGTACAGATAATGCTGAGAGATTCACGCGGACGTATTAAAGGCCGTTATGCCAATGGTGCATACGACGAAGAACCGGTTGCCGGTAAGACACTCCGGCTGGGACTTGATATTGAGCTTCAAATGCTGGGCGAACGGTTAATGAACGGAAAGCGGGGAAGTATTGTCGCTATCGATCCTTCTACAGGTGAAATTTTGGCCGCAGTTTCGGCTCCTTCTTACGATCCTACGCTGATGGTGGGACGTCAACGTTCGGCAATGTTCAAAGAGTTAAACTCCAATCCGAATAAACCTTTACTCGACCGTACGGTGATGGCGCGTTACCCGCCGGGATCGACTTTTAAGGTGGCAAATGCACTGGTGCTTCAGCAAAACGGAATTATTAACGGGGGAACCCGTTTCCCATGTCACAGAGGCTATACAGTGGGGCACTTCCATCTTGCCTGTCACTCACACGCATCTCCGCTAGATCTTTACGGAGCCATTGCAAATTCATGTAATGCCTACTTCTGTGCAGGTTTGCGAGCCATGCTCGATAACGATAAATACAAGAATATTACAGAAGCCTTTAATATGTGGCGCTCGGATATTCTAACTTTTGGGTTTGGAAAAAAATTGGGAGTGGATCTTCCTCACGAAAATGGAGGTAATGTTCCTACAACAAAAGCATACGACCGTGTTCACGGAAAAGGTCGCTGGCGTTCGCTCAATGTGGTTTCCATTTCTATCGGGCAGGGTGAGATGGTAGCTACCGCCATGCAAATAGCCAACCTTTGTGCCAATGTTGCCAATCGTGGATATTGGATTACTCCACACATGGTAAAATATATTGAAAATCAACCGATTCCTGACAAGTACAAAGAAAAACATACTACCGCCATCGAGAAAAGATACTATGATGTTTGTGTGCGGGGCATGGAAATGGCTATTTTGGGTGGTACAGCCAAAGGAGGTCAGATACCGGGCATTGAGGTTTGCGGGAAAACAGGTACGGCGCAGGATCCACCCCGCAAGGACCACTCTGTTTTTATGGGATTTGCCCCGAAAGTACATCCGAAAATTGCTATTATGTGTATTGTCGAAAATAGTGGTTTCGGTGCTACTTATGCAGTGCCCATCAGTAGTTTGATGATAGAGTTTTACCTGCGCAGGAAAATTTCTCCCCAGCGTCAGGAATTGCTGGATAGAATGGCAAGTACCGTTTTGATACATAATTATGGAACGCAGAATAAGATTAGCACAGACAATTGATTGGTGGATTGTTGCTCTTTACCTGATTATGATCATATTCGGGTGGTTCAACGTGTATGGAGCAAGCTACGACTATACCCAAGCTGCTTTTTGGGGGTTTGAATATCGCTCCGGAAAGCAGTTGATATGGATCGCCTGTGCACTTGTAATTGCAGGTTCTATCTTGTTGATTGACGGGAAAATATACGAGCAGATGGCCAATCTTTTTTACTGGGCAATGCTCTTGCTACTACTGGTTACCATATTTATAGCACCGAATATCAAGGGGTCCCATTCATGGTTGGTATTTGGCCCTATAAGTTTTCAGCCGGCAGAGTTGGCTAAACTGGCAACAGCTCTGGCACTTGGAAAATTTATCAGTAAGACGGGTTTCTCAATGGGAAACCGGCGTGATGCGTTGGGGGCGATAGGACTCATTATGTTGCCCTGTATGCTTATTATTCTTCAGTCGGAAACCGGATCGGCGCTGGTGTTTTTTGCTTTCTTCCTGATGCTTTACCGTGAAGGTTTGCCCGGTGTTTTTCTGATGGTGGCGGCCTGTATGGTCGTTCTGTTTCTTATCATCGTTCCCCTGAGTGACCTGCCCGTGTATCACAACGTGGGTTCGCTGGGATTTATGCTGGCTTTTATCTTTATACTGGTTGTTGTGATGGGGTGCGTAATCGCTTACGAAGCTGACGGAACTACCATGCTCCATATTTTGGGAGGTACGGTCGTACTGTTTGCTATTGCAGGATTGCTCAATATATGGTTCGATGTCCAGTACCAGATTTTTGCCCTGATCGCCGTGATTGGAGCTGCCTTTTATCTGCTGTTTCTCTTTCTGTATCGTAGTAAACGTTCGTATATCTGGGTGGCACTCTTTGCCATCGGGTCGATAGGCGTTAGTTTCTCGGTCGATTATTTCTTTGATCATATTCTTGAGCCTCACCAACAGACGCGTATAAAGGTTGTGCTGGGTATGGAAAAAGACCCCAAAGGCGTTGGTTATAATGTGAATCAGTCTAAAATTGCCATTGGTTCCGGCGGCTGGGTTGGAAAAGGCTTTTTGAACGGTACTCAGACCAAACTTAAATACGTTCCTGAACAGGATACCGACTTTATTTATTGTACCATCGGTGAAGAACATGGGTTTGTGGGTGCTGCCGGAGTGTTATGTTTATTCGGCTTGCTCTTTTACCGGATCATGCGGATAGCGGAGAATCAGCGCGACACATTTACCCGGGTTTACGCCTATTCCATAGTGAGTATAATGCTCTTCCACGTATTGATAAACGTGGGGATGGTGCTGGGGATAACGCCTGTAATCGGTATTCCGCTTCCTTTCTTTAGTTACGGTGGTTCTTCGCTCTGGTCATTTACCGTCATGTTGTTTGTTTTGCTTCGTCTGGACATGACACAGCAAGTCCGCTTCCGGTAAAATTCCTACTGATAACATGCCGTTGTTTGTTTGACGGAAAAATAGCATATATTTGCAGGGTGTAAATATCTTGTTATGCCTTATAAGTTCCGACAATTTTTAGAACCTGCAATTTGGCTTACCGTTCTCGTTTTGCTATTCTTTATGGACACCTCAAAGGATAGTGCTTCATTCTGTGTTTTTAAAATGGTGGGCTTCCATTCCTGTCCCGGATGCGGTATCGGACATGCCATGCACGATGCTTTGCATTTCCGTTTTGCGCAGTCATTTCACGAGCATTTGCTGGGCATTCCTGCTGTACTAATTATTCTGTATACAACAATCAAATCATTATACACACTTAAATCACACAAACGCCATGGATCAACAAAAGTTATTTATGATGCTTCCCGGCATGCAGCCGGATGAACTGATTTTCATTCAGACTCTGACAGAAGACATGACAGAGAATCAGCAACAACAGTTTATCTCGTTATACGCCGGCCGCCGCAAAGAACAACAGACAATGCTGATTATGACCCTGATCGGTTTTCTGGGCGTGGCGGGGTTGCAGCGCTTTATGCTGGGCGAAATCGGGATGGGCATCCTTTACTTTCTTACCGGCGGATTATGCTGTATCGGTACCATTATCGACCTGATCAATATACGCGAAATGACTTTCCGCTACAATAAAAATCAGGCAGCCGAAGTCGCTACAATGATTATGTCGATGAAGCGATAAAAGAATACAGGCGCAATGCCTCTTCAACGAAAGCTCTCACACGGTGAGGGCTTTTTTATTTTATAAACTGCCGGAAGATATTCAAAATCTTTTGCAGTAGTTTTTGATAAGTAGTGAAAAATTATTACGAAAAATTACCTCATTATTTGTAAAAACAGTTAGAGTGTTAAAGAAAAACAGTAAGTTTGCGGGAGAGAAAGAAAAAAGTTTAGTTTATAAGAAAGTCGTGTACGAACAAAGCACACGTAGAAATCGTAATAAAATAGAAGATCATGATCATAGAATCAGGGTTGATTTTTATAGCAAAAGGTATTGCATCTTTTGCTTTGAATAAGGGATTAAATACTATAGTAGATAGTTTCAAAGACCGAGATGAATTTGAAAACGAATTAAGCAAAGTAATTTGGATATCTATTCAGACGTTTGAAGCAAGATTTCCTATTGAATCTCAAGATGGAAAATTTCCATTTTATGATTCGCAGGCACTTCTTGATGTCTTGTTAAAATTCAGACTTTTTCAAGAAGAAGCTTTTGATGGGTCTACAATATATGCGGAATTAGATAACAATCCAAATATCTTACGTCCAACAAATGAGCAAATTTCTAATTTTCTAGAGATCTTTAGTAATGAAATCAACAAGCATAATAAGCTCAAAGCTTTTGAAATAGAGAAGACATATAAAGAAAGAATATTTATTATTGATGAAAAACTGGATAAGATATTTGATTCTTTTCAATTAAACATAATTGAGGTCGTTCCTTTACTTCAAGATGAATTCAAGGCAGAAATTGAAGAGTGCTATATAGAAATAAAAGCTCTTAAATTTAAAACTGCATTGGCTCGACTTAAATCTATTGAAGAAAGAATGGAACGTAATCCAAAACATGTATCGAATAAATTGCGTGCCGATCTCCTCTTTTATCAAGCTTTATGTTTTGAATCTATAGATGATGAGATGAATGCTAATAAAAATTTTATTTTAGCCTATAAACGTTCACCTGAAAATATAAAATATAAAAGTAGAGCCTGTTTAGCTTATTATAAATTGAAGGATGATAAGTATAAAGAACTGAAGGCCGCAATTGAACAAAGAGATGATTACAATCTTGAGGTTTGGTATATTAAATTTCAAGAGTCAACAGATAAAATATTCTTCTTACTTAATGAGGTTCCTAAAAATGTATTAGAGATTCCTCGATTCAAAAGATTGATATTTAATTTAAATCTAATTCTAAAATTTATAGATTTCTATAAATTAATCGACAATTTAGATATGAAATTAGAGGGCGAGTTGCCCGAGACGATTAATTATGACAATATTTATCATTGGCTTTTTATCCGAAATATAATCTCTATTGATTATTTTCAAAAGGAACCTATAATGTACTCAATAGTACCGGTTGTTGACAATGACAGATGGAAATACTTTTATGAGTTATCTACAATAATTAGTAATGCAATTTGTATTAGCGAATTCTCAGATACTTTGAATTCGATTCATTTTTTCAGATATTGGCTGGAATTAGAAACCGAAAAAAAAGATATAGAAAAATTATTGGATGCTTATGAAAAATTGCCAATAAAAGATCCCTTATATACTTTGTTAATGGCAAATTCTCTTCAAAAATATGATAATGTGCAAAGAGGATTAGATTTTATTGAATCACATAATGAACTCGTTGATTATAACATTGTCTTACTGAAAATCTTTTGTCAGACGCAGATTCCAAATAGTGCAGTTGATGTCCAAGATCTTTTTGGTTGTCCTTCAGGTATTGATTCTTTTTGTATTGCTCAAATCTGTCGCTATCTCGAACCATTACTCAAAACAGATCGAGTTGATATTGACGAAGTACGAACTTGTATACAAAATGCCCAATACACTAATGAAGACTATCACAAACTGTTGAGTCTTTTAGTCCAAAGCGCTATCGCAGATTCTCCTATTCTAATTGAAGAAATTAATTCATTGTCTGAAAAATTAAGACAAGAACCCGAACTTAATGAACACATTGCATTTATTCTATTTGAAAGTGGATATTATGAAGAGTGTATTCAATATATAAAATCATATTTAGATGAAACTAAACCATCTCAGGATATAGCTATTTATATTGAAGCTCTCAACAAACACAGAAAGGATAAGCAAAATGAATTACTTCGAATACTTGAAGTGTGGAGAAAAAGCTTTCCCTTTAATCCGTATTTTTTAAAAATTGAAATTGAATTACGGCAAATATTGGATGATGAAGAATCGGTATATCAAATTACAAAATATGCTATTGCTCACTTACCTAATGATGAATTATTTTATACTCGCTATATAGTTGCATTATATCAATTGCAATATGATGATGAATTAGCGTCTCAAATACCAATTATTCAATCTTTTAAATTTCAAAAGGCAGAACATGCTCTAAATGTCGCTGGTATACTGTTACATAAACAATATTTTCAAGAGTCGTTAGATATTCTTTATGAAACGGCTAAAAATCCAGATAATGTATCTGCCAGAATGGCCTATTTTACAGCCACTCTTCAATATCCTCCAAATTTTTTTATTGATTATGATGTGGTTAAAGAAGGTGTCTATGTGAGATTTGAAATAAATGGAGAGACTCAACAGGAATTGATACAAGTTCATTCTGGAAACACATTAATAGAGCAATCGTTAGGAAAAACCAAAGGAGAAACTTTTACGATTAAATCAGCTCTTAGTAATATAATGAAAACTGTACGGGTGGTTCGAATCATGAATAAATATCTCGCTTTGTTTGATGAAATTTGTGCGCAGACTAATAGTCCGTTCTCGAATTTACCAATGGAGTCAATTAGTATCAAGGATAATAACATTGAATCTTTCCAAAAGCAAATTATTGAACTTTTTGGACAAGATCAAGAAGAGCATAAAAATCATTTCGACAATAATATAAGAGAATACAATCATTACTCTATTTCATTTACAGAGTTAGTGATGGGTAATTTTAAGGGCAATTTCATAGAAGCTTACGCATATTTAACTTCTCAACAGAGTGATGGATTTCTTATATTTCCAATTCCTTTAATCAAACAATTTGTTGTTTTTGATGATTATAAGATTGTACTTGATTTTACAAGTGCTATCTTGTTTTATCAGTTAGAGGACAAGCTTAATTTGCCTTTTGCAAAATATATTGTTCCCAAAAGTTTTATTCATGTGGTCGAAAAAATTATTGTTGAAGCGAAAGAAAGTAGTCGATCTAATATGTCTATTCATATTATTGAAAATAGGGTTGTTCCTATATCTTTTAGTGACGATTACCATCAATCACGAATTAGTTTCTTTCAGAAATTTTTGAACTGGATTAAAGTGCATACAAAACAAATAACTCCAGAAGAAAAAATTGACATGATAAGGCCATTATATGATGAAGGAAAAGTTGAACTTCCTTTTGAATGCATGGTTGATACGGTATTTTTAGGTCAGCGGGATGGTTATATAATTTTGTCTGATGATTTAAGCTATAGAAAATTACTGCCAGGTATTTCTGATAAAATCATGAGTCCAGAAATGTATCTAATTGATAAATTTGGAGACAAGAAGAAAGAAATTTATGAATATCTTTTAGATCAAAAATATGTAGGGTTGACTATCGATGATCAAATACTATATGATGCTTATATTACACAAAATAAGAAAGGCCATGAACATATTTTTCAATATGCGCTTAGAAATATTGCATTTAGGGATACGTTTTCTTCTGTACAAATAAAACAAGTGGTAGAATTCTTAAAAAAGATAGCACTTAATCCGCTAATCGCAGAAGAAAAATACTTGATTGATGCAACGAACGTTGTGCTTATGGCGATAAAAGTAATGAATGCTTCATCTCAAATTTATGAATTAGGCAATCAGATTGAATTACAATTTGCTTTAATGGGAAACTATCTGATACTAACGAGAAAGGCTTTATTGGATGCAATGAAAATATTTAGGCCAAGAACCATTTAGAGTAAGTATAACAAGATGGTAGACACGCATTCCAGTTTGAGAGGAACGGCAATTTAGAAGTATAATGAATCCCTGCTCTCGCGCGATAGCATCGCGTGAGCAAGCCAAACGATAGGATAGAACCGGCAAATTCCATCATAAATATGAGGTTTTAGAACCCGGCAATGTTTTTGAAATAGTAGAATCAACAAAGCAGGGTGTGGTTTTTTCATTTTCAATAGGTGCGACAGCAGGGCTATTATAACTCCGTCCTTCAGGGCGGAGCATAAGATGAAAGCAAACAATGGAGGCTTTAGCCATGATAATAAAATACATCAGGGTTAAAGCCCGAACAGGTTAAGATTTCGGAGACTCCCCTCCGCTAGCGCGGTTCTCCTGAACCGTGCTAATCAAAAGGAAGAATATCGCAAGGCATCTTTACCCCTAATTAGCTTCGCTGATCTTCGATTCCCCTGTAGGGGACTTGGAGCCAGTGCAAACAGGAAAGTTTGAGAAATGAGATTGGTTTTGACAAGCAGATGGAAGCCCCTGTAGGGGTTTGGGGTAGAACTGAATATTACCCCTGCTCTCGTGGAAATTGAAAATCAACGGAGTTAATGCATCGCGTGAGCAAACCAATAGAGTCATATGAAACCAACGAGATAATAAATAGATCACAAGGTTATACCACGCACTGCAATCGACCGGACGTAGCGGGGATTTATAGGGCTTTGTCGGCTGTGTTCTTTGTTGAGTGATCTTAGCAATTGTAAATGATTTCTTTTTAATTATAGACTATGAAACGTACACACCTAATTATTATTCTGCTCAGTTCTTTTTCTATCATTTATGCTCAAAAAAAGATGGAGTGTAAGTATTACAAAGATATTTGGCAGAGCCAGAAAACCTCGGAAACAAAAGGTAAATACAAAGAATGTACCGAATTTGAAAATGACAGTATTAAACACATTACGTTCACTAATCTTTCAGCACAACAAGTGTTATGGGAGAAGAAATATGTCAATGATCGTCCTGCGGGAATCTGGAATTTCTATAATGACAATGGTCAGCTAAAGTATCAGATGGATTATAATTTTACACTGAAATATGGCAAATTTAAGCCGGATGGTTACTGTGCGGTCAATCCGATAACCCATAAATTGTTAGAAGATGGGATGGAAGGTACGTTTGAAATGCCGGAATACGGCACATCCAATAAAACCGATGTTGCCTACTGGATTTTTGATCAGGTAAGATATCCAACAAAAGCACAAGAAAAAGGTATACAGGGCAAGGTAATACTTCAATTTACCATTGATGCTAATGGGGAGATTGGAAATGTCAGTATTCTGAAAGGTGTGGATGAGGATTTGGACAGAGAAGCCTTCAGAGTTATTTATAGAATCAAACATGTTAAACCAGGGAAATTAAATAACAAAGAGATTCCACTTTATGTTGAATGTCCGGTCAACTTTCGGATACAATAACCTCGCTGCTAGCGCAGATCTCCTGACATGTGCTTGTCAAAAGGAAGAACTTACCCCTATCCCCTTCAGGGGACTTGTGGTCGATGCAAATAGGAAAGTTTGAGAAATGAGATTGGTTTTGGCAAGCAGATTGAAGCCCCTGTAGGGGTTTGGGGTAGAGCAGAATCTTACATTTATGCTTCAAAAGAATACAGTAGAACATACCATGTATTATAACGCTTTGCCATCGGTTTTTGCAAAGGCAAAAGAGTTACGGGAAAATATGACTCAGGCGGAAAAGATGCTTTGGGAGAAACTCAGACGCAATCAACTGGGAGTGCGATTTAAGCCTCAGCATCCGATTGATATTTTTATTGTCGATTTTTATTGTTATCCTGCTAAACTGGTTATAGAGGTGGACGGGGAAATTCATACATCTCAACATGATTATGATGACGGCCGTACTGCCGAACTTGAGCGTTTTGGTATTACAGTCATTCGTTTTCGAAATGAAGAGGTGTTCGATGATATTGACAAAGTAATAAGGGAAATTAAGCAGAAACTATGTGAACTGGATCGTAAATAAACAGAGTTCCTGATCTTCGATTCTCCTTCAGGGGATCTGGGGACGGCGCAAACAGGAAAGTTTGAGAAATGAAATCGGTTTTAGCGAGCAGATGGAAGCCACTGTAGGGGTTTGGGGTAGAACTACAAGCGCTTCAGGGCTAAAGCCCGTATAGGATAAGAACTCAGAAACTCCGATCTGAAGATCGGAGTTATGATACCATCCGTTCCAGTGGAATTTAGCTTTGCTGAATGTTGTTTGTGGATGCAATCCACTCTGGTTTTGGGCACAAATTATGCTATCGCTAAACTCGCACCAAAGGGGCACGCTTGTATAGGGAGGGGGAGTCAAGTCACACAAAGCATGTATTTAAACCCACTCTCTGAGTTTATATCCTTTATCCAATTTAGCATATGAAAAAAACTGTACTTGTTTTATGGTTGGGACTATTCCCATTGGGCTGCATTGGTTTTGCAGCCGGACAAACCTGTCAGTCCAAAGCGATTGAAATCCGGGTGGATTCTATTTTTCGTGAAATGATTAAAGCTGCCGAAATTCTGGATTATGATAAGCTTACCTCAGGTGTGGACGACAGGCATAATGCGGGTTTTATTGTTGGCGGAATTTATTATGAGAAATATGATGAGTTGATTAATTTGCTCAAGTCACGCTCGTCGGGGGTGGCCGGGCAACACATCGTTGTTCAGAAAGAGAAAATTACGGTATTGTCCGATTCTATAGTGCTGCTAACGGCTTGCGGAGAATCCCAGATTGATCTGAAGAATGGTACTGTCGTTGCCACAAAATTTGACTGGTCGTTTGTCTACAAGAAAATAGATAATCAGTGGAAGGTAATTCAGTCGCATCAGTCGGTCAGCCAATAATAAAAACAGATTTCTATATGAACAACGATACATTTACTTTCTTCAGCAAAGAATACTCTCTTGCATTGCTAAAACAGACGAAAGTGCTTAAAACTTATTGGGACAGATCTCATTCGGAGCGATGCCTGGTGCAAGATAAATATGGCTGTCTTTTTCATTACAGTTTTGAAGAAGAGATGCGTTTTGGCGGAGATGATGATCGTGAAGACTATTTATGGATAGCCGTTGCCGACGAACAGGAGTCGGATGCTTTATCTCAATTATCCGGATTGTCTCTGCTTCGTCCGCCTTATATTGCCAGCGATGAAACAGGATGGGTTGGAGTGCATGAATCGGATTGAACACTTCATTATTCAAACGTGATTTCCTTTGTCGTTTGCACGGCCATGGATAATGTTGAAAATTTCACCTTGTTGCGTTGCTTTTAAAGAATTATAAAAAAATAGTATTAATTTTGCAACAGAGAACAAATTTGAAACTTTCCCTCTCTGATGAATAACTGTGTGAATAAGAGAGTTTTGTTATCAGTCGTATGTCTTATCCCGGATTAAAACTTCAAGGTGAAGCATTAAAATAACCCAGAATGAGAAACCCTTTGGCATTCCTCCCCTCCCTGAAAAATTGGTTATTCTCTCTTCTTTTTCTTTTTATTATTTCTTGCTCAGGCGGAAATACATCAACCTCACTTATTCCTCCTGATTCTGTTGTAAAGCAGATAATTATCCAACAATATACCGCTCAAAATGAGATGGATGGTGTTGAACTGGTAACAGTAGATACCATTCTGATTCACAAGAAAACTGTCAGCACAAAAGATAGCAGTTGTACCGTAAATTATACCGTTCAATGCTCGTATCAACCGGCGGCATTGTCACCGCGTTATGCCACACAACGACCAGCATCCACTACAGATGGAGAGATTACTCTATGCTATCGTCATAGTGAATGGAAACGGTAAAATTATGAGCAAATTATAATACAAACAGTCAGATTTGAAACTCCGTTAAATTATTCATTTATGAAGACTCTTAAAAGAGCATTCCTTGTGGCTTTAGTCCTTGGTTATGCAGGCTCTGTGTTTGCACAGAAGGATACCGTAATCGTTGATACGAATGGAGCCAAAATGTATGGTAAAATTGATAATCAATCGAGAAAGGTTGGTAAATGGGTGTTGTTGTATCCCAGTGGAGAAAAAATGGCGGAATTTAATTTCGATAAGGATGTGCTAATCGGCAGTGTTAAAATATGGCAAAAGGATGGACATCCAAAGGAAGAGTACAGTGTGAATGCTGAAGAAGAAAAGAATGGAGGATATAAAAGATGGACTTTTAATGATGATAAGAATGATTTTGAGCTGGAAACCGGACAATACAAAAATGATAAGCAGGAAGGGCATTGGGTGACAACGAATTCGAAAAATATGGTTTTGGAAGACGGTTACTATTCCGATGATTCTCCTGTAGGAGAGTATACCCGCTATTATCCTAATCAACAGGTTCAAACCCGCGGGCGCTATAAAAATGGCAGCCGTGATGGCTTGTGGAGAGCGTATTATGAAAATGGTAAAGTACAGTCGGAGCAAGACTACGACAGTAGATCCAATACATGCAGCGTTACTAAATATTACCCAAATGGTAAAATAGAATCGAAAGGAACGGAAAAATCAATATATAAAGATGGAATATGGTTTTTCTATGATAAAGAGGGAGCTAAAACTTCCAGACAGTATGATAATGGTAGGAAGGGTGATGAAGTAACTTATTATAAGAAAGACGGAAGTATTGATTATGTGGACTTTTACCTTTCGTTTGTAGGAACAATAAGAACCTATTATAGAAACAATGTGAAAACCAATGATAAAAGATACTATAATCCCAAGGGAAAAGAGATGACCGAATTGGAGTTTAATCGAGAAAGGCAAGAGTGGGAGCGCGCTTTAATTGGAAAATAATAGCAGCAACATGAAGTTGGCTTCGCTGATTTATCAATTAGCTTACGTTGAACGTGTTTTTGTACTTTCTTAAAAAATATTATTGTATGAAAATAGAACAATTGATCTGTTTGTTGCTTGCCATGATGATGGTACAGGGTGTTAGTGCACAGGGGAAAAGTAAGCTGATGATAAATTATCAATATAAAAAATGTGGTGATTTTCATGAGGGTTTAGCCACCGTTGTCAATAGTGAGGGCGTAGGGTATATTGATAAACGTGGAAATGTTGTTGTCCCATTTAAAGCGTATAAATTGGCAAGCCATTTTTCTGAAGGTCTGGCGGCAGTTAGCCAGGGCGATAAGTGGGGTTATATTGATGAGCAGGGGAATCTTGTTATTGCTTTGCAATATGGAGGAGTGCCCGAAGAGTGGAAAAAAAGTCTAAGGCTTGCCCAAAACCCGGACTACGTGATGAAAGCTATATCGATTTTTGCAGCCAAAAACTTTCACGAAGGACTTGCGGCTGTTAGTGAAAACGGGAAATGGGGCTTTATCGATAAAAAAGGCAAGGTAGTTATTGATTTTCAGTTTGATGAAGTTGGTGATTTTTCTGAAGGTCTGGCTCGGGTTAGAAATAAAGATGATAAATGGGGTTATATCGATAAAAAAGGGACTGTTATTATTTCACCCCGATTTGAAAATTTACGCGATTTTCACGAAGGTCTGGCGGCAGTTAGCCAGGGCGATAAGTGGGGATTTATTGATAAAGCCGGAAATACGGTTGTGAAGTTGGACTATAATTTTGTCAACGATTTTAATGAGGGGTTGGCCTCTTTTAAAGAGTCTGGTTTAGGTGGATATGGTTGGATGGACAAGAAAGGTAAAGTGATTCATGAAACTCGCTATGCTCATGTCTGGCAATTTCATGAAGGTATGGCACTGGAGAGATGGCTCGATGGTAAATATGGATATAATGATAAAAATGGCAAACTTGTTATAGCTCGTCAGTTTGATGAAGCATCCGATTTTAGTGACGGGTTGGCCGTTGCAAAAAAGAATGAGAAGTATGGTTTTATTGATAAGAGTGGTCGTGTTGTCATAGACTTTCAATTTGATGGAGCTTCGAACATTTCAGAAGGATTAGCGGCTGTTTGCAAAAACGGCAAATGGGGGTATATCGCAATTGAAAAGTAGTATTGTTGATTTCCTCTCTGTTTACAGTTGTGCAATTATTCGATTATTGGAAAGAAAAACAGGAAAATAGTATGAAGCCGGTAATGTTGTTAGATGCAAAACGAATATTAATGGGTTTGGCGTTGTCTGTTGCTCTGTTTGTGCAATCAGGTAGCTGCGCTGCAAGAGAGATGCAAGTGCCTGTAGAAAACAATGACCTACGCCGTTTTCACATGAACGGATCGGTCAGCTCGATGACGGAAATTACATCCGTTATGGATGCGAAATACGATAGAAAGTTCCGTAAAGTACAGAAGTACAAACATACACGCGACTTTAATAAAGCAGGCTATGTTACCAATGAATATGATTTCGACCTGTTGAACGCTGCCTGGAGTAGAACTGTTAATGCGTACGATAAGGCCGGACATGTTTCTGAAAAGAGATCTTTTACCAAGGATAACGTATTGATAGAAGAAACTGCTTTTGAGTATGATAATCAAGGGAGAATGGTTGTTGAGGCAAAAAAGACGAATGTTATTATTCGTTTGTCAATGAGAAACAGAAAAGTTGTATATCATTACAACGATTTGGGAGATAGTATCGAAACAGTCCGGGAAGAGGGAGGAAAAGTACGTAGTCGTTCGGTCTCTAATAAAGGCGTTTTGTCTAAAACCGTAGAATATAAATATAATGCAGATGACAGTTTGTTTGTTAAGTATGTGTTTCTGTACAATACGGGTGGAAAATTAAAAGAATCAATCTATTACGCCGCTGATGGAATTATGGATATGAAGGAGTCCTGCTTATACAATGAGTCGGGATTACTGAAAGAAAAGCAGCTTTATGCGAATCCACGGATGAAACTGATTCGACCTTCAAAAATTATCTATGAATATGACGATCGGAGGAACTTGATTGATATTGCAGAATATGATGCCGGCAATAACTTAATTAAGAGGCTTTCTTATAAATATCAGTATGACTCGGCGGATAACTGGATCAAACAGACTGAATATGCTCCGGATGTCGTTGTCTCTGAGATTGAACGTAAAATAAATTACTATTAAATCTGTTTCTATGGCTATTCCGGTTAAAGGTACTTGTGTTGTGATTCGTGATAAAGTTATCAAGACTAAATATAAGGGTGGGTTAGAAGCGTTTCTGAAGACAATGCCGAACGAAACCTATTGTTTTGATGGAGAATTACATAGCGTTGGCTTTCTGTCTCCTTTTGAAGTGGAGCAGTATATTGCATCGTCGCAAAGAAATGGTCTGACGTTTATCGTTGACGGTCAGTTTGAAGATGTGGCTGTGGTAGATATGCTAATTGGGCTAACCTTACCTTGTACATGGCTTACTGTAACGCGAAATAAACTGTCAGAAACAGCTATCGTAGAAAGTGTGGAAGTGTCACTTGTGGTCTAAATTGCAAAATTATAAATAGTTATCCGGTTGTGAGCTAAACCGGATTTAATCTTGGAAATATGAAGTTTTTTCTTTTGTCTCTCTTTTGCTTCGTGAGCTTGCCTCTGTTTTTACAGGCAGCTGACTTCGATACGTTAATGTTGAAAAGTAAAAGTGCTTTTGTGGCCGATACCGATTCGGTTGATTACAGTAAAGTGGTTGAAGATTTACAACAAGCGGTTAAATTACAACCGGAGAATCCCGAAGCGCACTATTTCTTAGGATATGCTTACAGTCGGCTCAATGCCAAAGACGGCAGGGATATGAATCACGTAAAATTGGCATTGACCATCAAGGCGAGCGATGAGTTTGGTCTTGTTACAAAATTGTCTCCGCATTATACAGGTGATAAACTGGCTCTTGATCCGTATTCAAAAATATCATCAGAATGGGGCTCTCTGGCTATGTCGTATTGGTGCAATAATCAGCCGGATTCTGCCACTTGGGCATTCAATGAAGGACGTAAACGGGGTGGCTTTAGCGACTTTTGGTTGTCTGTTAATAAAGCTCTGTTAGACTTGTGTGCTCCCAATTCAATCCTTATATCGTCGGGAGATAATTTTACGATTCCTCTTTGGTATTTGCACCATATGGAGCAATATCGCAAAGATGTTTCGGTACTTGATGTAAGTTTGCTCGGGACTTCATGGTATCCTGATTTTCTGACTAAAAATGAAAATGTTCGTTTTGATCTGCCAAAGGCAATGCTCGATACCGTGGAGTATTGTCAATGGAATGATTCGGTGGTTGTGATTGGCGACTTTGAATGGATCGTTTCTCCAAGCTATTACGGGCAGTATCTGCTGCGCTCCGACAGGCTTTTGCTTAGTATGTTACGGGAAAATAAATGGCGCAGAGATGTGAATTTTACTGTCGGCTTTGCGGAAAATACCCGATTGTCGCTCGATACTTATTTTGCAACGCAAATATTGACCGACAGGCTTAATATAAATGGCCAACCAGGGTGGAATAATGGCCGTTATCAGAAAGAAATTGAAAAGATACTCAAACTGATACCACTGGTCAATAAGAATAGTGATGAAGAGATGAGTGTCGTGGAGATGATTCGCACAAATATGTTAGTCAAAATTGATGAGGTGATGCATCAGGATAAAGATTTTGCATCAAAAATATTCAGTCTTCTCAATCAATACGTGCCCGAAACAGTCTTCCCCATACAAGATGAAAACACGAAAAAATACATTGACTCTTTGCGGGAAAAATTTTGACAGGAACCGGCTACTGAATGGCGTAAGTATGGCAGATTAAATAGTTCAAATTACGCTATTGCTAAACATGCGCCAAAAGGGGCATTAACTTCGTTGATATTCAATTTGTTTGGTAGCTGATTCATAACTCCGTCCTTCAGGGCGGAGGCATTGAATCCTTATCCTTTCTGGGCTTTAGCCCTGATGGAGTTTATTATCATGGCTAAAGCCGCTTTGGTTTGCGCTCGCCTTGCTCCGCCCTGAAGGACGGAGTTATGATCCTCAGGTTCGCCGTAGCGTGTAAAACGAATTGGGGTTCCGATGGCTCTGTCTACGTCGGATAAGAAATGAAAACAGCTTCTTATTGCAAATGAAACTTATTTCTGGCTATGGAAAAAAGCCTGCAAGCCAGCGTTGGCATCTTCCAGCTTATCTTCCCAATGTTTTACGGAGTTTTCGCCAATTTTGTCGGTGATGTATTTCACCGAAACGAACGGGATGTTTCGCCGTTTGCACAATGCAGCTACGGCAAAATTCTCCATGTCAAAAGCGTCAGCTTCATCAATTACGCGGGTGACGAAAGAGTCGCCCGTATTGCAGGTGTTGTTCTTATTCCAATGATTGATAACGGGAATGTTCTGTAGTTCCTCTTTGAAATCAAGGTGATAAGTTGCTCCAAAATCCTTGCACTTCTTCATATCCCTATCTACAAACGTATCGCAAATTACGATAGAATCTACCTCGCGGTCGACTGAGCCAGCTGTCCCTATATTGAGAATCAGGTCGGGTTTTGCATTAGCGATTGCATCCATTACGGACAACAGAGCATTTACTTTTCCAATTCCTGTTTCACAGTAAGTGATGGTGCAATCAGGCAAAGAAACAGCAACACGTTCCTGAGGGATGGCATAGGTGACTAAAATATTCATATTTTGTTAATTTCTTCTTGTGTTAATTGCGCATTTTCTTCATCGAAACAGACAAAAATTACTTTTTCAATGGTTGGGTTGATGGCAAGGAAATCGGTTACGGTTTTCACAGCAATGCTTGCCGCTTCGGGTTTCGGAAAGTGATAGACTCCGGTGCTGATATTGGGGAACGCAATGGTTTTACAGTTGTTTTGGAGGGCAAGTGTCAATGAATTTCGATAGCATTCGGCAAGCTTTTCTGCTTCGTGATAGCTGCCGCCGTGCCAAACCGGTCCCACGGTGTGAATGATATATTTAGTGGGCAGATTCCCTCCAGTTGTGATTACGGCCTTTCCAGTTGGACATTCTCCCTGACGGGCAACAATCAGCTTACACTCTTCGAGAATTACCGGTCCTCCGGCACAATGTATTGCACCATCCACGCCTCCGCCTCCCATAAGTGACGAATTGGCAGCATTCACAATGGCATCAACATGAACCTTTGTGATGTCGCCTTGCAGCACTTCTATGCGACTGTTTGAAGATTGCATAGGCAACGGTTTTTATTTTGACAAAGCTTTTTGGATTGCTTTTTCAACCAAAGGTTCCATCACCAGATAGCCTGCAAGGTTGGGGTGAACACCATCGTAAGTCAGTTCAGCTTTTAATCCTTTGCGTTCATCCACCATTGCACTGAAATAATCCACATAAATGATCTTTTTCTTTGCGCAATATTCTTTGATCCATGCATTGAGAGCAATGATTTTCTGGGCAGGTTCCAGACCTTTTTTCCATGGATAGTCATATACGGGCAGTACAGACGAAAGAACCACTTTGATCCCGTTGGCCTGAGCTATTTCGGTCATCGAGGCAATATTGTCTTCTATCATTTCCAGTGTTGACGGGCCGGTGTTGCCTGCAATGTCATTTGTGCCTGCAAGTATTACCACAACTTTAGGTTGCAGGTGGATGACATCTGCACGAAAACGAACCAGCATTTGCGGGGTGGTCTGCCCGCTGATTCCTCTGTCGAGATATGGTTTGCCGGCGAAAAAGTCAGGATGTTTCTTAATCCATCCTTCAGTGATGGAGTTTCCCATAAAGACAACTCTCGCTTCATTTTTTGCAGGTGCTTTCAGTGCTGCATTCTCGTTGGAGAATCTGCTTAAATTAGGCCAATCCTGCGCGTGAGTAAAATGGCAACTAAGCAATAAGGCAACGATAATGCCGGATTTGATAATAAAACTTTTCATGGCGGAAGTATTTGATTGTCATTCAACAAATGGGTTGTTCAATGGTAAATCGTAAATCTTTCAATTGTCAATTGTTCAGTGGTTGGTCTTAGCCAGTAACGAATAATCCAACAAGGTCATTGCCGTCATAGCTTCCACAATGGGAACGGCACGGGGCAGAACGCAGGCATCATGACGACCGCGTGCTTTCAGGACTGTTTCATTGCCATGGATATCTACGGTGTCTTGTTCCATCAGAATTGTGGCAACCGGTTTGAATACCACCCGGAAATAGATGTCCTGGCCATTGGAAATACCGCCCTGAATACCTCCGGAACGGTTGGTGGTCGTTGTTATTTTACCATCCTGATTGATGAAAACGTCGTTGGATTCCGATCCTTTGTAGGGGATGCCATCAAAGCCACTTCCATAATCAAACCCTTTTACAGCGTTGATTGAGAGCATGGCGCCTCCCAGTGCGGCATGAAGCTTTCCGAATACAGGCTCTCCCCAACCCACAGGGACGTTTTTGGCCACACAGGTAATAATACCACCAATGGTATCTCCGTTTTTACGTATTTCGCGGATCAATTCTTCCATCTTATCGGATGTGGCAGAATCCGGACAGCGAACAATACTCTCTTCCGTTTTGCTCAGATCGTAATCGGTATAGCGGCCCGGAAGCGCAATGGAACCAACCTGCGAGGTGAATGCATTGATCTGAACCCCGGTTGAACGGAGCGCAAGTTTGGCAATAGCTCCGGCAACCACTCGTGCAATGGTTTCGCGAGCTGAGCTACGGCCTCCTCCACGGTAATCGCGAACGCCGTATTTGGTTTGATACGTAAAATCAGCGTGTGAAGGGCGGTAAGTTTCGCGAAGATTGTCGTAGTCGGATGAATGCTGGTTGGTGTTGCGAATGATGAATCCGATAGGTACACCCGTTGTTTTGCCCTCAAAAATACCGGAAAGGAATTCCACTTCGTCGGGCTCTTTACGTGGAGTAACAATGTTTGACTGTCCCGGACGACGCCGGTTCAGTTCGTTTTGAATAAACTCCATGTCGATTTCGATACCGGCAGGGCATCCGTCAATCACTCCACCTACGGCAGCGCCATGCGATTCGCCATAAGAGGTTAATTTATATATGTTTCCGAAAGTATTGGACATAATGTAAGGATGAGAAGTGAATAATGAGTAACGAGGATTAAAGGATCAGAGTCTTGCAAAAATGAGCTGCGTTGTACTCAATCATAAAAAAACAAGGTGAGAAGTGAAACGGCATCCTGCAACAGGATTGTTCACCTCTCACCTCGTGTAAGATTATTCTGTGGAATGCTTATTTGCAGCCGCAATCGTCGCCACAGCCACAGCTTGAACCTTCAGCATCATGGTCGTCACCGCAATCACCGCCACAACCTGAACAGCCACCACTGCAACCACCACCCATAAAGGATGCCAGTTCTTGTTCTGTTGCATCACGAACTTCCAGTATAGAGCCTTTGAAGTGCAAGGTTTCACCAGCCAATGGATGGTTGAAATCAACTTTAACTGTTTCGTTGCCGACTTCAACAACCTGAGCGTTGATGCGTGTGCCATCAGCATCCATCAAAGGAACAACGTTACCTACGAAAACCATGTTTTCATCCAGTTTGCCGTCTACTTCGAAAATATGACGTGGCAGATCTACCAGGTTTTCGTCATCATATTCTCCGTATGCGTCTGCGCTGTCTATTTTAAAGTCGAAAGTATCTGAAACTTTGAGTCCGTGTAAATTCTTTTCAAATTCAGCAAGCATCATGCCAATACCAAAGCAGAATGTGAGTGGATTCTGTGTTGTTGCCTGCTCCATTAATTCGGGTTCCTCGTTTTCTCCACCGACATACAAATCGTAGGTTACAGAAACCATTTTGTTGTTTTGAATACTCATATTAATCAATAATTTGTCTGTTTTGCTCATTTAATAAAAACGGTGCAAAGATAGCGCATAAAAGGCGAATTTCCATGCTCGACAATAAAATTTAGGAAGTGACAGAAGAGTTGTTAATTCATATTAGACATTATATCGATTAAGTGTATATAAATCTCAATTGCAGACCTCTCCTCCCAACCTCCTCCCCCAAGGGGAGGAGGAGCAAGACAGTGAAATCTTTAGAATTCAATTCATTTTGCAGATTTTCCCCCTCTCTTCGGGAGAGGGGTCAGGGGAGAGGTCAAGTGCAAAAATTAAGAAATGAATTAACCGGTATAATGTCTATTGTCTCGGAAATTTTCTGACTTGTATTTAATTGTTGGTTCGAAACAAGCCATTGATATGCTGTTTTGAATCATTGAATTGAAAAAACGAATCATTTAATATAAATTTATTGATAATTGAAACTTTTAAGGATGGTATTGTTGAAAAAATCAAGATATTTTATTTACCTTGCGAACATTACAAATTAACTGATAAATCTAATACTATTTAAACTAATGGACTCATTATCACAGAATTCGAGTGCAGTAAAATTTTATAGTGGAGAAGATATTCCACTCGAACTGCACAAAGTACGTATCGTACAAAAACTTCATTTAGTGCCTATTGAAAGACGATTGGAAGCCTTGTACGAAGGCGGATTTAATACATTCCAACTGAATACAACCGATGTTTTTCTCGATATGTTGACCGATAGCGGTACAAATGCTATGAGCGACAAACAGCTGTCTGCAATGATGATTGCCGATGATGCTTATGCCGGTTCGCAGAGTTTTATCCGTTTGCAAAAAGCGGTTGAAGATGTTTTGGGAAAAAAATATTTGCTCCCTGTTCACCAGGGACGTGCAGCTGAGCATATTTTGGGTGTAGCCTATGTGAAAAAAGGCAGCATGGTTCCGATGAACTATCACTTCACAACAGCATTGGCTCACATTACCGAGTGTGGCGGACAGATTTCGGAATTGCTTTATCCCGAAGCTTATAAAATTAATTCGGATCATCCCTTTAAGGGAAATATGAATATTGAGGCACTGGAAGAGTGCATTCAAAAATATGGCAAAGAAAACATTCCTTACATCCGTATGGAAGCCTCGACCAACCTGATTGGCGGGCAGCCATTCTCGGTGCAGAATATGCGTGATGTTAGAGCTATTGCTAATAAGTATGGTATCCGTCTTGTTTTGGATGCCAGTCTGCTGGGCGAAAATGCTTATCTGGTGAAACAACGCGAAGCTGAATTCAAAGATAAGTCGATGGCGGAAATTCTGTTGACATTCACCGGAATGGCCGATCTTATTTATTTTTCAGCCCGTAAGTTAAGCTCTTCACGTGGCGGAGGTATTTGCACCAATGATTTGACGATATATAAAGAACTTGAGGCATTGATTCCTTTGTTTGAAGGATTTCTTACCTATGGTGGTATTTCTATCCGCGAAGTGGAAGCTATGGCAGTCGGTCTTTATGAAACACTGGATGAAACGATGATATCACAAAGTCCTTCGTTTATCAAATATCTGGTGGAAGAGGCCATGAAATTAGGCATTCCGATGATTACACCTCCGGGCGTGTTAGGTGCTCACGTGGATGCAATGTCGTTCTGTAAACACTTGCCGCAAACGGAATATCCGGCAGGCGCATTGGCTGCTGCTTTCTTCCTTATTTCGGGAGTTCGTGGTATGGAGCGCGGTTCTGTGTCAAATCAGCGTGATGAAAATGGTAACGAAACTTATGCCGATATGGAGCTGCTTCGTTTGGCTGTACCGCGTCGTGTGTTCACTCTTTCGCAGGTGAAATATGTTATTGACCGTTTGAAATGGTTGTATGACAACAAAGAAATGATCGGTGGTTTGAAATTCTATTACGAACCTCCTGTTTTGCGTTTCTTTATGGGTAAACTGGAACCGACATCCGACTGGCCGCAAAAACTGGTGGCTAAATTCCGTGCCGATTTCGGCGATAGTCTGTAATAGTCTGTAATTCAACTGGTAATTATCTGATATCGTTGAAATATATCGCTCCCGCAGGGTTAATCGCTCTGCGGGATTTTTTTTGTTGCTGTCGTTAAATTTTGCTACAATTGCACACATAAATTTTAATCTTA